>CAUUFZ010000008.1:0-8513 GCA_963544575.1 uncultured Candidatus Saccharibacteria bacterium | reverse complement strand
ACAACCTTAAGAATGACTCCTATTCAAATGTTGCAAAGCTGCTGACCCCTCTAAGGGGACAAAAACCGAACAGAAAACTTAGTTGGTTTCACCCAATTTCAACACCTCCACCCCTGTTATTCATTGACATAAAAGCTACCACATTGTATAATATAAAGGTAGTTTTTACTCGCACCTTAAAATTTTGGAACCCTGCCTACCATGTTTTAAGGTACATTTCTTGTGAGGAGGATATTATGAAACTACCCCTGATTCATCACGATACGCATGCCAAAAATATCGCTATTTTGAAAGATTGGCAACTCTTTTTCGAAGAAAAGGATGGTTACCCTAATCGCCAGGAGGTCATGATCGACTTTAGCCGGTTTTATCATCATCTTAAAGATCATGAAATAACTATTTCCGGCAAATGTCTCCTGGGTGGTCTGATTTATGGCGACCCTAGATTCAAGGATGGTGAAGAAATTTTCACTAGCCTCATCACACATTTTGAGCGCGTAGCCAAAGAGTATTGTCGTGGCGTCGAGCATGAATTAATCTGTGCCACCACGACAAACCAGCATAAATATTATTTTTATGCCGATCACTGCAGTGATGATATGTCCAATATGTTACTGGATATGGCTAAATTTAATAAACTCAGTCTCATCCGAGGTTATTATTTACCCACTAGACTTCAGTATCCGAACATCGATCGTCACTTCATCTAATCTCATCTGAGATTCACTTCTATGGAGGCAATGCCTATGAAAAAATTAAAATGTAAACCTGCATCTACACTGAAATCCGTTTCCGGACTCGGGCTTAGCAAGCGCGCCGAACGTTACGTGGAGAAAAATTACTATTCCATGGATCAATTGGTTTGGCACGTACGCTTCCTGCACTATATGATGCAGTATCACCCAGAAACTTTAAAAGCCTATCGCCCAAAAGTTTTCGCAGAAATCATCAGCGCCTTGAACACTGCCGGTTATATTCGAACTGATTTTGTCGCCGATTCCTTCGGTCTTAAATATCTTAAACGTGTGTTACTCGGCAATAAGTACGAACCGGTCATTCTGGAATGTTTTTTACCGGAATTTTGTAAGAAATCCAATCGTTTTCGTTTAACGAACCGCCCAGACGATCAAAGCTGTCTGGAATGGAATAAAATTTACGAAAATGACGTGCTTCTTTATAAAAAATCCCTCAAAACTTTCCGCTCCAATCTTCGCACCTATCTGTCCGCGGCTGAAATGAAGTATTTCGACTATCGCTTTGGCTTCAATAAACACCGGACTCACACCCTAGCGCAAACCGCTGCAGAATTTAAACTCACCATTCCAGAGGCTAAAAAACAGGAGAAGGAAATCCTGAAGAAAATTGAACTTAGTAAAATTATTTACATGATTTAATTTGAAAACCTGGTTCCAAAAAAAGAAACCCCTCATTACGAGGGGTTATTTTTTTCATTTGCGTTACTTCAATTCATCCCAGTCCATATCAACCGTATCATCCACGGCCTCTGCAAATTCAGGATGCATCATTCCGTCAAACAGCAAAATCATCCTGCTCTCCTTCGTGAATCCCAGATAAACATTGTCTTGCATATGTTGATCTCGTGTCTCCCTAAAGAAGAAACGATTCAGAATATACTTCTTAGCATTTTCTGAAATGTCAATCCGCATCAAAAGATCTAGTTCCAGCATCACACTAGGGCCTTCTATGGTTTTATCCTTAGAATCTTCCAAATTCCTTAAAGGATAGCCCTGGAGCATCACCCCTGGCAAAAAAATCTTCGTTTCAGCTTTCTGAAATTTTAAGTCCCCCATCGTATTGACGGCTTTCTCTAGCCGCTCATCTCTGCCTTCACCAACTGGCACCGTCAAGCGCCAAACGTCATAGACGATCGCCTCATCGCGAATCACCTTATCCACTAGTCCCCGGTTTGTAAACGGCATTACACTACTTAACCCCTCATTTCGCATCTTTCTACCTCCATAAAACAGAAAAAATCGTAACGTCTTAGAAAATTAAAGAACCTAAGCAGTTACGACTGACTACTCTGTTATTCTATAATATTTAACCTATTTTGTCAATCTAAAACATTGACAAACTCATTATTTAGTTTATAATTATGTTATCGGCCTCGCCGTATCGTACCTTTAATTCACATCACATTTTTTAGGAGGGGACAATGAAAAATGAAGTTAGTAAAGCTTGGAAAGTCGACAGTTTAAGTCAGCTCGGTTATTACCATCTGGTCGATGGTAATGTTAAAAATTATGTCGAACGTAATTATGAAACCGTAGAGCATTTGATCTGGGATTGCCGCTACCTCTATTATATGGAGCAGTATCATCCAGGAGTTATTCGCAGTATTCCGCATTCACTCAAGATTTGTATGGAAATTTTTGAATACAATCATTTGATTTGCCGGAATATCGATTCCAGAATCATCGGCATGTATTATCTCTATCGCACGGTTTACGGCGACGATTATGAACCTTTGATTTTGGAATATCGTGATCCCAGAATCACCAGAAAAGCTCATAATTATCAACTCACCGATCGCGCCAAAATTCTCACCGTCCACGACTGGAATCAGCTCTATGAGGAAGATATTTGTATTGATCTCGAGAGAAGTCAGAAAGAACTCAAGCATCTCGAAAACATTCAGCGGGTTTTACAGCGTGAGTTAACCAAGCGTGAATATCGCATTGTTAATTTCAGCTTCGGTTTGCAAGGTGATAACATTCATAATCTACGTGAAACTGCAGTCCATGAAGGTTTGCTTCTCACCCAGACCGATCGTCATCTGAAGTCCGCGCTCAAAAAAATCCAGCCGTATCTAACTAAAATCTAGCCCCTATCTAGGGGCTTTTTAGTGCCAAATTGAAAATAAAAAAGAGCTCCTCATCCTTTAGGAACTCTTCGTAGAAAAACTTAGACGATGACTCGCTGACACTAGATACGGGTCACCCCGGTCGCTCTATCTAGCGCCAGACAGGTCACCTACCCAAGCTGCTCTACACCCACAACGTTTACGCCAATATATATATTTACTCGTCTAAAGTGGCGAGTGTGGCGCCGTGATGTATTTGATCCAGCCGATCTTTGAAAATCGGCTTGGCATCCGTAGAAATTAGATAATACTTATCCATTTTCGAGGTTACCAAGTAAATCTCGCTATCACCGATAGTTTCTTGCATCTCCTTCCAGTTTTCAGGCCGGAAAATATTCAGCAGCTCCTCTTTACTCATAAGCGGCAAATCAAGCTTCTCAATCGACTGAATATTCAAGATTTCACTCGGCCTCCTTGCATCATCGGAATCTATTCCACGCAAGCGAATTCTTACATCATCGGATTTTATTCCGCGCAAGCGAATTTCTTCCTCAAAATCGAATTTCGGCAGATGTCCGTAGTAAAATGCATTGAACATCTTAAGCAAGGCAAACTGATCTATCGCCGTATGAGGTTCCATAAATTCGAAACTCCATCGACTCACCAGGGAATAATCCCGGCGAATTCGCAAATTTGCTGCGGCACGAAGTTCTTGAGCCTTCTCACGTTCGCGTCTTTTCGACATATATCCCCACCTTTCTGTCGTGTGTCATCGACTAAAAATAAAATGTACTTTAAAACTTAACCTTTATATTATACCACATTTAACAAAAAATCCTAGCCTAAGCTAGGATTCTCACTAATGCTTAGACTACGGTTTCTTTTTTCGCTTTTTACCATTCTTAGGCCCACCTTTTGGCTTATCATTTTTCTTAGAGCCATCTGAACCAATATCTTTCTTTTTCGAGTCATCCATCTCCAATGTTGTCGACTTCTGACCGTCAATATTGGGTCTATCCAAATTACCTGGTTTATCTTTCACTTCACCATCTGGCTTCTCGAGATCCTCGTCGTCCTCGGAAAAATCATCCTCACCCCCATCATAATATCCCCGCATATCACCATAGTCATCCATGAAGTTCATCGCTGAAAAGATTTCTCGTTCCAGTATCATGCGATTTAAATTTAGGTTATCTAAGACTGAGTTGGCTTTCTTATTTTGCTCAATTTTTTTATTTAATAACAGAGCAAATGATGGATTTACGGCACTCAAACCTACATAAAATTCACCGCTAGCTGCCGCGATTTTATAGACCAGCTCCGATTTTTTTACTTTATAGATAGGATGCTGTTTCCGCATTTTACCAACAAAAGCTTTGTTCTCTTCTATAGTGAGCTTCTCGATTCGCGCCACATTATCAATCACTCCGTAAAAACCCGGCTGCCCAAGCTCTAAGATATTATCAAAACATGGGTAACGCGATGCGCCAAATAGGGAAATTCCTAAATCCTGAATTTCTAAAGCCATGGTCCTTCTATGTAAAAATAAGGCAACGCTCCTTAAAAATTCGTCATACGCATACTCCACCCCATCCGCTGGCACTGTCGGGAACAAATACCAGTTCTGGATAAATTTCGATCCCAGCACCATATCTTCATGAAACTTCTGTTTCGCCGCTAATTCTTTTCTCTTATTTTTATCATTATCTTTCATTTTTTCACCCCCCAATGAGATAAATCTAAGCACTAATTTTCAATGTACTTTAACCAAAGCTAACTTTCTAGCCTCATTCTATCACACCCCTGTTATTTTTACATCCTCAAGCGTTATCGTCTAAATTTTTTACCAATAAAAAACTCCCGAACTAGTCGGGAGGGTGGGCGTAATTACGCCCAAAGGGAAATTGCGTTCCGCCACTAAGTGTGCGGTCGACTCCGTACTTCTCGTACGGATACTGTAGAGCAAACAGGGAATGGGAACGGGTTACAATATTAGATTGTATGTACTTGTATGGTTTTCGTTATTCTATTTTGAGGATGACATCATATGCCAAAAGTTACACGCTGCGTAGCTCAAAACACTCGACCAACGACGTGCCATCTAGAGCAGATCTACTTAATCTCTCAACGAAAATCTGTGAGTTCACACAGGCTTCCGCCTACTAGCGTTTCGATCTGTCTTTCAGGTCAAAGTGTCAGTGTACTTCTTCTCCAAAAGTGTGTGGTGATTTGACGCTAAATCAAGTATTTGGTTAGTTCAGCTTGCGAGGCGTCCCTAACTTGGTTAAATTCCCATTCCTGTTTATAAAAGAGCTCGTCTAGCGCTGGCATTATAATAACATAACTCATATTATTTGTCCATACCTTTTTTGACATTTTATACTTTTTATGGTAGAATTATATAGATTTAGTTCATTTTTTATTTCTTTGAATTAAATCGTTTTTTGACATTTTGTGGGTAACTGAAAACTTAAAATGGAGGGGATTTTATGGTAACTTTTTGTAAAGAAGTAAATCAGAATAACTTAGCAGAGCTTTTACCAGAGCTTGGCTGTTACACGATTCACTGGGCTGACGAATGTCAGTCTCGTAATCAACCCGGCTGCGAATATGGCATCACCGCCATGAATTACGAAAATTGTCTTTTAGATCACGTAATTCGTGCACACGAAGAAGCCAAAATACCTGGTGAAGTCTTAGTTTTACAGGCTAGGGAAGTTTTTTATAATGAACTTTCTCCTAGCAAAAAACATGCTAAATGGCGTCGCAGTTTCTGGCAGGTCTTGCTAGATGAGGGCTACATTCGTGAAGGCCTCACTCCAGCTAACACTCAAGACACCTTTGCGGTATATAGGCTCTATCAGATGGTTTATCATGATCTATCAGAAGCCAGCCAGCTAATCTGCAGTAAAGATGCCTTGTTCAGTAGTAATCAAGCTTACGAAAACTTTGTCGTACTTTCTGACCGTGAAGTCAATCGCGTCATGGAAGTTTTGAAACGCTTCCCAGAAGATTTTTACAATTGTCTTGATCTATTTTTTGGTATCGACATTCATGAACCCTGGAAAATTAGTCAAATTGCCCGGGCACTCGAAATTCGATCAAGTGAAGTACACGAGATGATTAATAAAGCTTTGCGCGCTATGCGAGAAGATGAGCATTATCAACTGCCACCACTTGATTCTATTGTACAGGTACTACCAAAAGAAGTATTTCGAACACCTGATTCTAACGAGCAACTCTACATAATTACCAATTTTATAGAGTTAACGCCCGCCTTTGAATCAGTATCTAAGACTTACGAATTCAAAAACTTGTCTGATTTTGTTCACCAGTATTACAGAAGTCCAATGAAGGAGGTGATGTAATCGATGTTTATCCATCGTATTAAGAAGATGCAGTTTGACGTTCCTTATGCGGAATATCAGCGTTGTCTCATTGCTTCATCTGTTGCTGATACTTACGATGAGGCCATCCAGGAATGGGAGGTCATCAAGATGGAGTATCACCCAGACAAGGATTTGATTAGTTTTAGTAAACGCGTCCGCAGTCATACTGGCTGCACGATTCGCAATCTTCATACCAAAATCCTGCTCGGGCCCTTTAGCCTGACTGGATTAACTAAGCTCGGCAATAAGGATTTCAAACACCAAGCCGCTTTGCTTAGTCGCCTCATACATTTTAGACGCGACTATAATTTTGACCAAAAAGTATCTATCAGTAGGGAATATTTTAGTTCATATGGTTTTAAATTAGCCTTAGAGCAGAAATTTCTTACTCAGGAGGAATATGAAGATGCTGACCGGCTATTTCGGATGAACTTTACGCAATATACGGAAGCTGATCACAAATTACACTTCAAGCTTATGAAGGATCATCTGATTCCATTTGTAAAACATTACTTCAAAGAGAGAAATACTAAACTCAAAGATTCGGTGCCATTCTCGGAAACCGTAATCGAAACTTCAACTTAACTTAAATTTTACACGCACCTTAACCCCACAAATGTCAAAAATTGGGTCCCGTTATGGGGCCCTTTTTTCTGACCTTTTTATATAATAAATAATATGACGCAAATTCATTCTGAGCGAACCTACCTGGCCATCGACCTCAAATCTTTTTACGCCTCCGTGGAATGTGTGAAGCGTGGGCTCGACCCCTTGACCGCTCGTCTCGTGGTCGCCGATGAATCACGCACCGAAAAAACTATCTGTCTTGCCGTCTCACCCGCCCTCAAAGCCCTCGGCATCTCTGGTCGAGCCCGTCTTTTTGAAGTTTACGAAAAAGTCCCTCGCGGCAGTTTTATTATTGCCAAACCTGCCATGGCCGATTATCTTCAAGTGAGTTCCGAAATTTTTGCTATTTACGCTGCCTATATTGCCACCGAAGATATTCACGTCTACTCGGTCGATGAGGCTTTTCTTGACATTACTAGTTATCTTCACGCCTATGAGATGGATGCTGAGCAACTCGCGCGCACTATCATCAAAGATGTTCTAGGTCATACCGGCATTACCGCCACCGCCGGCCTCGGTAGTAATCTTTATCTCGCCAAAATTGCCATGGATATTCTCGCCAAACACCAAACGGCCGACATTGATGGCGTACGCATCGCTTCACTCGATGAGACTTCTTATCGCAAATTACTCTGGCGACACCAGCCGCTCACCGATTTTTGGCGGATTGGCCCTGGTATTAGTAAATCTCTGCAAAATTTTGGTATTTATACTATGGGCGATCTCGCCCGATTTAGCCTCACCGCTTCTGAAAAACTTTATCGTAAATTCGGCGTCAACGCTGAATTAATCATTGACCATGCCTGGGGTATTGAACCCACCACCATCGCCGATATTAAATCTTATCGCCGCAAGGATCACAGTATTAGTTCCGGCCAAGTCCTTGCCACTGGACTTTATTCCGAAAAACTCCGCAATATCCTCGTCGAAATGGCCGACAAACTCTGCCATGAATTACACGAAAAGCAGCTCCTCACGAACAACCTCACTCTGCATCTTTCTTATGATAAAAAAGCCGATTCTACCTCTATTAGACCCTTCGCTCACGGTTCCAAGTCTTTTTCCTACACCGATGAGAGTAATCTGATTATTGAATATTTTTTACAAATCTTCACCCAAATTCTCGACTCGACCCGTCCAGTCAAAAAACTCAACCTCACCCTCGGTCACCTCAAGTCTGCCGATAGAATAACCACACAATTAGACCTCTTTGAAAGTCAAAAAACCACCGAGCGGACTAAACGTAATCAAAATCTCGAACAAGCCACCCTGTTAATCAAACAAAAATACGGCAAAAATGCCATCTTGCGTGGCACCAGCTACCTCGAAGGTTCTACCATGCGCGAACGCAACCAACAGATTGGAGGTCACCGTGCCTAATTTACCAGAAACCCAGAGTCAGGGAATCACGCCACCCGACCCATACCAAGACCTCTATAATCTTCAGCCGCCACGTTTGACTCATCATCCACCAATGTCTCGCACTGCCCGGGCTGCTCAGTTTATGCCTTTTAAGGCGCTCGAACCCCACGAAACCAATATTCAGGCTGTCGAAGAGCTTATCGAACAGAAAACCGATACTTATATTGAATTTGACGAAATCTATCCCGATTTTTAGTGGTTTAGTTAAACAATTCGGAACAAGCTGTTTTTAAGTAGTTATCTTCATTATA
>CAUUFZ010000007.1:0-11087 GCA_963544575.1 uncultured Candidatus Saccharibacteria bacterium | reverse complement strand
GGAATAGGATTAAAAACTCCTTATGAAGTGTTGCAAAGGTGCTGAACCTTATACGAATTGACGATGGGGGGTTTAGGTCCACGCTGGTGAAAAATATAGTTCCGGATTTAGGTGCGGTTTTTCTAATTAAACCAAACCGTAAAAGTAGTGCGGTTGTTTTGATTGCTACATTTGATAGTCCAGTCGTTTTGATTACAGAGGGTTTTGGCGATGGCGAGACCGAGTCCGGAACCTTCTTTTGATTTGTCGGTTTGATAGAAACGATCGAAGATTTTTTCGAGATCCTCAGTTTTTACCTTGGTGCCGTCGTTTGAAATAGAAAGAGAGGTCTTGGTGAGATGGATTTCCAGAGTTTGGTCACCGTATTTAATAGCATTATCGAGGAGAATATCGAGAATTTGGAGAATATCCTGTTTGGGTAGTTGATGGATGAAGGAGCCGGGCAGGCTAGTGTAATGGATCCTGCCAGAGAATTTCGGGGCGAACATCTCGATGCGCTTTTTGATTTCGGCATTGAGATTGACACGTTCGGTGGTGTTTTTCATGATGCTGCCGGCATCCATTTTGGCGAGTTGCAAGAGGTCTAAGACTAACTTATTGGCATGATTAATCTCAGTTTCGATATTGTCTTTCCAGTGTTGATTTTCTTCGTCTACTTCGAGAGCTTCCATATTGGCCTGGATGACGGCGAGTGGGGTTTTTAATTCATGGGAAGCATTGGCGATGAAGATTTTTTGGCGGTCGTAAGAATTTTTCACCGGCTCGACGATGCGCTTTGAGGCGTAGACGATAATAATTAAGACCGCAGTTTCGACAATAATATCGACCGTAATCAGTGAAGCTATGAGGCGGCCCTGACCTTCGGCGCGATCAGACTGGATGAAATTACGCAGTTCTTCGTCGTCGAAATGATGCTCTGAGGCGTTGTTCTGAAAATCTGGTTCGTGATGATGATCAGGTGCGGGACGCGAAGCGGTGGAAAAAATCATGATAAGAATTCCCGACAAAACCAAGACCGTCGTAGTGACGGCCATGGTAATAATGATGATGCGCTTACGAAGTTTTTGAAACATAAGTCTATTATATTACTTATCGGTTAATTTATAACCTAATCCGCGCATGGTAACGATATTAGTTCTGCTATTGATCTTCCTCAGAAGTTTTCGGATGCGAGAAATGTAGGATTCGATGTAGTTATCTTCGCCGAAACCGTCTTCACCCCAGACTTTGGCTAGTAAATGTTCTTTATTAATTAGAAGCTCTGGAGATTTGATAAACTCACTGAGGATTTCCACTTCCTTGGCGGTCAATTGTTCGCCGTTCAAAGTAGCATTGGTCTTATCGAGAGTGAGGTCACTATAAGAAATGGTATTGATATTAATGTTCTTTGGACGACGGACCAGGGCTTTAATACGGGCAATCAATTCGGCAGTTTTAAATGGTTTGGCGAGATAATCGTCAGCGCCGTGCTCGAGATTACTGATTTTGGTTTCGACTTCCGAGAGGGCGGAAAGCATAATGACTGGAGTTTGAATTTGTTTTTCACGCATACGCTTCAAGATATCGGTGCCGGAAAGTTTTGGCAACATAATATCTAGTACTACGCAATCGTAAATTTCATCGAGGGCTTTTTCAAGACCATCTTCGCCATTATTAACGTGATCGACGGTGATACCTTGTTTTTCTAAATTGTGCTTGACGGCTTCGGCGAGAAAGACGGCATCTTCGACATAAAGTACTCTCATGTGATTCTCCTTATTTATTTATAATATCATTTTGCGTCGGTAACTTGAAATGAATCTGAAAAAATATTTTGGGAAATTTTAAGGTTTCTTTCAGACTGCGCGGGAATAATAGGGTGGTAAACAACTAAAAAGGAACGTTTTCAAATGGAAAATGAATCAACCAATCATAAATCTAACCGTAAGGACAAGGCTGGATTAGTGGTGGCTGGTGTGTTAGCGGGGGCGGTGGTAACTTCAGCTGGATGTCTGGCCTATACTAAACTCGCAGCGAATAATAATCCTGGAGGCACACCACCAACACAGCAAACGCAAAATGGCATGCCTGGTGGAATGAATAATCAGAGTGGCCCTCAGGGCGGCCAGCAGGGAGGCCCATCTGGAAACCAGCAGGGCGGTCCGTTTGATCAAAATAATGGTCAAAATAATTCTCAGGGCCAAGGCGGTCCTGGCGGTCAAGGTGGTCAACAGGGGGGGCCGAATGGTTCAAGTAATGGCCAAGGTGGTCCTGGTGGTCAAGATGGCCCAAATGGGCAAAATAACGGCCAGGGCGGTCCTTCCGGTAATCAACAGGGTAGCCAACAAGGTGGACCTAATGGTCAAAACAATGGTCAAGGTGGTCCTTCCGGAAATCATGGAACCCCTCCAAACTTCCAAAACGGTGGCGGGAACGGCGGTCCATCTAATCAAGGTGGCCGACATTAAGTCATTAGTTTTAATTCCCTCTTAGACTCTACAATTTAAACCTCGCTCAATTTAATAATAAATTCACAGATAAGGAGATTATAGTGAGTAAACAGCATCAAAAAATTCAGGCGGCTATAGTCATTATGGTCCTAGCTTTAGGTGTAATCTGGTTTTTAATTATTGATTCGGTCAATAGTAAAACTTCCACCAGTTCGGTGAATTATAATTCTTCGTCTCTGACTGGTGGAAGCGCATCGATCAGTTATGCGTCGGCCAAAAGTCTTACATCAAATGAAGATATTACAAGTGGCGCATATCAGTCGACTACGGCAAATGAAAATGCTATTTCCGCTTCTGGTAAAATAACCTCTACACTTTCCGATATTACAGTTTCCAAAATTGGCGATTCGAATGGCGGTGATAGTACAAGTTTTTATGGCACGAATTCAGCAATTTTAGCCAAGGATGGCGCGAATCTAACAATTAAAAACGCTACAATTACCACGGATGCGACTGGTGCAAATGGCGTTTTTAGCTATGGTGGCTCAGCGTCGACGAATAATTCGTCTTCCGACGGTACGATAGTGAATATTTCGGATTCGACAATCACTACTTCGAAAGATAATGCTGGTGGAATTATGACGACCGGTGGTGGTGTGATGAATGCGAAGAGTTTGAAGATTACTACGGCCGGGACTTCTAGTGCGGCGATTCGTACGGATCGTGGAGGTGGGACAGTTACGGTAGATGAAGGTACGTATAAAACCACCGGTAAGGGTTCGCCAGCGATATATTCTACAGCGGATGTGACGGTAAAAAATGCTTATCTCGAGGCTACGGCTTCTGAGGGCGCGATTATTGAAGGTAAAAATACAATCACTCTTGATAACGTGACCCTAGTAGATACGAATAATACCTTGAATGGTCAGTCGACGACTTATAAAAATATTTTTCTCTACCAATCAATGAGTGGCGATGCGGCGACCGGCAAGGCGGTATTTACCTCGAAGAATTCGAAAATTACCACTAATAAGGGCGATAGTTTTTATGTAACCAATACCACGGCGGAGATTAATCTGGAAAATAATACGATTGTAAATAATGACTCGACGGGTAATTTCTTGAGAATTCAGAAGGATTCGTGGGGTAATTCCGGTAGTAATGGTGGCGTGGTGACATTAAATCTGACTAATCAAGCTGCAGATGGTAATATTGTGGTGGATGAGATCTCCTCGCTAACCATGAACCTTTCGAATGGCTCGAAGTATTCAGGCGCGATTAATGCGGCAAATGCTGGTAAAGTTTATCTGACGCTTGATAGTTCTAGTACTTTGACCTTGACTGGCGACACTTATGTCACTTCTTTGACGAATGCCGATTCGACTAATAGTAATATTAACTTGAATGGCCATAAACTGTATGTGAATGGCGTACTTTGGTCGAAATAAGTTGTAAAGATAAAAATGGGAGCCTTTCTGGCTCCCGTTTTTGTTGGGCGACAACGTATAGTTTCGTAATGTTTAGATTTAAAATATAATAAATTATTAAAAATCTAGAAATTAGTTTTGTAAAAGCTGTATGAAATTATTGTATTGTGCTTTTCTTAGATCAGCCATATAGGCATAAAATTCAGCTTTTTCTTCATGGTAAGTTGCTTTCTGACAATCGCAGCCAAAATATTTATCAATTTCTTTTACATACTCACCGAAGTGGTAATTGGATTTACCTTCGTTGATGTATTCAGATCGTCTAGCGGTTTCCGCTGCTCTTTCCAGATTGATTACTTGATTAGTAGTAAGCTTGCCATCAGGTGTACATTCCAATATTCCAGGTATCATACATTTTTTATCAGTTGCAGTTAAGGTTCTATAAGGCAGGTCCTCATGTTTGATATGTATCATTTTACATTTCCTCCTTTGTAGGAAAAATGCCCAACAATATCTATATTATACATCTTTTTTGGTGTTTTGGCAAGCGGGATAAAAATAGAGGCTAGAAGTAATGTTTAATTCTTAAGATAGCAATAATGGGTTTTTGTTAATTACTATTCTTTTTATCTTGGCGTTTGCCGAGGCGCTTGGAGGTGCGGCTACTGGAGAAAACGACCGCTTTACTGAGAGTGTAGTTCACGATAATAACAATAATATTACAAATAACTTTCCAAATGAGCTTGTTCTGTCCGCAAACATCGACGGAGAGCCACATAATAAAGACTTCAATGCCAAGTGTAACTAGGCGTGCAATGAAAAAGAGTATCGCTTCGCGGAGGATAGCGGCGTGAGTTTTGGCGGTGCTTTCGAAAACATAGAGACGGTTGGTAATAAAGGCAAAGGCTACAGCTACGACCCAGGCCCAAATGGTGGCTGGAATGGTTTCAATCTGGAGAATTTCGGCAAAAATATAAAAGCTAATGAGATTTACGACAGTCGTGAGGACGCCGAAAACAAAATACAATGCAATATGCTTATTGTAATTAATAAAACGTTTGAGATAAGAAGGTGATTTCAGGGCTTTAATCAGGTTTTTGAAATTGATTTGATAAAGCACTGCGGATTCATTAGATTCTGCCATGGTTATATTATAGCGGATATTGCGGATTTTTGGCTATTTTTTGATTGATTTTGCTTATGTTGGACGAAATTTTTCTATTTTTTGATTGATTTCGCTTATGTTGGGTTATAATAATAAAGATTGCTTATGTTAAACAATAGAACCTAGAATGGGGGTATTTTTTATGCGCAAAGAAATGTTAACTTTTTTTGAGAAATTCAATAAGCTACATTCAAAGACCGCCGGCATCGAATTAAATCTGAGTAAGGAATTGGGTTGGAGCTATTTCATCATCAAATACACTCAGGAGAAGCTGCCGGATGAGGTGGAATTTAGATTACTAGAGGATTCTCTCGGTACATTTACGGGGGCGGAGCTGACGTTTCTCTCTAATTACAGAGATTTTAAGGAAACCAGAACCATTGTGGTGCGCATCTCGCAAACTTACAGACATTTAGCGACCTGCTGGATCCGTGATTTTAGTAGTTTTCTGGTAGAAAACTATAAACTTGCGGCAATGTCTGCCTAGCCCGTGATTCACGGGCTTTTTTCTTTGATTGTTTCTGCTGAGGTGGTTTTGTCTTGGTATTAGGAGTTATGGTAGTTAGAGATGATGAGGGTTTTAATCTTAGTTTTAACATAAAAAAATACTCCCCAGATGAGGAGTATTTTCTTTTGATTAACGCTTGGAGAATTGTTCGCGTTTGCGAGCAGAACGTAAACCGTATTTTTTGCGTTCTTTTTCGCGTGGGTCGCGCTTGATGAGACCAGCTTTCTTCAAGACTGGACGTAGATCTGGGAATTCTAAGGTAAGAGCCTTAGAGATTGCCAATTTGATTGCGTCGACTTGACCAGCTAGACCACCACCGGAAACCAGGATGGTAACATCAAATTCTTTTTGCTTGTTAACGAGAGCTAAAGGATCGGTCACTTCAGCAAGCAAGCTTTTGTTTAGAGAAAGATACTCTAGAGCTGGCTTGTTATTGATGGTGATTTCACCTTTACCCTTAAATAGACGTGCGCGAGCAGTAGCTGCTTTGCGACGACCAAGTCCGTAGGAATATTTGGTTGCCATTATTTAATCTCCTTTGGATTTTGAGCGGAATGAGTGTGCTCAGCGCCATTGAAGACACGGAGACGAGCTAAACGATCGTCAGCGAGCTTGTTCTTTGGAAGCATGCCTTTGACAGCTTCTTTGATGGCGTAAGCTGGATTCTTCTCGATGATTTCTTCGAGCTTGAGCTCGGTGAGACCACCTGGGAAGCCACTGTGACGGTAGTACATTTTTTCAACCATCTTGTTGCCAGTAACTTGGATGTTCTTAGCGTTCAAGACGATGACGTAGTCACCGTTATCAATGTGTGGAGTGTAAGTAACTTTAGACTTACCCATAAGTTTGTCAGCGATGACGACGGCTAATTTACCAAGTGGTAAAGAAGCGGCATCGATAACATACCATTCGCGCTTGATTTCAGCGGATTTTTGGCTAAAAGTCTTCATTATTTAGCCTCCTTAGTTAGGTTAATAGAATCGACAAATGAGATAGTACCCATTTCAGCGTGGTCCCCCTTGCGGAAGCCAGCGCGTTCAATTCTGAGGTAACCAGAATCACGTTCGATTTGAGGAGCAATAACATCCATCAAGAGGTCTGCAACTTCAAGGTCATCCAATCTTGCGATGAGGAGACGGCGATTAGCGAGACCACCTTTTTTAGCGATGGTGATAAGCTTCTCGGTGTAGCGGCGCATTTCTTTGGCGCGAGCTAGAGTCACGGTGATCGACTGGTATTTGATCAGAGAGCACATCAGCCCACGTAGTAGTGCCCTTCTCTGGTCGGTTTCACGGCCGAACTTGCGGCCTTTATATCCGTGGCGATGCATTAGATATTTAACTCCTTAAGTTTATTTTTAACCTCATCAAGAGCCTTTTGGCCGAAGCCTTTGAGGTCCTTGAGGTCGGTTTCAGACAAGACAACGAGGTCTCTGATAGTGTGAATTGCGTTGTTCACAAGAGCGTTAGCAGTACGAGCTGAAAGGCCTAACTCTTCGATTGGAAGCATTAGACCAGCATCTTCCTGTTCGTTCTTGGAGCCTGGAGCTGGAGCGGTGTCAGCGACAGTTTTTCCAGCGAGAGCCTGATATTGATTCACAAGAATCGCAGCGGCTTCTTCGAATGCTTCACGTGGAGTGATGGTACCATCGGTTTCGACGGTGATAGTCAATTGTTGAAGATTGATATCTTGACCAACACGAGTGTTTTCAGCATTGAAACGAACGCGAATTACAGGGGTGAAGACAGCATCAAGGGCGATCATATCGCTGTGGATGCGTTCTTCGGCTGAGCGCTCAATAGTAAGATAACCGCGACCAGATTCGACGATGAAACGCATCTTCAAAGTGTAATTTGGATCATCAATGTGACAAATTACCTGGTTTGGGTTAGCGATTTCGACTTCGTTAGTAAGTTTAATATCGCCGGCGACGACACGTGCGTCACCATCTTTTTTGGATTGTTCGCTACCTTTAATTTCAAGAGTAAGCTCGACTGGAGCGTCGGAGTGGCTCTTAAAACGAATGTTTTTAAGGTTGAGCATGATGTCGACGACATCTTCACGAATACCTTCAATTGCAGTGAATTCGTGAGTAGTACCTTCGATACTGAAGGAAGTAATTGCAGCACCCTTAATACTTGAGAGTAAGACGCGGCGGAGAGAGTTACCCAAAGTGTTACCATAGCCATAGTAAAGTGGCTTGATTACAAATGAGGCACAGTTCTCGGATACGTCGATGACTTCTGCAAGATTTGCTTCGTGAATTACTTTTGTTGTCATTGTTCTCCTTAGCGTGAGTAATACTCAACGATTAGTTGTTCGTTAATGCCTGCTTCGGCTTCTTCGCGTTTTGGCTTGCCAGTAATTTCGATAGTCATTTTCTTGGCATCAGACTTCATCCAGCTGAGTGGAGTAACACCACTGGCAGCGACGATGTTGTCGAGATTCTTGAAGTATTCAGACTTTTGAGACTTAGCGCGTACTTCGAGTTTGTCACCAGCCTTCAAGCGGATTGAAGGGATGTCAATACGGCGACCGTTAAGAGTGAAGTGTCCGTGAGAGACAAGTTGGCGTGCTTGGCGACGAGTAGAAGCGAAACCAGCGCGGAAAACAACGTTATCTGCGCGGCGTTCTAGGTATTCTAGAAGGATTTCACCGGTTAGACCTTCGGCCTTTTGGGCTTCTTTCATCAATTTAGCAAATTGTTTTTCGAGAAGACCATAGAGTCTACGAACTTTTTGCTTTTCGCGAAGTTGGGTAAGATACAAACTACCACCGCGAACTCGCATATCACCGTGTTGACCTGGAATACCAGATTTTTTAGCCATGATTTTGTGAGCTTTTGGTGCTAGGGCAAAGCCCTCGCGACGACTTTGTTTGACAATTGGAGATTTATCTCGTGCCATTACGGTTTCCTCTCTCCTTTAGGACGTACACCACCATGAGCGATAGGTGTTTGGTCGGTTATACTATCAATTTTGATGCCAAGACCTGAGATAGCACGGATGGCGCTATCACGACCGAGACCGATGCCCTTGACGTAAACGTCGACGGAGTTCAGACCGTGATCTTTTTTGGCAATTTCACCAGCTTTTTCAGCGGCGATTTGAGCAGCGTAAGCTGTACCCTTCTTGGAACCTCTAAAACCGTTAGCACCAGCAGATGACTGAGCGAGGACTTGGCCTTTCTTGTCGGAAATGCTGATGATGGTGTTATTAAAGGTGGCCTTGACGTGGACCTGACCAGAAGTGACAATACGCTTGCCTTTCTTGGTTTTGACTTTGACTTCTTCAGTTCTAACTTCTTCTGTCATATTTTTACTCCACTAACTAGGTTTTACTTGCTGCTTTTGGTTGTGTTCCACCGACCGCGATCGCCTTACCCTTACGTGTACGTGCGTTCGTACGAGTACGTTGGCCGTTGACTGGAAGACCAGCCTTGTGGCGGATACCTTTATAAGAATTGATATCCTTAATGCGTTTGATATTGTTTGTTACGAGGCGACGCAGATCACCTTCGACTTGATATTTGCTAGAAATAATGTCGTTGATTTTCTGTTCCTCAGCCTCGGTGAGATCTTTCACCCGAGTGGTAGGCTCAATTTTGGCCTCCGCAAGGATGGCTTTTGAGGTAGTGCGTCCGATGCCAAAAACGTAAGTAAGGGCAATCCATACTTGTTTTTCGGAAGGGATGACTACGCTAGCAATTCTTGCCATGCTTAACCCTGCCTTTGCTTATTCTTAGGTTTTTTCTTGTTGATGACACGCAGTACGCCTTTGCGACGAACATAGATATCATCAGGGGAGATTTTCTTTACACTTGCACGTACTTTCACTGTGTAAAAATCCTTTCCTTGTTAATCTATTTCAGGTACTAATGAAAAAGCGGAAATTTTTTCAGAGTTCGCCAAAATAGGGTTGATATTATTTAAGGCGGAAGCTGATACGGCCCTTCGTAAGATCGTAAGGGGTAAGTTCAACCTCAACCTTGTCACCTGGCACAAGACGGATAAAGTTTTTGCGCATTTTTCCGCTCATGTGCGCAATAATAATATGACCATTCTCAAGTTCTACTCGAAATTGAGTATTTGGTAATGCATCTACGACAGTGCCGCCTAATTTGATCACTTCCTTTTGACTAGCCATAAATTATTTACCTATTTTACCAGAGATTTTTAAAAATGTAAAGAGGTTAAAATCTGAGAATTTGGTGCTAAAATTAATAAAAAGGAGGTAAAGTGTCCGGGGAGAGACTGTCTAATTCTAATAGTCAAAATAAAAATACGAGTGCATTCGATGGTTTTGCGGAACGCGTCAAGCGTGAGCAGGAGTTTGTTGAGCGTAGACGTGAAGATACAAGGCACTGGGCGCGTTATTATGTGGGTGCGGAACAGGCTTTCGATAGGCGAGTGAAAGCTAATAAGATTTCGGAAACCGAATTCATGAAGTGGGAAGACGAAGTCGGTGGGGCTTTTTTCAAGATGAAAGAAGCTGAGTATGATGCTTGCTATACGTCGAAATACGAGAAAGATCGTGAAGAAAGAATTTCAATGAATGACCGCACTGTTACGGCTGAGGTGTATGCGGGTAATTTTTACGAAGAAAGAACTGAGATTTTGAAGCAGAAAATTCTGGAAAATTCAAATCCTAAAGAGCGCGATGCGCAGTTGAAGATTCTGGGCGATTTACCTGATAAAGTTTGTTCTCATATTGAAGCGGAGCGAGACTTTGATCTGAAAAAAATTGATGAAAGGGCCTATCTAAGTGCTCGAAAGAATGTACACAATAGTTTAATTAGAAATCTCAATGAAATTAATAAACTTGCAGACAATCATGGTGTAAGGAGATTAACCTTCCGAAATTTTTTAACAAATGATGATCCCTATGATGAGTATAAAGATATCTATCTAGATACGGATGGGAGATATGAATATGATCGTAGTAGTGTCGAGAAATATATGCGAATAGCTTTTGCGGATCTTTATGATCAGGCAGAAAAGGATGGGACTCTTCGGGTTGACCCTAACAAACAATCAAAGACGGCATATTTTCATAGTTTGGGCGAGGATTAAAAGTAAAAAGCCCCAGTATACTGGGGCGAGGAGGGGTGAAGAGGTTTAGTAATTAAAAACTTCTATAGTGCGTTTTAAAAAAACGCGAGAATAATCTTTAAGTTCCTCTTCTTTGGGTTTTTCGGGTAGCTTGCAGTATTCTGCAATTTGAGTTGCAATTTGCTTTTTTTCTGTTTCAGAGAGACATTCTGGGCCTAGGCTACGAAGCCTAGAAAATGTTTTAGTATGTACTAATTTCCTGAAAACTTCATCCTTGAAGATTTCTTCTGGTATTGTGTAGACATTTTCTTGAATTCTTGTCATAAAATCACCTCGAATTCTACTGGCTGCTTCCCTGCAAAGTTGAAATGTGCGATATAAAATACATATTCAAAAAGAATATTATGATATGATATCACTATTTGTAGATTTTGTCAAGAATAAAGATTACGCTGGTTTAGTTAAACAATTCGGAACAAGCTGTTTTTAAGTAGTTATCTTCATTATA
>CAUUFZ010000006.1:0-47616 GCA_963544575.1 uncultured Candidatus Saccharibacteria bacterium | reverse complement strand
AGATCCTAGAAATAAGTTTAAGAGCTACCTTATTTTTATGCAATCTTTTGTTGCAAAGGTTGTGAGTTAATACGGCAATTTTGCGTTTTTGGCTAAATCTGGTATAATATAGGTGTATCGTATTTACGCCTATATTTTTTGGCGTGCACATTAACAAGGAGGGTGTTTATGTCAGAAAATTCTGAAATTGCCGTTTTGAAAGCCAATTACCGTGAGACTAATCGTAGTATTAAGGAGGCCGAAGCTAAACACGATTTAATTCGTACCGAGTACGAAGCTACCATTAAGCGTCACAGTGCCTTTTTTGGGCCGATTGAGAGACTTAGAATTCAGCTTGCCGCTGAAAATCTCAAATCTAAGCCGCATAGAAGCCTTATCGCGACACTGAATCGTGAACTTGATAGCCTACTCAAAGAGCAGGGTATTGTAAAATCGGAAATCGAAAATCTTATGCGAAAGAAAAATCGTGCTTTTAGTGAAATTCAAACTCAGAGAACTAAATTGAAAAAGTTAGATGAAAAAATTCGTTCCAAAAGCGGTGATTTAGAGCCATACAAAAAGCCGCGCAGAATTTAAATTAAGGAGGGGAATTATGCCGCAAAAATCTATAATTGAAAAACTAACATGTAGCTAACTGACTAATCACCCAACTTGAAAAATTTTAAGAGCCGAAGTTTTCTTCGGTTCTTTTTTATGCACAAAAATCCATAAGATAAAGACTCTAGATCCATATAAAAATTTCGATTCATAAGCCTCATTTGCTTTTGATGTATTTTTATCTGTTATCAAGTTGACTCTATCTATAAAAAGTTATAGAATATTAATAATTAATAAGAAAACTGCAAAGTTGAGATTGTAGTTTTCATAAAAAAGAAAGGCCCAGACTCTTAAATGAGCCAAACTGGAAAATCCCAAAAACCGATTATTGTTGCTCAAATTATTGGCAAGTGGATTGGTGGCGGCGTTGAGTCTGTCATCATGAATTACTATCGACACCTCGACCATAATAAGGTGCAATTCGACTTTATTTGCGACGAAGATTCCACACGTATTCCATACGAAGAAATCAAAAAGCTTGGTGGACGGGTTTTTCTCGTACCAAAATACCAAAAGCTGCCGCAATATCTCAAAGCCCTAGAAAACTTATTCCGTAAGAATAAATATCGCATCGTACATTCCAACATAAACACTCTCTCAGTTTTTCCACTTTACGCCGCGAAAAAGGCTGGGGTCCCTATTCGCATTTCACACAGCCATTCCACAAGTAATCCTAAGGAATGGAAGCGAAATATTATCAAAAATATTTTAAGACCATTTAGTAAAAAATTTGCTACGGATTATTTTGCTTGTTCTGAATTAGCCGGTCGCTACCTCTTCGGCGATAAAACTTTCGATCGCGGTGAAGTCAAAATCATCCATAACGCCATCGACCTCGATAAATTTAAGTTTGATCCAGAAGCTCGCAAAAAGCTTCGTGAAGAATTGAAGATTAACGAAAAAACCACCGTTATCGGACACGTCGGTCGTTTTGTTAAACAAAAAAATCATGATTTTCTGATTGATGTATTTAAGGAATATCACACCAAAAACCCAGATTCCAAACTTCTACTTATCGGCACCGGCCCACTCGAAGAAAAAATCAAAGCCAAGGTCGAAAAACTTGGCCTTACAGACTCAGTCTTATTCTTAGATCAGCGCGAAGATACCAATAAACTTTACTCCGTGATGGATGCCTTCTGCTTACCAAGCCTATATGAAGGACTACCAGTTGTGGGTGTAGAGGCGCAAGCCACTGGGGTACCATGTCTTTTTTCAAGCACTATCACTCCAGACATTAAAATTACCAAATCAAAAGCAATATTATTACCACTAAAATTAGACTTCTGGGTTTTTACGCTTACTGAAATCCTAAAAAACATATTCAGTCGTGAAGCAAATTTTAAAAATGATAATTTTGATATAAAAATTTCTACAAAAGCCATTCAAGATTTTTATCTAAAAACGGAATAATTAGCTGCAAATGAAGAATCCTCAATTACCGAAAAAATTCTCGAAAATTAGTCTCATACTTGCTATTTTTTTAATTATCACCACTAGTACAATGCTAACTTATCTTCACCAATCACATTTGCTTAGCACTAATCTATTTCTTATGACTGTTTTTGTGACATTTGCAATTATTGCCACACTGATTATTTTCCGTCGTCATATTATTTCTTTAATTATCCTTACCATCATGACAATTGTTACTTCCATTGGTAGTTTCCTCCTCTATAAGTACAACGATTATTTTTCCAAAATCAGCTCTAATGAAACTTATTTCGAAAAATACAGCCTCGTCACACTTAAAGATTCTGATCTGTCAAAGTCCGCTTCGAAAAACATCACACCCCTAGGCCTTTTAACTAGCGATCCATATTACGAAACCGTCAAACAATATCTCACTACCGCGGAAGGTAATCGTCCAGAACTTCTCAAAACCCCTCTCGAAGAGACCGGTCTCAAGATCTACGACAACCTCCTCGCCCTCACCACGGCACTCACAACCCCTAAATCCGCCAACAAGCTCCAGACTATCTTCCTTGGCCACATCTATCTCGACGCATTGAAGGACAATAATGAGACTATTTATAATCAACTTCAAATTCTCGCCGATATCAAAATCAAAGTCACCCCGAAGCATGTCGAAACCACCTCGCACGCTTCACTCGACTCGCCATTCACTATTTATCTCAGTGGCATCGATAACCGCGACCACACCTTGCCTTTTGCTGCCCGCTCCGACGTCAACCTCATCCTCGCCGTCAATCCCGCCAAGCACAAGATCCTCCTCCTCAATACTCCGCGCGATTTTTATGTCCCCCTCGCCATGAATGGCAAACTCGACAAGCTTACCCACGCCGGACTTTATGGCGTCAATGAATCCATTCATACTCTAGAAAAATTCTATAATATTAAATTTAATTATTACGCCCGTATTAATTTCGATGCCACTTCCACTATCATCGATCAACTCGGCGGAGTCGACATCCATATTCCTTATGTCGTAAATACCTATCACGGTCACCGCCATTATGAACCAGGGAATTATCATCTGAATGGCGACGAGGCTCTAGATTTTGCCAGAGAGCGCGTTTCAATTAGTTGGGCTGGTGGAGATCGTGAACGTGGCCGTAATCAAGAAAAAATTATCACTGCCTTGTTCCAAAAACTTCAACAAGATAAAACGAACCTCACCAAGTTAGATCAAATTTTTAATTCCATCACCAAAAACATTCAAACCAATTTCACTCCCGACGATCTCAAATATCTCGTCCAAAAACAGCTCAGCAATTTTTCGAATTGGCAAATTGAGTCCATCGATGTCGACGGCAAAGCCGATATTACTTCTACTTATACCTACCCAGAACCAAAACATTTTGTTTGGCACCCATATCAAGACTCGGTTGATAAGGCCAAGGCTAAACTTCAAGAATATCTCACAGAGTAATCTAAAATACCTAAAAGATGCACGCTTCGCCAAAGATGCACGCCCTACAAAACCAGTACATTTTTCCGACTTTTAGGTGTGTTCATAAAATGATAAAATAATTTCAATGACTATTAAATTTCGTCGCCGCATCCTGCCGACACTACTCATTCTACAGATGTGCTTTATTTTCACTATGTCGTCCTTCGGGCATAATTCCTCTGACGCCCAAAGTAACCTTTTCGTTGATTTTATTGCCCAAAATTTTCCGCACGTCCGTCACGGCCTTGAACATAATCTCATTAGCCTAAGTACCTTGATTTTTCTTGTCCGAAAAACCGCTCATTTTACAGAATATGCCATCCTCGGTGCATTATTTTATCTTAATCTTCGACAAGTCCCCAAACTAAATACACCAAAAAAGAAAATTCCATTGTCCATCATTCTAAGTTTTCTCTATGCCATTACTGACGAAATTCATCAGTTATTCACCCCCGGCCGTTCCGCTCAGTTTCAAGATGTCTTAATTGATACTCTCGGCGCCAGTTTTGGTATTCTCATAGTCCACCTAGTGATTAAACTTTATCTCAAACTCAAGCATTAGTAATTATTATAATAACTATAATAATTATTCTTTCCACCACGGCGCTTATCTACCACTTGGTTCAAAATCACTCCTGGCATATTAATATCAATTGCTTCGAGAGCTCGCTTCGAGTTTTGTAAATCTTCAATCGTAGTTTCATTGGCCGCACAAACTAAAATTACCCGGTCGGCACGCTTCGCCAAGACCAAGGAATCGGAAATCCCTTCAATTGGCGTACCATCGATTAGTACATAGTCATAATGTTTTTTCACTTCAGAAAGTAACATTTCCATCTTCTTCGATTCCAGAAGTTCACTTGGATTTGGTGGCACCACACCACGCGTAATTACCTCAAGATTTTTCACATTTGTTTTTAGCTCATACTGACGCACCTTTTTTAAATCACCCTCTGCCAAAATATTTGACAAACCAAACTGATTACTCAGCTCAAAAATTTCGTGTTGACGACCGAGGCGCATATCACAGTCGATCAAAAGCACTTTCTTGTTAGTTTTTGCAAAAGCCACCGCCAGGTTCGAAATAATAAAGCTCTTGCCTTCATGCGCTCTCGAGCTACAAAATAGCACTGTATTTGAATTCTGATTATTCAACGAGAAGTATAGACTCGTACGAATAGTACGAAAATCTTCCGCTACCGACATCTTCGGATTATCGCGTAGAACCAGCTCGGAGTCCTCATTGATTTCCACCTCTTTCACTTCTTCCACATTAGCAATTTCTGCTTCTTTTTCCGCCGCAATCTTCTCTTGTTCAAGTGCAATTTTCTCTTGAATCGCTTTTTCTTCCGCAATAATTTTACGCCCCACCGCCTTAATTTCTACGAAAGGTCTTTCCGGAGTCCCCTTAGCTTTTTTCGCCTCTTCTGCAGCTTTGGCCGCTGCTTCTTCTGCGGCTTTTTCTGCTGCGATTCTTTCCGCCTCTGCTTTAAGCTCAGCCTCTTTTTCCGCCTCTTTCTGCTTCTGCTTCTCGAGCTTTTGCTGCTCTTTCGCCTCTTTTTTCAGGCGCTTCGCCTCTAGTTTAGCGAATTTCGCTTCTAATTTTTTGCGTTTCTTCTTCTGCTTATCTGTTTCTAATTTGTGCACCTTACCAAAAATTGGTAGTTTGAAAATTTCATCGATTTGATCCGTAGTCTTAATCGTACGATCGAAATAAAACAGCACCAAAATAATTCCACTACCTAGCACCATCCCGGCCACGACAAAAATAATTTCTTGTTTCACCACATCAACATTGTATGGACCACTCGGCTCCACCGCATGATCAAGGATATTCACGCTCGTATCATTATAAATCTGCGAAATTTCTTCCTTAAAAATATCTGCCACCCAGTTCGCAATCTCGTAACTTCGGTAAGCTTCCTTATCCACCACCGAAATACTAATAATTTCCGTATTTTTCAAAGAAGAAACACTAATCTTCGTACTTAAAGTTTCAAAAGAATCCGCCAAATTATTTTCACTAATCACGCGGTCGAGCACACGATGCGATTTCACCACCTCAGTATAGGTTTCAATCAGATTCTTATTCGCGGTAATTTCACTCTGCACCGTGGTCTTCGATTTATCCGAACTCAAAATAATCGTCGCGCGCGATTTATATTCTGGTTTCTGCACTAAAACTGTATAGGCTGTGCCCGCCGACACGCAAAGCACCACCATCGCAAAAAACAACACCAGGTGTTTTCTAAAGTAAATTAACAAGTCTCTCAAGTTAATCTCTTCCATATCTATTATTATAATATGGTAATAGACTTCCGTAAATAGTCTAAATATATTTTACTACAAAACGCAAATGCTTATTTTGCAGTTTTCATTTTTAAAATTAAACTTTAAAATATTTTTATACCAAAAAACGGGGACTCGCCCCGTCGTCAGGTGGACCCAGGTCTAATGACCAGCCCAGTAGTTACATTATAGCATATAAGTATATAAATAAGCAAATAAAATCCTGAACTTTTTACCACCTTGAGTTATAATTAAAGCATCATCACGCCGGACTAGCCTAAGGTTTCGACCGACCGCAAATGCCGGCATTTTTGATAGATGAAGTAATAACCCATCTTCTACCATTTGTGATAAAAATCTCGAACATTTTACTTAACATTTAACAATTGTATACAATAGGATTTAACAAATTACTATAATTTATATCTGTTAATCAATCTAAAAACATAAATCAAGATTTAACAAAGTGTTAAATAAGATTTAACAAAATGTTATTTAAGCTATATTATTTTAGTGCATTTTAAGTGTCTTTTAATAAACAAAAAAACAACCTCACGGTTGCCTTCATACGAAATATTTGGTGGAGCATATGAGACTCGAACTCATGACCTCTTCAATGCCATTGAAGCGCTCTAGCCAACTGAGCTAATGCCCCAAACATCTTGCGACAACATAATTATATCAAATCTCTGACTTTTTTGTCAATTCAGAGTATAATATTCTTAAGAATTAAAGGGAATCGATATCTATGTACTAATTTTTTCAGTTTATTAACGTGATTTATTTAACGCACATCTAATTTAACATGGAGAAATTATGTCAGATATCGTCTTTTCACTAATCGATCAAGAAAAAATCCGCCAACAAAAAGGCCTCGAACTCATCCCGAGCGAAAACTATGTTTCCGCCGATGTCTTAAAGGCTATGGGGACCATTCTTACTAATAAATATTCCGAGGGCTACCCATCCTTCCAAGATTTAGAAAATTACAACCCTGCCGACGAATCGAATATCGTCGCCGACCTACCAAATTATCGTTACTATGGTGGCCAAACCAATATTGATAAAATCGAACGCCTTACTATCGCCCGTGCGATGAAGCTTTTTCACGCCGATCACGCCAACGTCCAACCCCACTCTGGTGCCAATGCTAACGAAGCAGTTTATTTTGCCTGGTGTAAACCTGGTGACAAAATTCTGGCCATGAATCTTGGTCACGGTGGACATCTCACCCACGGCTCTCCAGTCACGCGTTCTGCTAAAATTTATAACTTTGTCAATTACGGCGTCACCCCTGACGGCGATCTCGATTACGATGAAATTGAGCGCCTCGCCGAGACCGAACGCCCAAAGATTATCCTCATCGGCTACTCTGCTTTTATGAAAATTCCTGATTTTGCCCGCATTGCCAAAATTGGTCAAAAAATCGGTGCACTTCTTATGGCCGATATGGCACATGTCGCCGGCCTCATCGCTGGTGGGGTTCATCCAAATCCTCTCGATTATGGCTTTCATGTCATGACCACCACTACTCACAAAACTCTTCGCGGCCCTCGTGGCGGTCTGATTCTATCGAAAGGAAACGTCGCTTCACCTCTGAAAAAACCTGAACACACTCTCGAAAATATTCCAATTCTCATCGACCGCGCAGTCTTTCCAGGTACCCAAGGCGGTCCGCTCGAGCACATTATTGCCGCTAAAGCCGTCGCTTTTAAGGAAGCTCTCTCCGATGATTTCAAGCAATATTCCGCCAAGATAGTCGAAAACGCCAAAGCTCTCGCTAAAGCACTCCAAGACCACGGCTTTATCCTCCAAGGCAACGGCACGGACAACCATCTTATTCTCGTCAATGTCAAGAAAAATTTCGGCATCGATGGTAAATTCTATGAACGCGCTCTCGACCTAGTCGGACTCACCCTGAACGCCAACGCCGTCCCAGAAGATACTTCCGCCGCCTTCCGTCCATCCGGCGTCCGCCTCGGCACCCCAGCCATCACCACCCGCGGTATGGGCGCCACCGAAATGCAGCAAATTGCCGATTGGATGAAGCAGGTCATGGATATCTGTCTATCCGTAAAATCCGAAGAAAATCTCTCTACCGCCGAACCACAGCTGGCCGAAATCCGCCAGCAAGTCGAAACTCTCGCCGCAAAATTCCCAGTCCCTGGCATTAACTAAACACGCGTCACCAAAATAAATAAAAATCACTACGCCAATAACCCGAGCAAAAACCATCCAAGCAAAATCGCACAGGTGTATAATATATCTAATCATGGAGGTAAAATGAAATTAGAAATCAAAAATCTCACCAAAAAATTTGGTGACAAAAAGGTCCTAAAAGACCTCAACTTCACCGTCGAAAGTGGCAAGGCTTTTGGTCTACTTGGTCGTAATGGCGCCGGTAAAACCACCACTATCCGCATTCTTATGCAAGTTTTTCAGCCAACTTCCGGCAAGATTCTCCTCGACGGCAAGCCAATCGATTATTCCAAGGTTAGCCTCGGCTACCTACCGGAAGAACGCGGCCTCTACCCAAACGACAAAATCGTCGACCAACTAATCTATTTAGCCGCCCTCAAAGGCGTCGATAAGAAAACCGCCATCGAATCGATTGATTACTGGCTAGATTTCCTCCAAATGACCGATTATAAAAATGCCAAACTCAAAACTCTTTCCAAGGGTAATCAGCAAAAAATCCAGCTCATTTCCTGTATTGTTCACAACCCAGATATTGTGATTTTCGATGAACCATTTTCCGGCCTTGACCCTGTCAACTCTCAGCTTCTCGAAGAGGTAGTGCGCGAACAAATCAAACGCGGTAAAATTGTCCTCTTTTCCAGCCACCAGATGGATTACGTTTCTGAATTCTGTGACGATATTCTGATTCTAAAGGAAGGTGAAATTAAACTCCAGGGCAATCTTCGTCAAATTCTCAAGAATCATCGCAAAAATAAACTCCTCGTCAAATCCGATGAGGTCGAAAAAATCCACGCCGCCCTCCCAGAACAAACTGAAATTCTGAGCGAAGGCGAATTGGTTTATCGACTAAAAAAAGACGAAGACCGCACCAAAACCATGAGCGATCTCATCAAAAAATATCCGATCGACCAAATTGGCGACCTCGAATCAACTCTAAAAGATATCTTTATCGAATACGCGGAATAGAAAGGGAAGTATGCAACAATTTTTCACCGTTTTCAAATATGAATTTAAGAAAATCGTGCTCAGTAAAGGCTATCTCATTTCCACTGGTATCATGGCCATTATTCTTGCTGGTGTTTTCTTCTTGCCGCAACTGATTTCCGACCTAAAACTTTTTAATTCCGACAATAATACTCCAGTCGCTCTAATTAAAACCGACTATGCCAAATCTGAAACTCTCGTCCAGACCATTCACACCGCCCTACCAGATTACGAAGTCAAGCTCACTGATAAGTCCACCGAAGAAGCCAAGCAAGAAGTGATTGATGATAAGGCTAAATTCTTCATTGAAGCCAATCATAATCTCACGGAAGTTACCGAATATTCCAAGATTGGCTTTAGCGATGCTAGTATTCGCGAGGTCCAATCCATCGATGCTATCGTCAAGAATCTACGTCAATCCGACCTACTCGCTGAGCAAAATCTTGCACCAGCCGCCATTACTAAGGTCTTAAATCCTGACGTTAAAATTAATCTCGAAACCGTCAATAAAAACGGCGCTGCCTCCGTCATTTATACTTTTGTCCTTATCTATGCCCTCTATATGGCCATTACTTTCTATGGTTCACACGTCATGAATAGCGTAGTCACTGAGAAAACCTCTCGCGCCATGGAAGTCCTCGCCACTTCAGTTAAGCCAAACGCTCTACTTTTCGGTAAAATCATTTCTACCAGCCTCGCCGGACTCATCCAAATCGCTGCCATCATTATTGAAGCCTTCATCTGTGTGAAAATTTCCTCTGTCAACAACCCGGACTTTCCTGTAAATCAAATTATTTCCAATATCCCGACTCAAATTTTATTCTATATGTTGATTTTCTTCCTACTCGGCTTCCTCATCTACTCCTTCCTCTACGGTGCCTTCGCTTCCACCGTCTCTAAAATTGACGAACTCAGTTCTGCAATTATGCCGGTCCAGATTATCATCGTCTTCACTTTCATCGCCACAATGTCTGCCATCAATTCCGGCAATGCCGATACCCCATTCAATGTCTTCCTCTCGTATTTCCCATTCACCGCACCGATGATGATGTTCACCCGCGCAATTATTTCCAATGTTTCGACCCTAGAAATTATCCTTTCAATCTTAGTTTTGATCGTCAGTACCTATTTTATCGGCTGGCTTTCCGCCCGTATTTACCGCGTCGGCATCCTGATGTATGGTGAAAAACCAAACTTTATCAAGCTCATGGCTGCTATTTTCAAGAAACAATAGTATAATTAATTGGTCGGGGCATTAGCTCAGCTGATAGAGCGCATCATTCGCATTGATGAGGTCGGGGGTTTGAATCCCCCATGCTCCACCAAGATTATTACTTGACATTATTTCATTCACGATATATAAAATAAATATAATCCCTTAAGTAAGGATTATGTCACTATCGAAGTTATTAGGTCTCTATAATAATATAGATTTCTAATAATCTATAAGTAAAGCTCTAAGGTATTTCTACATGGGATACCTTATCTTTTTTGCTTATGCATGACAAAGCTCAAACTTGTGATATAACATAATTATGAAGTATAGTATTGGGTTAGATATTGGCATTACCTCTTGCGGGTGGTCTGTCATCAATTTAGATAAAAAACGTATTGAAGATCTTGGCGTACGCATATTTAATGCCGCCGAGGATCCACAGAAACATACCTCGCTCGCCTTACCGCGTCGCGAAAAGCGTAGCAGTAGGCGCCGCTTCCATCGTCGAAGGGCCCGCCTGAATTATCTCAAGCAATTCTTCATAGAATTAAATTTATTAGACAAATCTGAAATCACACAATTATTGACTCCGCACAAAGGTCAGTTGAACCCATATATTCTCCGCGAAAAGGCCCTTGAGGAAAAACTAAGCACCGATGAGCTTCTCATTGCTCTCTATCACATCGCCAAGCGTCGTGGTTATAAATCCAATCGCCGCGCAGAATCCAGTAGCGATGAAAATGAAAACAAGAAAACTCTTCACGCTATTAGTGAAAATCAAAAATTATTAATAGATTATCAAACAGTTGCTAAAGCCCTAAATCAAAACGAAAAATTTGCCGCTCATAAACGTAATAAACCCAATGACTACAGCAATTCATTTGCCAGAGCCGATTTTGAATCCGAAATTACTACTATTTTAAATAAACAAGCCGAATTTTACCCAGAACTTACCGAAGAAAAAATCAATGATTTACTTTATCGCCAGAACTATGGTCTCTTTTTTCAGCGTCCATTTATGTCGCCAGAACTAATCGTCAAAATGCGCGGTAACTGTCAATTCGAAAAAGATACACCACGTGCACAAAAAGCCTCTGTAAGTTTTGAAATATTTCGTCTCGCCTCCGACTTAGCTCATCTCACCTACAACAATGGCCAAAAACTTACCTCAGAAGAAATTACTACTTGTATAGAAAAAGCCAAGGAGGTTGTTACCTTTAAATATTCCCACATTGATAAAATATTAAATCAAACTCACCCGGAAGAAATTATTTTTGATTACATTCGTGGATTAAAGAAAAAAGACCTAAATAGCGACACTGATGAAGCTAAAAAGAAAGCCTTAAATCAAAAATTTAGTGAATTAAAATTCTACCATGCCATCAAAAAAGCCCTCGCTAATCTACCTGAAGAATGGCAAAAGCTTGAAAAAAATCTCAAGCTATTCAACGAAATTGGCTTTATTTTAACTGCCAATAAGGAAGACGAATCCATCATCAAACATCTCAAAGAATTAAATCTCTCTAAGCAGGCTATCGAAAATATTACATCGATCAAACAAAATTTCACTGGGTTCTGTCATCTATCAATTCTTGCTTTAGATAAAATTACTCCATATGTCCTAGAAGGTAACACCTATGATAAAGCAGTAGTTCTTGCAGGTTATAACTTTAACGATAAATTATCCGGCGACCAAAATCGTTTACCAGCTCTCACTGAGGAAGAAAGCCAACAAATCACCAATCCAGTCACCAAACGCGCCGTTTCTCAAAACCATAAAAGTTGTTAATGCTATTATACATAAATATGGCGCACCGACACGTCTCCACATAGAATGTGCCTCTGAACTTGCCAAAAGCTACGATAAACGACGTCAAATTGAAGATAATCAAAAAGACAACCAAGCCACTAATCAGAAAATTGTCGATATTCTCAAAAATGAATACCACATCGTCACACCGAACTATCTTCAAATTACAAAGTATAAGCTCTACCTTGAGCAAGACGGAAAATGTCTTTATTCTAATCAACCAATCGACCTAGATCGACTTTTTACCGATGAGCATTACTGTGAAATTGACCACATCATTCCGAAATCTCGTTGTGGTAATGATAGTTTAATTAATAAAGCCCTAGTATTTAATCGTGAAAACCAGGAAAAACGCAACCAAACCCCATTTGAAGCCTGGGGTGGAGATACTGAGCGCTGGCAACAATTCAAAACCAATGTGCAATCAAATCTTAAAATTCATCCAAGAAAGAAACTTCGACTACTCGCTGAGGTCCCACCGAAAGAAGACTGGAATTCTCGTGCACTCAACGACACTCGATATATTACTCGTTTCTTATCAAATTACTTTAAACAACATCTTAAATTCTCCGAGGATTCTCACAGCAAAAAGAAGGTCTTCACCCCGACCGGTGGCATTACTTCGTACCTTCGTCGAATCTGGCACGTCGGCAGTAAGGATCGCTCCGGTAACCTCCATCACGCCGTCGATGCCACCATTATCGCTCTAGTTACCGAAGATATTATTAAGCAGTGTGCATTGATGAATAAATATATTGAACTAGGGGCCAATTATGCTACGAAGGGAATTAATCTCAGTAAATTTCATCATGATATTCACTCAGTCATTGATCCTGTCACAGGAGAAATTATTGATCTTGCTGGATACGAAAAAATTAAAGAAGAGGTTCTTCCGTGGCCGAATTTTGACACCGAATTACGTTTCCGTGCTACCCCGCTTGCGATTTTTGTTAATGAGTTACCAAAAAATAAGAAAGAACCAAAACCCGAGTTAGCTGAATCTGCCAAGCTCCAACAGAAAAATAAATCCATTAACACCCTCGCTGAATGGCGTGACCAATTCCGCGAAATTTACAATGACCAAGATGAGTTGTTTAAGAATTCCATTCATCCAATTTTCGTCTCTCGCATGCCAAAACGTAAAGGTACTGGCAGTTTACATCAAGATACAGTCCGTTCACCTAAGGGTATTATTGTTGATCCTAAAACTCAAAAAATTACCACCAATCCGAACCGAAGTTCATATATTCGTGCTAACCTCGAAAACATTAAGCTCGCCGACTTAGAAAACTCTATCATAAAGACCGACGATAAATCTCTTTACCAACAACTAAAGCAACTCCTCGAAGAAAATGACAATGATCCGAAAAAGGCCTTCAAGGAACCTGTCTATAAAAATAATATTAAAGTAGATAAAAACGGCAAACCACTTTCACCGGTAAGGACTATTAAGCTGATCGATGATAAAAATGTCAAATCCGGAATACTCCTAAGTCGTGGCACCCAATTCGTTAATAACGGTAGTATGGTCAGAGTAGATATTTACCAGAAAGAAGTAAAAGGCAAAAACCAACTATTCTACGTACCCATCTACACCCATCAAGTTAAAAAAGGTTCGACCCGTATTCTTCCGACCACTTGTGGTTATGACTATGTAGATGAAACTTTCAAAAAACTTTTCTCACTCTACCCAAATGACTACATTATCATGAAAAAAGATAATAATACAATACAAGGCTACTACATAAAATACAACACATCAAATTCAGTCATTACACACATATCAAATCTTATGCCAGGTAGCACGAACTTTAAAGAAACCACCGGTAGAAGCCTGACAGAAATTTATCGTCTCGATATTTCCATCCTTGGCGACAACTATCCATGGGAAAAACTCTATTAAATTATGGCTTGGCGCACTGTATACCTCGAAAAACAAACTAAGCTTTGGCTAAGCCGCAATAACCTACACTTTTATCACGACGAAGAAGAGCTCTCCATTCCTATTGAAGATATTGATACTCTAATTATCGACAATCACGGCACTACACTTACTACTAATTTAATAGACTCTCTCGCTAATCAAGAAGTCTCCATAATTATCTGCGATTCCTCACATCTCCCGAGTACTATCATCACACCCTACGCCAAGCATTCTCGTCAAGCTAAAATTTCTCGCGACCAACTCAACATGAAGCTACCCATGAAGAAACAGCTTTGGCAAATTAATGTCACTCAAAAAATCCTTAACCAGGCAGCAGTACTAAAATATTTCGGTCTAGATAACACCGAGTTAATTAAATTATCTAAGTTGGTAAAATCTGGTGACACCTCGAACTGCGAAGCTATAGCCGCTAGATTATACTTCGACCAGCTCCTTAGTGATTCTACTCGTCGCCAACCCACCTGGTGCAACTCCGCTCTTGATTACGGATATAGCATCGTAAGAAGCGCCATCGCCAGAAGCGTCGCCTCACATGGGCTAATTTCTTCACTTGGAATTTTTCATCACAACGAACTAAATAATTTCAATCTAGTCGACGACCTTATCGAGTGTTATCGTCCATTCGTCGACCTATTCGTCATGAAACTTTTTTATCAAAAATTATTTAGTGACGAAACCGAATATTTTCTATCTAAGGATGATCGATATAAGCTCATTCAAGTGATTAATGAAACGGTTTCGATTCGCAACCTAAAATATTCCATCAAAAATAGCATAGATATCATTGTCGAAAGTTTCATTGTTTCATTCCAAACAGAAAATATTGAATTGTTCGAACTACCTAAACTTATTTTCTAAAAATTAATCGGGTGGGAGAAAGACCTCATGAGTAGTTATAAATATATGCGCGCATTAGTATTATTCGATCTACCCACCGATACCAAATTTAACCGCAGAAGCGCTACGCAATTCCGTAATTATTTATTAAATGACGGTTTCACAATGTTACAATACAGCATCTATAGTCGCCTATGTCCAGACCGCGATAATGCCAATACTCATCTGCAAAGAATTAAAAAACATGCCCCGAAGGAAGGCTCTATTAGAATATTGATGCTAACCGAGAATCAATTCACCAACATGGAAGTCATTTGTGGCGAAAAACCTAGCCAAGAAAAACATATCACAGAAAATCAAATGTTATTATTTTAATAACTATAAGTATTATCTAAAACTCAAAATTGAAGAAAAAATCACCTACGACTTCCATAAATTTTAAAGTGCTTAAACCAACAAAAAACCTCCGCTAACAGGGGGGATTTTTTGTAAGTAATTGTGAATATTATATCACTATCGAATTTATTAGAGGACTATAACAAATAAAATGATTTATTTAGGGAATTTAAATTATATCACTATCGAATTTATTAGAGGTCTATAACGCAAGGAAGCGCACCTAAATGATATTAAATATTATATCACTATCGAAATTATTAGAGAACAACATCGTGTTGCCATAAAAAATTAAAAAATTATAAAAACCAAAAACCTAAAACATACCAATAATAACACTATATAAAAAATATAGACCTAACAGATATAAAACATACAGAAACGCCTAGACAAAAATTTAACAAATATTGATATAGAAAATTTGAACTATAAAAACAAAGTCTAAATATTTTTTAAGACAACTCATTTTGCATATTATACAACTAACGAACCCTGGTGGTTTTTATTGACAAACTCCCACTCTAGCCATAATATATAACCAAAAGCTCGACCATCGTATGTTTTGGGCAGGGAGCTTTTTATCTCCCCCCGATATGTTTCGGACTAGGGAGATTTTTTCTACTTCAAATTCCAATTTACCTATACTACAATACATACATGAACCACAAACTCTTTATCGCGAAACTTGATTTTAAGCCAGAGCTAAATCGCCACCAAGATCTTTCAATTTTATTGTCAAAAGATCATCTTCTTCCCACGGCAAAATCGCTCACCAAATTCCGTGAAATCTTCAACAATCAACCCAAACTCGGAAAAATTTTTTTCGAAACCCCAGACTCCAAATATTATTTTGCAATCATCACCCCAAATCAGATTCCCAAAAATTATTCTTACATAAAATTCTCAAACCTTTCCGAAAGTTCCACCCCGGATTACAAAATCATTCTTAAGGCCATTAAAATCCTCGGCTACGAATTTTAGTTATAAGATAATCACTTAAATTCAGATAAAGACTTATAATATGACCATGATATTCTACACCAAATCACAAAAAGCCAACTATACCCATATTCATGCTTATGCTTTTTATGATTTATTTTTAAGTGAACTAAAAAGACAAAATCTGACGGATCCTGATTTTCAAATTAACGTCGACATCGATGGCAATATCGCCACCTGGACCCTCGACACCACAAATTCAAAAATTCAAAATCTTTTCCAAAATCTAATCGCCCATCAGAATTTCACCGACTATCAAATCAGTGACGCTATTGTTAAAATTTGCCATAAGAATAATCTAAAACCATACCTCAAAAGCCTCAATCTCCTAAAATCCGAGCTAAATCGCATCAAATTCCAGACCGAAAAACCCGAAATCTCTGACGACTCTCTAACTTCAGACGCTATAGACTTCATCAAACCTCGCACCTAACCCAGAAAATCCTGCTATAATAGATTTATGAAAACAATCTTGACCGGCATTCGCATTAACTCCGACCTCACCCTCGGCAATTTTCTTGGCGCCATGCTTCCGATGGTTCGCCTTGCCAATCAATACTCTAGCACTCATCACGTCAATATTTTCGTCCCAGATCTTCATTCCATTATTAGTGAAACCGATGGCGATCTTCAGTCCAACATGCTCCGCACTATTCGTTATTATCTCGCTGCCGGCCTCGAATTAAACAAAAATGTGCATTTTTATCGCCAATCTTACGTCCCGGCTCACTCAGAGCTAGCCTGGATTTTAAATTGCCACACCTCTATGGGTGAAGCTCTCCGCATGACGCAATATAAGGACAAGAGTCATAACGGCAATCTTTCCACCAACGTCGGAATCTTTGATTATCCAATTCTCATGGCCGCCGATATCCTACTTTATAGCGCTAATTACGTGCCAGTCGGGGAAGACCAATTCCAGCACATCGAGCTTACTCGCAATATCGCCGAGCGTTTCAATCATAAATACGGTGAAATTTTCACTATTCCGGAAAATACCGAAAACCAAGTCAAATTCATGTACGGCGACACTCAATCTTTTGCGCTACGTATTCGCGACTTGATGAATCCAGAGAAGAAAATGAGTAAATCCGCCGATTCCGACAATAGCAAAATCATGCTCGCCGATTTACCAGAACGTATTCGCAAAAAAATCATGTCCGCCACCACCGACTCACTTACTGATATTAACTTCGATTTCAAAACTCAGCCAGGCATTTCCAATCTCTTGCAAATTCTCGCCGCCATTACCGACACTTCACTTCGTGATCTCATTGCTTCCTGGCAGCACCGCTCGCAATATGGTGAACTCAAAAAACTCGTTGCCGAACGCCTGGTCGAGTATATCTCTAATTTTCAAGCCAAAGTCCAAAACATCACCGACGAAGAAATCTACCAACTACTCGAGGAAGGTGAAAAATACGCCAATCAAGTCGCCAACCAAAAACTTCTCGAAGCCCAAAAAGCCGTCGGTCTGCGCTAAATATTTTTAAGTCCAACACATCTCGTAGTGTTAAATCGTTTTAAATTTTACAAACCTCAACCTGTATTAATTAAGGAGAAAAAAATGAGTCGAGAACTAGAATTAGAACTTACCTTCCTTGCCAAAGAAATTCCAGGGGGAATTAAAAATGTCATTCCGACTCGCATTACAGATGTTTACATTCCAGACACTGCCGAGCACTCGCATCTCCGCCTGAGAAAACGTGGTGATCTATATGAAATTACCAAGAAAACTCCTATCAAAGATGGTGATGCCTCTGAACAAATTGAACAAACCATACCTCTTACAGAAGATGAGTTCGAAGCTCTCATTAACTGTAGCCAGAAGCGCGTTTCTAAAGATCGCTACAACATTATAATCGAAGGTCATAATGCTGAAGTGGATGTTTTTCAAGACCAACTTAAAGGTTTGGTCCTCATTGATTTTGAATTCAAAACTATTTCCGAAAAATCCTCTTTCAAAACGCCAAGTATCGCCTTAGCTGACGTCACTCAAGAAAATTTTACCGCCGGTGGCGTCTTAGCTGGCAAATCCTACCAAGACATCGAACCAGAATTAGCGCGTTTCAATTACCAAAAACTATAAAACATGCGAGTCAAAAATAATTACAATCAAACTCTCACTAATATTGGCGCCTCTGTACAAAAATATTTTGGTTTACCTCAAAAACATTCAGGCCTACCGTTGATGGATAAACTATTAGCCACACACAATCCTCAAAATGTTGTAATTATTCTCTTGGACGGCCTAGGCTCTCGTATTCTCGAACGCGCATTACCAGATTCTGCTTTTCTTCGTCAAAATTTAAAACAAACCCTTACTACTGTTTTTCCAGCGACCACCGCCTCTGCCACTAGCTCAATTCGTACTGGCCTTAATCCAGTAGAGCATGGCTGGATTGGCTGGACCGCTTACATTCAGCCTATTGATAAAATTATTACCTTATTTTTGAATACTGAGAAGGGCAACGACGAAGCTATTTGTACCGACTATCTCGCAGTCAAACCGCTTCTTGTATCTGAGACTATCCCCGATCAAATTAACCAATTTACCAAACACAAGGCGTTGGAAATTATGCCTTTTGGTGATGACCCCTATGACGGATTTGGGGAAATGATAGAAAGAATTAAAGATGAAGCGAGCCGACCTGGTAAAAAATATATCTATGCATATAGCGATGAGCCAGACGCCACCATGCACGAAAAGGGCCCTGACTCAAGCACGGTGAAAAAAATCATCAAAGAACAAAATGATCAGATCGCTGAGCTTTCAAAATCACTTCACGATACCCTTTTAATAGTTTTAGCTGACCATGGTCACATTAAAACTAAGACATTGTATCTCGAAAATTATCCAGATATTCTGGAACTCATGACCCATAAAACTTCTATCGATCAACGCGCCACCGTTTATAAGATTAAACCTGGTAAAAAACAGGATTTTCGTCGTCACTTCAACAAGCATTTTGGTAATTTTTACACTTTATATAGCGCAAAAGAAGTCAGGGACAGTAAATTATTTGGAGACGGTCCCGAAAATACTCTTTTTGGTAGTATGTTGGGTGACTTCCTCGCTATTGCTAAAACTAATGTCGCTATTACAGCTCCTGGAGACCACTATCATGTATCTCATCACGCCGGTTACACGGACGACGAGATCCTAATCCCATTCATCGCCAAGTATTTACCTTAAATAATCCACTAAGTTTACTTTTTATTGATGGTTCTTTTTTGTTTAGCATTACACTTGAGATGTTAAATCAGGATTATGATTGACATATAACCATAAATGTTATATAATGTCGGCAGATTTGGTATACCACGAATAACTTACACTTGCTATTCTGGTCATACCAGGATAGCCCTTTTAGAAAGAGGTGAATAACATGATCAAAAAGAGTCTTGTAGCTATTTTGGCTGTAGCAGTTTTTTCTCTGTCTACCATTAATGCATTCGCCGCTGAGGCCAGTGTTTTAGGCTTAAAGCCTAGCGCCAACCAAGGCAATCAAAGCTCCACTGATACCACTGCGAACAAGGAAGTTCCAAGTGATATCGTGTACGATACTAGTAAATACCAGTATCCAGCACAGCAACTAATCGCTGAAGGTCGCCAATTCGACAAATATAATTGGCGTCTCTACCAGCGTTTCGCTGATGGACAGTTTAACTACAAAGCTTGGGCTACTGATCTTGGGTATGTTGCAGTTGAGTATTCCGACAATAATGTTTCTACTGAGAACAATGTTGTAATTAGTAATTTCAATCTAAAAAACTGGAATGACCCATACGTAAATGGTCCATTCACATGGGATGATACGGGGAAAAAAATATTCCAAACAGACAATAATATAGTATTTCGGAAAAAAGTTTCAGATGAATCAATTATGAATCTAATTGGATTAGTGCCGGAACTCAGTATTGTAGTTACGTTTGATTCACAAGGTTGCTGGGAATACCATGAAAAAATCTATGCACCAATGTACTACATGAATGAGCGTTGGTATAAACATGCATATTTTAATGAAAAATGGTGGGAAGAAATAAGGGATGCATCGTTTATTAATAGAGAAAGTGCTACCTGGTGGAATGACAATATCGCTCACCCCAAGGACCCCATCCAAATATATTACCCAGAGAGACCCGACTTAAAACTTTATGTCTCCGGCTTCAATATGGATAGAGTTGCACAGCATAGTCACTACATCGACAATATTTATACCGATGATAATCCGAAGCTAATTGCCGAAAGGGCTAAAAAGCTTCAAGAATTCTATTTCAGTCTGCCTGAATTCATTAATACTACCATCTAATTCTCAAAAATCACTTCTTCAAATTCTATATAAAAACCACCTCCAAATGAGGTGGTTTTTTCTATTCCTTTTATGTTAAAATAAAATTATGAAACGGGTTATGGGTTTAAAAAACTACTTTATTAAACATAAGGTAGGGTGTTTATTCGCTCTATTATTTTTATTTATTATGGGATTCTCTTTAATCAAATTTCTTCCTATTTATGCCGTAACTAGACCTGGAGCTCCAGGTAAAAGTGAAGGCGGAACTGGAGATAAAAATGGCGATTGTTCTGGCACTATTTGTTATAGCATGTTTAAATCTTATGCCGGTGTTTCTTGGGTATTATATAACTTCGATAAGATGGGTATTCCAAAAAACGAACGTGACCATATCCCTTATTCACGTTTTTTAACCAACACAGACCCAACCTATCCAACCAATAATAGCCCTACCAAACTAAAACCTGGTGACAATGAAGTTTACGGTTGTGGCAAAAGTTCTGGTGTCTATATTTTTGTCTATAATTTCTATAATAAAAATTCTAGAAAAGCCACCGGGGCTGCGGCATTACCATTATTTTACAAGAATTATTTAAAGCACAAATCTAGCGCAAATTACAACTCCATGCAAGGAGCAGGTAATCGTAAAACAGATACTGAAGTTTGGAAAAATTACACATATGAAGATCGCGATGGTAAACCAGACCCAATCGAAGTTGAAAAATGGAATCGTGGCGATTTTTCTTGGTTCTGCACTAGAGACACTATTATTGAGGAGGATGATGATAAAAACAAACCAGAACCCCCATCCACAGCTACCAACACCACCTGTAGTCAGATTTCTGGAGTTGAAGGAATGTATTACAAGGGAACTACTGGCGCCGATACTGGCGTAATTAACCATTCATACACTGGTTCCTTAGGCCATAATTCTTGGCAAAAAAATCTCAAAGGTAAAAATTTCGTCCTCGCAAGACCAGGAGATCGCGTGCAATTTTATGAAACTTTTTGTTTTTCAGTTCAACAAGTTGGGCGGCAAACCAAAAATCAGCAAGTCAAATACGCCGAGGCTCCACCGGCTAGTCAATTCGAAATTTTCGCCGAAAAGAATGGCGGTAGAAACAATAATTATCTTTTTGGTGATTCACCAGTTCATGATGGACAAATTCACTCTATCAATAATAGTAGCGCAAAACCAATAACCGGAAGCGGTATCACCGCTGAAGATTATGGATTCACCGCACTTTCTCCTACCCAAAAAGCCTCTTCTAGCTATTCCTGTGATACTCGTTATTATAAAATCAATACACCTAAACTCACGGTTGGCTACCAAATACCCGGATTTCTCGATTATCAATCCGGTTGTGATTCTGCCGCCAAGACTGGGAACACCACGGAAGTTGGCACTGTAATTTCTCAAGGTATTCGCTATAACAATCTTCGTGCTTGGTATCATGAATACACCACCTGGGAAAAAGAAAATAAACAAGTCAACCATTATCAAAATGATTCCTATGAAAGTGCTGTAGATGGCGGGAGTTTGGGTTCGTGGGGTCATCAGACAAATCTCAAAAAAAGGAGACCTGTACCCGGCTCCAAATGTACGCCAACCCCTAATGGATGCAGTAGGCCAAAAGAAGATTATTATATTAGAAAATACATTGACGATACCGTCTCCACCCGCTCCGACGGCCAAGATACCTACCTTGAGAAAAAATCCTCTGTCTACACCCCATATAATTTTAATACTTCTATCCATAGCTATATCGAATCTTCCGAAGGCGGTGTTGGTTTTATCGGTAATAAAATCAATATTAGCGCCAATTACGGCGTCACCCCACGTACTAATGAACTAATTTCTAAAACCCCATACGCTACCCATACTCGCCCTGATCAAACCGTCAAAATTTACGAAATGATCGTCGATGAGAATTATCCAGAATCTAGGCTTCAAGAAGAAACTCGCGCCAGTAATACTATCTGTAGTGGCACCGAACAATGTAATCTAGTCGACGAATTTTCAAGAACCATAAACACAAGCGGTAATTTTTCCGGTGAAAAAAATAATACTGAGTTATACGAACGTACCATCCCAGACAATCTCCCTGGCGCTGGCCTTGGTAAAAAATATTGCACCCGCTCTGTCATCTGGCCAGCCGCTTCTCACGACTCAGCCGAAAATACCATTGAAAATAACACCAGTGGCTCCGCGATGAATGGCGGCAATAATCAATATCATATTTCCGCTGCCTCCTGCGTCACACTTGCCAAGAAGCCAAATTTCCAAGTTCTCGGTGGCGGAATTTACACCAATGGCTCCATTATTACCTCAGTTTCCAATAAAGCCGTCGGTGGTGGTCTCGGCGCCTACCCATCTGCTGCCACTAAACTTTTCGGTTCTTGGACCGAATTCGGCGCACTAGCTGCTGGCAAGGTCAACGGCTTTGGCACTGGCGCCATTCAAGGCTACGAAGAAAACTACAACTTCAATCTGCCAAATGGTGGCGCAGATTCCGCAAGTAATCAAATCGCCTTAAGTCCACTCACGGTTTCGAACAATAATAAATCTGGCGAATCCGGTATCTCCCGCATCGGCTCCGCCGTCCTCGCCCGCCTCAAAGCCCGCTTCCGCGACACCATCATCCGAAATTCTTCTAATACCATCACCAGTCTCACCTCAGACCAAACTTCCGCGAAGAATTATCTCGGCCTCTCCCAGCTCTATCACCAGGGAGACACCAGTCTCAGTGCCATGAATAGTACCGCTAATTTCTATCAATTCGATCGTGGCGGCAACCTCATCGCAAGGAGCAATACCACCGGCGAAAAACTCATGAATGCTCTCGCCATGTATGTCGATGGCACCCTCACCATCGATCGCAACATCAATATCGCCCACGAAACCTACAACGCCGTGGACGATTTTCCACAAGTTCTCATCTTTGCCAAGAAAATCAACATCACCAGCAACGTCACTAATATCGATGCTTGGCTAATTCTCGACGAAGATTATGGCGACAATCAAATCGACACCTGTTCCGATAACCACTATCCGAATGCCCTTTCTTGCAATGAAACTCTCACCATCACTGGCCCCGTCTTCGCCAGAAAACTCATCCTTAACCGTACCGCTGGCTCCCACACTGGTGGCGGCCGTGCTGGCACCCACCCACTTCAAACCGGACCGACCGGCACATACTACGCCGAAGGCTCCATCCACCCTGCCGAAATCTTCACCCTCCGCGCCGATGCCTACTTCTGGGCCTACCGCCAATCCCTCAGCGGTGGCCAAGCCTACATGGTCTATTCTCGTGAGATTGCACCAAGATACTAAAATCCGGATTTTTCTCTATACAAAATCCATAAATTATGTCATAATATATAGAATGTTAAGAACTGGAAAAAAATTTAGCAAACCTTCACTTTCACGCGTCATTAACGGCGATGTCACCATGAAGGAAGTTGACATCAAAAAACCACGCCACCGCCTGGATCACTTTTTGGTCGAGAAATATCCAGACTACAACCGCAATACCTTACAAACTTTCATCAAATCCGGCTACGTCACGATTAACCAAACTCCCGTCACCAAGCCGAATACCGCGATCAATGAAGACGATGTCATTGAGCTAAATCTTCCAGATTTTCTCAAAGATTCTAACGCCAAAGCTACCGCCGTCGAAAATCTTAAACCGAAAACCATTTACGAAGATGGTAATGTTATTGTCCTCGAAAAACCAGCTGGCTTACTTAGTATGGCCAAAGGCGCCGTTACATTAGAACCAACCCTCGAAGATTACGGCCTACTCGTCCACCGTCTCGACCGCGATACTTCTGGTGTAGTAATTTTGGCCAAAAATCCAGAGACTCAAACCCTGCTTCGCAAGCAATTCCAAGATCGTAAAACTCATAAAACCTACTACGCCATTATCGAAGGCGCACCAAAATTACCTGCTGCTCGCATCAATCTACCAATCCAACGCAATCTCAAGCATCCTACTACTTTCGTCGTGGAGGCTGGTGGTAAGGAATCTGAAACTTTCTACGAAGTAAAGGCCACCAAGAAATTTAGCCTTGCCGATGTTCAGGAAATTCAAAAACTAATTCAAGCCCACTCAGATTATTCCGGAAAAGAATTCAAGGCAGGGAAGACTTACTCTCTTGTCATGCTTCGCCCAACCACCGGTCGCACTCACCAACTTCGCGTCCACATGAATTATCTCGGCACCCCAATTGTCGGTGACCGCGTCTATGGTTCAGCCAAGCCAAGCACCACCGACCGTCTCTATCTACATGCTGCTTCTCTCGAAATTACCATTCCAGAAAGTCGTCGCGTTACTTTCACCACTGATCTTCCACCAGAATTCCAAATCTTTAATCAATAGAATACTTCAAATTCACTTCGTAAAACCCGCACCTTTAGCGAGTTTTACTTTTTCTAATCTAAGTTAACACTTCTAGCGGGTTTTGCTTTTTTCTAAACTAGACTACAATAGAGGTATGTATTTCGAAAATCTTTCAGAAATCCCCGCTTTAGCCTCCGCCTATTCTTCCACGATTTTTAATCTTGAAAAAAATCCTAACATTCGCGCTATCTATCTCATCGAGCCTGATGAAAAAGATAATAACAAAATCCCAGTTGAAGCTATTCGCGAAATCTTATCTCATCTAAATAGCATTCAGACCTCAGATATTTTTGTTGTCATTAATCACGCCGAAACTCTCACCCCGAGCGCCACATCTGCTCTCCTTAAAACTCTCGAGGAACCGAAAAACCATTATCACCTCGCGCTTTTTACTAAAAACCCGAACCGCCTGCTTGACACCATCCGTTCACGTTCTGCGATTTTTTACCTAAAAGAAAAAGATTATCTAAAAACCACACCCAAAGCCGACCCCAAAATCTTCGAACTTGCCAAAAAATTACTCGCGGTAAGCTCCAAAGATCTCCTCACTCTTGCCGATGAAATTATCAAGTCCACACCGAAAACCAACCCCAACTTTTTCTACCAAATTCTCGATACCACCATTGAACTAGCTGAAAAATCTTATTATAAGACCAAAAATCCAATTTTTCTCCAAAAGATTTCCGGCCTTATCGAGACCAAGCGTCTTACCTCAGATTTTGCCGCCAATAAAAAACTTCAGCTCGTAGCTAACCTATTATAAGTTCTTATATTTGCTTCCACCATAAGACTAATTCTGCGCACGATAAACTCTTTCATCCACCACTGTCGCTCCTCAAAATTTTGGTATTTTAAGCATTTTCATGTATAATATAAGATATGCTAGGAATTTTCCTCATCTTACTTTTCGTAATTTTTCTGATTTTTTTCGAACCAAAAATTGAAGCCAGACTCAAAAAACCGGCTCCAGAAAACAAGAATTTTGATGCGCAAATGAAAAAACTTTGGGATATTGCCAAGGTCAGTATGAAAGAGCGCAAAACTCTTCGTGCCGAAAAAGCCTTGCTCACTATCCTGAAATTTGACGAAACCAATGCCGCCGCCTACAACCGTCTCGGTATTCTTTATGCCAAATCACAAAATTACGACGAAGCCATCGAATGTTTTGAAATTGCCCAGTCCCTCGATAGCAACCCATCTTCTCTACATAACGTTGGCCTCATTTACCTCGAGACCGGTGCTTATGAAAAAGCCAGTATGGCTTTCCAGCAAGCTTTAAAACTTGAAGGTGATGTGCCGGCTCGTTTTATCGCACTCGCTAAATCCGAAGAAAAACTTGGCCACCGCAAGGCCGCCGTCGAAGCACTTGAATCCGCCTATGCTCTCGATCATTCCATTTCTACCCTTCGTCACATCCTCAGTATCTACGAAGATATGGGTGACGTTGAAAACATCCAAATCGTCACTGCTAGGATTGAGCAACAAGTCGCCGAAGATGAATTAAAGAAAAAACAGGAACTCGCTAAAAAGCAAAAACGCACTGTAATCAAAAAACCAGTTCGCGCTGCGAAACCAGCAAAGATTTTCTATCCAAAAGCCAAAAAACCAACCGCCAAATCTAGCGAATCCACCAGTCAGACCAGCACCGAGCGCACTATTCAAGACGCCAAACTTAGCGCCACTGCCACCTCTCGTCCAGTCGCAACCCGTACCTCCACTCGTCGTCGCAAGATGATTCAATAAACAAACCCCGAAAGGCCCACTTAAATAAAAAAATTATTCGACAAGCTCTTTTTAGTGTAGTGAGACGATCCAATCTGTCTTTTTACCCATCTCATGGTTGTGAAGAATATCGAGTCATGATAAAATTAAACAGTATCGTATGATACGAATCGCCGCGTTAGCTCAGTTAGTAGAGCAGCCGCCTTGTAAGCGGCAGGTCGTCGGGGCAGAGCCGACACGCGGCTCCACGGATGAAAATTCGTGGAAAATTTATTTTCCAAAGAATTTGAAGAAGTGGTGCAAGTGTGCTTTTGCACACGCGGCTCCACGAGGAGAAATAAAAATAGAGTTCAATCGAACTCTATTATTTTTTTGAAAAGTAAAATTTAGAACTTGTTCTATAATTTTATCTTTCAAAATAAATAATACTGAACGTAGTGAAGTATTTTTATTTCGACGAATGGCCGCGTGTATTTTAATACACGCGCTCTTAATCCACCCCTATCACCCCTTTTACATACCCCTCCGCATCCTTCACCATTCTCTCGCAATGCCCATATCCTTCATCCACCACCAATTTCGCTTCTGGATACATCTTCGAAATTTTTCTCCTAGCTAATCTCAAATCCGAATCCTTTTCACCGTAAGAAAACACGCAAGACCTTTGCATTTCCACATCCATCTTCGGCAACCTCACATTTGAGCAGTCTCGTACAATATTTTTTATACTCAGAGGGTCCATTTTTAAAAATCTCTCTGCCATCACCTCGCCAGCCTGAATTCCAAACATCCTGGACATTTTCTCTACCGCAAGTTTCGGATTTTTTAACCCCTTTTTCTGCTTCGCCAGCATTATTTTTGTCATCAAAAATCCACCCAATTTCGCATTTTCATAAAAGCTCACCCCCTCGAAAAATAGCCGCCTAAATTTAATTTCACGCCGATTCAATATTTCAAACAACACCACTCCGCCTAGTGACGCCGCAAACCCCAAATCCACTTCACTCACCCCATGTTTTAAGAGATATTGCGTCAATACTCGCGCCTCTTCCGCCGCACTAATATACACCTCATTCATCGCCTCACTATGCCCAGACAAATCCGGTATGATGAATCGATATTCATTGGTTTCTTTCAGAATGTTCTCCACCAAAAAAGTCCTCATCGACTCACTCGAAGCCAACATTGGATGTATTAAAAGCATTACCTTTGATTTTTCTGGATACAAATCGTGTATCACCATAAAACATTTCCTCCCTGAAGAGAAAAAAGCTCCGACCTTGACGATCGGAGCTACGCTTGCTTCACAAAAGGGTGCCATTTTTGTTAGTCAAGCCACATGATAAAGACCCTCTCGGATCGCCAAAAATCACACTTATCATAAATCTCTCTCCCAAAATTTATTCAATAATGGCATCCTTGAATCTATATTAGCACAAACAAAATAAAATGTAACAAAAATCTGAAAAATTCTTGAAAAATCTTTTAAAAAGAGTTGATTAAAAACGCACAAATTCTATCTTACCATAAACATTATCAAAATCAATAAAATTTTTACATTTTTCCCACCAAAAGTTATAATAAATCTATGGAAAATTCTACATCTCAAAATACTCAGTCCGCTAACAAAAAACGCGCCCAGCTCGCCTCTTTAATCGTTCTTACTATTCTTGCAATTCTTTCAACCGTTGCTGTAATTGTGATGCCGCTTATGAATAAAAACTCCTCAGACAAGTCAGCCGAATCAAGCCTAAATGAATCAACCGAATCCACTCAGACCGAGAATACCAATCAATCAACTCCAAAACAATCCCAAGGAACTGAATTCGCCTTTAATCACGAATCCGACATCGATCTTGGTAGTAACAAATCAAATATTTATATTTTCTGGGGTGACGGTTGCCCACATTGTAAAGCTCTCGCCAAATTCATTTCCAAACTACCAGCTGAAACCAAAAATAAAGTTAATATCTATTCCTTCGAAGTTTGGGGCGACAAAGATAATAAAACTTTCATGAAGAATTTCGGTAAATTCCTGGATCAAGACGTGCGAGGTGTACCATTTATGGTAATCGGTGATAAGATTTTCGACGGATATAGTTCTGGCGATACCAAAACCGACCAGCAAATCCTTGACGCCATTAATACCATCATCAAGAACCAGGGAAGTACCGACCAATACAAGCTCTACAAAAAGGCCTAATTTCACGAAGAGCATAAAAATAAAATATTTTACACAGAAAACTATTTCACGCTAACAGATTGTGATCTAGTACGTATTCCAAAATTTTACAATCTCTTTGAGCAAAATAACTCTGAATCAACGAACTTTCATCTGAATCACCTTTATGTTCAATGATAAACTTTTTCATATTTTTTAAGACATCCACTGGGTTCATCTTTAAACATTTGGCATCGAATTTAATTTCATCCTCATCGGGGTGAATTTCTTGCGCCTCTCCATATGGCTCCGCTATAAATATATGCGAAATCTGTGTCTGATCTTTTACGACTCCAATCTTGCGTATATTCTTTATCATATAACCAGTTTCTTCATAAGCCTCACGTATAAAAGTCTGCTCCGGAGTCTCATTGTTTTCCTTACCACCTCCAGGTAACTTGTATTGATCGATCTGTTCTTTAAAGAAAACCAAAATATCACCGTCAGAAAATTGTATAACTCCCCGAGATGCTTCTCTTGGCCAACAATCTACAAAATCATCAAGAAAGATATTTCCATAATCCTCATAAATAATATTATCGTTAATAACTTCATCTGTCACAGTATCAGTCTCATCTTTCTTATTCATATTATAAAGTGGTTTTATAATCCCATGTCCACCCCTAATTTAAACTTATTGAAGCTCCCATCAAGTCACATTACACTCATCATATACTATTTATCTTATTTTAGGTAGTTTCATTATTGGAGTTATTACTTTTATGTTTATGTTTTTTCAAGTATAAACTTATAATTAAAAAAACACTTCTCATAGTAAGTATTTTTCTTAACCAAAAAGCCCCGCATTTCTGCGAGGCTCTTTTTTTGGAGATTAATTGCGACTTATGATGACATTGACATCGATATTCTTAAACAAATCATCGCGGTTAAAGTTAAACTCGTATCCAACCAGAACATCGGTACCATCCTTGATGTAAGTCGGGATGTACCATAAAATCCGAGATGTAACTACCAGGCTGTGACTCGAGCCGGTCTCTCAGGTCTTCCACTCCTCTGATATTAAATTCAGAAACAAACCATTTGGAATGTTCTCGGGCGTGATCTATTTGGATCAGGGTCCTCTAGTGAGGCTAAGCCATAATCATTTCTGGCTGCCCGCCTAGCTTCTAATACGTCAGTTGTAGCATCCTTACTCGGTCCGGTTACTTTCGTGGTAGAATTTTCTTTTGATGTCTTCGTAATCGCGTTTTCTTTTTAGTGACTCACTTTCGTGTGACTCACTTCCGCCTTCCTTGGTAGTCTCCAGTCCAGAAAACCGCAGAGGTGGAAAATCATCCTCACCATAGAGACCACCTGGGATAAGACCGAGTGTCAAATATTGTAGTGATTGTAGTGCAATATCCATCGAATCATCCATTATATACCTCCTTCTTAATGTGCGTAGGGTAAAGTAACCTAGTTAACTATATTCTATATTATTTTAAATAATTTATCAATATTAGCATAATAACAATATCTACCTATTTTTATTGACAATACTTATTGCCATTTTGTTGCAAAGGTCCTGGACCTTAACGGATAGATTGACATAACCATTAAAATGTGGTAATATATCTCTGATACATTTTGATTTTTGTTGCATGTTCACAAGAAAAGGGGGTCAAAAATGAGTACATTTTTTTATCAAACAATTGCAATTTTAGGTTTCACGGAACTACCGAGAATATGGCAGTGGATTATCGTTTTTATGGTAATCAATTCGGTCAGCGCAGCTATTCTGCGTAAGGCTCTGATTTCTGCCACCACTCGGGTTCACACGGTACGTCATGGCAAAGCCAATGGCAAAGCAGATTTCTTCCAAATCTGCGGAGTACAAAATTCCTCCATTAGTGCATTTAACTATATTTTAGATCATTTGCACGATGGTGACGGAGTCTACGCGCTCTGTTACAGCAATTTCGGCTTTGATGTGCCGACCTACGTTACAGCTATGAGAAAGGCTGTTGTTCGGCGCAACAAGGAATTTAAACGCCTCAGCCGCACCACAATTGGTCATTCCATTAGCATAGGCGACATCGTCATCCACAAAATGGAAAACAATTTCGATGCAACCTTCAGTCTGAATCCTTGCACCTATGGGTTTTTCCTTAAAGAGCCACTTCATACGTTGCTCAAATATGGCGGGCCACTCCTATTGGTGTCAAGATTTCTTCTAGGCTGGCTGGGCTTTATTCCGATTATTCCCAATTTCGATCTGGAAAAAAGCAGTAGCTCTCTAGCGTTATTGATTGACCAATACCTGGCTCTCCGTAACAATACTAGGGACCTTGGCGATGATAATCTGCCAAGAAATTTAATTCTCTCCGAAAACGATTATTTACTCGATAACGAAGTAGTCCGCAAGACTTTCACTAGAGCGCACTATACAATGACTAGCAATCCCCATGGAGACACTAGGAACACTTCTGATCTTCTGAAGGCTTATTATGATTTGTGTGGCTTCCGCCGTACGTTTCGGCCGATCACATTCGAGGTAGAAATTCCGGAGGATGAGAAAATTATTTCTTTCTATCACCACCACGGCGGTCCCAAAATAGCTAAACTTGATTGAAATTAAGTAAAAATAACTCGACTGATAACTTAAACTCATATCTAATTTCAAACAAAGGCCAAACCTGAATACCTAACTCAAAAACCTAAAAATTGCAAAAAGCCGCGCTAATCTTGCGCAAAAATTGGGGCGTGATGAACGCTCCTTTTTTATTTCTAAAAAATTGTGGTACTCAGAAGCGCTCCTTTTTATTTCTAAAAAATAAAACCTTATTTCACAAATACACTTCTAGTCTCTATGAAATTTTTCATATCTTTATTTCCAGAAACCTGTTGAAAAATCCGCCCTACCTTGTTATAATATTCCTATCTGTCTGGGCTTGGCTCACGCCAGCAGGTAGATGAATTTTAAAAGCTGGAGTAGTCTAGCGGCAATGACAAGAGACTGTAAATCTCTCGGGTTACACCTTCGTAGGTTCGAGTCCTACCTCCAGCACCATTCATGTTTATGCATGACCCGCCGCCTTAGCTCAGTGGTAGAGCACTTCCATGGTAAGGAAGGGGTCTCGAGTTCAAATCTCGAAGGCGGCTCCATGAGGAGAAAATAACAAAATAAAACCCGCAGGGGTTTATTTTTTATTTTCGACGAATGGAGTAGCCGCGAAGCCAGGCGTGCTCCATGAGAGAAATATCTGGTTCGAAGAACTCTATTTTTATTTTTAAAATTTAAAATTTAGAACTTGTTCTATAATTTTAGGTTTTAAAAATTAAAATAAGAAGCGTAGCGATACTTTTTTATTTCGACGAATCAGACGCCTGTATGCGAAGCATACTAGACGGCTACAACCCGCAGGGGTTTATTTTTTATTTTCGACGAATGGAGTAGCCGCGAAGCCAGGCGTGCTCCATGAGAGAAATATCTGGTTCGAAGAACTCTATTTTTATTTTTAAAATTTAAAATTTAGAACTTGTTCTATAATTTTAGGTTTTAAAAATTAAAATAAGAAGCGTAGCGACTCTTTTTTATTTCGATGAATCAGACGCCTGTGTACGAAGTACACTAGGCGGATGTTTTAGTATCTCAAAAAGCAGTACAATAACTGTATGGGCAAAATAAACTTATTACTCACCGAAGCTAACGGCAATCTTTCTAATAAGAAAAAGTTAATTACAAACGCCACAAAAGCAGCCGAAGAATACACTTTTCCAAAACTAAAAATTGACTGGGATATCGATATTCTAGTCACCAATCGAATCACAATGACTATTCCAGAAAATGGCGCAGGCGGGTATACTTTTTCCGCCGATTTTATTCAGATTAGTATCGACGACAAAAAAGCTACCGAAAATCTTATTTCAGAAAATATCGTACATGAACTTTGCCATGCATCCCGATGGGGAAAGAATCCTGAATGGATGAAATCACTTTTTGATAATCTTATTTTTGAAGGACTAGCTTGTATTCTTGAGACTGAATTTATAAAAAATAAAGCTGAAAAAAGTTTATTTATTAAAACTATTCTTGAACGTTCCGACGAGCAAAATAAAGAAATATTAGCTCAAGTTTATAATAAATTAGATTCTGATAATTATAACTATAATGAAATCTTTTTTAATGGGAGCGATAAGCTACCACACTGGGCTGGATATTCTTTAGGTTATTATCTCGTTAAGAAATATCTTAAGAAAACAAATAAAACAATCGAGGAGACCTTTGCTGATAAATACGATGATTTTAAAATTATTTTATAATTAACCTTAACCGTTAACGCCCAGATTGAGTTTTCTTCAATATATGATAATATAAAAGCATCGGAGTGAGAAACTCCAACGTCGGAGATACCACTTCGGTGCTATCTTCATGAGAACCCGTCAGAAATGGCGGGTTGCTCGATTCTAAAATATTATTATTCTCATCAAGTACGGCATCTCAAGATATTAACTTAGGGCCAAAATTGACACACCCCACTCTTCATTGTATAATATATATATTGGGTATTTTCCCACACAGCATGAAAAGGAGGGGTATCATGAGTACATTTAAGATTAAAGTAGCAAATTTTTTCGCAAGAGAATCTTGCGCTGCTTGGCAGCCTAAACGGATTATTCGCATAATCTATCGCCACATCTATCGTTTCATCATGGAGACTGGCGCAGAAGAATATCCTTACGCTAATCTCGATTTTGCCAAATGGCAGGAATCCGACAGTAATTTTTACACCCTAATTACCGATTCTAGTAATTTTGTCATTCGGCGTAGTACTAGTTATGTAGCCTGGATGATGAAAAAATACTGCGGTAGTTCACCTAAATTACCTAAACCAGGGCCGCGCAAGCCCGGGGAACATCGCTTCGATGCCAAACACTGGGGTGAAATCCTCGAATATAACGGTTGGCAAAAAGTTTCAAAAGCCGACTGGCCGTCATACCAAGATATATTAGATGAGAGACACTTTATCGGTGTAATGCCCGACGCAGATGAGTTTGGTCTTCTAGTATGGTTTAATAACGCTAGGTTTACCGTTACTGGATTTCCCGCTATATGGTTAGTTTCAACCTATAAGGATTTTAAAGAGCAATGCCTAGAAATCCCCATTTCTGAAAAATCCGGCGTCATCTGGTATCGTGAACCCGAAGCAAAAGGCATTTAAATCAACGAAAAATTTGCCACACAACTTTCACCTCTCGAGAGAGAGGTGAATTTATTGCACCTTAAAATTTGAGGAATTTTAACCAAACAGTCACCCGCACACATTACGAAAGGTTAGGTGAATCTATGTTTACTGACAAAATTAATCTCGCACTTAAAATCGCCGCCAAGGCTCACCAGGGTCAAAACCGCAAGGGAACCGATATTCCATATATTTCCCACCCTGTCGCCGTCGGCATGATTATTGGTCAATACACCAACGATGAGGCAACGATTGTCGCTGGGATCCTACACGACATACTTGAAGATGTCAATCCAGCTGTCTATTCTGAGGCTGACATGCGTCGCGATTTTGGTGATGAAATTACCGACATCGTCAAAGATGTTTCGGAACCTAAAACTGCCGGTCAGCCCAAACTTCCCTGGAAAGAGCGTAAAGAAAGTTACCTGAAGCGCCTCGGCAATTCCTACTACATTGAGGCCTACATTGTCGCAACCGCCGATAAAATACATAATCTTACTGACATTCTAAAAGATTACGATCAGTTTGGCGATGAAATTTGGCAGCGCTTCAATGCTTTAAAATGGGATATTCTCTGGTATTATCGCGCCGTTTTTAGTCTAATCAGAAACGAACCGGTGCCGATAGAACTTAAGGGTCACCTCGCAAATCTTATAGAGGAGCTAGGAGACATCGTCACAATAAATCCCTACGATTAAATTCCTCACATCAAAATCCTCGGAGTCTATCTTCGGGGATTTTTATCGTATATAAAAAAGAAGCCCTTGCGGTAGGAGCATTACACCCCGTGCAGAGACTTCGATATTATTATACACCAAAATACACAAGTCGAAGCTATTCATCAAAACCCCTGGAGCCTAACTTCGGGATTTTTTTTCTTCATTGACAAAACGCCATAAAAAAGTTATAATATATAAATCTCGGTGCGGAAAAATCGTGAAAAATCTGGTCCAAATTGGCCTAAAATTCACACAAAAATCCGCATCATCACCCAATCGATAGGAGGAGATACTATGGCACATTTAGAGAAAAAGGATATAAAGCAAGCAATTCGTTCTGGCCTTATCGGCTTAGCTATTGGCGATGCATTAGGGGTACCCATTGAGTTTTTGAATCGAAATTTCCTAGAACTCATGCCAGTCACCGAAATGTTATCTGTCGGCACCCATCATCAACCTGCTGGGACTTGGTCTGACGATACATCTATGACCATCTGCCTCATGCAGTCACTGATTGATCAAAAACGCTTCCATTATCACGACATCATGGAGAATTTTGTCAAGTGGTATTTGCAAGACGAATTTACTGCCACCAAACTCACTTTTGACATTGGTAGTACCTGTAAACGCGCGATTGAGAATTACCTCGCTGGCGGACACCCCGTCAAATGCGGTATGAATCATTACGCCAATAACGGCAACGGTTCACTCATGCGCATCTTGCCAGTAGCTTTTGTTTGTCACAAAAATCAAATCACCGGTGAAAAACGCTTTGAATTAGTGAAAAACATTTCATCCCTCACCCACACTCATCCAATTAGTGTGCTGGGTTGCCTGATTTACACTAATTTCGTTTGCCATCTGCTCGACGGCGATAATCCCAAGGAAGCTTATCACAAAACCCAGCTGGACGATTACAGCATGTTTGAAAAAGAAGAAATTACCCTATATAGCCGAATTCTGAAAAATCAGATTCATCACTATCCTAAGGGCTACATCCCTTCGCGTGCTTACGTGGTTGACACTCTGGAAGCCGTACTTTGGTCATTTCTCACCACCGACAACTTCCAAGATGCCGTCCTCACCGCGATTAATCTCGGCGACGATACTGATACCATTGGCGCGCTCACTGGCTCACTCGCTGGCATTCAATACGGGCTCAAAAGTATTCCGGAAAAATGGGCCACCACTCTGAAGCGTGGCCGATATCTGGTTAAACTCTGCGATCAATTCGCTGAAACCGAGATTGACACCACAGATATTTCACCAGAATCCACTTCCATTCCACGTATTGAAACCACCAACCTCAATCGGCTTGGCGCCTAGCTTCACTGTTTTCTCACTAAACTCTCGAATTTTTCGGGAGTTTATTTTTTTAAGAACGCCTCAATCATTTCCGCCTCACTTGTAAAATCCTCACCCGAAACCAACGAATCTTTCACTTCGCTATAATATTTTTCCAGTGTCAATGGCGTAAAATAATATTTTCCACCCCCATCAGCCTCTAGTCTCTCAAAAGCCAAGCATTCACCCACTCGCCAAATCAACTTCGCGCGCATCACTCGCTCCCGCACCGTATCAAACCATTTCACCGAAACAAATTCCTCCCCCTCAGAAAATCGCCGCACTACCTCTAGTTGCATCGCCACCAGCACCGTTTCATCAGTCTCGCATTCCACCAGATAAACCGCTCCTGGCAATTTTTCCACGCGTTCACGCCCATTTTTCATAATATTTCTAAAGCTTCTCATATACTCACCCCTCTCGCTTCCATATACATTTTGCCAAAATCTACCCCCAATTGATTCTTCGCGAACAAGAACACCCCTAAATCATTCGGCGCAAAATCTTTTGGCAACCTCCCTAAAGCCAAATTTGCCAAATCTTCCACCCCTAACACCTGTCCTAAATGCGTTTCGAGATCCGCTTTCAATTTAGCACCTCCGCCCTGTCCCATAATCGCCTCCGCCAGGAAAACAAAGGTGTCATTAAAATCTTCCGAAGATTCCGCGAGCGCCGTCAACTCACCGAGGCTCACTTCTTTTACTTCACCATTATAAATCGCCTCAATACGCTCCTGCTTCCTTAAATTCTGCGTCAAAAAGTCCTCAACCGATTCGCCCGCTCCTTCGAAACTTGGGCTAAAGTCACCCCAGTCATCCCAATCGTCATCATCATCCTCATCAAATTCTCGCGCCACGATCACTTCCTCAATCGGTCGCCCATTTATCTCAAAGAGTCCCTTCTGATGAAGCCCCTCAAGCAATTCATCGCGGTCCAGCTCGTCCACCTCTATCGCTTCAATATAATCCACGCCAATACCGGTGCGAAACATCTGCTCATTATCTGCCGAATAGTGTTTTAAATCGCCCATGGTGCGCTGAAAAATCTCCTCTGGCGCCAATCTCCCCGCAAAATGCGCCTCATTGGTCGAACCATAAGAGTCCACATTATAAGCATACCAATCGGTACGATCAAAAATTTCCGGTTTCAATACCACCGCATGATTCTGAATTTTACTGCGTTGCTTCGCATTCATAATCCGAGTGAATACATTGTCCGCACCTCCAGAATCGATATCCAATACCGAGGAGATTCCATTTTTCACCACTCCCCGACTAAACCGCTCGGTCGTACTCATCAAACCTGTAGTTAATACCTGATAAACCGAGTCCACACTCATCGAATTCAACATATGGACCGCGCGTACATCCTCACCATACTTGGCCAGATATTCTTCATGTTTCCCATTTTCTACATATGTAGAGTAACCTGGAAAAACCTCACGGCGTGTCAATTTTTCCGCTCGCCCAAGCTGCTCCGCATTGAGGTCCTCTAGCTTATATTGCCACTTTAATCTCGCTATCTTATAATCGCGTTCCGCCCTCTCCGAAACTTCGTCTAGTGCATCTTCCACTCCGAGGTCCTGCCTAAAAATTTCATCCAGCGTCTGTTGCGCCGCCATATCATCCATCGCTTTTGGCACTTCCATTTGCACCAAACCAATCGCCGCTCGTACTAGATTACTGGTATTACGCTTCCTAGAAACTACTCCGTCACCCAGTTCCCGCGCCGTAGCATCCGCCAAAGACACCTTAATCCCATTTTTTTCAAACACTAAGGCATCACAGAGTCGAAATTCACGCTTCGATTCTAAATCATGATAAATAATTTCCCCAAGTCTCACCGAAGTGCCACTTTGAAGTTCCGCCACGCCATCTTTTTCGCGTGATTCGGTACGTAATTTCTGCCCCAATTCTGAAATTTCCGCCAAAGGCTCACGTAGTTTAAAACGATATTCCAAAGTCTGATTTTCCAGATTTTCTACCACATCCACTCGCTGATTTTCAATATGGTCACGGTCGCAAATAATCTCGTGTCTCTCTCGGATCAAATATTCTTTACTACGCTCCTTCTCTGTAGCTGATGTCAATTTTTCCTTGCGACCTAAAATCCCTTCGAGGTCAAAATCACTCGCAGTTTCAACCTGCTCTTCCTCGTCTTTCGTCTTTTTCTCTCCCAAGAATTCCACCCCCTTTAGCGCCTGCATCAGCTTCAGGTGATTATCATTTACCTCCTGCTCTCCCGCTTTTTCCAAACCATTTGGCGCCAAATTATGATTCATTCTTCCATTATACTATAAGCTTATGCTTCATGAATCACGCTATTATATAGATTATATTCACACTTCGCTCATCTCCGCATATCAAAGTCCCAATTTTTGACAAAATAAGCATCTCATGTGATAATAAATGGAAACTTTGTATCTATTACACGTTCTTTTACAAAATGAAAGGGGAAAATATGAGTCAAAAATTCCAAATGATGTTTCAAATCGCAGAATCTAGTTTCGAGGAACTGCCCAGAGTCTGTCGTACGCCTGCCTATGTCAAGCGCTATCTAGACCTACACGATGCGCTCTACGCCGCCATGACACTTGCCCGCACCAAAGCGGAGCGCGGCAGAGTTTATCGAATTTCACAAACCATCTGGTCCGAACTTCTAGCGGCCGGCGCCAACCCCAGCGAGGTTAGGGAACTACTTAGCCCCAGCTACATCTGGCGCCACTACGACAAAGTCAAAGCCTCCAAGGTTCATATCAATTCTTATGAATTAATGTACCAGTTAATTCAAATCAAAGGCCGTGATTTTATCCTGAGAAACCTCAAAAAATTTCAGCAACGCGGTGTCGATATCGACACTATCGCCATGAACTGCTACCGGATAGAAACTAAGCATGATCTCGAAGTTCAATGCGCCGAAATGCGCGTCCTCGGAGTCAACCTCACGACGATTTTCGTGATGGCCAACCAGCTCCTCGTCAAGGAATCTCCAAAACCTGCTAATGTTTACTGTCTACTCTATTTTTTCTATCAGCAGAATCTTTCACTCGGTCTCATTGCCGCCTGGATTAAAAACCACTGCAATCCAAAAATACACGAGAGTATCATGGCCGCTGACCCACTCGATTGGACCATCTTCGGCATCAATCTTGACGATTATCGACCAATTTGGGTTAATATGAACTTCCACAATTTCATATCAATAGAGCCTAATCTCAAAAAGTTACCACCCACAATCACTATCAATCAGTTTCTTGAGCTTCTTAATATTCAGCAAGTTTACGTTGCCACTAGATATGGTTGCGATTTTGAGAAATTCCTTACCAAGAATTACCTAGTGTCTGGTGGTCAGATTGATATACTGGCTGAAAAATATGAACATGACAACCTATTTTGCACACCAGATGATAAACTTCGAATTGGCGTTACCTTGCTTAAATATGGTGCCACCAATATTAATCGGGAAAAACTTATAGAACTCTTTAATCGATGCGATTTATCGAAAAATAAACGTATCAAATACAGTAAAGTCCTCAATCAGAAAGAAATCTAAATCTCAGATTCCCTAAGATCGAATTTTCTAATCTTCGCTCTCTCATCCTCTTTCATCACTCAAAAATCCTCGGTTCGCCGGGGATTTTTTCATTAAAAAAGGCCCGGATAAATCCGAGCCCGAAGGTGAATGTCTTATAAGTCACGTGCAGGAGCTAGCCCCCTAAAACCAATCAGCGCCCCCTCGTCATCCGTAACTGGAAACACTGGTAGATATAAATCATCAATCGTTCGACCTAAATCCTTGGCCGCCCGCACCACAGTTGGTTTCACGATATAGAACACCCCCTCTTCATAACTTGGCAGACCAGCCATCTGTGAGTATGTAATTTGGAAAATTGGCACCACCCCGATATGTTCACGTAGTACACTTTTTGCCTCAATTTCTATCTCCCCTTCCTCTGGCTGATATGTCGTAAGCAGTTCATCATTGTCATCCAAAATTCGGCAGACATGTGATAAGTAATTTTTAATAATCTCCCCACCTTTCTAAGTTAAAAACTCTTAAAATCAAAAAACTACTGACATCGAGAATAGTTAGTACATCCAAGCATCACCTAAAACCTCATTGGCTTTAATCTCAAGGCCCCTGTTCGAAGCTTCGCATTGTAATCCATCGAAAAACGAAAATTTCGATAAGCATTACATTTGTTCATCGGAGATTTCACATCCGCATCGCAAGTTCCCTGAATATTAAAATCATAACCAGTGCGATCGGTGTGAACTACCCCCATGATTTGCAGATTTTTCAATGCCATAAAATCTCGAGTCGTTCCACCAGCCGGATTTTCCCGTTTTGCGAAAACTACCTTAAATTCCAGATCAATCGACATATTTTGATCAAAAGCATACATATTTGCAATATGAATGCGATCCCTACTTGGGCCATTCATTACTTCAAACGTCAACGAATCACTGTTTCTCACTTCACTGTGCATACAACACCTCCTTATTAAAGAACCACCTCGGCATACGTTACGAGGTCAACCACTTAGCGATAATGCTAATCAATATATTTTAACATACTTATTGTAATATGTCAATGTAAACTACATCTCCTGCCAAATCTCGCAAGTGCAAAACCTTGACAAACCACAGATACTCTGCCATAATATAGCCGTTAAACTCATGTTTAGCTCGCGCAAATTTTTGCGAGCTCTTTTACAGAAAGGGGAATTGTTATGGAAGAAAAAGAATTTGTCCATAATCCAAGGTACAAAACGCGTGGTATCTATCATCATTTCGAGGGAGAATCCTATCTCCTCATCGATACTGCCATCAATAATGACACCGGAGAAAGAGAAGTAGTTTATTTGGCACTTTATGACGATCTTCAACTCCATGTTCGTTCGTACGAGAAGTTTTTTGAGGAATTGGATCTGGTCAAGTATCCTAACGCCAAGCAGAAACATCGTTTTGAACTACTGGATGTTAGTGATTTTGACTACAATGTCTTCAAGAAGCAGCCGTCTCATAAGTACCAATACGTCGGCTTATTATTCAATGATTAATTCAAGGAGGGGTATATGAATATCATTAACAAATTACACATCTTAAAGGACACTGCATCACTCACCTATGAAAAATTAAGTCAGAATTTCTGGTATGATATTTTCCCAGTCTTAAAAAAATGCATTCAGGAATCGGAAAATGAGAAAAAATTGAGTTCAGCCTACAAAATTCTGGCCAAGTATTGGCCTAAAATACATGATGCAGGTGTTGATATGGGAGAAATCGTTCAAGTTTTACATCCATTAGACGTTATTGAGCAGTTTGAAGCACTCCAAAATGCCGGCGCGCATTTAGATATTAATCAAATTGCCAGCTCAATACCCGTAGAATGCAGCAAGATAAACCTACACCGCCTGTATTCCTTAGGTGCGGATATGGATGAAATCGTAATTCACGATGGCTTCGAGCCTTATTCGCTCGATGAGATTAACGACCTGATCATTAATGGTGTTTCTGTCCAAACTACGTTTGATTTATCCGAAGATTACATCTTGAGTAGTGCGGAGTATCCAGACACTCTATTTAAGATACTCAATTTCTTTTACGCTCATGGTATTGATTCGGGACAAATTCGTAAAATGATTAACAAAATCATTCCAGTGCGATTCATTGATGGATCAAATCTGCTATACATTGCTGATCTTATGGACGACATCATTGAGGGTTCATCTGGTAGGTGGATTAGTATTGGCATTAAACCTAGAGAATACACCAAACCTTGGATTCTTCTTCACTGTGATGATTATCTCGACATAGAGCCTGGGAAAACTCTAGCTAATCTACCAGATCCCGTCTCTATACGTGATTTCATTCACCATACTGGACTTCCGTTTATTATGAGCAAAGTCAATTACCGTGGCCTAACCATGAAGCAGTTCATTAAATGTAATTACCTGCCAGCTTGGGGTGACATTGAAGAATTAGCCAAAGAAGCTAATTACGCAAGAATGCAGCCTGAAGACCCAATCGATTGGCTTGTCTTAGCTTATCTCAGTGATTCTGGCAGCAAATTAATCAATCGAAAAATGTTGCTTGAGTGTGGCGACCCATCACACTATACTGGGCAAGACTATATTTTCGCCAAAGAATTCATGGAGAATGAATCAGCTCACTAATTCCCAAAAAAAACAAGCCTCGACCACGGTCGGGGCTTTTTTATGTTAATTTTACCCCTGGCAGATACAGATATCCCTCCATTTTATAGGCCAAATTTTTTTCAATATAACCCTTCGCAATTTTACAAGCTTTCGACATCCGTTCACCTTGCCATAACGGATCAATATAGCGCACTTTCGCCTGGCAGTTCACTACGTACACTCCGTCCGCGCGTTGCTCAAAACTTTTTGCCTTCTTTATTTTCTTCGCCTTCTGCCAAGCCAAAAAAGCGTCACCGTAATCTGAAGCCAAAATCAATTCAATCACTTCCGATTCTTTCATTTGGTACAAATCCGCCACCGAAATCCTTCCAGATTCACTCATTTTCTTCAAAATATCCGCCAGAAACTGCATCGAATAGCGTGTTCGGTCCTCACGATAAAATATTGATAGTTGTGAGGTTAGTTTAACGAATTTTCGTGCGATTTTTTTCGTCTGAAATCCCAATTCTTTGACTCCATTTTCGTCTGATTGCACCACAATATCCGCATACATTTCACAGATTTCCGCCAAATCCGCCACCCCGTACGCGAAGAACATATTCGCCAGCGAGTATTCCAGACGATCCGCCGATAACTTCGGCGTATCATTATCTGCAATTGGATACAGATGATAGTTATCCACCTCAGATACCAGAATACCATCCCGCTCGAGCAAGTACTTAATCTCCGGCGACCCCGTAATCATCTCTGTCGTCAAATCTTCTGTCGACTCCTGCATCAAATGGTCACCATTCATAAAGTCCACACAATGTTTAAAAACTGGGGTCGCAATATCATGAAAAAGCCCCGCCAAAGTCTGCTTTTTATCGTGAGTAAAATGCCAAACCACCAAAGCTACCCCTACTGCATGGTCTAAACTTGAATAAAATCTCTGATTCTCAAACAAATCCGAATAAATCGTCCCGCAAGTCGTACTAATATACCTCTGCTTCTGCGAGGCTGGTGTTTCAATATACTCCTGCAACCATTCTGGAAAATCCGGCTCCAAAACTCTATGGAATTTTTGAACCAACTCTTTTACCTCACACTCTGTCATATTCTATATTATTAAACTCAATTGCGCGCTTTAGAAGTTCTTTTCTCAATATAAAATCGTTAAGCACCACAAGATTTTCGTGGTTGCTTTTTATGTCAAACAGTTTTTCTAGTCCAGATTGCGTTTCTTTGCCGTCACAGTAAAGATAACTCCGCCCATCCTCAAGGGAGATGATATTTATCATCCACTTATCGAAGTTGGCAAAAACTTCATTTAATAATTCTTCTGTAATTCTATCTCGATTAAATAAAATTATCTGGCCAATTGCCTCGGGAAGTAATAGACTAACCCATTCTATTTTCATGTCGTCTATAATTGCAGTTTTTAGGTCTTTTATCTGTTCGCTTTCGCAAGCCCTGAAATATTCTCGACCAAAATCATCCGTTAGTCCACCGAGTTTCTTTAGCTCCGTATAAGCTTTTTTATCGCGTTCTGTAGTAATTTTGGACCTCAAATTGATAGTATTGTCCAAAATTCCAGCTATGAGCAATTTGCATAATTCTTGATCTAATAAATCCGCTTTGTCAGCTTCAATAAAACGTTCGTAGATCTGCGTGCAAACTGCGCCAATTACTTCTATTTGGCTCTTTACGGCTTTATTCTGGCGCCAATATTCTTCGTAGCCTGGATGATGGTCGATGACTTCAATGATGCGCTTCGGATCAACGAAGACATCAAAGAAATCTGGATTTGAGACATCCAGCAGCACGAATTTTGCTTTTTCTGTGTCTACTGGTTTATCTAGCGCATATTTCAAGCTACGCAACATCGGCGGTACAGTTTGGTTGATTTTCGGAGTAGAGATTACTAATGCTTCCTTATCGGTCGTCACCCTAAGCAATTCTCTATAAGCAATCATGCTCGCATAAGCGTCGATATCGATATATTTTCGTCCAGCGGCAACAACTATCATGCTTTATATTATAGCATTCTTGGTAAATCCGTATAAGGTTCCGTAATAGCTCAGCACCTTTGCAACACTTGAGATATTAACTTAGGGGTTATATTGACAAAATACAATCTTAATGCCATAATATAGTCGTTAAACTTAAGTTTAGCTCGCGCAAATTTTTGCGAGCTCTTTAAAAAGGGGGTATCATGAATATTTTTAGAAAAGAAAAGATCGAATCAGACAAGGTAGATTTACAATATCTGCATTCACAAGATGCCGATATGGACCAAATTGCTCGTCACCATAATCTCGAGACCCGTTCACTCGACGAGATTAACAACCTGATTATTAATGGCGTTTCTGTACAGACCGCCTTTGAATTATCTGAAGATTATATCTTGAGTAATGCAGAGTATCCAGATAACCTATTTAAGATACTCAGCTTCTTTTATACTCTTGGTATTACCTCAGAACAAATTCGCAGTATAATCAGTAGGATTATTCCCACCATGTTTATCGATAAAATAAAACTTTTTTCGATTAAAAGCACTGTCGACGATATCGTCAGTTCTTCGCCTGACAAATGGTCAAGTATTGGTATCGAGCCTAGTGAGTACGCTAAACCCTGGATACGTCTTAACTACTGTCGTTACCTTAGTCTAGATTCTGGCAAAACTCTAGCTGATCTACCAAAAGCTGTATCGCTACACGATTTCATCCATAACGTCAAACTCAGTGAAATTGAACGTGAATTCCATTATCAAGACTACACCTTCGATCAGTTTATTCGAAGAAGCTTTTTACCAGCTGGCGGTGACATTGAGCAATTAGTTCAGAAATCTTTTTGCGAGAACATAGAATACGAAAACCCAGTAGGATGGCTAATTCTTGCTGCTATCTATGTTAATGGCGGCAAATTAATCAACAGGTATAAGTTATCTAAATATGCCAATCCAACCAATTACTTCATCGTTGATCTAAAGTTTATCCTAGAGTATTTCCCCAACATTTTCACGAATAGAGAAAAAGATTTCATTTAACCTGAAGTTAGTGAATTGTCTCTATCTATGAAGCCTCGACTCCCGTCGGGGTTTTTTCTTTGACATAAATTATAAAATATATTATAATATAATTATTGTATAATTTCATACAACTTTGCACATTTCACACATAGGAGGGGAACTATGACCGAACACATTACTAACCGTGGAACCGATTTGACGAAATTTCGTGACCTCGTCGAGGCACATCAAGCGATCTCCACTTCCGCCGCCTGTCGTCAAGAAGCTGCGCTTAAACTAGCACTGAAAAAGCTTCAGCAGACAGATGAAATTAAGACGCGTGATAAAATCCTAATCGAACTTCGAAAACTTAGTCAAGGCACCAGCGAGCCAGCCAATATGGCTTCTAAGTACCTGATTAAGAACGATCCCGGCCACGCCAGTATCGATATCTTGAATCTCAAACCTAGGCCTTATCACTGCCTAAGAAATCGTAATATCAATACCATTCAAGATGTTTTAGCGCTTGACTCAATCGATTGGGGTAGGATTCGTAATCTCGGCAAAGTTTCCATTCAGGAAATCATCCAGGCCATGCATGACCTCGGTTATGCCGATTTCTATATCCCACATTAATTCAAAAAGCTCCCAAAAATCGGGGGCTTTCCTTTTTCTTAAAAAACGCTAACTAAACCACACCTATTTTCTTTTGACATAACAATTTTCTAAGATGTTATCTTCATTGACTTTTCAAACTTTTTATGTTAAAATACATAGATTAAGTCATTCCGACTTAATTGGCGATTCTTCGTATGAAGGACGTTTCACCACACTGAAAAGTGAGTACCTTAAAAGAAGATTTAAAGTTTAAGGTCTTTCATTTTTCTATTTTTAGGAGGGTAAAGATATGAAACATGAAACTAACATCGTAGAAAAAACAACAGTTAAATCTGCTAGTCTGCTTGACCACATCTGTAACTTAGGTCTCAGTAAGCACACTGAGAGCTACCTCAGTCACAAGTTTGGCACCACGAATGAACTACTCTGGAAGGTTCGCCACGAAGCCTATCTCAGAGAACATCACCCAGAAAACAGTAGTTATCTCGAGAAGCCACTTTGGGATGCCTATGTCGCTTTCGATCGTGCTGGCTACATTCGACACGACATCAAGCCCGAGGATTTTATCCTCAATCGGCTTCGTAGACTGGCCAAACCCGAGCAATATCAAGCTTGGAATTGCGCCGCTGATCTCGAAGATTTTTGCGAAATCAATCCGGAACAGGGAAGTTCCGACCAATCTGACTACGTTTATGGTAATCAAAGATATGAAAATTTCATACCGCTCACCGAAAAACAGCGTGAGGAAATCCGGCAGATTCTAAGAGACATTTTACCTGACGAGTTGACTTACCAGATTATTTGTTTTCGGTATTCACTCGAGGACGGTAAGTGTCACCCTACTGCTGAGACCGCGCTGAAACTTAATCGTAAGATTAGCAAAGTCCGTGGCCTGATGAAGAAAGCTTATTTCTATATCAAAGACTGTGAGCTCTTCGATGTCATCTAAATCTTCAGAAACCCCGCCTCATCGCGGGGTTTTCTCTTGTTTAAAAATCCTACTTTCGTTGCGGGGTTTTCTGTTATTAAAATTTCCCACCATAGAGCATATTACTTATTTTTATAAAAACCATCCATGTAAGAAATCTTTATTTTTCACATAAAAAAGACTGCTTAATCTCTAAGCAGTCAAAAGATTGAAAAGGTAATAAAACAAAGTTATTCATTTCCAGCATTACTAATTAAATTACGGTTTCGTATTAAGCCATATTTCGTAAAGCTAATACTACCCGTGCGTCTTTTGACATCATAGTCCGCATCGAATTTATACTTAGTATAAACCGCTTTTTCCTCGCAAACACTAGATAAGTCAGCCAAACATCTTCCAATTACTTTTACGTAATCATAAGAAAGGCCAGAATATTTCAGTTCTAGGATTTGAAAATCCTTCACCAGAAGAAGCTCTTCTCCCTGCGCATAACACTTATTCGCTTGAAATTTTCCAGTTTCCACCTGGAATTCGATGCGCATTAGCTCATTATCATGAGCTAACTTAAACCCCTCTAAAAGCTCCGACAGATATGGTCCATCTTTAATCCGATAGACCCTCGCGTCGCAATTTTCGTCGATCGACAAGCCTTTGTTTTCATTGCCATTTTCATTGATACCCATACCGATATCTCCTTTCAAAGAACTATCCCCCTCGGGACAACCAGCATGATTCACTATTGAATCAATATTCATATTTTAACATAAGAATAAAAGAAAGTCAAGGGACACGTTAAGGTCCAGGACCTTTGCAACAAAAAAGGCAATACATATTGCCAATAAAAA
>CAUUFZ010000005.1:0-57509 GCA_963544575.1 uncultured Candidatus Saccharibacteria bacterium | reverse complement strand
AGATCCTAGAAATAAGTTTAAGAGCTACCTTATTTTTATGCAATCTTTTGTTGCATAGGTGCTGAGCTATTACGCATCATTGACGACATTACCGTTATGTGATATAATAATAAGCATTAATTGAGTTATTTTTTATGAATAAGGGAATCAACCATAGAGGAAAATTCAGCACGGCAATTTTTGTCTTGTTTTTTACCTTGTTTTCTCTTTTTTCTCCATTAACCACCCTAAATACCTACGCCGCCCCAAACAACTCAAACAATTCTTCTAACTCATCTGAAAATTCTTCCCGAGAAACCACTGATTCTGAAAGTAATGATTCCAACGAAACCGAATCTGAAAAAGCTGAAACCAAGAACCAAAATCAGAACCAAACTAATACCTCTAATAATTCTGATGGGACCACTAATCCCGAAAATCCAGATTCCGAGAAACAAAATGAGCTCAGCTGCTCTGAACAAATTGGTATTCTCTCCTTCATCATTTGTCCGACTACCGGACTTCTCGCGAAGGGAATCGACGCGCTCTATTCTACTATCGAAAATTTTCTCGTCATCAAGCCAATTACCACCGATAATAAATCCCCGATTTATATCATCTGGTCTTATGTTCGCAATATCGCTAATATTATTTTCATTATTTTCTTACTTTTGATTGTTTACTCTCAGGTTACTGGCCTGGGTTTTTCTAATTACAATATCAAGAAGATGTTACCAAAGCTCATCATTGCCGCTATTTTGGTTAACTTTAGCTATCTGATTTGTCAGGTTCTCGTCGATGTTAGTAATATTATTGGTAACGCCCTCAAATCTTTTCTTGAAGGCATCGCCACCACTGCTATTCAAAGCCAACATCCCGAAGCCAAGCTCGACGAACCTCTCAATCTCTATGATATTTTCCTTGCTATCGCCGGTGGTACTTCACTCACCATTCTGGGTGGCGTCGGTATCGCCACTGCCGTTGCTGCCTCTGGTGGTTTACTTAGCGCCCTCTTTACACTCATCCCAATCGTCCTCGCTGGTTTTATCGCCGTCGTTATCGGTCTCATTACTATTTCACTTCGCCAAGCCGTAGTTATTCTACTTACCATTACTTCACCACTCATCTTTGCACTCTACGTCTTGCCAAATACTCATAAGTATTATCTAAAATGGAAATCAATTTTTGCTCAAATGCTAGTCTTCTTCCCAGCCTTTAGCTTCCTTTTTGGTGTTTCTAAGGTACTTGGCTACCTCTTTATTTTCAGCTCTGAAACCCCTTTTGGTGTAATTATTGGTATTGCCGTCCAAGTCTTACCAATTATGTTCGCTGTTAAAATGCTCAGTATGTCCAAATCTGTTCTTGGTGACGTTAACCAGGCGCTTAGTGGTATTGGTAGTAAACTTAATAACTCCGTATCCAAAGAATTTTCTACCGCTGCCAATCTCGCTCGTACCAACTACCAAAAACGTGCCCTCGAGGGTAAAGGTGGCGCTCTTCGTCCAGACATGACTATTAGTCGTATTGCTATGCAAAATCAAGCCTTCCGCGAACATAGAGCAAAGCGTAATGAAGAAGATCAAAAACTCTTACTAACTGAGCAACTTTTGGCCCGCCAAAATAACACGCCAATTATTGGCTATCACAAAAACGGCAAACCAATTTACTCCAAAGCCGACCCGATCAAGAAAAACTCCGAAATGTTGGACGAATATCGCCACCGTGAACTTAAATACCGTACTGAAAACGCTAATAAACGTGTTGAAAATTTCATGAGCAACATGGGCGACTATATCAATAAGCATGGCTACCAAAACAGGGAATTAAAAGATCTCGCCAAGCGTCAGACCCAAAATTTCCTCGAGCAAAAGACTGTCGATCGCGAAATCCATAACAATGATGTTGCTTCCGATAAATTCTATCTCAATAAGATGAAGGAAATTAACGAGAAATATATTGATTCTCATTCTGAAAATAGTGCTAAACGTTTCAATCTCACCGAAGCCGAAATTGCTAAGAACGATAAAGAATATCAGAAATATATTGTTCGCGCCGCTGGTACCAGTGCCTGGGATTATGATCCAGCTCTCAATATCAAAAATCCTAAGCATGTCATTGACGCCATCGATAATGTACTGGGTGATATTTCCGTCGATTATGATCGCGAATACCAGGCCAGCCTCAACCGTCGCACTACTTATTACAGCCGTATTCATTCTGGTGTACTTAATAACGACTTCAAGAAAGCCATTAATGACGCCGACTTCGAACGTGTGATTGCCACAATGCGCGTCATGGCTACTCGTGGTGACTACGATAAAGTTCTCGAAGGTATCATAGATCTTTCAGATAATGGCAAAATCATTGCTGGTACTGAAAATGCCAACGTTCTCTTCAAGGAATTAATGGCTTTCAAGGATGCCGACCCAGTCCTTGGTCGCTTCGGTAAGTTTGGTAATATTGAAACCGCCGCCTGGAGTACTGGTAAACGTCAAGATAATCGTATTACCTTCGAGCAATTTGCTACTGGTAAAGTTCGCGACCTCGATGGCGAGGAAAAGACTACTAAATTTAATCTTGCTCAAGCTCTCAAAGGTACTTCTCTCGTTAAAGCCGAACGTACCGTCTTCGGTGAAATTAATAACGTTTCTCAAAAATACGGTGTCGACCTCTTCGATGCTACACTTTCCAATGTCTCCAGTGCTGCTCTTAACTTCCAATCTGGTGGTGATCAAATGTACTCTCTCATTAATATGATTACCGGCCTTGATGCTGCCGACTGGAATAACGCCGATACTCGCGACGATAAGGTTCTCGAGCTCACTCAAGATCCTAAGAAGAGTAGTATTCTCGAAACTGGTCTGAAGAAAGCCACTACCTTCCTTTCTAAGCAGAAGGCTGCCAATATTATCTCTATGAAATCTGATGTCTTTAATGGTATTATGCAGCTCTTCACCGCTAAATCCTTCAAGGATCTCACTGCCGATGAATCTGAAATCCCTACCGACCCTATCGAAAAACAGAAATACTACGAAGAAAAACTTGCTGAAGCTAAGAATGCTGCCAAAGAAATCTTCGTCAAGCAAATTGAAAGCTCTGATGCTCGTAATGTTATTCTCTCCAGCCAGAAGAGTGGTGCCATTGCTCAAATGGATAACAATGTCCGTGCGCTCGTCTTCTCTGATGAACATGGTAATTTAGCCGAAAAAATTAAGACCATGAAGAATAGTGAAGAAGGCCGTCTCGAACAAGACGCTAAAAAATATAATCACAAAAAATCTTCAAAGTAATCCTCAAATTAACTCTAGCCTTTTATGCTAAAATAGTATTATGGCTACATATAAGGTCCCACAAGACGTTGAGGCAGAGGATAGACTCCTTGGCCCCTTCACTTTTCGTCAATTTATTTATCTTTTAATTGCCGCGATTGCCGGTGCCTTAGCTGCTGCTCTCTTTCAGATTTTTCCTTTACTCGCACTCCTTCCGACTCCAGTCATCTTTTTCTTTCTCGTCTTGGCCCTACCTCTAAAAAAAGACCAGCCGATGGAAACCTACCTTGCCGCCATCGTTAGTTTTTATATGAAACCTAACAAGCGCTTCTGGCGTCCTGGTCAAGGTGAGACCACTATACAAATCACTGCACCTAAAATCATCGAAAAATCTCGCACTCGCGATATCAGTGAGGAAGAAGCCAGTCACCGTCTGAGTTTTCTTTCCAATCTTGTCGACTCCGAAGGCTATGCTATTCGTGGCAATCATAATGGTAATTTTACCGAGAATTTCATCGCTGACACCGAAGATGTCAATGATTTTATGGATGATAGTCAAAACCAAAATCTGATTAATCTCATGCAAAAAGAAAAAGTTGCTCGTCATACTGAAATCATTAATCAAATGAAAGCCGCTATCAATAATACGGAAAACGTCATGGGTCCCGCCACGATTTCTTCTCATCAGGCCACTCTCGGCTCTAATCCATTTACTCAAAATCAGTCCACGCCGAATCTGTCCACACCTAATCCATTCACCCAAAATCAAACCGTCCAAAACGCCAATACCATCGCCAACCGCAACCAATCGATTTTAAATTCTAATTACCAAAACCTCGCCAATAATCAGAATTTTTCTATCAATACTATTAGTAAGGAAGCCAATCGTTATCGCGAAAATCTTGCGCCCGATGCAGCGCCTCAAACTTTCGTCACTCAAACTCCCTACACTCCGAATTTTAACCAGCCACCAACCAATACCCCTAATATCAATCAAAATCCATTTATTCAACATTAAAGGCGCCTATGAATCAAAATAATTTCACTCCAAACCAAACCAATCCCCAAATGAATCAGGGAACGATGCCGGGATATCCACAGGCTAACAACCCTCAAATGATGAATCCTCAAACCATGGGTTCGATGAGTCAATTTATTCCACAGTCGCCTCAAGCTACTGCCGCTACCCCACGTCAAATTGTCGACCCTTCCTCTACTCAATCCACTCTACTTTTTTCCGAACTTCGTGACGGTTTAATTATTATGAAAGATGGCTCTTTCCGCGCTGTGGTCGCTTGTAAATCCATCAACTTCGACCTCATGTCCGAACCAGAACGTGAAGGTGTCGAGTATTCTTATAAGGGTTTTATTAACTCTCTCAATTTCACCACCCAGATTCTTATTCGTTCCCAGCGTATCGATATCGCGCCATATATCGAAAAACTCACCGAAATTCGTAAAAACAATGACAATATGCTACTCGGCGTTTTAATGGATGATTATATTAACTTCATCGACTTACTTTCTCAAGAAGCTAATATTATGGATAAATCCTTCTTTATCGTGGTGCCATATTTTATCAATAATGATCTTGAGAAAGCCAGTACTCAAACTAAAAATATCTTCAGTAGTTTTTTCGGTGGTAATGACACTAATCTCATCACCAAGATCGATCGCAACACCTACGACAAGGCTACCGCCGAAATCGATAAGCGTGTCGAAACCATCGTTAGTGGCCTCTTCAGTATTGGCGTTAACGCCGTTCGCCTTAACACTAAAGAACTTTCTGAACTCTTCTATAATTTCAATAACCCTGACACCGCCGTCCGTGAGCCGTTTATTGATTTTAATAAAATCGGTACCATTTACACCAAGAAAACTCCTAGTCCATACGACCAAAATCCAAGGCCAAACCCAGAAGCACCAAGGCAATTTAATCCTGGGATGAATCCAGTTCCAACGCAAAACTCCGGTCAAATCCAAAATCCAGCTCCAATGCAAAATCCAATGCAAGCTCCAGGTCACGCATTATCCCAAAACCAAGCCTCAATCAATCAAACTTCAGCTAATCCCACCCCAACCAACTACCCAGGGAATCAACCAAGATAATTTTAAATAATTTTATAAACATAATAGAGGAAACACATGGCTAAAAAACTTACCGCTGCCGAAATCGCCGCTCAAAAACAATCGATGGAAGAAGCAGAAATTCAACGCGCGTTTGAGCAGGGTATCACCACCCTTCGCGATTTAATTTCTCCATCTTCTATTGAAATTCAATCCGATCATTTCCGTCTTGGCACCAAATATGGTCGCACTATTTATGTCTATGGTTATCCTCGTACTCTCAGTACCGGCTGGCTCAGTCCTCTCATTAATATCGATGAGGTGCTCGATATTTCTATTTACATCTACCCGGTCGACACCACTGTCGTGATGAAAAACTTGCGTAAAAAAGTTACTCAGCTGGAAGCTGATATTTCACTTAACGCCGAAAAAGGCCGCATTCGTAACCCAGAAACCGATGCCGCCATCCAGGATGCCGAAGAGCTTCGCGACCAATTACAGCTTGGTTATGAAAAATTCTTCCGTTTCGGTCTTTATGTCACTCTTTGGGCTGATTCACTCGACGAATTAAATTACGTCCAGCACAAAATTGAAACCATGTTTGGTCAATTAATGATTTTTTCTAAGGTTGCCACTTCTCAACAAGAGCAGGGAATGAACACCACTATGCCGATGGCGACTGACCAACTTCAAATTCGCCGCAACATGAACACCAGTGCCATCTCGACTTCCTTCCCATTTACCTCTGCCGACCTCACTCAGGAACGCGGTATTCTTTATGGTGTCAATATGCACAACCAAGGTTTAGTCATTTTTGACCGTTTCACCCTTGAAAATGCCAACCTCGTAGTCTTTGCTAAATCTGGTGCTGGTAAATCTTTTGCTGTGAAGCTTGAAGCTATTCGCTCCATGATGATGGGTACCGAAATTGTCATTATCGACCCAGAAAACGAATATCAAAAACTCAGTGACGCCGTCGGTGGATCTTACGTGCGCCTCTCTCTTAATTCCGATGTGCGTATTAATCCTTTCGATCTACCAAAAGTCATCGATTCCGAAGATGCTTCTGACGCTTTACGCGCTAACCTCGTTACTTTGCATGGTCTTTTCCGTCTCATGCTCGGTGGTACTCAAATCGGTCCGAACGGTCAGCCAATTTCTTCACTTTCGGCCAATGAAGAGGCCGACCTTGATCAAGCCCTTATCGATACTTACGCTCGTGCCGGCATTACTTCCGATCCGCTCACTCATCAATCCACTCCACCTACCATTATTAATCTCTACGATACTCTCGCTCACATGGGGGGCTCCGGCCCACAACTTGCTCAACGTCTTCGTAAGTATGCCACCGGTACCTTCGCGGGTATTTTCTCTCAGCAATCCAATATCGATATTAATAACCAAATGGTCGTCTTCAATATTCGTGACCTCGAAGATGAACTTCGTCCGGTTGCTATGTATATCGTACTTAACCACATCTGGAACATCGTTCGCGCCAAACAAAAGCGCCGTATTCTCATCGTGGATGAGGCTTGGCAGCTCATGAAATATGACGACTCCGCCAACTTCCTTTTCTCCCTCGCTAAGCGTGCCCGTAAATATTATCTCGGTCTCACTACTATTACTCAGGACGTCGAAGACTTCATGAGTAACAAAATGGGTCGCGCTATCGTCATGAACTCTTCCATGCAGCTCCTCTTAAAACAATCTGCCGCTGCCGTCGATGTCTTGTCTGATGTTTTTAAACTTACTGAAGAGGAAAGAAAGCGTCTATCAAGTTTTCCAATCGGTCATGGTCTTTTCTTTGCTGGTCAAAACCACGTCCACATCCAAATTGTCGCCTCTGATACCGAAACCAGCCTAATTTCCACCAATCCTACCCGTTACGATAAAACTAACTAATAACCCACTCGATTTTTTTCCAAAAATTTCATATAATATTCTTATGTCAAAGGTCTATTACGGCGAAGATAATATTAAGCCCGATTTTTCCGTGTCGAAAAATTCGGATAATGATTCTGCTGTTTTTAGAAACCAAATTGCGCAGCCGAGTTCTTCTTCCAGCTCCGCTGGATCCAGTCAAAGTGCTCTGCAATCTCTCGAAAATTCCAGCGCCGTCGCTAATTCTGAAACTAATTCTTTAGCCAATCTCCGTGATCTTGAGCAAAAATCTTTCTATACCGGCTCCGGTAATTTCCAAAATCAAAACCAACTTTCCGGCAAAGAAAAAGTCAAAAAACTCAAAAAATACGCCCCTCTCATCGGCCTCATCGTCCTCCTTTTTGGTGGACTTTTTAGTGTAATTTTTGGTATTTCTAATATTGCAAACCACATCGAAACTCTCGTTACTCGCGCTACCGACACTATGTTCGGTACTTATTCTGCCACCTCTCTCCAAATGGTTAAAGAATACATGCAGAAAAAACATGGCAAATTCCCAGACTATCTCAAGCAACGTCTTGCTAAAAACGGTATTGAAGTTCAAGAAAAAGCCAATGAATATGTGCTCATCTACAATAATAAAACTATTACCGCCGATAAACTTAAAGCCGTATATGATTCCGATCAAAAATTTCAATTAGCCTTCACTAAATCTAAGCGAGGTCGCACTGCTAACTTTTTCGACCCAGGTGCCGCTGCTACTTTTAGTTCTATTAAAGTTACTCGAAATCTTTTTAAATCTTTTAAACGCACCGACGATAAAGCTGCTGACGAAAAAGCCTTCCTAGAAACTGATATTGATCAATATAAAGGCCACGGCGCTGAAGGTCGCTATGTCACCGAAGAGGAAAAATCGAAAACCGATGAAGATGGTAATACTAAAACCGTAGTTGAAAATGAACCTCAATCCGTTGAGAGTAAATCTTACAACTCTGACACTCCAGACGTTGATACCGATGGCCAAAAACCAAGTTCCATTGAAACCGAAAAAGCTAACCTAAAAACCGCCAACACCAAAGCTCAAAAATTTATCGACGGTTTATCCGTAGTAGCTGGCGGAGCAACTATTGGTTGTGGTGTTCTTCGTGTTGCTAATATGGTAAGTTTAGCTGTAGCGGCTTCTCAAATTATTAATATGGTACATCATTTCTCCTCCACTATCGAGCCACTCAGTAAGGCTAAGGCTGGACAGGGAAATACTTCACCGATAGATGAAGCTTTATCAAGGTTAACAACATCAAAAAAAGCCAAATTTATCGATACCTCTGATGGACAAGAAAAAGAAGTTGAAGGAGCTCCAGTTCAAGCTCAAGGTGCTTATTCTGTACTTTCAGGCGAAAAAGCTCAACTCAGTCAGACCAAAAACTATGCTATCGAAAATGTTTTTAATGCAGCTCAATTCAGTATTGCTACCTCTACTACCGCCAATGCTGGCTGTGCTGTTGCCAGTTTTGCTGCTTCCGTAGTTGATATTGCTTCTAATGTTGCAGCGGTTGTTACTACACCTTTTAGTGCCGGTGCTAGTATTGTTGCTGTAACTGTACTCAAAAAGTTTGCCGCCCAAAAATTACTTAGCACTATTAGTGGTTTTGCTATTAAAGCTGGTCTCGCTGTACTTATTCCGTATGTTGCTAAGACTATTTTCAGTAATCCTGCCCTCGCATTACAAGGTATACCTGGTGGTGAAAGTTTTGTTGGTGGCGCAAACATCATGAATGGTCGCATCGGACGCCAAGCTGCCGGTCAAGGTCCCGCCTCAAAAGAAATTGCCGATGCCTATTTCCAAGAAACCGTCATTGCTGCCAATGAAGAAGCTAAACTCGATCGCATGAATCGTAGCCCATTTGATGCCTCTAGCCCTAATACTTTTCTTGGTAATCTTGTAGTGCGTTTTGGCTATATACCATATAATAATAGTTTTTTAAAAAATCTTTCCAATTTCACTTCAAATACTTCCAGGAGTGTTAATACTCTTGCTAATATCACTACCACAAATACATTCGCTGCCAATGGTGTTGTCAGTACCGTTTACGATTCTAATATCGCTGGTGTAAATTTCAAAAATCAAAGACAGGACTCTAAGGTCTGTCAGCGTCTTGCTAATATTGGCGCTGTCTGTGATATGTATGGTTCGGATATTAGCGCCTCTGACCCAAGTCTAAAAAATCTTGATGAATCCGACTCTACTTATCAAAGTATTATCAAGAAATATACCACTAAAAAAGATAATAAAATCCAAGTTATTGAAGCCAGTCTTCTCGATAATAAAATTCGTTATTGCGACAACCGTGAATCACCATTTGGTGTTTTTGATCAAAACATTATGGATGATTTAATCCAGAAAAAAGAAAAAGCTCTAGAAAATAGTGGTATATTTGGTAAAATTATCCATCAAAATCTCTTTGGTTTTATACCTGATTTGATGGGGTTAAAAGATGGTATTGAAAAACTTATTGCCGCTGACCCGGATGCACAAGCCTGGGCTTCAGGTAAAAACTGTGTCATGGGTGAATCTAATCCACATTGGAAAGAAATGCGTTATCTCCAAAAATTTGTCGAACGTAATCGTATTTGCACCCAAACTAAATGCGAAGATAATACAGATTCTGCCGGTAATCTTCAAGATCCAGTTCTAGCTGCAGCCACCAGATATCGCCAAGAAAATCCAATCGACAATTCCACCTCCGGTCAACTCGCTAGATTCTCTGGACTGCGTAAAACCGATGCTGAATTCATCCTTGCTACCATTAATTATTACAATTATCTTGCCGAACATCGACCACCAGAAACTCTAGCCGATATTCTCATGAAGCCAGTCAAAACTTTCGTTACCGGCGAATCACTCTACCGTTCCACTCTCGCTTCTCAGATTACCTATCTCAAGCAAGATATCGACACTAAATCTAATCAAGAAAAGGGAACTAAATATAGTCTCGATTATAAGTTCCGTTTCCAAACTTCTCTCGTTTAATGCTATAATTAAGTTACATGAATAAGGTTAAAAATCTTTCCAAAATTCTTCGAAACTTCTTTTTAAACCCCCGTTTTTTGGTTTCTTTTTTCATTCTTCTGACTTTTACTATTATTAATGCCACCTATGTTCACGCAGAAAATGACGATAATGTTTTAGATTTCTACGATAGTAATAATATTTTCTATTATGATGGTAAAGCTAGTAATTGTGTCTCTTCCACGCCTCTAGATTTATCCGGCAATAAACTATATAACGGCGATCCAGTCTTAACAGAAGGTCAATTAGCTCTTATCGAGAAAAATAAACCAGTCTATGAGCAATCCGCTGCCAAGTATAATCTTCCATGGCAGATGTTTGCGGTAATCCACAATATGGAAACCAGTCTAAATGGTACTAGAAACCCAGATAATCATCAAGGTATCTATCAATTTTATGAAGCTCGTAATACTAATCGTTATCCACCTGGACCAGTCACCTTAGAAGAATTCCAAAAGCAAACCGACGAACTTGCTCAACAAATTCTCTCTGATTATGGCAAAGGTCTTGATTTAACCACCGATGATGGAGTTAAGGCTATGTGGTTCAAGTATAATGGTCGCGCCAAAATATATGTTAATCAAGGCCGAGATCTAGGATTTAATGATACACAAGCTAGCCAACTTGGTGAAGGTTCTCCATATGTCATGAATTTAGCCGACGCTAATCGTGATTCTCGTAATAATAAAAATTGGCTTGAATGTAAAAAGGATAAATGTACGGTTATTGGTCCAGCCTCCATTCGTGCCGGAACTTTCATTCAATATAAAGCTCTCGGTGGTGGTGGATCTTTTACTTCTTCTGGAGTAAGTTGTAGTAGTCCAATTGGGACAAGCGGTAACTTAATTGTAGACACCGCACTCACTATGGCTTGGACTGAAGCACAAAATGACAACGCAATTAGACGTGAAATGGTACCAGCATACGAAACCGCCCTAGAGGCCGTTGGATTAAAAAACACAGTATTTCATGGGGCTTCATGTGATGTTTTTGTTTCCACTGTTATGCGTTATTCAAAATTAGACCCCGATTTTGTTTGTTGTGGAGTAAGTGAAGCAAAGGGAAGAGCTACCCCAAAATACGTAGAAGGAAACCCCTCTAAGTATCCGCCAGTCCCAGAATTTAATGGCACCAACTGGGATATATTACAAAACGGAGATATTGTAATCAATGCAACTCATATTGCCATATATTACAAAACACAAGATAATGTTAGTAAATTAATACATGCATCTTACCAAAATAGAACTCCACGTATCACTGGAGTATACAATAATAACTTTAAAGCATATCGTTTTGTAGGCGCCAATACCTCAACCACGGAAAATACAAATACTAATAATACTCAAATAAAGGCTAATAATTCCACAAACAATACAGTTAATATCCCTACGGAACAGTAATATGTTTTTAAATAGAATTCAACAATTAAAACCATATCAAAAAATACTAGTCTTTTTATTACCAGTATCTCTTACAATTATTACATTTATAATCTTTTTCTATTTCTCAACTAATTCAGCAGGCATAGATATACTAGTAGCACCTAAAAATGCAGAACTATATATCGATGGGAAAAAATATCCAAATAAAGGTACATTTATTACAACTCCTGGAAAAAAAGAGGTAATAATTAAGGCGGATGGTTTTACTGAATATAAGAAAGATATTATTTTCTATAGTAGGCAAAATACTTTAATACACGAGATGCTTAACCCTGATGATTCAAATAAGGATTATTATTCCACCCATCCAGAAGAAGCTAATTTATATGAACAAATATATGAAGAAAAATTTGCAAAAGAAATAGATCAATACGATAAAGATCCAATTTTTAAAATCACCCCGGTTCGAAATTTTAAACTTGGTTTCTCCGCCTCTGCTTCTCGTGACGAAAAAGATTTTAATAAAATTACCTTAACTATTGATTTAATGACTTGCCGAGACAATCAAGTGGAAAATCTGAAAAAAGTTGCCGAAAGTTATTTCAAACAAAAGGGAATTAACCTATCTAAATATCAAGTAAAATATACTCACTGTGATTCCAATCAAGAATCTGATCCAGATTTTAAACACGACTCCGAAGACTAATAATAATAACTACAAGTAATTAATTATCAAATTATTTTACCTAGCCTTACTTTTCTACCATTTATTCCACCGACGTCAAAATCACCTGATGATTTTTGAATTTTTCCACCAAGGCCGTTTGTCGCCCCTTATCCAATTCCGAAAAAACATCATCAAGTAGAATCACCGGCTTTTTTCGCGTCTCCGTTTCAATTAATTCCGCCTCATTAAATTTTAAAGCCAAAATAATCGACCGCGTTTCACCTCGGCTCGCCGTCCCATCCGCGAGAACCCCATTAAACTTAAATAGAAAATCATCCCGATGCACCCCAAACTTTGTAGTACCCCGCATTAAATCTATGCGAAATTCCGCATCTAAGCGCTTGTAATAGCCATTTTGACTTAATCCGCATAAAGAGTCGTAATAAATCTCAATCTCATCCTCATTTTGCGCAATCGAACGATAAAGCGCCGTCATTTTTTCATTTATTCGCCCGATATAACGCTGTCTAGTTTGATTAATTGCCGTACCATATTTACTCAACATAATATTCAGCGAAAAAAACACACTCTCACTTTCCAGACCGAATTCTTGCTCCGAAATCGCAATCTTCTTTAGTAAATCATTTCGTTGTTTCAAAGTTTTTTCATACATCAATAAATTATGATGATAATTCAAATCAAATTCCTCTAAAATTCGATCAAAATAACTTCGCCGCTTCGTCGGACTTGTGGAAATCAGGTGCATATCTTCCGGCAAAAAGAGAATTACTGGATATTTATCCTTCTTTGGCAACCTCACGCTTTTTTTATCTTGTATTAAAAATTGTTTTTTATTTCCATTGAAAGTCACCACAATTTTTTCACCGTCGGTTTTGCCAAGTTCAATCCGGTAAAACTCACTTTCTCGGTTCAAAATTTCTTTATCAGTTGCCTTAAAAGATTTTCCCCGCAACACCAAATAGATCGCCTCAATCACTGAGGTTTTTCCAATGCCATTCGCCCCCAAAATCAGCGTTGTATCCGGTTTAATTTTTAAATAATAATCTTTATGAATCCGAAAATTATTTAATTTTATATAATCAATTAACATCTAACTCTTCAAAGGCATAATAATATGTGTATAATCGAAACTATTTTTATTCTGAATTAACACCGGTGAAAGTTTTCCGGAAATTCCAAATTTTAGTTCATCCTCATCTAGTACCAATAAAACATCATTTAGATATTTTGAATTTAAGACTACTTTTGCATCATTCGAAATTTCCGCTTCAATTTCCGACTTATTTTCCCCAAACTCATTTAAGACCGAAGATACTACAAAAACTTGCTCGTCTTTTTTCGATTCACAAACAATTGATCCGCTTGTCGCGCGCGAAAACAACGCCGCAAGTTTCACGCCACGTAATAATTCCGCCTTATTTAGTAAGATTTCCACCTGAGATTTTTCTGGAATTAATTTACGATAATCCGGAAAAGCCCCGTCAATTAATTTTGAAATAATTTCAATTTCACCTAGACGAAAACGCACCTGAAATTCATCAAATAAAATTTCAATATTTTCCATATTATCTGAAATTGCCCCTAATACATCCACGATACACTGCACTGGCACAATCGCCTTAATTTCACTCTCGATTTTATTAATCAACTTCTTTTCCGCCAAACGATAACCGTCAGTAGCTGCCACATATAGTCCACCCTCAAAACTATTAAAATAAATTCCGGTTAAAGTTGGACGTGTAGTATCCGATGAGCAGGCGATTTTTACCGCATTCATTCCGAGACGAAAATCATCAATCCCCATCTGGAAGGAAATTGCTGATTTTTCATCAAACTCTGGTAATTCCGGAAAATCTTCCGCCGCATTTCCGTTAAATACCGATTTATATTTTCCTTCACTCACCGTCAATTTTTCTTGATTCACCTGAATTTTCACTTCACCTTTTGGTAAATTACTTACAAAATCCGCTAAAAGTTTGGCTGGTACGGTAATTTTTCCATCTTTGGCTAAAGTAGTCGGCAAGTAATAATTAATTGCCATATCTAAATTGGTTGTCACTAAAGTTACTTTATTATCTTTAGCTTCCATTAAAACATTATTCAGAATCGGTAAAGTCGTACGACTTCCTCCTGTAATTCGACTGACGATACTTAATGCTTTGGCTAACTTACTTTGTTCAACATTAATTTCCATAACTCTCCTTTCTTATATATTTATTAGTAGTATTAGTAGGCTATGTGTAAAAGTTGAAAACTGATCTTTTATAGGGGTAATTTTTAAAATTTGCTTGTGTAAAACTGTGGGAAAAACTTGGAAAACTTTATGGAAAACTCGATTTTGTTTTTCACTCACTGTGTAAAACCTGGACTTTTCCTCAAACCAAACTGACTTTTTAGCAATCTTTTCCATTTTATTCCACATTGTTTTTCACCACTTTTCCACAATTACTTAAATGATGCCATTATTTAACAGATCACGAATTTCATTTAATTGATCACGTAACACAAAATCCGTCTTCATATCAGTTTCAATCTTTTTAATTCCGTGCATCGCCGTCGTATGATCTTTAAGTCCCACTTCGTTGGCAATTTTTGTCGTACTCATCTGTAAATCACGCGACATAATAAACATGGCGATCTGTCTAGCGGTTTTAATATGCGCTACTCGACTGCGTCCACAGATTTCTTCTGGAGAAATATTGAAGAAATTTGCCACGGTTTCAATTACCGTACTTGGTGAGAAGACTTTCGAACGTGTCGTGTTACCGACTACTCCCACCATTCCTTCATTAATCACCATTAGTGGGGAAATACATTTTACGTCCGCCATCGCAATCACCTTGCTGTACATGCTTTCTAGGTCGCGAATATTGGTTTCCACACTTTTTGCAATATATTCAATCGCCTTATCTTCGATTTCCACGCCATTAAATTCCGCCTTTGCATGTAAAATTGCACAGCGATCTTCAAAGGAAGGGAATTGAATATCATAAGCTCCGGTCTGAGTTAAGCGCGAAGCTAGACGTTCGTCCACGGTCTTTAATTGGCTTGGTAAACGATCGGAAGTAATAATCACTTGGCGATTTAATTGTTGCATGTCATTAAAAATATTGAAAAATTCTTCCTGACTTTTTTCCTTACCCACGATAAATTGAAAGTCATCCACAATCAAAACATCAAGTTCCGAAAAACGCCTGCGAAAATCATCCATCTTACCATTACGCACCGATTGAATAAAATCGTTATAAAAATGATTAATTGGAATATATAAAATTTTAAATTCCGGATGCCTTCTCGCCAGTTCATTTCCGATCGCTTCCACTAAGTGGGTTTTACCTAGGCCTGCTCCACCATAGAGAAAGAACGGATTATATTTCATGCCTGGATTTTCAATGATATTTTTGGCGACCGAAACCGCGAGATCATTATTGGTACCGATAATGAAATTATCCATCGTGAATTTTTCACTTAAACCGGTACGATTTTGGCTGCGTGTATTTAAAGAAGTATGTCTTTCTAAATCAATACGCTGTACCGTCCCTATCCGATCGGAGAGATTCTTAAAATTATTACCTCGCGAATTAGTAGTTTCGCGTGATTTATTATTTTTATTAGTTACAATAAGATATTCGGTAGTTAAAACTTCCACCCCGTTATTTTTTAGAGCTATTCGAATATCCGCGTCAAATTTTTTACAGATATTTGTCTGCATAAAAGTGTTAGGTACACTGATTTGGATATGACCATCCTTATTGGAAATTAAGGAGGTATTTGAATCTTTAAAGAATGTCAAGTAATGTGATTCTGGCAGTTTCTTTTCTAATTCAGCAAGCACATTATTCCACACATCAAACACCGACGCTACCTCCACATTAACTAACCTTGATTACCTCTATTATAACAGACCTTCAGACTTTTCCACAGGTTTAAAAAAATATTTTTTATTATATAGCTATACAAAAATTAACAGGGAAGGAGTTTTCCACAATTTTCGCCTAATAGATATACCCATGTGGAAAACTTATTGAAAAAAGTGGAAAACTAAGGTATAATTATATAAAGTTTACAAATCAGATAAAACTCTGTAATATAGTTTTATTAGTTTTAAGGAAAAATAATGCCAAAGCGTACATATCAACCACACAAGCGCCAACGCAAACAAGAACATGGTTTCATGAAGCGTAACGCGACCAAAAATGGTCAAAAGGTACTCAAGCGTCGTCGCATTAAAGGCCGCGCTCGTTTAACTTACTAAAAAATTCACCAGCTAGTCTGGTGTTTTTTTATTTGAAAAACCTCTTATGCTATAATTATTTTAGTGAAAACTTATATTAATGTTTTTAAAACCGTGATGCGGATTGCTCCTGGTAGGCGTCTGCAAGTTTTTCAATTAATCCTCAGTTACACGATTAGTAACATTATCAAACTTCTTCCACCACTCGCTACTGCCGGTATTATTTCCGTGGTTACGCGCGCTTCTAATTTTAATGCCATCTGGTTTTATGTGATTCTATTTATTTTATTCACAATTCTTTATTATTCGGTGAATTCCTGGAGTTATTATCTGGAAACTGGATTGGTTCGCTATTATTATTCCACCACTCAGCATCTTCTTTTTAACCATATTGCGAAAAACCCTCTCATTCTTGAGTCGATTTCTAAAGGCCGTATCACCGATACTTTTACCGAAGATGTTAGTTATATGTATAGCACCGTGCGCTCCGGGGTTTATGCTCTTACCAGTTTCTTTCAGCTCTTTTTGATTTTTCTCATTTTTAGTGCCAATAATATTTTTCTCGGTCTCCTCGCTCTTATCGTGGATGCCATCTATATTTATTTAATGAATCAAAATTCCAAAGCTGCTGCCGTGCGTTTTGATGGTATTCGAAAAAGTCAGGATAAAAACTGGGATCTGCTTTTTCAGATTCTCAATAATTTAAAACAAATCACGAGCCTCAGTCTCATGCCGAGTCTCACCTCTAAGATTGTTTCGAATAATGAAGTCTTTGATATTCAAAATTCCAAGCGTTATAAAATTCTCAGCACTCGTTATTGTAAAATTCCACTAATCACTCAGATTGGCAAGATTTCCATCTATGTTTTTTTGGGTTATCTAGTTTTTAATAATCAACTCACTATCGATAAACTTGTGCTTCTCGTTGGTTATTATGAAATGGTGATCCGAAATACCGATAGCGTGCTTGAGGAGCTTTTAAATCTTAGTAACTATAGCATCCGTATCAAGCGTATCGATAATATTTTGAAATTTAAGAGTGATAATCAAATTGATTACGGTGATCTTGATAATGATTATATCGACGGCGAAGTGGTTTTTGATCATGTTACCTTTAAACTCAAAAATAAGAAAATTCTCGATAATATTTCTTTCCGCGCCCGCCCGAATGAAATTACTACTATCGTTGGTCGTCCAGGTTCTGGTAAAACCACCATTATCAATTTACTTTATCGTCTCTACGCCGTGAATTCCGGTAAAATTCTTATCGACAATGAATTAATTTATCGCTATTCGAAAAAAGTTTATGCCTCGAATATTTCTGGTGTTTTCCAGAATCCCTTCGTTTTTTCTGCCTCAATTCGAGAAAATCTCAACATTATTAACCCCAATATTAAGGAACAAACTAAGGCTCTGAAGCGTGCGCGAATTTATCAAAAAATCACTAGTCTCAAAAATCAGTTTAATACTAAAATCGATCTTGAATCTAAAGTTTTAAGTGATGGTGATCTTCAGAAACTCGCTATCGCCCGCGCCCTACTTACGAATGCGGAGATTTTGATTTTTGATGAAGTGACCTCTCATGCTGATCCTGAGACGATAAAGGATATCGTAGAAATTCTCGAAGACCTCAAGCAGGATCATACCATTATTATTGTTACGCATCGTCCAGAAATGATGAAAATTGCTGATCAGGTGATTGTCTTAAAAGAAGGGAAGATTATCTCAAAAGGTAAAAATAAAGACGTACTTTCTAAATCCGCCCTCTATCGTACCCTTCGTACCGCTACTTTTGTGGAAAATTCCGATGATGAGAAAGAATTTGAAAAAAGCGATCGTTCTTCCGATATTATTCCGCTCGATTCCATCTCTAATTCTATGATAAAATAAGGTAATGTTAGCCAGTAAATACCGTTTTCATTCCAGAGGTGGCGTTAAATATACCTATCAAAAGGGAAAGACTATTCGTACCCCGAAGTTCTCCCTAGTTTTTGCACCGAATCAACATGGAAAACAACGTTTTGCTGTAGTTATTTCGAAAAAAGTTATCAAATCTGCGGTCGGTCGTAATCGTGTGCGCCGCCGTGTTTATGAGGCGATTCGTTTGAATCTTGCTGAAATTCCAGAATCGAACGACTATATTTTTATTGTTTTCTCTAAAGATCTTAAAACCATGGATTTCACTGAAATCGAGAAATTAGTCTTGAAGCTTGCCGAACAGGCGAAGATTGCCAAGAAATAAAATATCTTTCATGATATAATTAATCAAATGTTTGAGTTAATTGATTTTTTAATTGTTAATCCTATTATTAATATCCTTTTTGTAGTTTATAACTACATTGGCGATTTTGGTCTCGCTGTGATTATTTTCACTGTTGTGATTAAGTTAGCTACCTGGCCACTAGTCAAAAAACAATATCACCAGACTAAACTGATGAAGAAAATTCAGCCAGAGCTCGTCGAAATTCGTAAGCGTGCCAATGGTAATAAGCAGCTCGAATCTCTCGAGATGATGAATCTTTACAAGAAGCACAATATTAAGCCGATGGCTTCCATCTGGTCACTTCTGATTCAGTTACCAATTTTCTTTGCGCTATTTTTCGCCGTTCGTGTGATGGTTCTACCTTCTACTTCTGATAATGTGGAAAAACGTGCCTATCCGGTAGTCGCTAAACTCGAACGTATTGATGAGGTGATTGAGCTTCAAAAATCCTATCTCGAAAATACTGGGGAGAAATCCTATGATTTTAAACCTCAGCTCTTCGGTACCATCGATCTCTCTACTCGTGCCGACCTGAAAACTAAAAGTGGTCTCTTCGTAATGGCTCTCGTCCTACTCGTGGCTGTCACTAGTTATTATATGGCTAATATGCAGATTGCTCGCTCCGGTAAGAAAAAGCAGAGTACTTGGAAGAAAATGATGGAAGACGCTAAGGCTGGTAAAGATCCGGATCAGGCGGATATTAATAGTATGGTTTCCAAGCAAATGAGCTTCATGATGCCTTTAATGATGCTGTTCTTTACTATGAATCTCCCGGGCGCTCTCGTACTCTATTATTTCTTATCCAATCTCATCTCAGTGATTCAACAAAAAATCGTTTTCGCTCATGTCGACGACGAAATGGATGATAATACTGATCGTGCGATTCTTCGTGAACTAAAATCTGCCAATAAGAAGCTCCAAGAGGCCGAAATTATTGAAAATAAGAAAACTGGTACTAAAATCACTCGCATTAAGGCTCGTGATTCAAAATCTCAAAATAAACAGAAACATCAAAACTCATCCCTAGATTCAAAAAGCTAGGAGAAGGAGTTTTTATGAATCGTGATGAATCGGTTCGCTTTGCTACAAAATATCTCGAAGATCTACTTTCTTTCTTCGGAATTAACGTCGCAGTCTGGTCAACTATTGATGACCAAGTTATTCAATTAAGTGTCCCTAGCACCAGTTTAAATTCACTTTTAATTGGTAAAAATGCTGGTAATCTTCGCGCCTTGCAACACATTGTGTCCATGGGGCTCACTATGAAAAATGCCGAAATTACCCGCGTCAATATCGATATTGCCGATTATAAACACCAACGCATGGAACGTATCGAAAAGAAGGCTGAAGGTTGGATTAATAAGGTTCGTCAAACTGGGGAATCTATCACGCTTGAACTTAACGCTGCTGATCGCCGTGTAGTGCATAAGTTAGCTGAAGATTATTCTGATATTTATACTCACTCGGAAGGCGAAGGTCGTGAGCGTCATTTGATTATTTCGAAGAAGAATCTCGATTAATATAGATTAAACTTCTAAAAACTACCGCTTCCTGGCGGAAGTTTCTAAAAAAAGAGACCGCTTAGGGTCTCTTTTTATTAATATTATTTTTGGGCTTCGCGTTTTTAGCCTCGCAAATTTTAGTTTGCAGTCTTTTTGGCGGTTTCTTTTCCGCGAATAATCACGAAATCATAGCCATGGCTTTTAACGCTCTGTGGCAGCTCAGATTTGTCTTTTACTTCAATCTTGTAGTAATCTGTCAAACCTTTCTTCGCTACCGGTTTTTCACCGATTTGATAAATCGTTATACCTTGATAATCTGAAGTTGGCGCATTATCCGTCTCAATATTCTTAAAGCCCACTTTTTCCAGTTCTAATTTTTCATCGCTGGCCGCCCCACGTTCACCAGCGCCGTTCAGGACTAGGAGTCTAGCTGTCGCTACACTATCTACATTCTCCGTGATAGCTTTCTGGATATATTGATGAATTTTTGTGTAGTTATTTAATCCTGCCGCTGGAATCACATAAGAAATATTAATACCTTGCACTGGATAACTGGCATTTGTGACGTAAGTTGTACCATCTGGTAAATTAGCTAGCTGTAGAGTCTTTATGTTTTCTGAATTAAACTGAGAAAGTAAGTGTGCGCCAGTCTTCATTTCATCGACCTTAATATTGGTACGAATATTATCACCTAACGCATTTACTAAGGCGATCATAGCTGGAATATCCATGCCTTTTTTCACGATTTTTTCTTTCACGGCGGTTAAAATACGTTGTTGATTTTCACCACGTGCGAAGTCTCCACCCGCTACCCCGTGACGAGCTCGTGCTAAAGCTAAGGCTTTTTCGCCATTCAAAGTGGTTGGTGTATTTTTCTTAATTACGATATTGGTCCAGCCGTAGTCAGTAATATCTTCATCAAAAGTCACCTCGATACCACCTAATGCGTCAACGATTTGGATTAGTGAACCCCAGTTCAAATGAATGTAATATTGATTCTTCAGTCCGGTCACGGTTTCTAGCACATTCATTACCGCTTGCGCACCAGCTTCTTCATTTTTCCCATTATTACTGGCACAAGTATAAACTTCATTAATTTTACCCGCGTAACAAGCTTCGCGTCCCACCTTCAAATCTCGAGGAATACTAATCATATTCGCATTCTTTGATTCTTGATTTAAAGTAACTTCCATTAGGGAATCGGTTAATTGAGCACCGTCATGTATGCCGCGACCTTCGTCACCATTCATGTCATATCCAGAAGTCCCAAAAATTGCAATATTAGTTTGGCCATTCGCATCAGCTTTGAGTGGGGTATATTTTTCACTCACTATTGTACTTACAAAATCAAACAGATTAGATTTACCGCCGGTGATTTTAGAGATAATTTGATTACCATAAAAATAACCAACTCCACCCACTACCAGTAAGAAAACCAAGAAGAAACAAAGTTTTTTGTGTCTCAAAATAAAAGGTTTCTTTTTCGGTTTTTTATCCTTATTGATTTCTGCGTCAATTTCTTCCGAATCGATATCCATTTCATCTTCGTCATTTAGAGAACTATGTTTACCATCGCGGTCCAAACCAAACTCATTTTGATCACGATTTTTTTCGAGATTAAAAGCTGAAATTGGTTCCAAAAAATCGTCGTAATTTTCAGTTTGAGAAAAATCTTCCGCTGCCACTTCTGGTTCACTTGATACGGTCTCAACTCTAGCGATTTTTGTTCGACTACGTTTTTCACGTTGGATTTTTTCAATCTCTAATGGGTCGAGTAATTGTTTCCTCGGTAAAGGATTTGTCATATTTTTCTTGAAAACTGGAGTGATATTCTTAGAATTCTGAGAAACTGCTTTACTACGTCTCGGGGCTAAACCATCAATATAAGCACTCTTCATTATTTGTCTCCCATCCTTAAGTTTTTATTTACGAAAAATAAATCAATAAACAAAATGCTCTGTAAAAATCTAATTTTATTTATCCTCATCTAATATATAATTATATCAAATATGCGTTACAAATTAACTAAAAAACAAAAGCGTTTAATGGATTTTCTTGCTGAATTTATCGCCGAGTATGATCATTCACCATCCTATCGCGAAATCGCCTCTGGCCTAGGTTTGAAGAGTCCGGCTTCCGTCGCTGAACATATTGATAATCTAGTTACTCTCGGTTTTCTTAAGCGCGAGGAAGGCTCTGCGCGCTCTCTGGTGATTATTGACCGCTCCTTCCCAGAAACTATCGAGTTATTCAAGCAACGTCTCGAATTTGCTACTGACGAAGAATCTGAAATACTTCATCAAGCGGCCGAAATCCTTGGCCTAGAACTCGAACCGGAAAATCTTTAAATCCTGAAAATACTCCAATCTCTGGAGTATTTTTTGTGGCCTAGAAACTCGTTATATTCTAAAAATATATAATATATCTCTGTTAAAATACTAAATCCGAACAAAACCAAACACTAAAACCGAACAAGATTTTATTAAACCAAACACCAATGTGGAAAAGTTAAAATGCTTGTGTAAAACCGTGGAAAATAAAACCGAACAGAATATTTTTCTTAAAATATAAAATACAATATCTGTCAATGTGAATATGTGGAAAACTTATATTTCTTTTTGTGGTAAAATTAAGCAAAGGAGGTTGATGAATTTTTCTGAACTGAAAGCTAAGCTTAGTAAGTCTGCGTCATCTATTTTTGGCGGAACAGAAGAATCTCAACCGAAAAATATTTCTTCCGAATCAGATTCTTTGCGTGCCCCTGGTTTTGAATATCTAAAACCACACGATTATTACTTTGATGCCGCTTGTCAGTCTCTGCGTCCACAGTCCGTGATTGATAGTTTGGTGGAATATTATACAGAATATAATTCTTGCGGTGAACGTGTGAAATATGCTTGGGGTCAGAAAACCGACCAAAAAGTCGCGGAAACCAGAGAAAAAGTTCTGAAATTCCTTAAGCTCAAACCTAAAGATTATTTTGTCAGTTTCACTCTCAATACTACCTATGGATTGAACTTATTGCTGAATCAGTTTAATTTTAAACAAGCCAATATTAAGACGATCGTCACTTCCGATATTGAACATAATTCAGTTTTTCTTTCAACTTTATCTACTTCACAGACCGCCAAAATTGAGCGTCTAGTTTTGACTCGTGATAATGATGGCTCGGTCCAGGTTTCCGAGATTCCAGATAATTCTATTGTCGTGATGAATGCCATGAGTAATTTTAATGGCGCTAAACTTAACCTTAAGGAAGTGGCCGAATATGTCCACTCGAGAAATGGTTTTATTATTGTCGATGCCGCTCAGGCCATGGCGCATAATTCTGAACTTTTATATGATGTTGAACCGGACGCTATTTGTTTTTCTGCCCATAAGATGTATAGTGCCTCTCTCGGCGTTATTGTAATGAAAAAATCTTTTGCTAAATTTTTCGACACAACCTTTATTGGTGGTGGTATGGTAGATGATGTGAAAAAATCTTCCTACCTCCTCTCTGCGGATAATCCCGATCACTTACATACAAAATTCGAATCAGGCCTCCAGGCTTGGGGTGAAATTATTGCGCTTGGGCATGGCCTCGATTGGTTAAATTCTTTAGAGAAATCCGACCACGACCGTTTAGAAAAAAATATTAATACACTTTATGATTTTTTAAAAAATCATCCGAAAATTCATCTTTTGAATCAATCACCTGCTTCCACGATGTCTTTCTATGTTGAAGGCCTGGACTCGCATCTCCTTGGTGAATCTTTATCTGATCAGGGAATTATGGTACGTACCGGTTATTTCTGTGTTCATTACTATCTTTCCGAAATTAAAAAGTACCCACCTCTTCTTCGTATTTCACTGGGTTTTCATAATTCCACCGCCGATGTCGCGCATTTAATTAAGGTATTATCAAAAATTTAACAAAGGAAAAACATGGTTTGTATAGCAGCATTTATTATCTTAGCGCTTCTGTCGGTTTTCGTCGGCTTTCTTAGTCTTTTCAATAAGGCCCTTGGAAAAAAATATTGGGCTACCTTTAAGAAGGCCTGGCACTGTGTTTTTAAGAAGGTACGTTTACAAAAATGTGACACCAATTTTAAGGATGAAGTTAAAAATAGTCTTCTAAAGAAAGTAGTTCTCAAAAATCCTAAACTTGTAAAACCTCTCAGTGCTTTGATTGAAATTGTTTCCGTGGTGATTGTTTTTATCACAGTTTGGTCTCTCGTCATTGCGATTAAATCGCTTCTTGCGCTTTGGGTTTTTGGAACTTGTAATGTCTCAATGCCAAGCCAATGTGGTCTCGGCGCGGAAGTTTGTAGTATTGATCAAGCCGAGCCAACTGATCCAATCGGTAAAATCGGCCGTAGTTTTGCTGAATGGGGTGAAATTTTTACCGCCATTCCGGATCATCTCAAAACTTGGGATGCCAAAGATTATATCACCAATGTTTCTATTCCTATGATTACTATGGAAGAGGATAAGAAACTTGCCGACTATGCGGATTCTTTTGATTCAATCATTAACTATTATCGTGATGGTAGTACTACTAGCGGATCGATTGCTGTAGATGTCTTTGATCCAGGCTGTGTGGTTTGTGCGAAATCTTACCAAGCTCAAAATAAATCTGGTTTCTTTAATAAACACTTTACTCTCGCCAATATTTACGCTATTCCAAATGGTGATAAATATAAATTTGAAAATTCTGGCTTCATCCGTGATTATCTCTATGCTACCGTACTTCGCATTAAGGAGCGTATTAAGAATCTCTCTAATGATGAAATTAAAAATAATTCTGAACTAATGGCTCTGATTATGGCTCCAAATTTCTTGATTAATGAAATTTATAGCGGGGAAGAATCTGGTGTACCAAATTACCAAGCCTTCAATTATAAATACGAAACCGATCAGCTAACCTTTATGCTCGGTCAACATTATAGTTTTTATAACGTTAGTGACGCTGAAGTTCGTATTATTAGTCAGGCTGTCGATAAGCATCAAAACCAAAATATTCCTTACATTAAAATCAAGGAACGTGAACTTAATCAAAATCTCGCTAATCAATTAGAAACTGAAACTAAAAATATGCAATCCCTCGTTCAGGATAAAATCCGTGCTAAGGGTATCCCAGTCGAAATTTACGATGGTAAAAAACATAACGGTCTCTATAAAGCTTCCTCATGAAAAAATCCACTGGTTCTAAATTAGTTTTCTTTAGTTTTCTTATAGTTTTTCTCGGTACGATTATTGGGTTAAAAATCATTAATCAGAAACATGAAATTCCTAAAATCTCCAAGCAAGACTGTCTGAAAAATATTGATTCCTCGATTAGTGGTAGTGACGAAATTTGCACAAAACTTTCTGAATCTCTTACTAGTCTTGATTTTAAAATTTCCGAAAGTTCCTCTTTTGATTTAAGTAATTTTAATCAATCAAATACGATTCTTACCGAAATTCTCCTTCCGGTAGTCGATTTCTATAGTCCACTCAGCGATATTTCACAAGCCGAACTGAAGGATGCGGAAATCATTAAAAAATATAATGTTGAGCTAGTGGATTTTCGAAATATCACCAGTAGCCAGAAGGTAATTAGTCTTGATCAAAAATATTTCCTTGATGATTTTACTGCTGGTGCTAAATTTATTACCTGGAATCTCACCGGAAATCCGGCTACCTTCCCAGCCGTTCAGGAGGCCTTGAAGAGTCTTAGTTTTTCTAACCCTCCAAGTAAATCTAATGTTGTAAGTTTTGCTGAAACCGGCGTCACTGCACTCTCGCGCCGTCTCACTTATAAACTTGGCCAGGTGGGTGGTAATGCTGAATATTTTACCGAAAAAATTAAAGATTTTCTCAGTAGTAAAACTTATACCCATATTAGTAATGAAGTAAGTTTTGCAGATAATTGTCAGGGTGGCTATACCACCACTACTCTCTGTGCGGACTGGAAAATGATGGGCGCTATCACTAGTCTCGGTACGGATATCGTCGAGCTAACTGGGAATCATAATAATGATTATGGCGTAGAAAACAATGTTAAATCGATTGCTGCTTATCGTGAAAAAAATCTTAAACTTGTCGGTGGCGGGGAAAATCTCGCTGCCGCCAAAGTTCCGCTTGATGTAAACGATCAAATCAAATTATTCGCCTTTAATCATTCCACTAGTAGTGTCGCGAATGGCCAAATCGCTACGGAAAATTCCGCTGGCGCCAATCCTTATCATGAAGAGGAATTTAAGGCCGAACTCGCCGCCGCGAAAGCCAAGAATAAATTCGTTATTGTGAATGTTCAGTACTTTGAATGTTATGCTTATCCAAATAGTAAAGTAGCCTTCCCAGAATGCGATAAACCGAGTCCTAATCAAAAGGAATTCTTCCGTCACTTCATCGACCTGGGTGCCGACATGGTAGTTGGTACTTCCGCCCATCAACCTCAAACTTATGAACTTTATAAGGATAAACCAATCTATTATGGATTAGGCAATCTCTTCTTTGACCAGATTAGTTGGCCAGATACTATGCGTAGTCTGATTTTGACTCATTACTTCTATCAGGGAAAATATCTCCAAACCCGCATCTCGCCTACTCTCTACGATGAAAATTTTCAGACTTATCTTATCGACGAAACCGCTTCGCGTGAATATTTAAGACGTCTAGTCTACGCCTCGCCAAAAGGCTACTAATAGAGTAAAACGCAAAATAAAAAATGTGTTAAAATATAACCATAAAAGGTTTATTTGATATGAAACGAGTTTCTCAGAAAAAATCACACAAGAATAAGATTATCGTTTGGTCACTTTTCTTTTTAGTACTCATTATTCTAGCTGGTGTAATTGTCTATCAAATCCTAAAAGACAATAAATCACGTTCAAAAACACCTAGTTTAGCGGGGAGTACTCAAAATATTGAGAATAAAATTGAAAAAACCAATATACCAGAAGCTAAAACTATTAATAATGAAGATGGCACACCCGAAGATGCGGCGGCTGGCCGTACCCAAAAAACCCCCGAAAAATATGAGGGCCAAGATGTAAATCAACTTGAAAAACTTACTGGCACTATTACTTATTCTGCAAAAGCTGCAGATAACTATCGTATCCGGGTGAATATAGATCAATTTCTGAAGCTACCTGGTACTTGTAAACTTATTGTGATTTCTGCAGGTAAAGTTGTATATACTGATTCAGTAAGTGTAATCTCCAATCCTTCTTCTGGGTCTTGTAAAGGATTTGATATTCCGCTTACGAAATTATCTCCTGGTGAATATGATATTAAAATTGAAATTAACGCCAATCAAAAAACTGGCATAATTGAAGGGAAGGTTGCTATTTGATGAATCAGATTGTACAAATTATTCCAGAAAAAAATTATAGAACTTCAAAGAAGCGTCTTGGATTAACAAGAAATACACCGCTATTGGTTTTTGCCTTTTTTATGGTTTTTGCATTAAGTTTTTTGATTCTCAAGAATTTGAAAAAATCTATCGCTCTCAGTGTTTCTGATTTTCGTGCCGGGAATATTATTTCTGACTATACTATGTCAAATACTTCTACTATGAATGAAAGTCAAATTCAGGAATTCTTAACTAAGAAAAATCCTTGTGGTGACACCAATATTTGGCGCGCCAATTATTATTCTGGCTATAAGTATCATATTGAAAATGGTAAATTTGTCTGTTTATCTCAGGAAACTTTTGAATATAATGGTGTTAAACAGACCGCCGCTCAGGTAATTTATGAGGCTGCCCGTGATTATCGTATTAATCCACAGGTCCTTCTAGTCCTAATTGAAAAGGAACAAGGTTTGGTTTCCGATACTTGGCCAAACAGTATTCAATATCGTAGTGCCACCGGTTTTGGTTGTCCAGATACTGCAGAATGTGATTCGAAATATTACGGCTTTAGAAATCAAGTCAGAAATGCCGCTAAATTATTCCGTGAAGTCCTAGATGGTGGCTACACGAATTATCCAGTTGGTCAAAATTTCATTTACTATAATCCAAACTTTGCCTGTGGTGGGTCTCAGGTTTATATTGAAAACCTCGCCACCTCTGCGCTTTATCGTTACACTCCATATCAGCCAAATGCGGCCGCTGTGGCGAATTACCCAGGTACATCTTATTGTGGTGCTTATGGTAATCGTAATTTTTACGCCCTCTTTATTCGTTGGTTTGGTGATCCGACTAGTAATGTTATTAAGAAAGTTGAATTGTCACCGATTGCTAAACCAGGGAATAATTCTAGTCATGACGGTTCGATTGAGAATGGCGATTATGAAATCAAGACTTCAGTCGATCAATCTAAATATCTTGATGTGAGAGGGGCTAATAAAAATGAGGATGCTTTAGTCCAGCTTTATCGTAAATGGCGTGATAATAATCCGGCACAAAAATGGGATATTGAAAGTATTGGTGATGAAATCTATCAGATAAAAAGTAAGCTTTCCGGTCTAAATTTATCTTACGATATTAATGAGATTAGTGATTCACCTCAGTTGAAACTAAAATCTGAAAACCTAGACGACTGTTCGCAACGTTGGAGTATTCAACGAAACGGAAATGGTGAATTTAATATCATTACCTCCTGTGATGTAAATCACGCAGTGGATGTTAAGGGCGCAAATAATGCTGATGAAACACCAGTACAAATTTATAAAAAATCTAATAATAAGGCCCAGACCTGGTCATTAGAGAAAGTAGATGCTAAGGAGACATCTCAGCTCATCCAAAACGGTATCTATAATCTCAATACCGCATTAAGTAACACTCAATATCTGGATGTTGCAAGGGGTAATGTTGCAGATTATGCCAAGGTTCAACTCTTCCACAAATGGCGTGAAAATAACCCTGCTCAACAATGGGAGTTCAAGCACCTAGGCAATAACGAATATCAAATCGTCAGTAAACTTTCTAATAAAGCTATCAGTGTCAATGAATCGAGAGTACTAAACGGAGAGCAGTTATTCCTTCTTCCATCTAATCTAAATTCTTGCTCTCAAAAATGGAAAGCTGTTCAACATGAAAATGGTTTCATCTTCAAGAGTGTTTGTAATCCAGCTCTCGTAATGGACGTAAATGCTTCTCTTGCTATAGATGATAATAGAGTTCAGCTCTGGGGTAGGTGGGGAGACAGCAATAAAGCTCAGGTTTGGACTATAAATAAAATCCAAGACGTTCAAGAAAATAAACCAACTGGCGAATCTCAGCTCATCCAAAACGGTATCTATAATCTCAATACCGCATTAAGTAACACTCAATATCTGGATGTTGCAAGGGGTAATGTTGCAGATTATGCCAAGGTTCAACTCTTCCACAAATGGCGTGAAAATAACCCTGCTCAACAATGGGAGTTCAAGCACCTAGGCAATAACGAATATCAAATCGTCAGTAAACTTTCTAATAAAGCTATCAGTGTCAATGAATCGAGAGTACTAAACGGAGAGCAGTTATTCCTTCTTCCATCTAATCTAAATTCTTGCTCTCAAAAATGGAAAGCTGTTCAACATGAAAATGGTTTCATCTTCAAGAGTGTTTGTAATCCAGCTCTCGTAATGGACGTAAATGCTTCTCTTGCTATAGATGATAATAGAGTTCAGCTCTGGGGTAGGTGGGGAGACAGCAATAAAGCTCAGGTTTGGACTATAAACAGAATATATTAATACCGTCCATACTCTTTATGTTAGCGTGATATAATTGAAGTATGAAGAAGGTAATACAGAATTGTCTAAAAAACTGTGTGCTCATTTCCGGCACAGACGAAAACTTATCCCAGAAAATTGCAGACCACCTCGGCCTTAAACTCGCAAAACGTACTTCCGATACCTTTAGTGATGGGGAAGTCCATGTACAAATTCTTGATGATATTAGGGGTAAAGACATCTTTATTGTTCAGTCCACTAATCCACCACTTGATCAGCATCTTTTCCCAGTACTTTTATTAGCTGATGCTGCCAGACGTGGTTTTGCTAAGAGTATTAATTTGGTTATTCCATATTTTGGATATGCTCGTCAGGATCGCATGGCGGAGCCAAATACCCCTATCAGTTCAAAAGTAATTGCCGATATTTTACATTCCGTCTCAATTAATCATATTATTACTATTGATCTACACTCTGCTCAAACCCAAGGTTTCTTCGATATGACTATTGAAAATATCACCTTAGAAAAGCAGTTTGCAGATTATATTAATGGCCATTTTAAGGTTAATACTTTCGCTATTGCCTCACCAGATGCCGGTGGCGTAAAGCGTGCACGTAAGATTGCAGATTTAGTTCATTGCAATGACGTCATCATTATTGATAAGAATCGTTACGTAAAAAATAAAAGCAAGGTAATGAATATTATTGGCGATCCAAAAGACAAAAATATTATCATTGTAGACGATATGATTGATACGGCTGGTACTATTTGTCATGCTGCTACCGCTCTAAAAGAGCACGGTGCTAAGCATGTTAGTGTGATGGCTACTCACCCAGTTTTCAGTGGTCATGCCTATGAGAATCTATCTAGTGAAGATATTGACCGCGTAATAGTAACTAACACCCTTGGTATTAAACCGGAATTTTCTAAGGCGGATATCATTGATGTCTCTGAAATCCTTGCAGAAAATATTTATCAAATTTTTAGTCACAAATAGGGAATTATATGGAAAAAATTAAAAATATCATTAAACTTCTTCGCCCTAAACATTCAGTTAAAAATCTCTTAATCTTTCTCCCATTAATTTTTGGTATAAAAGATCTTACATTAAAAGATTTTCGAACCAGTATTCTCGGGTTTATCGTTTTTTGTTTAGTAGCTTCATCTATTTATATTATTAACGATTATAAAGATATCGAAAAAGATCGTCTACATCCGGTTAAGAAAAAACGTCCACTCGCTAGTGGTGCGGTAACTAAAAAAGAAGCCTGGATTACATTATCTGTATTGCTTCTCGTAGTAATTGCTATTTCCTTTACTTTTCCTATAGCCTCAATTGGTCTGATTGCTGGATATTTTATCTTAAATTTGGGCTATTCTTTAGGTCTTAAAAATATTCCAATTCTTGACGTCGTCATCCTTACCTCAGGATTTATGATTCGTCTATTTTTAGGAAGTATTTTATCGGGTATTGCAGTTTCACCATTACTATATCTCGTAGTTATGTCTGGCGCATTTTATCTGGGTATTTCTAAACGCTACAATGAAATTATTAAAACCGGAAATCAGACACGCTCCGTATTAAAGAAATATAATACGGAATATTTAAAATCCATTATGAATATGTTCTTGGTTTTAATCATTGTTTTCTACACTGAATGGTGTAGTAATGCTTATCCCGAGCATCGTGATCTATTCTTAGCTAGCGTACCAATGTTAATTATTCTCATTATTTCTTATATTTATGTCGCTGAAAAAGATAAATACGGCGATCCAGCCGATGTAATTATGAAAAATAAGCCTTTGATGCTTATCGGTTTGTTATTTATTATATATTTAATGGTGATTATTAGGTTGTAATATGAACGTATATGATTTTGATAAAACAATTTATGATGGCGATGCTTCCTTGGATTTTTGGAAATTTTCCGTCAAAAGAAAGCCGTCATTAGTACTTTACTTACCTTATCAAGTTTTTTCTGCGGTCCTATTTAAAACTAAGATTATTAGTCGAAAAAAATTCAAGGAAAATTTTTTTAGTTTTCTCATCTCGGTTAAAGATTTACATCTCTCTGAATTCTGGGATCAACACCAGACTAAAATTAAAGATTGGTATTTAGAGCAAAAACAATCTGATGATTTAATTATCTCTGCCTCACCAGAATTCATCCTGAAAGAAATGACCGATCGCTTAAATATTAAGCTAATGGGCACCAGAATGGATCCCCGAACCGGTAAAATTGATGGTGAAAATTGTCGAGCCGAAGAAAAGGTTAACCGCTTTTATCAAATCTACCCTGATATGAAAATTAACAAATTCTATTCTGACAGTAAAAGTGATGCCCCATTAAAACAAATATCAAAACAAGCTTATCTTGTAAAAGGCGACGAACTTCAAGAATGGAAATAATAAAAATACCACCTATTTAAGGTGGTATTTTTTAATTACTACATTTCAGCTAATAATAGGAAAATCTCTGCAGCGTGCCAAATATGTGTAAGAATTGGACCGCCAGGAACACTATAATGCTCAGATACAAATTTTTGATCATCAGCTATCTCCTGACTTAATCCAGCCTCATAAGAAAGTGGATAATATTCGTCAAGAATATGAACCTTTCCATAATGACCATTCTTATAGTGTGTCGATCCCCATTCTAAATATGAGAATAAAACAGAGTCAATCGGTGTTATATTATATCTTGGAGTTTCTTTGTCCCACCATGTAAGACTTGCGTAGTGGTCAAGTACTGTAGGTGTTTTTAGGTATTTACTTAAATCTATATTATTCTTTTTTGCTCCAAATAATAGTAAGCTGGTAGGATAAAAACTCATTTCCTCTCCATCTACTAAGCCAGAGAATAAACCATCATGTGATTTAGTTTTTACTTCGTTGATGATCTTTTCTTTTAAGTCAGATCTGTTATTTTTTACTACACCTAAAATATATAATAATTCACCAGGATTATCCGCCTCTTTTATCGAACAGTTATGATCATTATTAACTAGAGAACGTTGACAGTCATAAATATTAGAAATAGTTTTAACCCACGGCTCTAACAAATGCGTGTTATTTGTATATTCTAACACCATTGTCGCAATCATCGTATCACGATACCAGACATTATTACTGTTTTTATAGCTAATGATATTAGGTTTTAAAATGATACCGTCGAAATTGAATAAAATTTCTTGGTTTAAAACTCGCAATGTATTTGCATATTTTTTATCTTTGAATGTTGGTAAATTAAATTTTTGTTTCCCAGATGTTATTAATTCAATCTTATCATTTTGTTTAATAAATACACCATCTTCGTTTTCAAAAATTTTGATAATGTTTTTATTCTCATCTGACAATAGTACTGTATATTCATTTGGAATAATTAATTCGTGTTTGTATGGAAATTCTTTGATAACCTCTTTTGTTTTGAGATCGATTAACTTGCCTTCTTTATATAAAATCTTACGTCTATCTACCATGCCAAAATAGTAAAAGTTTGAATATTTTTTGTCAGTTTTTTCAAATTTACCAACATAGTAATTTTCACGATTTAGTGGAATATTAAGTTCGTAATAATATGATGCTAGGCTGGATATCAAATTAATATTCTCATTTGAATTCATAAAATATTTATATTCTGATTTTGCAGAAATCAACATTTCTTCATTCTTAATTGGTCGACTAGTGAGGGTTTTATTAATAGATTTAATTCCAGTAATTGAAATGACTGCAAGTAATATTACGATGAATAATGCGTAAATTTTATTTTTTATATACAAGAAAAGTAATATGGATACAGATATGAATATAGTGATAAATAGTCTTTTAGGCATTGTGTTATTGAATCCAAATAACATAAAAGCGGAATATAAGTATCTAATTATACCAATTATCTGTAATAGTAGAAACACAATCAAACAAACTGTAAAAAACTTCTTCTTTTTATTAATAAAATTCAATAATGAAAAGTTTGAATTATTTACTATATAGAAAATCATGAAGTATGGTAAATAAATATAATTTAATGTATACAAGAAACTCTCTTTTGGACCATAGAAAAGATGTAGAACAAAATTAAAGCCGTACGCACATAAAATACTTAGATAAAATTTATGCTTTAAGATATTTGATTTTTCATGTAGGATAAAGTGAATATTTAACCATGCAAACATTGCAAATAATAAACATGCAAATAAATCAATAAATATATTAGAATAGAATGTAAAATCTGTAAGTCTATAATTACCAAATAGGCTAAACTGAAAAACAGTACTTGCCTTGATTTGCATCAAAATATTAGTTAACGAAAGATTTTTATCAATATATAAAAATTCTTCTGAATTCTTATTTAATAGAAAACCTTCTATCGATGCTGTAAAGAAGTTATTAGCTGAAGGCCATATTATATTTTGTAGACAAGCAAGTAATACGGCTACTGAGCTAGATAAGAATATAATCGATAAAAAGGTTGCAATTTTATTGTTTACTTTTTTATTAAATAAGATAACAAAAATTAATAGAATTATAAATTGAAAATAATTAGTAATTGTTATGCTAATAGCTAAAACGCCGACAATGATAAGGGTTAATATATTAAGGTAATTTAATTTTTTGTCTACGAGGTTTTGACCGATTAACCACATTATTAGAAGAGTAAATTCGGCAAAAATATATGTTTCAAAAATTGAAGAAAATACTATTTGAGAGAAAGAAAGAATAAAAATCGCTAAAATTGGATTTAGGTTAATATTTTTCTTATTTATTTTCTTTAAATTGAAATAAAAGAGAATTACACATAATGCACCGATAAAAGATTGAAAAATAATTGTAGCATTTGGTGAACTGAATATTATTTTTAACATCCAAACAAAAGGTTGAGTAAAAATCACGAATAATGGATGAACTCTTGTTCTGTAATGATTACCGAGATGATTTGTTAGGTCATCAAAAGCCCTCAATGAGTCGGCATTAAAGAATGCATCATTTACCATACCGTTTGTAAATACATTAATAAAAAACAAAAGAAATACATTGAGAGTAAAAGCTATTAAAAATAATTTAATTATTTTTAATATTTCGCTCTTATTAGTTCTTATTTTATTATGTATTATGCTTATAATATTCATTTTTTACTTCCTTTCTTGTAGTAACTCTTAAAATTTAAAAATCTTCTTCAATTTCCTTAATAAAGTAATTAAATGAATGTCTGTTTTTTAACAATTTTTGAGCGTTATTAATATATGTTGATAAGATTGTTTTATCTTTTTGAATTTTCCTCAGCTCGTTGATGTAACTCTTAACATCGTTAGGATTATTAATTAATATACCAGTTTTTTTATCTTGAATAAATTCATGTACTCCACCGTCATTACTGGCTATAATCGGTAAGCCAGCTGCGGTCGCTTCTAGTAAAATATTTGGTATACCATCTGCTTCGCTTGTGTATAACAAGATGTCGTAATTATTTGTTGGTATATTGAAAAAACCGTCGAAAGTTCCTTTATAATTAATTGAATCAATATTATTAAAATAATCATGTGGTATATCACTTGAAAATTCACCATATACATCAATATTGAAAAGATTATCTGGTAATCCTTCACCAATTTGTTTGACAATATTAGGTAGTTTCAGTGATGTAATCCGTCCAGCCCAAAGAATGTTTAGTTTAGAATTTTTATTTTCATGTGGTTTTATAATATTTTCTTCGATTGGTTGATAGTGTACCTTGAATAATTCTACCGGTAAGGCATGTTCACTTATACACTCATCAATCACTGTTTGGTTGTCGGTATAAACCTTTTTTAAGGTATCTCGCAATAAGAAGATGTATGGATTTACATATGTAGATCGCCCCATATTTTTGCTTCCGTCGATAAAAACTGTATTAAATACGGATGCTGTAGTGTGGTAATTTTTTTGAAGTAAAATCTTGTGGTTAATTGCCCACCTATAGGCGAATTCTGAATTAATAATATGAATATTCCTACAGTTTAACTGAGTTAAGATTCTAGAGAATAAAATGTCTTGTTCATAATCTGTTAATTTTTCTCGTGAGTTTCCAAAATCAATAAAATCAACATATTCCGGAAGTCTGTTCGCCCAAATATTAGATGATGGTAGGGTTGAAATTACAGTAAAATTCCATTTTGGGTGGATTGATTTCATTGCTTTAATCATATTAAATAAAACCTTGTCTCCACCACCACGTATAACCCATGGGACAATAAAAATATAATTTGGCTTATTATATTTTACCTTTTTTGTAATATTTATAAATGTTTTGCCAATCTCAATATGTGATTCTGGTTTATAAATTGAAGTATTTTTAACTAAATCAGTGTATGGATATAATTGAGTATCTATTCTATTTATTTTAATCCAGTTATCTAGTAAATATTTTGGAAGAGAATCAATATTATTAACCTTCTCATATTTACCTAGTATTCTTAATGTCAATTTTGCTACTGGAGTTATAAAAAAATTTAAATAATCATTATTGCGAATTCTTTTATAAAGCGCATATGCATGTGCTTTGAACGGTGTTTTTATTGTTGTTTTAGTGTTGTCTGGGAAGATGTTGTGTATTGTGGCAAAATCAAAAAGACCTACATATGGCAAAATGAAGTTATTATTATTATTGGTTGAAAGCATCGATGTTTTTGATTTTCTGTAAAATAATACGGTCTCTGGGGCTATTGCATGATAGATATTAGCATTAGTTACTTCAATATTAAAAATATAATCCTCATAGCCAAACCCATTACCTAATTTATGGTAAGGTATTTTTATAAAAGTGTCCCTTAAGGCCATAACGACTGAACACCATCTATTTTCGCCAATCAATACTGCTATATCGTCCTTTTTATCTCGAGATTCTTTTTGGATTGTTAATACACTTGGTACATCTAGGCCGAAATTTAGGACAGCCTCTGGATGAACCACGGCTTCCTGTTTGGAGTTTTTTAATGTTTCATAAGCAGTTATTAACCAATTATCGGAAACTAAATCATCCGCATCCAAAAAAGCGATACATTCGCCATCGGCATTCTGAGATAAGAAATTACGTGATGAACCTAAATCACCGAAATGATTTTGGAAAATTCTAAATTTTTTATTCTTCTCGTATTGTTTAAAATAATCAATGGTTTCTTTGTCGCCATTATCGATATGAACTAAAAATTCGTAACTAATATTTTTTTCTTCAAGTTTCTTAGCTGCTGCAAATAGACTTAAAATTGTTTTATGCGCAATAATACCTTCGTTATGCGCGGTCACCGCCACTGATAAATCAACTCTCTTCATATTAAGCCTTATTATAGCACAGTCTATCTAATGATATAATTAACTTATGGATAAAGCTTCTGAAGGTCAAAAATCAAAGCCTAGGATAATTTTGATTCGCAATACGAACCCAAAATTTTATGGTGGTGGAGAGACTTTTCAATTAACTCTTTCGCAGATTTTAGATAAAAATGATTTTACGCCTGTGATTTTTACTTCTTCCAATAAACTTCTTAAAGTTAGTCAAGATCAAAAAATCTTGGCTCAGAAATCACCTTTTCTGTGTCAACAAAATTGGAGTGGATTAAGAAATTTTCTTCTACCAATTTATTTATTGTGGCAAAAATACCTTGCTTTTTGGTATCGAAAACAATTTAAAAAATATCAGCCAGCCGCCATCATTGTGCAATCACGTGACGATTTAATCGCCGCTACTTTAGCTGCAAAGAAAATGTGTATTCCGGTTTTTTGGTTAGACCACATGGATTTTCGTAGTTGGGTTCTTCAAAATGTTAATCAAAAATATAAAAATTATATTGGCAAAAAAATCCTCCGAATTGTTAAAAATGTTGAAAAGATAATCTTTATTTCAGATTATGAGCGAAATTATTTTGAAAATTTAATATCTCATACAAAGATTGAAAAATTAGAAAACCTTATTACTATAAAAAATGGTGCCATTGATCGATATGCGGAACTTGAAGCAATAAAACCATCTCCGCATTCTTTAATCTATCTTGGAAGACTAGAAGAATATAAAGGAATTAGGGAACTAATTACTGGATTTTCCCAAGTTGCAAAAAAATTTCCGGAAGCTAAACTGCATATTTATGGCACTGGTCCACTATCTGATTTTTGTCAAAAGCATTCTAGTTCCCAAATTATTTATCACGGTTTTACAGATGAGCCACTTAGAAAAATTGCTGCATCAGAAATTTTCATCCTTGCATCCTATATCGAGGGGTTAAGTTTATCTCTTATCGATGCGACCATGCTCGGTAAGGCTATCATTGCTACTAATATTGATGGTAATCCGGAAGTTGTCGAAGACCAAAGAAATGGTCTACTTATTCCAGCCAAGGATATAGACGCACTTGCCGAAGCTATTGAAAAGCTATTATCGAATCCAGAGTTAATGAAAGAATTTAGCCATCAGTCACGACTAAAATATCTTCATGAATTTGATTATGAAAAAACCATTCACGAAAAACTCATCCCCCTACTTAATAAAAAGGTTAAATAAAATGAAAAACACCCCACTTATTTCCGTTATTGTTCCGGCTTACAATGTTGAAAAATACATTAAGACTTGTCTGAATTCTTTAATTAATCAAACGTATTCCAATTTTGAAATTATTGTAATTAATGATGGTTCCACTGATCAAACAGAAGAGATTTTAAGAAGCTATCAATCAAACCCTAAATTTCGCATTTATTCTCAAGAAAATGGCGGAATTTCTGCCGTTCGTAATCGTGGAATTAAACTAGCGAATGGTGAACTAGTTTGTTTTATTGATGGTGATGACTCGGTGAAATCTGATTATTTAGAAAAATTAGCGGCACCGTTTTTTGAAGATTTAGATGTCGATATTACGGTTTGTGGTTATCAAGAAAAATTCGAAAAATCTTCGATTGTTCATGCCTTAAAGTCCCAAAAAATCACCGGTCATCAAGCTACTGAGGATTCTTTAATTAAACAACAGGATTTTAATATCTTACCTTGGAATAAACTTTATCGAAAAAGCTTATTTACTGATTACAAGATTGAATATCCGGTTGGACAAATTCATGAAGATAATCTTACGACCTATAAATTATTTTCTCATGCGCAAACTGTTGTTTATATTTCAGATGTGCTATACGTATATCAGCGCACGCATTCAGAAATCACTAAAAATCGCTATTCTGAAGAAAAAACCTTAAAACGTCTCCAAGTCAAGGAACAAATGGCGATCGAAGCCGGCCAATATCTTCAAAAATCGAATTTGAAATTAGCTGCAGATATAGCATTACTTTTGTCCTATTTTGCTTTTTTGGATCATGCGATAAGTCGCCAAATTAATCAATCATATTACGATGCATATTTGATGAAAACTAGAAAACTCGCCAGCTCTCAATTTAAAAATCCATTTCTCACCAAAAAACTTCGTTTTTATTTGAAATTAATTCATAGTCCTCGTGGTATTCTCTATCAAATTTTTCGAAAAATCACTTTAAGGGTTTATAATTAATAAAAAGGAGTCAACCCACATGAAAATTCTCGTTACTGGAGGTACTGGCTACATTGGTTCACATACTGTCGTAGAATTAATTAAGGCTGGTCACGAAGTTACAATTATCGATAATTTATTTAATAGTAAAATCGAAGTTCTCGATAAAATCGCCACTCTCACTGGCACCAAACCAGAATTTCACAAGATTGATATTTTAGATCTCGCTGGTATGCGTGAACTTTTTCAGTCTCACGATTTTGAAGCAGTTATTCACTTCGCAGGCTTAAAGGCCGTGGCTGAATCTATCGAGAAACCTCTCGAATATTACGAAACTAACGTTCAGGGCACCGTTAATCTCTTGAAATGTATGGCTGAATTTAAGGTCAATAAAATTATCTTCAGTTCTTCCGCTACCGTTTATGGCGCAAAGAATTCCGGCAAACTTAGCGAAGCTCTCACTACTGGTGTTGCTATTACTAACCCATACGGTGAGACTAAACACGTGATCGAAAAAATCTTGGAAGCTGAAGCCGTGGCTCGTCCAGAAATGTCCGTAGTGATTTTGCGCTACTTCAATCCAGTTGGTGCTCACGAATCCGGTCTTCTCGGTGAAGATCCAAACGGTATTCCAAATAATCTTATGCCAATCGTTATGAAAGTCAGAAGTGGTGAAATTAAAGAACTCGCCATCTACGGTAATGATTATGATACTCGAGACGGTACCTGTATTCGTGACTACATTCACGTCGTCGATCTCGCTCTCGGCCACCTAAAATCTATGCAAGCTTTCGCCAAGACTGGTACTTCCATCTATAATCTCGGTTCTGGTCGCGGTACCTCCGTCCTCGAAATCATGCACGCTTTCGAAGAAGCTAATCATGCCGCCTTGCCACATCATTTTGCTGACCGTCGTCCAGGTGATCTCGCCGAAATCTTCGCTGATCCTTCTAAAGCTAAGAGGGAATTGAACTGGGAAACCACGCACACTATTGAGGATGCGATGCGCGATACGATTAACTTCCTCGATTCCGCTAAATAAAGGAGTCTTATGAAAAAATCATCCTTGCCAGTTTTTGGGGTAGGGCCAATCTATGTAATTACTTGTAGCTTAATTACCGTACTGGCTTTTCACTTAAAACGGCAGGGATTTTTTCAGGCTGGCGAAATTATCTCTTTTGATTTAGTTTTCCAAATTTTTGGAATTATCTTAATTTTTACAGGTATCTTTTTCTGGATTTATGCTGTACTAATTCAAAACATTGCCCACAAAATTCAATCCGGTAAACTCGTCACCACCGGAATTTATTCCGTCACGCGTCACCCGATTTACACTGCTTTTTTCTTTATTTTTAGTGGGATTTTAACCACCGCTCATAATTTATTTATGCTCGGATTTATTCTTTTCTTTTATTTATATCTCGCAATTTTCATGCAAAATACGGAAGAAAAATGGTTGGCTAAAAAATTTGGTCAAGAATATCTAGAATACGCCAAGCGAACTCCACGCATTCTTCCCAAAATTAAATTTAAATAAACTTATTTACGAATTTTCGCGGCCAGACTTGCCAAGGGAAGTACTAATGGATTTAAGTACTTCCATTTTTTTGTCAGCGACATCGCACTTCGCGCCACCGCCAAAGCATGAGAAATCTTAAAACGTAGATATAATTTTTTCAGCCATTTCCGTTTCAGCTTTTTGATTTCTGCTGAATCCTTTTTATCTTCAACCCATTTTGTAATATTCTGAAAAGATTTCTGCCAATTACTAAATTTCATCGATGAACTTGCCACCGTGCTAGTTTCAGTGCCATAGTTATAAATATAATTGGCTTTTAGAACCATACCAATTTGATTAAAACCCGCTTCTTCCGCCGCCTTTAGATATCGTAAAACAAACATCGTATCTTCCGCAAAATCCCAACCCACCGGAAATTCTACTTTCGCTTTCTTTATCACGGAAAGTCGAAACATCTTATTAATCGCCGCGTACATTCTGCCATCACTCGCCAGTAAACTTAAAATATAAGCGCGAAAATTCACTTCTTCCAGGCCTGTCCAAATTTCGTTAGTAAAGAAATTTTTTTCCGTCTGCATTCTCAAACGACGATAAACATAACCACAGACCGAAAGCGCATTTCTCGGATCTTTTTCTAAGCTTTTTAGTAGGTCTTCGATATGAGTTTTCTTCACCTCATCATCCGAATCGATAAAAGTGACATATTCTCCTGAAGCTTTTTTTAGTCCTAAATTTCTCGCCCCCGCCGCCCCTTGATTTTTTTGGCGCAGAATCGTCATATTGAGGTTTTTATTTTTTAACCCACTCTGCCTAATGAATTCCGAGATCAAATCAAAACTCCCGTCCTTTGACCCGTCGTCCACACAAATGATCTCTAGATTTTCGTAACTTTGTTTAGTCAATTTATTTAACAATTTGACTGCTGAGTCGCCCGTGTTATAGATTGGAATAATTACAGAAATTAATGGTTTCATTTGTTTTGATTATAACATGCACCCTTGTTAAAACTCGCATATGATATAATTTATTTATGAATATTCCAAAAATTTGGAGCCGTAAAAATAGCATTCTTCTGAAGGAATTAGTCAAGACAGACTTTAAAATTCGCTATCAAGGTTCCGTTCTCGGTTATCTTTGGGCCGTCCTTCGCCCAATGCTTTTGTTTGCGATTTTATATACCGTTTTTGCTAAAATTTTGAAAATGGGTGGAGATATTCCACATTATTCCGTCTATCTGATGATCGGTACGGTTTTTTGGAGTTTCTTTTCGGAATGTACTAGTCAAGGTATTCAGGCCATCGTCGGCCGGAGTGACCTCCTGCGTAAAATTAGTTTCCCAAAATGGATTATCGTCGTTTCGTCCACGATTACTGCTCTGATTAACTTCTTAATTAATCTCTGTGTAATCATTGTGTTTGCTTTACTCAACGGCGTGACGCCTTCTTTTACTTGGTTGCTCGCTCCGTTAGTAATTCTCGAGCTTTATCTTTTGAGCCTCGGAATTGCCTTTTTCCTCGGTTCCATTAATGTTAAATATCGTGACATTTCTTCCATTTGGGAAGTCTTGATGCAGGCTCTTTTCTATGCAGTACCAATTATTTATCCGATCACCATGGTTTCCGCAAGTAGTGTTGTAGCAGCCAAGGTTTTACTGCTCAATCCTATCGCTCAGGTCATTCAAGATGCTAGGTATCTTTTAATCACTGATCAATCTATCACGGTTTGGAATTTTATTGATAATATTTTCTTGCGTTTTTTGCCAGTCTTAATTACCTTATTTATTTTAACTATCGGTAGTATCTATTTCCGAAAACACTCTAAATATTTTGCGGAGGAAGCCTAATGTCGAAAACTCAAAAATCTATTCAAAAATCTACTGAAAAAGCCGCCAAAAAAACACAAGAACGCAAAGTAGTTATTACTGTTTCGCATCTCTCTAAGACTTTTAAACTTCCTACCGAACGTTCGTTTGGTTTGAAACAAGTGATTTTTAATCGTCTGCGCGGCATCAAAGGTTACACTGAACAACAAGTTCTAAATGATGTTAGTTTCAAGGTCTATGACGGTGAATTTCTTGGTATCGTCGGTCGTAATGGTTCTGGTAAATCTACTCTCTTGAAGTTACTTTCCCAGATTTACACCCCTACCAAGGGTAAGATTAAAATCGATGGTTCACTTGTGCCGTTTATCGAACTTGGTGTCGGTTTTAATCCTGAACTCACTGGTCGTGAAAATGTCTATCTTAATGGCGCCATGCTTGGTTTTTCCAATCAAGAAATGGATGCCATGTATGATGACATTGTGAATTTTGCCGAACTTCCAGAATTTATGGACCAGAAATTAAAAAATTATTCTTCTGGTATGCAAGTACGTCTTGCTTTTTCGATTGCGATTCGTGCTCGTGGCGATATTTTGATTCTTGACGAAGTTCTTGCCGTCGGTGACGCTGCCTTTCAGAAAAAATGTAACGATTATTTCGCCTCACTTCATGGTAAGCAAACCGTGATTTTAGTCACACATTCTATGGAAAATGTAATGGCTTATTGTGACCGTGCTATCTTGATTGAAAAAGGTAAAATTATCGAAGAGGGTGCTCCAGCTAAGGTTACCGAAGCCTACCTTAAGCTCTTCAACTTAAATTCTTAAATCTCTAAAATTAATCGGCTAACCACTAGCCGATTTTTGTTTCACCTCTATTTTGATTGTGTTATACTTAAAACATATTTAATTATTCAGAAAGGATTTCTATGGAAAAAACCGCTTCGGAAAAAGCTCCTGTAAGCACCAAAGAAACCACTTCAGTCAAAAACACTGCGAGTGCTGCCAAAGAAAAAATTAATGAAAACTTCGAGAAATTTAAAAAGATTCCAGCCGTTTCTTTTATTCTCTCGGTTTTTAAGAACCCAGTCACTGGTGTAAAAAAAGGAATTGCAGGTTATTCTGATTTTAATAATAGCTGGCTCCTTCCAGTTATTGCTGCCGGTACCTACACCGTCTTTAATTTAATTTTTGCTATTTTCAGAACCGTTTCTCGTCCAGCTTCACTTTTTGGCACCAAGAAAGCCGGTCTTGATTTTAGCCTTTTAAACAAATTCGATTGGTTCCAAAATACCATCGGTAATTTCTTGATTGTTCTAGCTACTATTGCTGCCATTGCTGGTATTTACTACCTCGCTGGTCTCATCATGAAGAAAACTCAGTTGAATTACTTCCGCTTGGTTACTATCGTTTCCGTGGCTTCCTTTGCTTGGATTCTTACCGCTAGCCTGATTTCTCCACTTATCTTGAATGTCTCCGCTCCGATTGCTGGTGCTATTGGCTATGCTGGTATGATTTTCTCTGGTCTCGTAGTTTACGAAGCTATGAGCGCAGAACTTGAGCTTAAGGAAGATAAGAAGGTTATCGTTAATATTTTTGTTACCGCTATTATCGCCCTTGCTATCACTTTGATCAGCGCTTCTTTGATTAAAAGTAGCACTAATAGTATCGTGGATAGCTTGAATACTCTAGATTCACTTTGGCGCTAAAATCAAACTAAACAAGTAAAATCAAACTGAATAAATAAAACCAGAATTCATCTCTGGTTTTATTTTTTGCCCCGAACTGTGGTATATTTAAGATATGGACAATGCAGCAAATCTCAAATCCCGTCCGAAGAGTCTCAAGGTTAGACTTCTCGCACACTATTACGAAAAAATTTTGAAGGACCTTAAAATCATTTGTGTCACTGGCACCACCGGTAAAACTGTGACCGCTTATTATGTTTACTACATGTTGAAGCAGGCTGGTTTTCGTCCAGCAATCTTAGCTTCCGATGAAGAAATTAAGGTTGGTAATCTCTATAAGTTTATTAAGGACGCTTGGAAGGCTGATGTCGATTATCTGGTTTTGACGGCGCCAGCTCATTCTTTGCGCAAGGATGTCTTTTATAAGATGCCAATTCAGGTCGCTGCTTTGACGGATTTTGTCCCAGCCAGTCTTTCTGATCTCACCGCTGAGGAATATCTCGAAGCCGAAAATACTTTATTCTCCATGAATCCAGATTCAGTCGTGCTTAATCGTGACGACCGCCATTATCTTGATTTTGCCGTATTTAAGGGCGTGACCAATACCTTGACCTACGGTACGGATTATAATTCAGATTTGCGTATTGAAAATAGTAAGCTTTATAAGAAAGGCTCTGAAGCTGAATTAAACTATCACGGTTATCGCTTCAATGTTGCTTCCTTCCTCACCGGGGAACCGAATATCTCCTACATGGCCTGTGCCGCTACTATCGGCCAAGCGCTCAATCTTTCAAAAGAGCACATCATTAACGGTATTGCTGATTTCGAAGTTAATCAGGAAGAAACTGAATAATCAAAAAGACACCTTCACGGTGTTTTTTTATTTTTACTACTTGCTACTTTTGCATTTCTTTTAGTAGTTCACTCGTTACCTTGATGTCTTCGAAAGGCACCGCCTTGTCTCCTCTCAGGATAGTTTTTTCGTGACCTTTACCCAGCACTAATACAATATCATTCTTTTTGGCTAGGCTCAAAGCTTTACGAATAGCTTCCTTGCGATCCTGAATCAGGAAGAGATTTTTCTCGCGCACGTACCCCTGTTTTTCAGCACCTTTCGCAAATTCTTCCATAATCATCTGCGGATCTTCATCGCGCGAATCGTCTTCGGTTACCACGATATAGTCACTATTTTTTGCGCCAATCTCACCCCGCTCTTCTCGTGTCGATTCGTCGCGTCGCCCCGCTCCACCAAACAGGGAAATTACCTTAGTTTTCTCCGTCCGTGCAGACTTAATTGCTTCGAAGACTTTTAAGAATGCATCCGGCGTGTGTGCATAATCCACAATTGCAGTAAAATCTTGCCCCTCATCGATACGATTCATTCGTCCTTCGACTGACTCTAGGCTGTATATACCATCATGAATTTGCTCTTCTGAAAGTCCGAGAATTAATCCCACTGCCGTAGCGGCTAGGGAATTATAAACTGTGAAAGTCCCAGGAATCTGGGTTTCAATCTTAAAGCGAGGTAATTTCGTGGTATTCTTCCATTGATGATTAATCCCACGCGTGTTTGGATTCACGATATATTTCACGCCACTGGCTGATTCTTCCACTTCCTCTGCTTGTAACATTCCGTGCTTTATACCATATGTGATATAATTTGAAACTTTGGTGGCGAAGTATAGCCATGATCCATCGTCTTCATTAATCACACCAGCCTTGGCCATTTTGAATAATTTTGCTTTTGTAGAGCGATAATTTTCGAAAGTTTTATGGTAATCAAGGTGTTCATGTGTGACATTGGTCTCCACCGCAATTTCAATTGGCACCCCGAAAATTCGATGTTGCGCTAAAGCGTGCGATGTGACTTCCAGTACTAAGAATTCTGCCCCCTGTTTTTCAATCTCATTCATGCGATAATTTAACGTTTCCGCATCCACGGTGGTCATATGCTCGATCTGCTCTTCCAGCTTATCCACTCCCCAGGCCACTGTTGTCATCAGTCCAGTTTTATAACCCGCATGATTTAGCATTTTCCAGATCAGAAAACAAGTCGAAGTCTTGCCATTAGTTCCCGTCACCGCGATTACACGCATTTTCTTACCCGGAAAATGATATTTTTCTGCCGCTAACACTGCTTTTCCCAGATGATAGGGAATCACTAGGCGATTATAATCCGGTAAATTATCCATCAAAAATGTTTTAATTTTCATAATACCTCTTTACTAAATTATACCACACCAGATTTTTATAAGAATTAGCACTCAAAGCTTGACAGTGCTAATTTTTCGACTACAATAGATATATAACCATCAAACAGGAGGAACATGATACTACATCCATTAAGTGACCGTGTCGTTGCAAAAAAAGCAGAGCCTGCTGAAAAAACTGCATCTGGAATTCTTCTCGCTGGTAATCAAAATGAAAAACCAGCCTACGCCATCGTTGAATCCGTTGGTCCAGATGTCAAAAACGTCAAAGCCGGCGACAAAATTATTTTCAAAGAATACTCTACTACCGATGTAAAATTTGAATCTCAAGAATATCTCATCGTTCGTGAAGAAGATATTTTAGCAATTATTAAATAAGGAGAATTATGGCTAAGAAAATTTTTTATGCACAAGAATCTCGTGAAAAAATCTTGAGCGGTGCCAAGCAACTTTATGACGCTGTAAAAGTGACTTTTGGCCCTAAAGGTCAAAACGTGGTTATCGAGAAATCATACGGCAATCCAACCATTACCCACGACGGTGTGACCGTCGCTGAAGCTGTCGACCTGGGTAGTACTGAAGCCAATCTCGGCGAGCAGGTCGGTGCTAAGCTAATCAAATCCGCCGCCCAGAAACTAAATAAAGTTGCCGGTGATGGTACTACCACTGTTACGGTCCTCACCTATAATATTCTAAGTGAAGCTAATAAGCTGATTACCGCTGGTGTTAATCCAATGGAACTTCGTGCTGGTATCGAAAAAGCTGGTGCAGAAATTGTTGAGAAGATTAATCAAGCGGCTGAGCAAATCACTGGTGATAGTAAGAAAATCACCGAAGTTGCCACTATTTCCGCTGGTGATGCCGCCATTGGTGAATTGATTGCTGGTGTAATTTCCAAAATCGGTAAAGACGGCGTGGTGACCGTCGAACCAGGTCAAGGTCTCGAAATGGAGCAGGAAATCGTCGAAGGTTTTAGTTATGACAAGGGTTACAGCTCTCCATTCTTCGTCACTGACGTGAATCGTCAAGAAGCGATTTTTGATAAGCCGCTCATCCTTCTTACTGATAAGAAAATTTCTTCCAATAATGAAATTCTGCCAATTCTTGAAAAAGTCATGCAATCTGGTCGCAAAGATCTCGTGATCATTGCCGAAGAAGTTAGCGGGGAAGCTCTCTCACTCCTCGTCTTGAATAAACTTAAGGGTGTCTTTAATACTCTCGTCTTGAAAGCTCCAGCCTTTGGTGACCGCCGTAAGGAAATCTTAGAAGACATCGCTGTTCTCACGGGTGCCACTGTTATCTCCGAGGAACGTGGCATGAAGCTTGAAGATGCTGAACTTGATCTTTTAGGTTCTGCCAAGAAAATTATTGCCACCAAGGATGAATCGACGATTATTAGTGGTAATGGCAATAGTAAGGAAGTTAAGGCTCGTATTGAGTTGATTAAATCTCAAGCGAACCTCGCCACCTCTGATTACGATCGTGAACAATTTAATAAGCGCGCCGCCGCTCTTCTCGGCAAGGTTGCGGTGATTAAGGTCGGTGGTGCTACTGAAACCGAAATCGATGAGAAAAAGTATCGTGTCGATGATGCCGTCGCCGCCACGAAGGCTGCTCTGGATGAAGGAATTGTGGCTGGTGGTGGTGTCACTCTAGTCAATCTTGCGAATACTTTAGACGATTCTGATCTCGGTGCTAAGATTGTCAAAAATGCCCTCAAGGCCCCATTTATTCACATCACCGAAAATGCTGGTTTGAATTCTCAGGCCCTTCTTTCGGAAGTCGAAAAAGCTAAACCAGGTTTTGGTATTAACGTCATGCAACCAGAAAAAGGCTTACAGGATCTGAAAAAAGCCGGTGTGATTGACCCAGCTCGCGTCACCCGTGAAGCTGTCCAGAATGCCATTAGTATCTCTGCAACGGCTATTACTATGGGCGCCCTCATTGTCGATATTCCAGAAAAATCCGAACCAGAAGCCATGGGTGGAGGCATGTACTAAATAAAAAAAGGAGGCATTAGCCTCCTTTTTATTATATTATTCGTTAGATAGAAAAGACCCACTTGCTATTTTTAAAACTATAAGCTTGGCCAAACGGCCTTGAGTGTGTTTTAAAAAAGTAAGTGGGTCTTTTCTTTTAGTTGTCAGCTTTTTCGATGAGATAAAGTAATGCTTCGGCGCGCTCGGTTTCGTCAGTTAGACTTTTAGCGGTATCGTAGGCGGCAGTAATCATTTCTTTGTCACCAGTCGACTCGATCATTTGTTTATAAACTTTGAATTTTTGATCAGGGTTGATTTTGATTTTATCCATCAAAGGATAAAGATCTTGCAACATTTGCTTCTTTACGTCTTCTAATTTACTATCTTCATTTGCAGCTTCAGGGGTTACTGGAGCGGCAGTCTCGAGATTGATTGCTGGCGCTGCAGCTTCGGTATTTACTTCAGTAGTCGCTTCTGCAGGTTTTTCAGCTGTACTCTCTACACCTAGATTACTTAAATCCATAGCTGGGGCAGCGAAATTGTTTTCCGCATTAGTATTTTCGGTTGGCTCCAAAATTGGGGCTGGACCTTGATTGGTTAAATCTTGCATGACTTGTGAAGCTCCATTATTTTCGAAAGTTGGGGCAGAATTAGTACTATTACCGGTAATAGTTTCTGTCGGTACACCAAAAGTTGCGCCAGAATCAAAAGCTGGCATTGCGCTATCGGTTGGTGGCATCGGAGGGATGCCGAATTGATTTTGTATTTGATTTAGGTCGGCGTTATTGCCATTATCTGTCCCTGATGCCAGATCCATACCCACCTCTCTTTGAATATTTTACTATTTAATTAACTACCAAGATTTTACCATAAACATCATGAAAAAACAATTTCAAAATTGGCTTTTTAAGGTATTTAAATAAGTTTTTAGTATATTAATTTCATTATTATTTAACTCAACTTCAATTATCGAAGCATTAACTATTTTAGATTTTTTAATTTTTTTCTGGCAAAGCTCTTCATTTTTTTTACTCACAATTGAAAGTAGTCGACCATGAGAAAAAACAATAATTTCGTCATTTTGATTTTCTTTGTAAATATCAACTAAGAAATCTAAAAACCTCTCTAGAATTTCACGTATATTTTCTCCACCGCCAAAGCGAATTTCTTGGTCACCGGCAATTTGTTTCTTGGCAATATTTTGCATCTCTGGGTTATTTCGATCATCGGTAAAAATTCCGTAGTCAATTTCTTTTAGGTGATTATCAATTATAATTTTTGGTTTATTAACTAGGCCAGATTGTAATATTTCTGCACTTTCGACAGCTCGTTTCATCGGTGAAGAAAAAATCCGCACAATATTACAATTCTGGAAGGCCGGTATAATTGCTCGTATCTGGTCTTCACCTTTTTTAGACAATGTATTTTGATTATCCATAGAAAAATCCGCTGATACTAAACCTAGATTAGCCAAACTTTCTCCATGACGAATTAAATAAATTTTCATAAAATTGTTAAAACCATCATAACGCTTTTGTTTGGCAAATGTCTACCCCTGTCTTATAATTAAAAAGACTTGTTAGTACATTACTAGTTTTTGGAAAATATGAAAGGGGGAAACCAATGATTATTTTAGATCGCGAAGTCGTCGTTTATTTGGAAGAATCTTATTTGGCGCAAGCGGAAAAAGTTCACCGTTTACATTATAAATTACTTCAAACTATCGATAATGCTTTGCTGCAGTCGCAGGGAATTGCGCTGGATTCGCGTCGGTGTCATGAGGAAAAACTTTTTTCTGCCGAAGAACGTCATCAGACTTTTGAGCGCATAGCTTTTTATCATGCTCGTTGTCATGAACTTACGCGCCCGCTCAGTCAGGAGACTAATTTCTCGGCCATTTACGAGAATCTTGTCCAGAGTGCACGCCTACTTTCTGAACTTTATGCTTTTTATGAGCAATTTTTAATCCGAAATGAGGAGAAGGAATTATCTCATACGGAGTTGTCTCAGCAAAATCGTCAGCAGATGGAAGATCTCGATCAGGCTCGGCAGGAGTTAGCTCGGCAGCTAAGATATTTTTCGATTCAGGCTACTAGCCTGGAGCCAGACATTAAGTCAATGCTTTTAGCTCGGCGTATTCCTATGGAAAAGAGTTATCGTTTGACCAACGGTATTCAATATCGACCGGTCTGTCAAACTATTCGAAGGCTCTTTTCTCAGAAAAATTCTAAGCCAAAATTAGCAAAATTATCATTCAATAATCTTTCCGAAAATCTACCGGTGCGAGTTGGTCCTATGAAACCAGTGGACTCCAATGTTTTAAAAATCATTGAATCACTCGCCTATCTCTCATAAAACATCGCTCAGGCGGTGTTTTTTCTGTTATAATCGAAAAAAAGGAGGTTATATGTGTGGAATTGTCGGATATGTTGGAAAAAATAACGCTCAAGAATTCTTACTCTCAGGTCTTAAGCGTCTAGAGTATCGTGGTTATGATTCAGCCGGTGTGGCAACTCTTGATCAAAACCAAAACCCTACGCTACTACGTGCGGTTGGTAAGATCGTCAACCTAGAAGCTAAAATTAAAGATCATTATACGTCTGATCATATTGGCATCGGCCATACCCGTTGGGCTACTCACGGTAATCCATCCGAGACCAATGCTCACCCGCATCATGTCGGTAGCATTTTCTTGGTTCATAACGGTATTATCGAAAATTATAAAGCCTTGAAAAAAGAGCTCTCTGAGAAATATCAATTTAAGTCCGAGACTGATACCGAGGTGTTAGCTGCTCTCATCGATAGTTTTTATCAAGAATCGCATGATTTGCTCGACTCTGTCACTCAGGCGCTCAAGCTCGTCTCTGGCACTTATGGCATCGCCGTGATGTCTGCGGATGACACTGAACATCTCGTGGTGGCTCGCTCTGGTTCGCCTCTTGTGATTGGCGTAGGCGAACATGAAACTCTCATCGCCTCAGACGCTTCCGCGCTTATTGGCAATACTAAGAATGCAATTTATCTTAACGATGGTGAAGTTGCGCTCATTTCCAAAGATCATGTCGAAGTTAAAACCCTTGATCTTCAGCCAGTTTCTGTGAAAGTTGAAAAAATTCTCACCGATCTCTCCGCTATTCAAAAAGGTGGCTACGATCATTTCTTGCTTAAAGAAATTATGGAACAACCAGATAGCTTGAAAGAAACTTTGCGTGGTCGTATTAATGCGAAAGAACATACCGTGCATCTCGGTGGTCCAAATCTTTCTGTCAAGGAACTAAAAGAAATTAAGCATATCATTTTGGTTGGTTGTGGTACCGCTTATTATGCTGCTAATACTGCCGCTTATCTCATCGAACAGGTTCTACCTGGTGTTACCATTGAGCCGGTGATTGCTTCCGAATATCGTTACCGTCATGCCTACATCCCAGATCATTCGGTGGCGCTCATTATTTCTCAGTCTGGTGAAACTGCGGATACTTTGGCCTGTCTCCGTGAAATTAAATCTCAGGGTACCAAAACTATCGGTATCGTTAATGCTATTGGCTCGACCATTGCGCGTGAAGTCGACGGTGGTACTTATGTTCATGCTGGTCCGGAAATTTCCGTCGCCAGTACCAAGGCTTATACTTCTCAGGTCATTGCCATTTTAATGTTCGGCCTTACTATTGCTGAAGCTAAGGGATTGAACGCTCGTCAAGTTGCCGCCTTGGTAGACGAAATTAGTCTTCTGCCAGAGGAAATCAAGCGTATCTTGCATGAGAAGCAGGATGAAATTTCTAAACTCGCCAAGAATTACACCAATTACGAGCACGCGATTTATCTCGGCCGTGATGTGAATTATCCTATCGCTCTCGAAGGCGCTCTGAAGCTCAAGGAAATTTCCTATATCGATGCTAACGGCTATCCGACTGGGGAATTAAAGCACGGACCTATCGCACTGATTGATGATCGTTTCTTCGAAGTCGTGATGTTGCAATCTGGTTTCTTGTTCGAAAAATCCGTTTCTGGTATCCAGGAAGTCTTGGCACGCGGTGGCCATGTGATTGTCTTTTCCGATACCGAAGTTGATCTGCCAGTGGAAGGTGTGGTAAAAATTGATACCAAACTTCAATTACTCACCCCACTTCTCTTTAATCTCTTAAGCCAAATGTTCGCTTATTACTTAGCAGTTTATCGCGGTAATAATGTCGACCAGCCACGCAATCTCGCTAAGTCGGTTACTGTCGAATAAATAATTTAAGGCCCACCTCACTCGAAAATAAACTATGTAGCCAATCTGCATAGTTTTTTCTCTCTCTTTAAAAAAGTTTTCTCTTGGGTTAAAATAAAACTAATGAAGAAAAATTCCGATTTTATTTTTCGTTTATTTCTCATCTTAGGCGACATTATTGCGATCATCGCTTCCTTTGCTTTTGCTTACATGATTCGCACTAAGCTCGACACTCGCCCGTATTATTTTGAGCTCACCTCTATGGAGTTTATTTTGCCGCTTATCTTCTTGGTGCCGCTTTGGATTATTATGCTTTTTATTATGGGGCTTTATCGTAAAGATGTGATCTTTGCCAAATCCAGGTGGGGTGAACTTTACCGTCTCTTTGTTGCCTCAGTGGTGGGTATTATGGGTATTATTACGCTAGATTTTTTTATTCAAGAAAATCTCTTTCCCGTCCGTTTAATTGCGGTTTATGCAGTCTTTACTTGCTTTATTTCGCTTCTCTTTATGCGAATAATTTTAAAATTTTTCCGCAAACGTTTTATGTTGCAAAAAATCGGTATCAAGCGGGCTATTATCGTCGGTAATTCAAAAAATACCACTTACCTAATTAATCAAATCTTGGCCTATCCCGAGGATGGTTACCGTCTAGTCGGCGTAGTGGCTGGAAGTAAATATATTCCGAAAGAACTCCGCCATTTTCAATATTCTTCTCTGAAGGACGCCCTAAAAGACCAGACAGTTGATGTGATTTTTCAAACCGACGAACGTCAGACTGAATATGTTTATCGTCAATCGATTAATCATCATCTCCTCTATTATTTCATTCCATCTGAAGCTGCGCTTTCCCAACACATGGGTCAACTTGAACTTATCGGTAGTACCCCAGCTATTTTGGTTAAGGTCACACCACTCGTGGGCAACGCTCGCATTATTAAGCGCTTCATGGATATTATCTTTAGTCTTATCGGTATTATTTTAGCCTTTATTCCGATGCTAATTATCTGGCTTTGTATCAAAATTTCCGATCCGAAATCGAAAACTATTTATAGTGAATATCGTCTCACGCAATACAATCGCAAATTCAAGATTTTTAAATTTCGCAGTATGAAAACCGCTTACTCTGGCATGACTCCAGAAGAAGCCTTTGCCAAAATGGAGAAAGAAGGGAAGATTACTTCCGCCGCTGAGCTCTCTTATCAGTATCGCAAAAATGGTGATTTCTTAGCCAGCGATCCTCGCATTACGCGTATCGGTAAATTCTTGCGCGCCACCTCGCTCGATGAATTGCCTCAGTTATTTAATGTTTTACGCGGCGATATTTCTCTCGTTGGTCCACGCGCTTTAGTGCCAGGGGAATTACGTAATTACGGTGACCGCTCACTTCTTCTCACTGTTAAGTCTGGACTCACTGGTCTAGCCCAGGTTTCTGGTCGTCGTGACATTAGTTTTGATGAAAGACGCTCTTTAGATCTTTATTACATCCAAAACTGGTCTGTTCTCTTCGATTTACAGATTATGCTTCAAACCATTCGCGCCGTAATTTTTCAAAAAGGTGCCAAATAGATGGCTGAATCGAAAACCACCAAGTCGAAAATGGCTGAATCTAAAACCACTAATACAAAAGCCGCTAAGTTGAAAATCGGCGAACCAAAAATCGCTTTAGTTTGTGATTGGCTCACCGTGGTCGGTGGTGCCGAGCAAGTCTTGAGGGAATTACACCGCATTTATCCGGAAGCACCCATTTATACCTCTCAATATCGCCCGAAACAGATTAACTGGTTTCTCGATGGCGAGGTTAAAACCGGTTGGTTAAATCTCCTGCCAGCCTGTCTCCGAAAATTTATCGCCCCTTTACGTCAGAATTATTTCAAACATCTCGACCTTACTGCTTATGATTTAGTTATTTCGGTTTCTGGCTGTGATGCCAAATTTGTTAAAACCAAGCCCGGTGCTCATATCTGTTATTGTCATGTCCCGACCCAATATTATTGGGGGAAATATAGGGAATATCTCGAAGATCCTGGCTTCGGTAAATTGAATTTTTTGGTTCGTCCAGTTTTTCGCCTGATGGTGAAAACTTTACGACGCAAGGACCTTGAAGCTGCCGCGCGCCCAGATTATTATTTAACCATCTCAGATTTCGCTCAGCAGGAAATTAAACAATTTTACAAAAGGGAAAGCGCGATTATTTATCCACCCGTAGCTGTGGAAAACTTTCAAGCCGTCGCTCCATATCGTGAAATAATTCAGTCAAATTGTCAAATATTATCACAACATAATTCAAAGAAAAAGCAAACGAAGATAAAACTAGAAAACAACATAAAACATAATAAAAGTCAAATTATCTCTGAGAAATCCACTAGGGAACTCCCGGAAATTCTCCAAAAGCTCCCAGAAAGTTTTCTCACCGAAGGCTTCTATTTGAATTTTTCTCGTCAAGTCAACTGGAAACGTCTAGATTTAATTCTTGCCGCTTGTAAGAAGCTAAAGTTTAATTTAGTTCTCATCGGTAATGGTGCGGCTCATGAATCACTGGTTAATCAAGCCGCCGGCTCGAAGCGTGTAGTCTTCTTCGATGTCTTACCGCAGTCCGATCTTAAGGAGTTTGTTAAATACGCCAAAGCCTTCGTTTTTCCATCTAATGAACCTTTCGGCATTGCTCCGGTCGAGGCTCTGGCTTCTGGCTGTCCAGTCATCGCTCTTAAGCAAGGTGGCGCCATGGATTACATTCAGAATGGCAAAAACGGCCTCTTCTTTGAAGAGCAATCCGTCGATTCCCTTGTTCAAACTTTGAAAAATTTTGAAGAAAAATCTGTAAATTCTTTTCTTTCGCCTCAAGAAATTTCCGCCACGGCTACCAAGTTTAGTACTGAAAATTTTCACAGCAAAATCCGTCAATTTGTCGAAAAAGTCCAAAAAACGCAAAAAGAACCAAAATAAAACCTTAACGTACAGGGAAAATAATGCTTAAAAACCTCCAAACCAAACTTGAAGACTTAAATCAAAAACTCCTCCCTCTTCACCGCGGTTTTTTCTGGGTGCTTCCCATCGTTCTCTTTTTTTCCTACTATCCAGTCATTCCACTTTTTTCTACCGAATCCTCCAATTATGAATTTTCCCTACCTCTGTTATGGCTACTTTTGATGGGTATTTTGTCATTGCCAATTTTTCTCGCTGACCTCTGTAATCTTATTACGAAGGAAACTCAGATCGCTAAATCCTCCGTGCAGATTCCCCTGATTTTGAGTAGCATTCCATTCTACTTCTCGCTTACTCTCCTCTGGAGTTCCAATAAATTTCGCGGCCTCATCACCGCCGGCGTCATTTGGTGCATCTATCTTTCCCTCTTGACTTTTTATAAAAATATTATATTAAAAAAGACCCCACTTTCACTTGAAAAACCCTTTCTTTTGGGTGCTACATTAGCTTCCGGTTTTTGTTGGTTGCAGGCTATTTTAAATACTTTTAATGTCCCCGGTAATCAAATCTTACTCTGCCTTGGCTGCACTAATCTCTCTTTTGGCTTTCCTCACCCCAATGGTTTTGCCATCGAGCCACAATTTATGGGAAACCTCTTGCTTGCTCCAGCTATCTTTCTGCTCTTTCGAGTCATTCATCCGAAAAACCACCAAACCCGCAAAACCAAAATCCTCTACCTCACCCTAGCAGGTTTTATTATTTCGACACTTTTCTTGATTTTTTCAAGGGGCGCAACTTATTCCTTCTTCCTAGCTGTCGCGGTGATTTTTCTTTATGAAATATTTCACGCCAAAAAGAAAGTCCTTGTCGCCTCGAAGATAGTCTCACTGGTCTTATTCCCTCTGATTTTTGTTACACTCACTCAAGGTTTAATGTCGGAACTTGGCCCCACCTCTGACACTTTTATGGGTGGAGTTAGCCGTTCACTTAGTCAGATGACTCTCGGTCGCATCAAGATTCCTCTCCCTGAATCTAAAAAATCTCCAGTCGACCAGAGTGAACCTCTCAATATTCTGCCTCATAATAACTCATCTAGTTTTTCTGTTAGTGACACCACCAATATTAATACCAACACTCATGCCCCACTTTTCGATGGTTATATTACAGAATCAACTGATATTCGTGTCAAGCTCTCACAGATGGGTTTACGTCTCGCTTTTAGTCATCCAAGGCAATTTTTCTTCGGTTCTGGCCTTGGATCCTCTGGCGTTGCTCTCTATCAAGCCTTCCCAGAGCTTGGCTCCACTAAAGAAATTACTCAAAACGAATACATTGCTATCTTAGTCGAGACCGGTTTTATCGGTATTTTGATTATTTTCTGCAGTAGTACCTGTGTTATTTACCTCTGTTATTCTCGCCAAAAAGCCAAAAAGTGGTCTTCAAGGTCAAACACAAAAAATCTCGACACAGCTAGCGCTATCAGCTCTATTACGCCAGGTTCCATCAGCTCTATTATCCCAGCCAAACTCTATTTTGCCTCTCTAATTTTAGCCTACGCTGCCTCTGTTTGCTTCTTCTCTGGCCTCCCAAATGCTTTACATATTTATCTGGTTCCCGTTCTCTACCCAGCACTTTTTGCCAAAAATTCTTAGAGGGGTCAGCAGCTTTGCAACATTTGAATAGGAGTCATTCTTAAGGTTGT
>CAUUFZ010000004.1:0-115483 GCA_963544575.1 uncultured Candidatus Saccharibacteria bacterium | reverse complement strand
TACAGGATTGTTCCTTTTTTGCTTTTGATGTCTTTCTTAATTGTTTAACTGAACCTATATATTGTTTAAGCTTTATAAAAACCCAAAATCGGTTATAATATTAAGATATGAAAATTATTGAATCTCCTGACCCAAGACTCCGTCAAAAGTCTCAAAAGGTCAACTATGTTACTGATGAAATTAAAGATATGATCCAGGCAATGGTCGATGCCAGCCTTGAATGGGAAAAATCTCACCCCCACGAGCTCTCTGCCGCTATGGCTGCCCCTCAGCTCGGCATTAACAAGCGCTTGATTATTATCCGCGACAGTATGGATGACAAAGCAAATACTTCCTTCACTACCCTTGTCGACCCAGAAATCATCAAACAAGAAGGTAAAATTGTCGAAGATTTCGAAGGCTGTCTTTCTGTTCCATTTATTTATGGTAAGGTCCCACGCTACTCGAAAATTCGCGTCAAAGCTAAACTCGAAGATGGCACTGAGGTACGCATTAAAGCTACCGATGAGCTTGCTCGCACTCTCGCTCACGAAATTGATCACCTCGACGGTATTCTCTTCATTGATCGCATCAAAGATAAGACCGATGCCTTCTTCGAACTCGACAAGAATGGCGACCTACAGCCAGTCGACTACGAAACTCGTATTAAAAACAATAAACAACTCTTCCCTGAAGAAGACTAGTTTTTATATTGAACACATAATTTATTCGAGGTAAAAAATGAGTACAAAATTTATCTTTTTTGGTAACGGACCTCTGGCAGAAGCCACATTAAGTCAACTTCTTACCGCTAAAAATCTGGAATTAGTTTTCCATGCCAAAACTAAGGAAGATTTAGCAAAAGTTACCAGCTTAAAACAAGAAAATCCTGAAATTAAAGGTATACTCGCAAGCTTCGGTGTAATAATCAAGTCTGACTTACTTAAACTTTTTGAATCCGAAGGTATCCTCAATCTTCACCCCTCTCTTCTCCCTCTCTATCGTGGAGCCTCCCCTATTGAATCCGCTATCTTAAATGGCGATCAAGATTTTTCTGTCTCTATTATGAAGCTGGTTAAAGCCATGGATGCCGGACCAATTTACTATCAAACTACCATCAAGGCCTCTGAGTTCTCATCCAACCTACCCGAAAAATCCGAAATCTACCAGAAACTTGCCACCCTTGGCGCCAATTGGCTCATCGAGCACCTGGACTCCATACCAAAACCTACCCTACAAGACGATGAGAAGGCCACCTTCACCACTAAGTTTGATAAAACCGACTCGAACCTATCCTTGTCCGAAATGAGCGCCACAGAAGCTCTCAATCGCATTCGCGCCTTCCAAGGCTTTCCGAAAAGTAAGCTTCAAATTCACGGCCTTGAGTGTATTATTCTAAAAGCCCACGTCGAAACCGAAAAATCTATTAACCCCCTTGCATTCCCTTGTCAAGATGGCAACTTCCTCGTTATCGATCAGCTTCAGCCAGCCAGCAAGAGACCTATGGACGCCAAATCCTTTATCAACGGCTACCTAAAATAGTCCGCTGCCTCCCTAAGCTTCCAAAATCCAGAGCTCAAAAAACTAAACAATCCTCCACTCTGCGCCACTTTACCATCAAAAATCCCTCTTCCGAGGGATTTAAATTTTGTGTTCAAAGTATTTTTAATCTATAAAGTCATCGATTTACGAATTTCTTCACTTGAAGCGCGTACTTCTTGTTTCAATTCCTCAAATACTTGACGAGAAACCTCTGCGTAATTTGGACGATTGGTTTGAATCCATTTTACGCTCAAATATTCACTTAAAATATCTACAGTCCCCTCTGTTACACCGTAGTGTTTCAAGAGATTTTGATAAACCTCATCTATGCGATAATCACCTAGTTTCGCCAAGGCTTTAATCATCACATTTTTATCTTTTTTCATGATACCGTCGAACTCTTCGAGTTGTTCCAAACTCAAGCCTTCACTCAATTTTTCGCCGATACGGTTTTCTAGCAGTCTCTGTGCTTCTTCGATAAAAGCGGTTCTTTGCATCTCATCAAGATCGCCTAGCCCCGTTTCTCTCAAAAAATTTTCATCCACCCGAATCATATTATCTCCTAATTTACCCCATTATAACGCTTTTTCCTATCAACCACAAGCGTTATTCCAGTCGCAACACTTTTTAATCAAAAATCATCATTCTTCCCCCTCTTCTAAAATCCGCCAAGCCAATTTCGCACATCTCACTCTCGCTGGCATATTTTGAATCATCGAAAAAACTTCTAACTCACCCCTAATTTTCTGCGCTTTTTCACTTGAAATTCCCATCACCAAATCAAAGAACCCCTGCATCAGCTCCCGCGCCTCTTCCAGAGTTTTCCCCCTAATCGCATCAATCATCATATCCGCTGAAACCTTCGAAATCGCACAACCCACTCCCGAAAAACTTCCCTCCAAAATTTTTCCGTTCTCAATTTTCAGGCTCACCGTTAGTTCATCCCCACAGCTATGGTTTACCAAAGTTTTGGTCAAATTCGCCTCTATTTTTCGCTCAAAATTCAACGGATTTAAATTCCGCTCCAGTAATTCTTCCCTATATTTACTCTGAATTTCTCGCATTATTTTTCTTCTCCAATTTCACCAAATCTTATTCATTTCCGTGAACATCCCCCGTCGACCATTACTCCAGCCCCATCACTCTGCGCACTCTCCTAAGGCAAGCTAAGAAATATTTAACATCTATATTTGTATTATAAAAAGCTAAACTTGCTCGCACCACCGCACCGATTTTTTTCTCTGTTAAAAATGGTTCCGCACACATCATTCCCGCTCTCACCATCACACCAAAATCCGCCAAAATCTGCGCCGTATCATGTGCATGCACCCCCTTCACATTGAAGCTAATAATGCCATTCTCCGCAAAATATAATTCGATATTTTCTTCTTTCTCTAACTCTTCCCGAATTTTTTCAGTCAACACCTTTTCTGTCCCGTAAATTTCCGAATGCTCCAACCAAAATTTTTCCGTTGCAGAAAGCCCACAAATCGCCCCCATATTTAGCGTTCCACCTTCGAACTTACTCGGTCCCGGCGCAAAACTCATCTTCACTTTACCATCCGCAAGCTTCACTGATTCCACCATTTCACCCCCATAATTTAACGGTCTCAACTTCTTCATCAAATCATATTTCAGATACACTACCCCCACCCCCATTGGCGCTCCAATTTTATGCCCAGAGAATACTAAGCCGTCCACACCCAATTCTCTCACGTCAATCTTCTTATGTGCCACCAACTGCGCTGCATCCATCAAGATTAGCCCCTGAAAGCCTAAATTCTTCAATTCTTTCGCGATGCCACTTCGATCCACCCCCGTCACATTACTCATTCCCGTCATCGCCACAATCTTAATTTTTGACTCCGCCCCCTCAGCCTTTGCACGTTCAAGATCCAGCTTCACCTCACGCACAAGATCTTCCGTAATTCGTATCTTTTCTCCATAACGTTCCGAAAAAGCCAAAAGATTACTATGATGAGATTCCAAATCTACCAAAATTTCTCCCTTATGACCCCCAGCCTTGTCTAGCCACTCCTCTATTCCATTAGCCAGCAAGTTTAACCCCTCGGTCGCATTTTTGACAAAAATCACTTCTAGTGGCTCACAACCCAAAAATTTAGCAGTCACTTCCCGCGCCTGCCAAAGTTCCGCCGTCGCAAGCTCCGACAATTCATATACTCCGCGCAAAGGATTCGCATTTTTCTTTGTATAAAAATCTTGTTCAGCCAAAAGTCCAGCCATCATTCTTTGCATTGTCGCAGCATTATCTAGATACACGAAAGGCAAGGTTTCATCTAGCTCATTTTTCTCAAATATCTCAAACTCTTCTCTATACATTTCGCTTATCCTTAACTTTTTTATTCATTTTTTGGCTCATTTTCTATTCAATTTAGCTCGCACTCATGCCCTAATTCGCTCATGCTTAAATCTTGTATTCATACTACATATTCTGCATTTCTAACTTAATTAAGTTATTCATTTCCATCGCATACTCTAATGGTAAAGCCTTTGTAATTTCTTCCGAAAAACCTCGAATCAATATCTCTTTTGCTTTTTCTTCACCAATTCCGCGTGTCGCAAGATAATATAAAATCTCTTCCGATAATTTCCCCACCGAAGCCTCGTGGGTCACTTCTGCTTCCCCAGATTTTACGTCCACCATTGGTTCCGCATAAGACCGTGATTCGTTATCTAAAATTAACGATTTACAATCAATATAAGCCTTTACTCCCTTAACTCCTTTCCCTACTTTCGCCAGAGTTTTTGTCATGCTTACACCCCCATTCTTCGCCACCGACTTACTACGAATCATTGCCGAAGTATTATCCGCTAAACAAATCACCTTTGCCCCGGAGTCCAAAATTTGTTCTCCCGAAGCCAAGCTCATCCCTAAATATTCCATTTTTGCCCCCTCTCCTTTTAGAATCGTCGTCGGATACAGCATAGTCACCTTCGAGCCAAAAGTCCCTGAAACCCACTCCATTTCCCCACCCGCTTCTACGAGCGCTCGCTTAGTATTTAAGTTGAACACATTTTTTGACCAACTTTCTACCGTCGAAAATCGCATTTTTGCCCCCTTTTTCACAAAAATCTCTACCGAGCCCACATGTAAATTATTTTTCTCATATTTTGGCGCCGAACACCCCTCGATAAAATGTAGCTCACTTCCCTCGTCCACCACAATTAAGGTATGTTCAAACTGCCCAATTCCTGGCTCGTTCATTCGATAATAACTCTGAATTGGTAGCTCCGCCGTCACCCCCTTAGGAATGTAAATAAATGATCCACCACTAAACATTGCCGCGTGCAACCCCGCAAATTTATGATCATCTTCTGGCACTAATTTCATAAAATGTGCCAAAAAAATTTCCCCTACCGGCGCCCCATATTTTACCAAATTTTCTTCCTGGCTCTTCTCCGTCGCCAAGATTGCTTCTTCTAGCGGTAAAAACACCACCCCAGATTGCGCTAATTTTTCGCGCATTCGGTGATAAACCACCTCCGAATCAAATTGCGCCCCCACGCCAGCCAACCCCTCTTTTTCTGCCTCTGGAATTCCCAAAGCCTCAAAAGTCTCTCGAATTTCCGCCGGTACCTCATCCCAAGAAGTCTTAATCTCGGCCTCGCCCACCTCTTTATAGAATCGAATTCCCCCCGCATTAATCTGCGAAATTAGTTCCTCTACCCCTGGCAACATCTTCCCTAGATTCTGTTTTTGCCAAGCCTGCACCCCCCGAAGTCTCTTTTCTAGCACCCATTCCGGCTCTCTTTTTTGTCGATGAATCGCCTCCGCCGCCCGACGCACTACTTCTTTTTTCATTTCGCGCCCCCCTCATTCATCGCGCCCTTCTCACCCAATACTCTCGCCGACTTCTCATCGCCACGCTCATTTTCTAATACTCGCACCGACTTCTCATCGTCGCGCTCATCCTCCGCCGCTACTAGTTCCCCGTCTATCAACTCAACCACTTTATTCACCTTCAATTTTTCCAAAATCCTCAAATTATGTGAAATAATCAAAAAACTCGCCCCAGTCTCTCGCTGGTAATCCGCCAAAATTTGTGAAATTTTCCCTGCCGATTCCATATCTAATCCCGAATCCAATTCATCCAACATGCAAAATTTCGGCTTCAAGGCCAGCATTTGTAAAATCTCATTCTTTTTCTTTTCACCACCAGACATCCCCACTCCGCTTTCGCGTTCCATGAAAAACATCGGAAGCCCCAACAATTTCTGATTTACCATCAAACCACTACGCACCTCATCGAGCCGCACACTTTTACCACATTCCGTCATTCCAGTTCGAACAATTTCTGTCGTAGAAACGCCATTTACTTCCGGTGGTGTTTGAAAGCTCAAAAACATCCCAAGAAGACTTCGTCCCTCAGTACTTAAATTCTGAATTTTCTCTCCCAAAAATTCAATTTCTCCCCTTAAAATTTCATATCGCGGATCCCCCATAATCGCTCCTAGCAGTGTCGATTTTCCAGAACCATTTTTCCCTTTTAGTACCAAAGTTTCCTCCGGCAAAATCTCAAAATTCACCCCCCGAAGCACCACTTGCTGATTTTTCTTAATCGCCACCGTCAAATCCGAAACTCTGAACATTTCACCTCTACTACTTCTTTATTAAATTATAACATTGTATCTTGATAGAATGAATTATCTGCGTTATAATTAAAGAACAATCCCCTGTAGCTCAATGGTGGAGCAAGAAGCTGTTAACTTCGAGGTTGTCAGTTCGAGCCTGACCGGGGGAGCCAAAATTATTGAATAATCCCATATTTCGGGATTATTTTTATTCTCACTACCACCGGTTAGGCGAGAACGTAGTTCGTCCATACAACGAAGTGAATGTGTGTACTATATATATTTTACTAAAGCCTCATAAGACTATTGCTCTTGCGGCCTCTTTTTACTATAATGTAAACATATTCGGCACCTAGCCGCACACACCCCAATCGAAAGGTTGAGGCAAATTTTTTATTCAAGTGGCGCAGAAAAGTCATTTTTCTAGTCAGTAAAAATCCCCTCTCTCGAGGGGATCTATAATTAAAGGAGTATTTTTCGCAAAGTTACCAAACGAATTCTATGCCGTGTTGTCTTGCCCGAATAAATAGCACGACTACAATAGCCATCATCGTCAAAGCTAAAATATATACATTAAACGCCATTGCAACCAACATCAAAGCCGGCATTAATACTAAAAATACCAGAGAACTTGATGTAAAATTTTCTTTTATATCCTCATTCTTAGCATTTTTAAGATTCTTCTTATACGTTAACCATTCGCCGATTGTGTTAATAACCAAAACAATAAAGCTGAAATATGCAATCGTTACAAATCCATCAGACTTCTTTAAATAAAAAAATGAAATCCAAGATGTTAGCTCACAAACGATTCCGTGTATATATATTTGACCTAAGTCAATATTCTTTTTCTTAAGTTCCTCATCTGACATCGACGAATCGTCGAAAAACTTAATCGCTAGAACCATAAAACCTATAGCTGCAATCTGTAACCCATAACGATAACCATTCAAGCAAAGCAACATGAAGATAATACATCCAAAAATCTTCAACCAACAAGTTACAATTGTATTTATTTTGTGCATACGCACCTCCTTGTAAAAATACTAGGCCACTAAGGCCTCAAATGAAATTTACTGACACAGGGCAGTAAATTAGTAACTTCTATATTATCTCACATTTATTAAAAAATAGCAAGCAAAACCCCAATCTCACAATTGGGGCTCCCTCTTTTTTAAAAATTTAACTGCTTATTTGATCTCGATTTCAGCCGAAATTCCTAAATGATCCGAAGCATAGCCTTCATGCACCATGAAATTTTTCGCTTCCAACTTATCGTTTGGCATAATATGGTCGCATGGCACATCACCATTAAATTTCAAACCCGAAAGCGTATTTTTCACCCCATTTTCATACGTCAAATCACGCAAAAAATCCAATTCTCTCATCGCTGGCGCCTCGTGTCTCACATTCAAATCACCACAAAGCACAAATGGCTTATCTTGATACGGTTGAATAATCTCCGCCAAATGCTTAAATGCCTTCACTGTATCCTCGTCCCCGAGTGGCTGCGAACGCCAAAATCCATGATGATTTGCGATCACCACACCATTTTCTAATTCCACAACTTGCACATTTAAATTGTTTGAACACATTTCTTCCAAAATCGTATGTTCCGTATATTCCCCGTTCACAAAAGTGTTCATCGTCGAACGAAACGGAATTCTACTTAAAATCATATTTCCTAGATCAAAACTTCCGTTCGCTATATCACTACTCCAGTTTGGCGAAAAATAAGCATACGGCATCCCCGTCGCCTGCTTGATCGCTTCCGCATCAAAACAAAGTCGCGCTAAATGCACTTGGCAATTCTCTGAGCTCATCACTTCCTGCATACAGATTACATCAAAGTTATTATTTTCCAAAAAGCGTTTTAATTCCCCCTCCACTTTTCCCATCCATACGTTCAATTGTAAAATTTTCATGCTTATATTGTACACCAAAAATCCCCTCATCGAGGGGATTTTAAAACTAGTAAAATTATTCAGCATGAGATTCCGAAGTATTTTTATTTTTCTTTCTCCTCTTCGGGCTCACATTCTTCCTGTTCTTCATAGAATTGGAAGTCGTCATCATCTGCAACTAACGGCCAAACCCCCATTGAAAATAGCGTTATGTTTATCGCTATACACACTAAAAGTTCTGCCAAATTTCGACAAGCCATAATCGTTAATCCCCATAATGGAATTAACATCATCGAAAAGAACCAGACATTCGAAAGACTCTTCCGCATTTGCTCCGAATATTTATCATGTGTAAAAACCCAAATAATCAGACAATAACAGAATAAAAATCCTACCATGAAAAATACAATTGTTGGTATTGAGTTTCCACATACATAAAAGACCATGAGCATTACCAAAATTCCATAAACAAAATCTGCTAATGACACCCGACCTTCGAGTAGTGTCTCTCCTAGCATCCAAAAATCACATTCCTGTTTCCTGAAAATTGCCTGCCGAAAATAGTCTATCATTACAACCGCGAACCCTAATATGCTAATACCGACACCTACCTGAGGATCACTCAAACAGATAATCGTCGAAATTAAACATAACAGAATTCTCATTAAATCTCTATTGCTAAGTTTAAACAATTGTTTCATTTTCCCCCTCCATTTTTTCCTACACTTCCCGCGTTTTTAGTGATTTAACACCCCCACACAGGCTAAATAAGTTAAAACCGCAGCCATAATTAAAACGTGGCTCAAGATTAAATAAATTGCACCTGACAAAATTCGATTCAGTTTCAGAAAACTTTTCTCAAATTCCGCCGGCCAAAAAATCTGCAGACCATAAAAAGCTGTCGCTAGACTCACCAACATTAGTGCAAAAACTGTCGTCAACTTCTCTGTTCCCGGAATAAAAATATACACGCTATAGGTTAAAAAAATCCATGCATGCATATTATTACAGAATTTTCGATTCAAGCTTAGCTCTTCTGACAGGAATCTCACCCACTTGTTATTTACTCGCATATATGGATCTAACCAATACGCATTCGTAAGCAGGCTCGGCAAAACCATCACCGGAAGTCCGATCATTAAAATCGCCATCTTATAGCCATTTGTCACCGAAAATCCAAAAAATAACACCATTAAACTAATTACCACCTCTAGCAGCATAATTCCGTTTAACACTCTAGTTCGTCGATTTTTCTCTTGCATTGCTAAGGCGATTTTTTCATCTTCAAAGTCATCCACTGCCTTACTTAATTTAATCAATTCCACGAAATTTCCCTCCATTTTTCCCTCCTTGTCGTATCACCGAAGTGACCCAAAAATAGTTTCAATTTTCCAAATTCAATTAAAATTAATTAGGACTTAAGCTTACATAATTTCACCTCATTTCTAAAGAACTATTTTGGGACAAAATTGTCCAAACACAAAATTACACCAATATTATAATACAAACAATCATTTTTGTCAATATTTCACCCCTGTTATGCCTCACCATGGATCTTCCTTTTTACTATTTCTCCATGCTTAAATCTCTTCACTCTTACCCTATTTCTCATCCCGCTCAGCTTATTTTTATCCGCCCCTTCCTCTTTTCTCATCCCGCTCTGCTTATTTTTGCGGTATAATATAAGCATTATGGAGCACGAAACACGCAAGAATTTTAATCAATTTCAACAGGAACCAGAACTTCACGTCCAAAATCGTAATCAAGGTCCTGAAATTCCTCAATTCAATCGCTCCACTGCTTATCAGGAACGTCAATTCCAGAGGCATCTTCAATCTGAACTTGATAAAAAGCGCGAAAACGAGCCTGCTCTCGATACTATTGGCGAAAGACTTATTTATCTTGCTACCATGGCCGCTCCTACCATCGGTCGCGCTGCCCTACTTGCCATTGGTACAGGGCTTGCCGTGAAGGGTGTTTCTATGTTAGCCAACCACGTCTCTAATCAATCCATTGAACAACACCAAAAAGACATGGAAGAACTCGGCGTCCCCCTCGAAGATGACGAAGAAGACGATTATGATCGCACCTTCACTGGTTATGAAGATTACATGAACCATCACAATGCTCTTCGCGCCCAAAAAGGCCTCGAACCAGATTACACTCCTGAAAATGGCCCAATTGAATACCAAAATCAATTCAATCCACTAATTGAAACCTCACAAGCTAGCGACACCGAAAATTCCGCGTATTCCATCCAGCTAGATGATGATATGCAAAAATTCACTCCCGATAATAATTTGACCATTCCAGAAGAAAAAATAGCTGACGATATTACTTCCATAAATACTAACGCCACCCCAATTGAACACCGCACTGCCATCACCTTACAAGACGAAAAACTTACCCATATCGCCGAAAAAACTGTTCTAAAAACTGTTAATTTCCCTGCCGGCATCGGCCAATTCAAATCCTTTATGGACTATAAAGCCATCACCGACAAAACCACTCCGAATTATAATTTCACCCACGAAAATGCTAATTTTCATGTTGGTAAATCCGGACTTACCTACTACCAAGATGGCAAAAACACCTATCCGGTCGTCGCAGTCGGTAGTGGCATCTCCGATAAAATCGGCCAACTCATCGAAGTTACCCTTGACAATCAAGGCCATCCAAACACCTTGCGTTGCGTGATTGGCGACCAAAAAGATGATGGTGATACCGACCCCACCACTCACACCGTTCACAAAAACGATCGCAGTGTGGTCGAATTCCTCGTCGATTATAATCGATTAAAAGAAGCCAATCCTACCGCTGTTAATATGGGTGATCTCACCTATCTCGATAATTCTCAGTTCAATCTCAAAGGTAGCGTCGCTAAAGTTCGGGTCCTCGACCAAAATTTCTACTCAAACAATAATCAATAATCAAAAAAAATAAGCTCGAACCCCGAGCTTATTTTAATTCCGTACATCAAAATCCCAAGTTTGTTTTATCACCCACACCAATCAATCCATTACTATCCCCAGAATCAACACACAAAAAAATAAGCCCCTCACGGGGCTTATTTTTAGCTTCTGTCTTATTTTGCAACAGAGAGTGAGATCTTGCGACCTTCACGATCGATATCTAGAACCTTGAAGTTCTTGCGTTCGTTCAAAGTAAAGATCTTTTCTGGATCGACGTCGTTGCCTTCACCAAGTTCAGAAACGTGAACCAAAGCTTCAACAGCTGGAGAAATCTGAACGAAAGCACCAAATGGAGTAATACGAGTAACCGTACCTTCCACCTTGGAACCCTTCTTCAAGTTTTCTACCTCTGATAGCCATGGATCAGCTACGAGTTGCTTGATAGAAAGACTGAGGCGTTCCTTATCAATAGCAATAATTTTTGCCTTGATCGTATCGCCAACCTTAACGTAGTCAGATGGATTGTTTACGCGTTCCCAAGAAATCTCTGAGATGTGTACCAAACCTTCGATACCTTCTACGTTTACGAATACACCGAAGTCTACCACACCGGTTACTACACCTTCAACAGTGTCACCAACGTGAAGTTCAGCAAAACGAGCAGCGAGACCGTCTTTGACAGCTTCTTTTTCAGAGAAGATAAGCTTGTTATCTTTCTTACTTGCGTCAAGAATGCGAACTTTGATTCCCTTACCTACGAGAGAATTGAGGCGTTGCAAGATTTCGTCCTTATCAGCAGAACCTACGCGTGGGTAGTGTTCAGCAGAAAGTTGTGAAACTGGCAAGAAACCACGAATTCCTTCGTATTCCACGAGAAGACCACCACGATTTGCATCAAATGGGGTAACTTCCACGATTTCAGAAGCATCGAGCTTAGCTTGGATTTCATCCCAACCCTTATCCTTCACAGCCTTGCGGAGTGAAAGAAGCACCATGCCGTCTTCCATCTCTGAATCAATCACAGAAGCGGTCACTTCTGCGCCCTCTTCGAGGTTACGTGCAAAAGAAGCTTCGCGGCGAGGCACCAAACCTACACCTTGTGCACCGAGATCAATCAAGATTTCGTGCTTTTTTACTGACAAAACAGTTCCGGAAACTACATCTCCAGTTGCTGCTTTTTTGATAGAGTCACCAGCGTTAGCTAGCAATTCATCCATTGTTACTTTTTTGGCATCAGCCATTCTTATATTTTTCCTTCCTTCAGGCCCGTTCAGCTGATTTTCTTCCACAAAAAATCACTTGAACGAACCCGAATCTATTCCCTAATATATCAAAATCACCTCTGTTTGTAAAGTGTTACCCCTCTCCGCTTCTGCTTTCTTTTTTTCTTCACTCAAACTACAATAACCTTATGAAAAGCGAGGTTAATCATAAAAAGCAGCAATTTCTCGATTTTTTGCGCTCCCAGTATCCCGATTATCATTTTCACCTCAAATCCCGCTTCTCTTTTCGTTACCCTAAAATGATCAATCTCGATCAATCCACTCTCCTTGACGACACGCCTTTTCCCGACTTTGCCCTTCAAACCCTCCACGAGCTCGGCCATGCTCTTAATGAACACCAAAATTATGACACCGCCATCGATCGCCTTAAACTCGAATCAGAAGCCTGGCAAACCGCTGCCTCTCTCATAAAAAAACACCAACATTTTCAAGATATTGAATACTTAAATTATGACCCCGAATACGCCGAAGCTCATCTTGATACCTATCGCGATTGGCTCCACACTCAGTCTCTCTGTAAAAAATGTACTCTCACACGTTTTCAAGATGACCACGGCCACTGGCACTGTCCGCATTGTGATCACTTAATTTGAACAATTCCCCGCTAACCAAAGTATCTCTACCCGAAAAAATAAATCCGCCGAAGCAGATTTATTTTTCTTAATTCTAGGTGAATAAATAAATTATTCAGTTACAGTTTTTGCTTTTGCAGGACCGCGTTTTGACAAACGACCACCTTTAGCACCAGCAATTTTCGCAAGAGCAGGGTTAGCTGCAAAGCCACCGGTACGACCTAAGCGTCCACCTTTTTGACCAATGCGAGCATAAAACTCCTTACCATATTTTTCGCGATTTGTTGCAGCAGCTTTCAAACCACCAGCTTTAGTTCCAGCCATTTAAAAATCCTTCTGCCCACCATTTTTTAATTCTCTTATTTACCTTAAGCCTCCCGCTCAAAGGTTAATGATTAGCATTATATAATAACAGAAGCATTTTGTCAATACGCTAAAGTTAAAAAATATGTCATAATATATATTCCGCTCACACCGTTCATATTCATCCCATGATATACTTCCAAGTCACGATATTTATCTCATGATATATTCTCTCTGTAAAATACTCTTAATTGTCTACATCTCGCTTTCCTACCTCTTCGAATCCCCCCGATTTTATTGACATTTTATCTGCTTTTTGTTAAAATTCTTGCGTATGGGGCAATAGCTCAGCTGATTAGAGCGCTGCCTTTGCAAGGCAGAGGTCCAGGGTTTGAATCCCTGTTGCTCCACCATACATGGGGTGTTTAGCGTCCCCCCGCTGAACACTCCACCAAAAATACCCTCGCGGGTCTTTTTTATGTCTTAATTCTCTTTACCCTAGTTTTTACAGCAAAGATTCATCTATCCTCCCCTTCTAATCATTCCTTCTAACCACTTATACCTGGTCTCTATTTATTTCAAACACAAAAAATCGGCCTTGCGCCGAATTGATTATTTCCAATCTGGTGGGGATATGTGGACTTGAACCACAGACCTCGTCATTATCAGTGACGCGCTCTAACCAGCTGAGCTATATCCCCAATACCACTTATTTTACCCCATAAAACTCAAAAATGCAATAAAAATCCCCGTTAATTCTGTTATAATTATTGCATATGAATTGGAATTTTAGTTTTACTTGGGTTTTTATCGGGCTTATTATTGTCATTGTCGGCGGTATTATGGTTGCTAAGTACCAAGAAATCTCCACCAGTTTCTTAAGTGGCGTTTCTTCTTATGAACGCGTCAAATTTTGGGGCCTTATCGCCATCCTGCTTGGACTTGTCGTAATGTCGAATCTCCACATTTTCCTCCTTACCATCTTAGTTCAAGCAATTTTTAAGCGCTAAAATACCTAAAAGCAAAAATCTCACACTTACTGCCAAAAAACGCCCCACTCGGCGTTTTCATTTTAAGCATTTATCACGTTTTGCCGTACCCATTCGTACATCGCAATCCCTGCCGCCACCCCTACATTCACCGAACGCGTCGAGCCAAAAGATTCAATATATCGCACGTCATCTGCCGCATTTACTAATTCTAGACTAATTCCATTACCCTCACTACCGAAAACTAGCGTAGAATGGCTCTCAAAGCGTTTAAGACCCAAAGGTTTGGCACGTTCCACGTTGTTTTCAATTGCCACCACTTCCCTTTTACGCGCCCTTTGATCCGCCATAAATTCTTCCATTGAAGGCCAATATACAATTTCCAAATATTTATCTGTACACATCGCACCCCGGCGGTTATATTTTCGTCGCCCCACAATATGCACCTTACTCACGTTAAAGTTATTTGCTGAGCGCACAATCGTTCCCGCATTAAAATCGTGATCCACATTTTCAATCGCAATTTCCAAACTATTTCGCTTCTCTGCCAATCTATCTTTTACCTCTTCATTCGGCAACCCCTTATATTCATCCACCAAATTACGAGTATCCATTTTCGCATCCAAAATCACATCGCCTACGAGTAAATTCCGAGTATCCATCTTCGCGTCCAAAATCTCATCGACTAAAGATTCGTTGCTCAAGTTTTTGCTCAAATTTTCGTTTTCCAAATTATCCATTACCTCTATTATAGCCTATTTTTAGGCTTCAATTTTACAAAAATTCAAGAAAAAAGGCTGGTTAATCCAGCCTCCGGAATTGTTTTATGTTGATCAAATTATGTCTCGTTAATTCCTTGGAAAATTTGATTTATTCGTCTTAAAATCTTTCAAATAGCTTAAAAATAGCCCTAAATTAGAAATTGAAATTAAAAATTAAATTCTAGAATGAGTAAAATTAGACCACGAATTTCAAAATTTTATCTCTAAAATTAATTTGCGATTCCGCTTCCATTTGCAACTTTACCTTACTATCCAACGTTAAAATCTTCCGAAGCATTAATACATTTTTCAACAACAAACATTTTTTATCTCTTGTATGCAATAAAATTTGCTCCGTCTTCCGTAATTCCGGTCTTTCCCGCATAAAAAAACTGAATAGTTTATCTGTTGGAATTGAATCCGTTAAAATTATCGCCGAATCATCATTTACTTCTTCGATTTTGCGTTTTTCTACCCTAGTAGTTTTCTTCGATTCCACTAAACTAATTTCGCCACTATGCATATCATAGTCATAGTAGGCCATAAATAAGCAAAAATCTCCGTTCGCTAGTTTCACTTTACCAGTTAATTCCAAATCCATCGAACCCCTTACTCCTTGAATGGAGTCTATCTGTTCTAAATAAATCTGAAAATCCTGATTCATTGAACTACGTTGCAGCAAAATAGGAATTTTCTTCGTATCACTACAAAAAGCCTCAAAAAAATCCTCTTTTCGAACTGCTCTTGCGGTGGTAAAAATATAACATCTCTCCTTATAATCTAATTCAAGGCAGAAATCTTTACCATTCCTCTCGTCTACTAATTTAATTTTCGACATGACGCTCATAAAACCCTCCTTTTAAATAACCACTGCGTTCACTCATCTCTCTTTGTTCGCAGTCCACAAAAAGACACCTCCATTCTACCACAAAACGCTTAAGTTGTCAAAAAGCACCTCTGTTACAAGGTGCCCTTTACTCCCCCAAATTCTATTCGTTTATTTTATCTGAAGCTGTTTATGCCCCACAATTTCACAATTTCATCAGTTTATTTTACGCAAAACTACTTACAATCACATAGCCATAATAAATCACGAACAGGACCAGAAACGCCAAACCTTCCTTGAAACTAATTTTCTGATCATTCTTCGCAAAAATAAATAACACAATCGGTGAAATCACTAGCGCTACCACGTCGACAATCGAGAAGGCACTTCCTGCCACTCCGCCGAGAATCGCCACCGGCAAACCCGCCACGATTCCGATATTAAAAATATTTGAGCCCACGATGTTACCAATCGCAATATCATATTCCCCCTTTTTCGTGGCAATCACCGAAGTCACCAACTCCGGCAGAGAGGTACCGAGCGCCACAATCGTCAAAGAAATCAACCTCTGACTGACCCCAAAATTCGCTGCAATATCCGAAGCACCTCTCACCACCAAATCACTACCGAGAACTACAGCGAGTAAACCGAACACAATCATCGCAATCGATTTAGCTAGGTTCACCGGCTCACCTTCATCCTCTTCTTCCACTTTATTCGACTTGCGATTTAACATGCCGAAGAGATAGTAAATGAAGATTCCGAAGAACAATAGTAAAATTACTCCGTCCTGCCTAGTGAATAAATTTTCTGATAGTCCGAACAATTTATCCGACAAGACTGCCGCAAATCCCAAAGTCATCAAGACCAAAACTGGGATTTCTTTTCGCACAGTCGCCGTCTTCACATGAAGCGCCCCCACCATTGCCGATACGCCTAAAATCAGTAGAATATTCAGGATATTACTACCAATCACGTTGCCGAGCAAAATATCGCCCTTCCCCGCCAAAATCGATTGAATGCTCACCGCTAGTTCCGGCGCACTCGTACCAAAAGAAACAATCGTCAGACCAATCAACATCTTCGGCACCTTAAATTTTCTCGCCGTGTCACTTGATCCATCGACAAATACATCTGCACCTTTTATCAGTAGGACAAATCCCACCAACAATAAAAATGCACTAAAAATTAATCCCATTTTTATTTATTCTCCATTAAACTCTTAATATTTTACCATGAGAATCTTAGTCTAACCATCTTTTTTTGGTATTCGCCTGCATAATTTCTGCTGTAACAGGCAGATATTCATTGACTGCCAAGTTTAATCTAAGGTCATACGCCTCAAATTCTTCATTTTCATATCTCGCACTGTGCATATAATAATAATTTCGTTCCATCCTTGATCGATAATTATTATCTTTCTCAATACCTTCAATCTGCATTCTAATATATTCCAAAGTAGCCGTTTCCGGATATCCCAATATCTTTCCTATCTGATAATTTGCCTCAGCCCACACCTTCTTATCTAAAACTTCACCGGATTCCGATACACTATTAAAAAATTCTCTATGCCATTTCTGTAATTCCAGGCACTCTCGGGCGGTTTTCGCCAAATACAAATATTCAATTTCCTCATTACTAAATTTATTCAACTTTTCTCGAACTAAATCTACCCCTAATTTATTCAAAATTTCAAGAATTCTCTTATTATCCAACAATTTACAATTGTTAATTTTGTCATTAATCAATAATGCTGCTGGTTTGAGATCAATTAATACTCCTAAAACTCCTGTCAAAAAAGAAACCCCCATCATTTTCTTCTTCTGATAAAAATAAAGGACTATCCCCTCTAATTCCCGCAAAAGATCAATATTCATGTCAGCAGTATAACATAAAAGCCACAAAAAAATCTCCTTTCGGAGATTTTTCTTAACAACTCAGCTGTGCAATTCATCGTCTGTTTTAGTAAGCTGTAAATCGTATCTTACTTACGTAAGCTATATTGTGTCTTAAGCTTATAAACACAATTACGACCGACCTAGATACATTAAACCTTAGTTTAATGCTCATCAAATCCTTCTCTAGAAAGGAGGTAATCCATCGACACGTTCTCGTACCGATGCCTTGTTACGACTTAACCCCAATCATCTCCCCCACCTTAGGCCGCCGAGGCGGACTTCGGGTGTTGGTGACTCTCATGGTTTGACGGGCGGTGTGTACAAGACCCGGGAACGTATTCACCGCAACATGCTGATCTGCGATTACTAGCGATTCCGACTTCAAAAAGGCGAGTTTCAGCCTTTTATCCGAACTGGGACCGGCTTTGGTGCGATTTGCTTCACATCACTGCTTCGCTTCGCATTGTACCGGCCATTGTAGCGCGATTCTAGCCCAAGGCGTAAGGGAAATACTGACCTGACATCATCCCCTCCTTCCTCCCCGTTACCGGGGCAGTCCTACCAGAAAAATACAACTGGTTGCAAGGGTTGCGCTCGTTGATGGACTTAACCAAACATCTCACGACACGAGCTGACGACGGCCATGCATCACCTGTCTCGATGTTCCCGAAGGCACAGTTCTCTTTCGAGAGCCTACATCGGATGTCAAGCCTTGGTAAGGTTTATCGTTTACCATCGAATTAAAGATCACGCTCCACCGCTTGTGCGGGTCCCCGTCAATTCCTTTATGTTTTAATCTTGCGATCGTACTACACAGGTGGGATACTTAACGCGTTAGCTTCGCAACTCCGGGGGTCGATACCCAAAACTGCTAGTATCCATCGTTTACGGCGTAGACTACCGGGGTATCTAATCCCGTTTGCTCCCTACGCTTTCGTGCCTTAGTGTCAGAACTGTCCCAGTAACCTGCCTACGCTATCGGTGTTCCTTCTAATATCTACGGATTTCACTCCTACACTAGAAATTCCAGTTACCCATAACAGTCTCGAGCTAGATAGTTTAGATAATAGTCTGAATGGTTGAGCCACCAGATTTCACTATCTACTTACCTTGCCACCTACGCAACTCTTTACACCCAGTCACTCCGGATAATGCTCGGATCCTACGTATGACCGCGGCTGCTGGCACGTAGTTAGCCGATCCTTATTCATAAGTTACCATCATATTTCTCGCTTATAAAAGCAGTTTACAACCCGAAGGCCTTCATCCTGCACGCGGCATTGCTCCATCAGGCTTTCGCCCATTGTGAAAGATTCCCTACTGCTGCCTCCCGTAGGAGTCTGGGCCGTGTCTCAGTCCCAGTCTGGATGATCATCCTCTCAAACCATCTAACGATCGTCGACTTGGTGAGCCTTTACCTCACCAACTATCTAATCGTACGCAAGCCATTCCCAAAGCGCATAAATGCTTTAATCCAAAGATCACATGCGGTATTAGCTAATCTTTCGACTAGTTATCCCTCACTTTGGGGTATGTTCTCACGCGTTACTCAGCCGTCCGCCGCTCGTCATCAGCTTCACGGTTCCCTCGAATCTTTCCACTCGCATAAGGCCAAGTGTGTCAAGGAAACGGTGAAGCCATGCTACCGCTCGACTTGCATGTATTAGGCATGCCGCCAGCATTCATCCTGAGCCAGGATCAAACTCTCCATTAAAGGTCCTAAGACCTTGAATTTTAAATTTGAAAACTCAAATATATATAAATTAACTGACGATGATAAAAATAGAAATAAATCTATTTCAATAATTGCACAACTGAATTGTTAAAATTCGTCCCTCATGTTCATTTGGTTTCCCGTTTGCTCATGAGGATGTTTCTATAATAGATGAGAAAATTAGAAATGTCAACACAATTTTGCAAGATTTTTTAAGATTTTTTAATTTTCCGACAATTTTCCGCTTTTTTCGTACTTTCCTTACGTTATTTGCTCGATTTTGCCCGTCAATTCCCTTTTATTTTATGACTAGAAAATTGATTGCAATAGAAATTAATATACCTAAAATTAATCCGGCCACCACTTCCGGCACCGTATGCCCCTCCACCACGCGTAGATGCGCGGTTTTTTCCGCCTCACTTGACTTCAAATTCTTCTCATCAATCAGCTGATTAATAATTTCTCCGTGTTCCCCCACCGAATGACGCACATTGGTCGCATCGTAAATCAAAATCGAAGTCATACATACCGCAAGTGCAAATACTGTCGAATTAAATCCAGACAAAAAACCAATCGTGCCAGTCACCGCCGAAAAACTCGCTGTATGGCCAGATGGCATCCCACCAGATTTCATCATATAATATAGTATTTCCGAAAATTTCGCTTTTCCGCGAGTTTTAATCACAAACACAATTAGTTTGAAAAACTGTGCGATAAACCAGCCACAGACGAATGCTAAAAAAACATAACAGCTTTCCATACCTCTATCTTACCACACTGAAGAAAAAACAAGAATACCCGAACTCCGAGTATTCTTGTCCAAGATTAGTTATTTTTAAGGTACACTTTCTTCGTTTCATCACTCATTTTGAGAGAAAAAATGAGAATTTATTTTGCGAGAAATAATTACTATTATGAGTGGTGAATTCGTTTTCCTTTCTTTTTAATAAACAAGAAGACTAGAAGAAAGCTGATTAATCCCCCTAAAATTGCCAAAATCCACCAAAAATCCTTCAAAGTTTGACCGACCTGACCCAACACTGGTACTTCTGAAATTTCTTTTTCATCTAATTCCCCCTCATCCACATCGGTCGCCTCAAGCTCACCTTCTGGAATCTCACCCTCTAAGACCTCTCCTTCGGAAGTTAAATTTTTCAAATTTCCACCATCAGAATTTTTGCCATCAGAATTTTCATCCCCCACCGTATTTTCACTGCCCTCCATTCCAGAATCCTGCTCAGCTTTTTCTTTTACAATCCCCGAAAGCACGATATTTCTATCAACTAATTCGGTTTTTCTAAATGTCGCAAAAACCGTCGAATTTGTTCCAAGCCCCAGCCCAAGTGTCATCATACTGAACCCTAAAATTCCTAGCACTGTCTTTTTTATTTTCTTTGTTTGCTGATTTTTCATATTACCTCACTGTTTTATTTACCTGCACCATAGCGAAAAATCTCAAAAATCACAACCATAAGCATTTTCAAAAATAATTTAACAGAGGTAAAATCCCTCAAAAAATTTTTAGCATATGCAAGTTATCAATTGTCATAAGCAAGTTATGCCACGCAAAAAAATCTCAAAATCCGTCAAGAATCGGTCCAAATTTTACCCAAAATCCGCTCAAAAATCCCCTTCACTAGCGCAAAAATCCACCCAAATCTCACCACAGAAAAAAGTACGCTAGACGCGTACTTTTTCTTCTAAAACTAATTATTCGTTAGTTTCTTCTTCTTTTTCTTCTGGTAAGACGATACCGATCGAGGCCACCGTATCCCCATCTGCCATTCGCATGATGCGTACACCTTGCGTGGCGCGACCGAGGGTTGGAATATCCTTCACCGCCACGCGAATCGCCTGACCGTTTGATGACATCATAATCACCTCGCTCGCCTCTGGGTCTAAGGTATGCACTGCCACGATTGGACCAGTTTTTGCCGTCACGGCCGCCACCTTGATACCTACACCACCACGTTTATGAGTTGGGAAATTAGAAACCAGAGTAGACTTACCGTAACCATTAGCCGAAACTGCAATCAATTTCTGCTTTGGATCAGTCACGATATCCATACCCACGACTTCATCTTTCGGACGGAGACGCATACCGCGCACACCCATTGCCGAGCGGCCCATCGCACGCACATCAGCTTCATTAAAGCGAATTGCCTGACCAGCCGAGGTAGAAATAATGATATCATTCTTCCCTGTAGTTGGCTTCACCCACTTCAATTCATCTCCTGGGTCCAATTTAATTGTAATTAGACCATTCGAGCGCACATTCGCGTAATTTTTCATCGCGGTCTTCTTGATTGTACCGTTCTTAGTCGCCATAAAGAGGTATTCATCCGCCTCATCATCACTCTTATCATCCGACTGCTGATTATCTTCGTTATATTTAATAATCTCCGTAATCTTTTCATCTGGATGCATATTCAACAGATTCACTGCTGCCGTACCCTTCGCTGTCAAGGAAGCCTGTGGCACTTCGTAGGCCTTCATCTTAAACATGCGACCCTGAGAGGTGAAGATATAAAGATAATCATGCGAATTCGTCGTCAAAATCTGCGAAATTACATCTTCTTCCTTCGTAGTCATGCCCCTCTTACCCTTACCACCACGGTTCTGGCGACGGAAATCAGTCTGGGACACACGCTTGATGTAATTCTCTGCCGTGAGCAAAATCACACTTTCTTCTTCTGGAATCAATTCTTCTTCCGAGAATTTGCCTAGTTCATGATTGAAAATCTTCGAGCGACGCTTATCGCCATATTTTTCTTTCATGGCTAGGAGTTCTTCCTTCACCACGTTCAAAATCTTCGCTTCATCTGCCAAAATTTCTTCGTATTTCGCAATCAAAGCCATCAATTCTTGTAATTCTGCCTCAATTTTATCGCGTTCCAAACCCTGCAAACGACGTAATTGCATTGCCAAAATCGCTGCCGCCTGAATTTCCGAGAGTCCAAAACGTTCCATCAAACGTTTATCCGCATCATCATACGATTCGCGAATCGTTTTAATCACTTCGTCGATGTTATCCAGGGCAATCTTCAAACCTTCAAGAATATGCGCGCGTTCCTTAGCCTTACGCAAGTCATACTCCGTACGGCGACGAATCACTTTTTGGCGGTGCTTAATAAACTCTGCCAAAATTTCCTTGAGCCCCATAATCCGTGGCTGAATTCCATTCACCAAAGCCAAAACGTTATAGTGGAAATTGGTCTGCAAATCTGTCATCTTATAGAGCTGATTCAAAATCTTCTTTGGATAGGCATCTTTCTTTAGTTCCACCACCACGCGAATCTTACCACGTGCTGACTCATCACGTGCATCTGCGATGTGAGTCAATTTTTTATCCAAAACCAGCTGACGAACCTTCTCGATGAAACCTTCCTTACTCATTCCGTAAGGCACTTCGGTAATCACGATATTAAAGCGGCCATTCTTACGTTCTTCAATATTGGCCACCGCACGAATGGTTACCGAACCTTTACCAGTCGCATAGGCCTGTTTCATCGGTGCGCCACCGTAAACTTCGGCACCCGTTGGGAAGTCTGGGCCCTTTACGTGCTTCATCAAATCTTCCAGGCTGGCTTCGGGATTCTCAATCAAAGCCACCGTCGCATCCACTACTTCACCGAGGTTATGTGGTGGAATATTGGTTGCCATACCGACCGCAATACCCATCTGACCGTTCAAAAGAATATTTGGCAAAGCAGCTGGCAAAACCACCGGCTCTTTCTCTGTACCATCGAAATTATCACGAAAATCTACGGTTTCCTTCTCGATGTCCGCCAGAAGCTCAGCACCCACCTTATCCATTCTGGCCTCAGTATAACGTGAAGCCGCTGGATCATCGCCATCCATCGAACCGAAGTTACCCTGACCTTCTACCAAGGTATAGCGCATCTTCCAAGGTTGCGCCAAGTTCACCATCGCGTCATAAATCGACGAATCACCATGTGGGTGATATTTACCCATTACTTCACCAACGATACGTGCTGACTTCACTGTAGCATGTGGTGCACGCCAACCGTTTTTATACATTGCATAAAGAATACGGCGATGCACCGGTTTCAAACCGTCACGTACATCTGGCAAAGCACGATCAATAATCACTGACATCGAATAACGCAAGAAAGAATCTTCCATCACGTTCTCAACCGTCAATTCCTCAACCCCATCCACGGCACGGTGTGCGGTTAGTCCGCCCAGATGAGCATCTTCCATCTCCTCTGCAGCTTCATCAATCATTCCTTCTGCGACATTTTCTGCCGCATTCATCTCAGCATTGATTTTTTCGTCATTTGGCTCTTGTGGAACTTTTTTATCGTTTTTCGTCATTTCTCATCCTTTCCTTAGAAGTCCAAATCATCAATATTAACTGAGGCAGCACGCGACTGAATAAAGTTTTTACGTAGTTCAACTTCCGTACCCATCAATTTCGTAAAAATCGCATCCGCTTTTTCCGCATCCTCGATGTTCACTCGAATCAAAACACGATTCTCTGGATTCATCGTGGTATCCCAAAGTTGCTGCGCGTTCATTTCACCAAGACCCTTAAAGCGCTGTTGTGCCGTATAACCAGCCTGCTTGAAACGCTCATCTTCTGGATTAATCTTCAAACCTTCCTTCACGCGTTCTTCGATACGCTTGGTCAATTTTTCTTCCAAGGCTGCTTCATCGTAAATATAATCAATTTTACGGTTCGCACCCGTACCCTTAATCAAACCGAACAGTGGTGGCTTAGCCAAATAAACGTGTCCACCTTTCACCACCTCTGGCATATAGCGGAAGAAGAAAGTCAGAAGCAACGTCGAAATATGTGCACCATCCACATCCGCATCGGTCATGAATACAATCTTAAAATAACGTAGTCCAGAAATATCAAACTGATCCCCGATTCCTACACCTAGAGCCTTAATCAAAGATACCAACTCTGCATTCGCATACATCTTATCTAATCTCGCGCGCTCGGTATTCAACACCTTACCACGTAGTGGCAAAATCGCCTGAATCTTCGAATTACGACCTTCTTTTGCTGAACCTGCGGCCGAGTTACCCTCTACGATAAAGAGCTCACACTCTGAACGGTCCCTCGAAGAACAGTCGGCCAATTTCGAAGGCAAATTCAAGCCTTCAAATGCACCCTTACGAATCACGTTATCGCGCGCTGCTCTTGCCGCCTTGCGCGCACGTGCTGCCAAGGTCGCCTTACCGACAATCTTCTTCGCAATCGCTGGATTTTCTTCGAGGAAGTAACCGAAGTATTCGCTCATCACCTTATCGACGTAGCCACGCACCTCTGGATTACCCAATTTATTCTTGGTCTGACCTTCAAATTCTGGGTTAGGCAATTTCACCGAAATCACCGCCGTCAAACCTTCGCGAATGTCGTCACCGGTTAGATTATCTTCTTTTTCCTTCAAAAGATTATTCTTACGCGCATAATCATTCAATACGCGGTTCAAAGCCGTACGAAAACCTACCACATGTGAACCACCTTCAGGGGTCAAAACGTTGTTAGCAAATGGCTTCATGGTTTCCGCATACGTATCGTTATATTGAACGGCAATTTCCACTTCCGAATCTTCAATCTGTTTATCAACATAGAAAATCGTATCTGAAAGCACTTCTTTGCCGTTATTTAGACGCTTCACGTAGCTCTTAATCCCACCTTCAAAGTAAAAGGCCTCTTTCGCACCCGTACGTTCATCAAAGACCGAAATTAAAATTCCCTTAGTGAGGTAAGCCTGATGTCTCGCGTAATGTGACACCCAGTTGTAATCAAAAGTCGTCGTTTCCTTAAAAATGGTTGGATCTGGATAGAAAACAATGCAAGTTCCCTGTTTGGTAGTACCACCTTCAATTTTCAAAGGTGCTATGGTTTTACCGGTTTCAAATTCAATGTGATGGACTTTTTTCTCGCGATAAACTTCGGCAATCATCTTGGTTGAAAGTGCGTTCACAACAGAGGAACCCACCCCGTGGAGACCAGATGAAACCTTATAACCACCGCCACCGAACTTACCACCGGCATGTAGCACCGTCAAAACGGTTTCTAGTGTTGACTTATGTGTCTTTGGGTGAAGATCTACCGGAATACCACGTCCGTTATCTTCTACCTTCACTCCACCGTCCGCAAGTAGTGTAATTTCCACTTTATTCGCATAACCCGCAATCGCTTCATCGATCGAGTTATCCGCAATCTCTTTAATTAAATGATGCAAACCGTCATAACCGGTCGAACCGATATACATACCTGGACGCACACGAACAGGTTCAAGCCCTTCTAGAACTTGAATTTCTGAGCTGTCGTATTCTTCAACTTTTTGTTTTCCAGCCATCAAGAAAATACCTCTTTTAAGTTAACTTGATACCTCTCTGGCTCACCACCCACGACCTTTCAAATAATTCTTTTCGAATCCTTTTCCAGTCGTTTTAACCTCACTTGATATCTACTTTAGTGTAACCATTTTTGGTTTAGCTGTCAAGGTAAAATAGTGATATTTCGCGTTCTAAGCCGTTTTAAGGCCCTTGTTCTAACTTTTTGGGTACTTATAGCCTTTTTGTTTTTTAGCGAATTTTAATCACCGTACCGTCTTTTAGACGTCCATCTTCCTGATCAACCTCAGATACGGCTTCCATCGGTACATTTACCACCTCTGGTTCCGCAACCACAGCACTCTTTCCCGCCATCAAATTATCCGCAACCACAGCACTCTTTCCCGCCATCAAATTATCTAGCTCTGCATTAATATCATCCAAGGTGAATTCCGCACGGCCTTCCTTACTAGCCCCTGCGTCAGCCCCCTCAGATTCACCCCTTCCAGCCACCGCTTCAGCCATATCACTAGCCGTCCTCTCGGCCTTTTTCTCATTCCCCTCCTCAGCTTTCATTTTTTCCAATAATTCCGCCATCTCTGGACTTCCTGCCTTTGCCTCACTGGCCGGCACTTTCTTCACCCCTAATGGAATACCCTTTTCGTCTCGATCAAAATTATCTAGACCAAGCGCCGCATCCATCGCCCCATCCCAAGGCTCATTGCTAGCAAAATTCCCATTTTCAATATTTGAAACAGCATCTTCACCATCACTAATTCTCAAGCGATCTTCAATTTCCTTTTCTACTTCTTCCCCTGGACGGCCGTATTTCTTCGCTGAATAATCTTTTAGCGCGGCAAAAATATTCCGGTCTTCCTTACCCCTCGGTGGCAAAAGCCTCATCGTAAATGGCGCCGACGGCATACCATGCATCAAAACCGTCGCAATCGCGTGATGGTTTGGTTGCTTATGCAAATCTTCCGCCTTAAAAGTCGGGGTAAAGACTTTTTCCATCATTTCCGCATCTGTTACACCCAGACGACCCGCAATAATCGTACCAACGTTACCCAGCACACCTTCACGAATCTTATCTGTTAACTGCGTCATAAACTGGTTCGCCACAATCAAATTCAAACGAAACTTACGAGCTTCCGACAAAATCGATTCAAAAGATTCTGTCGAAAAATTCTGAAACTCATCCACGAACAGACAGAAATCTTTACGTTCATGCTCTGGCGTATCCACCCTCGACATCGCGGCCGTCTGGAATTTCATTACGAAAATCATACCCAGAAGCTTTGAGTTTAGCTCCCCGAGTTTTCCCTTAGAGAGATTCACTAGCAGAATTTTCTGTTGATCCATAATTTCACGAATATTAAAGCCCGATTTAGTCTGACCTAGCACCCGTTTCATCATCGTATTTTGCTTAAATGGACTCCATTTTGAAGCAAACCACGTCACCACCTCACCTGCATCGTTTGATTTCTGAGAAGCCGGAAATTCTTTCGTCCAATAATCAAAGAGGTCGCGATCTGTCACGTATTTTAATTTATCTGCCACCAAATCTGGATTGATAAATGGACTCGGAATATCGAGAAATGTCGCACCCCTCGGGTCGCTCATCAAAAGCAGGGCGGCATTCCTAAACATCTGCTCACCGCGTGGGCCAAAAATACCTGTATGCCCCGGATCATACAGCGAATACAGCATGTTAATCCCCTCTTGCACGATAAAATCTTTCTGTTCCGTAGTGGCAAATTCCAACATGTTCATACCAATTGGAAAATCTGTATCTGATGGATCGAAGTAAATCACATCATCAATACGATTTTCTGGTACCATCGAAAGCAATTCCTCTGTTACGTCACCGTGCGGATCAATAAAACAGAAGCCCCTACCTGCCAACATATCTTGATAGGCCAAATTCTTCAAAAGTACCGACTTACCCATACCAGATGCACCGATAATATAAGTATGGCGCCTACGGTCATCTTCACCCAGCCTAATCATCTTCGTATTACCGCGATATTCGTTGACCCCGAGCTCCAGTCCCTCTTCCACTAATACGGTTGGCGCATCCACCTGTTTTGTCATCTGCCTTTCTACGCCCGAGGACGGAATTGCCGACTCTGATGGCAAATGAAAAATCGAAGCCAGTTCTTGCGTATTTAAAATCATCCCCTTTTTCTTGGTTGGGAAAAAGCGAAAAATATAATTCGTCACCAAAGTGTCCATTTTTTTCGCCATATCATACTTGAAGCCGTTCATGGTTGGCGAATCTAATTGCGAAAACGCTGCCACCACTCCACCAACTAACGCCTCACTACGTTCATGACTGCTCGAATGCGCCACCACGCGAATCAAACATTCAAAAACTGGGTACTTGGCTTTATTTTCAATCATTTGCGCTTCGTCAAGTTTCGCTTGCGAGACTTCCTTAGTCGTTTCCTTGCTCTTATCATATTCATGTAATTCCGGCACTTCGAATGGCGCACGAATAATGTCCATGATTAAATTTAGTACTCGGCCTTGTCCGAAGAAACCACCGCCCGACTTAACTTTTTTACCCTCTCGTAAATTTTTTACAATTTCTTCAACTTTTTTTCGCCAACTATCTCCTACCGGGCGGAACATCAGCTGTAACCCCAATCCTTCACCTTTTTTCGCCTTCGCGAAAGCGTTCAAAATCGTCAGCTGTGCATCCCATTTTGACTCTGAAAACACCTGAATCGGATAATATTCTTCTTTCTTAAAAATCAGCTCCCCACCTGCCACATTACGACTATCATCATCTTCTTTCGCTTCGTCACCCAGCCCTGCATTCGAGAAGATATTCTCCACCTCTGCTTCCTCTAAGCGCGCCGTTGGATAAGAAGATTGAATCGCCTGCTTCACAATTTCCGTCGTCACTGCTGGCACCACGGCATAATACTTCACCAAACCGTCGACCACTACCATTTCGAATGAAAAATATTTCTGGCCGTATAATTTTGTATTAAAACTCTCTTTTTTCAGCGTCGAAGCGATGATTGAATACATAATTGTCGACTGCGAAATCGCCTCTTCATTGACATCACGCTCATCGCGCCCACCACCTTGAATGTCATCGGTTGCCGGTGGTAAATGAATCAAAAGTGGAATTAATTTTAGTGAACGCTCATATTCCTTCGCCTTACGTTTTTTGGCTAAAATTTTCACCCCCACAAAGAGAGCTGCCACCAAAACTAGAATAAAAATTTGCACACCAATTATGATGTTGTTAGAGAAGATTTTCGAGAAATCCGCCCCCTGCTTTGGTGCAAAAATTGAACTATTTTTTTGTTCATTCTGCAGATTTTTTTGTGTGGTTTTATTTGCCTCAGAATCCGCTGACGTTCCCGTCATGTTCTTTCGCATAATAATATTTTCCACCTGATTCCCGTTCATTTTTATCTCTTCTTTTATCTTATTTTTTGGGTTCTAAAGTTTTTTATCCCTGTTTTAACTAAATTCACCTTAGTTTTATCTAAATTTTCCTTAATTCTCCCGTCCGAGGATTTTAACTATCATGTCCCATAATTTTAATTCTCTTGTCCGAGTTTTCTCCCGTAACGATCATCTAAAAGTTTCGCACTCAATATCCTTTCTTGCCGATACTGCATTGTTGGACTTTTAATTTTCTTGGTTTTTTCAACCTCTTTCAAGATTTCTTCCTCAAGTCCATCGCGATCTCGTGCCTTCGGCAGATCTGTTCCAATTAATTTTCCATCCTCGAAGGTGAGCGTCCCCACCGTCACAATCTTGCCTAAATCACTTTTTGGCACCCCCTCATCACTGAACTCATCCCCTTGTTCAATCTCAGCTCGCTCTGTCTCCAGATTTTTTTCTTGTTCAATTCGTGAATTTGCATTTTCAAAGCCTTGTATCTGCTCTGAATGAATTTGCATTGGGTTTACCTGTTCAAACTGCCCCTGCCACGGCACACTATTCATCTGCACCCACTCCGGCACACCACTCGGCTGCACTTGATCTGGCACACCATTCATCTGCGCCTGCATCGCCATCTGACCCATCGCCATCTGTCCTCTGTCAAAACCGTTCGCCCCAGGCATTCCCTGAGCTTCAAACATTTGATTCAATCTAGCCACAGCCTCATCTTGTGTCATCCCTGTTGGAACCTGTTCAGCACCAAAACCACCCGAAGGCATCTGCCCCACCCCATCCGGTGCCTGTTCCACCGAAGAAGAATTTAAGCCAGAAAAATCCTGTCGTTCTCGATCATTTACTCCAGAAACCTGCCCAATATTTTTCTGATCCATGCCCCTATTTTAGCATAAACACTATGAAAAAAATACTATTTCACCATCTTGGTGAACACAAAAAATAACAAACCAACAAAAATTGCCGGTAAGAAAATCAAAACCAGCAAATTCGTCACACTCGAAGCCACCAAAATCAACAACATAATCGGATACATCGCAATAATTCCCGCTTTAAAATAGTCCGTCTGTGTAGTTCTGTTTTTTAGAAAAACTACCTTCAAAAACAAGTTCATCACCCAGGTAATAATTCCAAAAACCAGAACATAAAGCAGCACAAAAGCCAGCATAATCCCTAGCGGGCCGACCATCATTGGCGTAGTAGTGAAGAGCATAACTACCAAAATAACCAAAGAAATTAAGCTTGAAATTCCGATCAAAAGATTAACCATAAGACTATTATAAAGCAATTTCCTATTCCCTCCCAGAAATATTTTCTAATGCTTCGATTTTCCATAAATTTATCTAATGTACGATGGAAAATACCATAGTCAAGCGGGTGGTTATCTGGCAAAAAACATAACTATAAGCCACAACCATCACCGCTTGAAATTGACCGCTCCACTTTTAGTGGGGCAAAAGATCAGCCTCAGCTGATACGCCAGAAAATCTGGCTAACGTAGTCTTAGTCGCTACATTGGTCTTTCTCCTAATTGTTAATGTGTTGTTTATTTGTATTTTTGTCTTTCGACATTCTTATAGTATCACGGGTCTATATTTTATGCAAGCCTTTTTTCTTAAATTTTAAGTATAAAATACAACAATTATGCTTTCCTATCTGTTATATACCAGATTTATAAAATAATAATCATTGTATAAAATACTACAAAATATACCAAAAATCCAATGTTGTGATTAATAATATACTAAAATACAACATAAATCTAATTATTTTCCTCAAAAAATCTCTTTCTAAAATCAAAAAAATAGAAGCCTACCTTTAATCCTAAAATCTTTTCATTTTTCAAAGAAGACAGAAGCTAGGCTCCGCCCGGAATAAAATAGCCACCATTCTACATATTGTCCGAAAATAAAAATCCTCATATTTCCCTTTTCTAAATATCTATTAAAAATATATCAGTAAGAATTAATTAAGATTTCCATATACCAATCAAAAAAATGCATTGATATATGTTAATAAAAAAAGCCCACTAAAAATCAGAATTTTTTGAAAATCTAATTTAAAAAAATCAATAATCATACTAGTTAAGATTTTGTTTTCCTATTACCCATCAACTAATCGCATTTCAGAAAATATTATAAAAATCTATGGTAAATAATTTCAGTCCGAAAAAACCCACCGCAAAACTTTATTTATAAAAAAATAAAAAAGTCGCTTAATTTAAGCAAAACAAAAAAAGAAATCGGTCAAACTGCGAGGAATACCGATTTCTTTTGTAGAGTGTGGAGTTTTTTGGCTATATTGTTTGTTTTTGGCTTGTGAACAATTTTGTTATTCAAAAGCTACCTCTATAATACCGCTTCAAAACGCTAATGTCAACATATTTTTGAATAATTTTTTTACAATTTTGCCTTATTTTCTAGTTTTCCACAGCTACCCCTGTTAACTCCGTATACTATTTTTGAACAATTTTAGTTTTACCTGAACACATATTTTATTATTTTGAGCTATTTTAAGTCATCCACCCCTGTTAAGTTTAATTTTACATTTTTTAATTTCAATCAAAATCCTTTCTCAAGCATTTATTTATTTAAAAACATAAAAAATAGCCTCGAAAAAGGCCATTCAAAATCGATTGGTGGAGCTGCCGGATACTGCCTCCGGGTCCGAAAAATCTTCATGATATCATTCTACATGCATAGTTATTTATTTCATCTTGGTTTCTATCTATAGCGACAAATAACAAAACTATAGATTACCATGACTGACTTTCGATTCCAGCCTCGTCACTGTCCGAAATCTATTCTCGTAAATCTAATAATCTAACTACTACGAAAACTTGGAGTTAGACCAGCCTATATTAAATTAGGCAAAAGCAGGTGCATAAAGCACGTGCTTGGAAGTATTTTCTTCACTTTTTCAATACTTACGGTATCAATCGTCATGCCTGATATCTGTTAATAATCCGTCTAAGCTTTGTCAGCCCCAACTAGCTTAATTATATCACAAAAAGATCAATCATATTCTACTCTTCCCCAATCTTGCCCTAATTAGCTCACCACACGCTCATTCTGCAAAAAACTAAGCATAAGCAAGTTGTTAAAAACATAAGCAAGTTATCATTCCCCTCATTTTATTCACCATTCACCCCTTAAAATGTCGCTTATAATTCTTTTTCATACTCACCAAAATCATCATTTTCTTGGCATTTTTAACAAAACGATTCATTATAAAACTATGAATGTTAAAATATTTACCGCCATCCCCACCGGTTACTCTGGTCAACTAATTGAAGTTGAGGGTACCACCAATAAAGGTCTCCCGAGTTTTAATCTCGTGGGTATGGGGGATAAAACCATTCTTGAATCTAGAGAACGCGTTCGCAGCGCCATTATGAATTCAGATTTCTCTTTTCCAAAACACAAAATCACTATCAATCTCGCCCCCGCCGACCTCATTAAAAGTGGCTCTTCTCTGGATTTGCCCATCGCTATCAACATTTTAATTCTCGCTAAACAACTTCGTGAAGAAGATATCAAAGGCCTCTTTTTTACCGGCGAATTATCTCTCGATGGTAGTCTTAAGCCAGTCAAAGGTATCCTAAATATTATTGAAACCGCTAAAAATCACGGCTTCAAACAAATCTTTCTTCCCGCCACCTCAGCCGCTAGTTCCATCCTTATTCAAGGAGTTGAAATTTATCCCGTACGCACACTTAAGCAGCTTTTTCTTCATCTTAAACATCAATCACATATTTCGCCACTTAGCGACTCGGCCCAAATTCTTCCCATAACAACCACCACTACACCCACTAGGACACCCGATTCTACCCTAGCTCCTCCTTCTCACGCAGACTCCTCTTTCTACGCTCTTGATCAGATTCAGGGCCTCGATTTTGCTAAACGTGCTCTCATTCTCGCTATTGCCGGACATCACAATCTCCTTCTCTCTGGTCCACCGGGCAGTGGCAAGACCTTACTTATGAATGCTGCTAAAGATCTTCTTCCCCCACCTAGCCCTGCCGAACTTATTTCAATTTACAAAATTCACGGTCTCACCACAGAACTTGATCAAATCCCTCAAAAACGCCCCTTTCGTCAGCCTCACCACAGTAGTTCCGCCTGCTCTATCATTGGTGGCGGGAATCCCATAACTCCAGGCGAAATCTCACTAGCACATCTCGGCATTCTTTTTCTCGATGAATTACCCGAATTCCCTAGATCCGTACTTGAAGCCCTGCGACAACCCCTAGAGGACCATTTAATTTCAATTTCTCGCGCCAAGGAACGTGCTACTTTTCCCGCCAACTTTACGCTTTTCGCCACCATGAACCCCTGCCCTTGCGGTTACTATGGTTCGCACGTCAAACCTTGCACCTGTACCCCCACTCAAATTCATAACTACACCAAACACCTTAGTGGTCCCATTTTTGATCGCATCGACATCAAACTTCATCTTCCCTATCTCGATCAAAATCTTCTCATCGATCACCTCTCTACCAAATCTCCGCCTGAAAATTCCGCTAAAAATCTAAGTTTTTACCAAAATAAAATCATTCACATCACCGAACTTCAAGCCAAACGCTATCATTCTTTCGAAAAATTCAACGGCACCCTCACTTCTGCCGAAATCTCTCAGTACATCCATCTCACCCCTATCTTAAAAACCGAATTAAAACGCGCTGCGGAAACCCTTAAGCTTTCCTCTCGCGCCATCGTTAAAATTATCAAACTCAGCCGCACCATCGCCGATTATGATAATTCACCAGAAATCAAACTTGGACACCTCAAGGAAGCCATCTGCTTTACTACCTTTTCACCCTGATTTACCCCTTGAAAATCCCTAAAAATTTTGTTATAATTCACCCTAAGGTTAAAAAGAAAGGAATCAACATTAGTACTAAGACTTCACGCACCAAAATCAATGGAGAAATCCGCTATGAACAGGTACGCGTTATTGGCACTAATGGAGAGCAGCTTGGCATCATGTCAAGCAAAGAAGCTCAGGTTCTGGCCCGGGAGCAAGGTGTCGACCTCGTCGAAATTGCAGGCAATGCCACCCCTCCGGTCGTCAAAATCATCGATTGGGGTAAATATCAATACCAAAAGATGAAAGAAGAGGCTAAAAATCGTAAAAAAGCTCGTGAAAAACAATCCGAGCTCAAACAGATGAAGATTGGTCTCAAAATCAGCGACAATGACCTCAACATTAAAATCCGCAAAATTAAGAGTTTTCTCGAAGATGGCGATCACTGCCGTATCATCATTACCTTCAAGGGTCGTGAGATGGCACACAAAGAAATTGGTTCTCAACTTCTTGATCGTATTCTCGAACAAATGGCCGACTGTGCCATTGTCGAAGGAAAACCACAATTTGCTGGACGCAATTTATCAGTCGGAGTACGAAAAAAGTAATTTCCTACTTTCAAGGTTCCCTGATCGCACATTGAATACTAAATTAACTAAAAGGAAAGCCTATGCCAAAGCTTAAAACTCACAAAGGTACTGCTAAGCGTATTAAAATTTCCGGCACCGGTAAATTAATCCGCGAACGCGCCTATGGCAACCATATTCTTGCCAAAAAATCTAAAGCCCGCAAACGTAACATGAAGACTGCTGGTGCAGTCGAGGGTAAGATTGCTAAAAACATTAAAAGCGCATTAGGAGTTTAATCATGAGAATCAAAAGAGGTGTTGCCGCACGCGCAAAACATAAGAAAATTCTAGCTGCCGCTAAGGGTATGCAACATTACCGCACCCGCAGCTTCCGTCTAGCTAAACAAGGTGTTATTAAGGCCCTTCGCTACGCTTACCGCGACCGCCGTAATCGTAAACGCGATCTTCGTGCTCTTTGGATCACCCGCATCAATAACGCCGCTCACCAATATGATTTGAACTATTCTCAACTCATTAATGGTATGAAAAAGCAAAATATCGCTGTTGATCGCAAGATCTTGGCCGAATTAGCTGTCAACCAACCAGCTGCCTTCCAGGCAATTGTCGAACAAGTTAAAAAGGAGATTAAATAATGGCTATTTGCGAAATTTCCGGTAAAGGAAAAATGTACGGTCATAATGTAAGCTTCTCCCAGCACAAGACCCGTAAAGTTTTCAAACCAAACATTCAAAAGAAAACCATCCTCATCGGTGGCAAAAAACTTAAGATCAATGTTAGTACCGCAGCTCTTCGTACTTTGAAGAAAAAAGGTTTGATCAAATAATTTATTCAATCGAATATAACAAAATAGACCCGTAAGGGTCTATTTTTAAGCTATCAGTAAGCCGGGTTTTGTAACTAAAAGGCGCAAATACTCTTATCACAAGTAAAACCACAATAAAAGTTTCTTCCCTTTTAGCCGATAATCATCTATCTAGATATTTTGTTGCCAAAATATTCAAGCGGTAAGCGTGCATCTTCGAACCAAAGTTTAGTAGCACTCCTTGCAGCCAGTAGGGTTTGCCATCAACCATGTCACCATGGATTGCCGTAAGCTCTTACCTTACACTTTTCACCCTTGCCCGAAGGCGGTATTGTCTCTGTGGTACTTTCCCTATTCTTCAATTTTTTAGGCCGAAGCCGTCTAAATTTTCGAACGGTCGCCATTAACGACTACTGCGTTCTATGCTGCCCGGACTTTCCTCTTGGCTAAGCCAAGCGATTATCTTTCAAGCTCTACCTCTATCTTATCACAATTTTTGTAATATTTTTATTATTCAATTTTACGACCAAATTAAAATTATTTCTTTAAGGTCAAATATCCTGGCACTCCCGGACGATCAATCCGCATCCAATCTCGGTTAGAAGAGCTAAGTTCACTTTCCGCCATTTTTGAACCGTTTCCACCTACTAGACTTACACATCCCTTGAAAACACCCAACCAATCAAGAAACTTATTCGGCCCCTGTGGGATTAAATCACCATTTGCATATATTGTTTTTAACTTGGCGTCACCACTAAACATTAATCCTATATGATCCACATTTGACATATCAAAATTCGACAAGTCCACCGTTTCAAGTTCCGGCATATCTTTAAACATCTCTGCCATTACCCTAACTTTTTTCGTATCAAATCCAGACAAATCCAACGTTTTCAAGCTCGACACCCCCATAAACATCTGATAAAAACTTGTCATCTCCGAAGTATCAAAATTACTAAGATCTATTTCTTTTAAATTGTTCATCCCAACAAACATTTGATTACCAAGCTGTGGTAGTGTAATTTTTTCGCCATCCGTAAAATAATATGCAGTTTTTGTTTCCTGCTCATACCAGACCACAACTTCATATCGAGAATCCGTAGATTCTGCATGTTCAATAATTTTTTCGCTGGATGGCGGCACACTACTTCGTTTAATGTATTCAACATTTCCCATTCCATTGGCTAGTGTAGCCATATGATCCAAAAAATCTGATGCAAAACTATCTCTTCTTCCAACCCTAGCATTCCCGAACGGATTTGCCACAAATGACACTACAATTTTATTCGAATAGACATCATCACTTAAATTTCGGCCAATCCGCATCCCTACATCCAGCGTATAATTCCCCGCAGATTCATGCTCGCTCTCGATAAATTTCTCACGTGCCGACTTCTTTGGAATTGGTGAATATTTCGTATTATCACGTAACTTATAGCCCCACATATTATTCTCAAAATCTGAAAAAACTCCCGCTGATCTGGCAACGGATTAATCTTCGTCGGATTTTGTGGCCTCGTCGGCACCAATGCCTGCTCTTCGCTCGCCGTACTAATCGTGGCATAAAAGCCATTTTTCACATGCCCGCTATAAGTACCATTAATTTCAAATTTGAAAAAACCGTCATGATTATTCGTCATTTCGTTCGCATCCACCTCAATAGTTTTTGAAGAATCAATCGATGCCGACAAAGAAGAAATATATAACGCTTCTGCTTTATTTTGGCATAAGCATAATCCGAAAAAACTCGCACACAAAATCCCTAGACCAAAGATCCGTTTATCTGAAAAAAATACCTTCACTGATTCTCTCCCGTTTTCTCTATTTTACCACAAGTAGAATCAATTTTAGGTTCTTTTAATCACATATTTGTCGTAAATCAGTTTTAAATTCTTTCAATCATTTATTTGTCCAGAATCAATTTTAGATTCTTTCAATCGTGTACTCGTCTAAAACCGTATTTAATTCCGCATCCGCTGCCTGATTTTGCTCTCGCCTCACGTGTGTAAATGCCACCGCATCAAATCGCTGAATCAATTTCAAAATTTCCTCATACACCGGCAAAATATCACTATTTTTCACCGTATAAATTCCATTCATTTGATTTACCATCATCAAATTATCCGACACAAATTTCACGGTTTTAAATCCATACTGGAGCGCCTTCTCCACGCCCGCCTTCAAGCCATAATATTCCGCCAATCTCGAAGTAGCATAGCCGATAAATTCCCCACCTCGCTCCACTTCTTTGCCATTTTCATCAATAATTACGTAACCAATCGCCGATGGCCCAGGATTCCCCCTCGAACCACCATCCGTATAGATTGTCGCACCTAGCACTGCCGCTCTTGCGTCAATCCGATTTACTTTTCCAATTTTCTTGTGTCCAAATTCTACGCTAATTACCGAAGCTGTATCATCCGTCAATCGAAAATTCGAATTCACGTCCGCTGAGAAGCTTACATATTTATAAGCTGAATATTTCTCATTTAATTCAAGCTTTAAATCGCTATTTTCTGCCAAAGTTATATCATATATAATATATAAATTATAAATATTCGAACCGTCACTCTGATTCGTAAAAGTAATCACATCACGAATTTTAATCGTCTCAATTTTTTGATTCAAAGTCTCAAAAATCGTTCGCCCCATCGCCTCTTCCGGCTGTTCACCAAAATTAATCTTCCCCGATGGCAAACACCACATCACTGCATCCGAGTCGTCATGCAGTACTTTTTTTAGTAACAAAAAGCTATCATCTTTCTTAATAATTCCGACTACTCTAACTTTTTGCTTCATCTATTCCCATCAAAATTCTCATGGTTAATATATTCATTATAGAACAAAAAATCCTAGTGGCATATATTTTCCGTAATATCTAACTACGGTGGGTAAAATCTTATGTAATAATTCCACAGAACCATTACCACGAAATCCCTTAACATGACTATACAGAAAATCATGTTGCCACTAGGATAATTTGATTATAGCAGTTTGAAAAACTTTCTGCAAATGCCAAAATCTTAAAATTACAGGTTAAGCTGCCCCGACTAACAGATAAAATACGCTTAAAATTCCCACCATCACATTATAGGTTATAGTCGATAATGCACTACCAAAAATCACCAAGAATAGATAGATAAACAAAATCCCCATGCGCATTTCGATAAAATCCATCACCTCGCGTAACTTATCTGATAAAAAGTAATACAATACTCTCGACCCATCCAGTGGTGGAATTGGAATCAAATTAAAAGCCATAAAACCCAGGTTCATAATAATCGTTTGGCCAAAAATAAACCCAATCACGCCTCGATCATCTAAAAATCCCGTAAAATGACCAATCATAAACATTAAAAACGCAATCAAAAGATTCATCATTGGTCCCGCTAACGCTACAATCGCCATCGAGCCTTCCCCGTTCCTTAAATTTCTTCTATCCACTGGTACCGGTTTCGCCGCACCCAACACTACGCCACCCGTCAGATAAAGCAAAACTGGCAGAATTACCGAAGTAAATAAATCTAGATGCACCAATGGGTTTAGTGATAATCTTCCCTCATCCTTAGCTGTGGTATCACCCTGAAAATAAGCCGCATAACCGTGCGCCACCTCATGCAATACCGTAGAGATAATAATAATCGTAAAGACAATTATTAGATTATATGGATTTATATTCATACATATATTATATCACCCAAAGACCCAAACCTGTCCAGTCAATCATGAACACTAATTTTACTCAGAATTTACCATTGAACACATTTTTCATACAATCCCCCCACCACTTTATCATGCCCCATCAAAAAACTCGCTATTTCACGAGTTCTTTGAACACATTTTTTAATTAAGCACTACCACTTCTTGTGTAGTTGGTAAATCTTCTACACGTTTAATCTTCAGTTTCTTCTCTGTGCGAGCACTTAATTTAAGTTCTGCCACCATGCCGTCGACATTCCCCGTCGCTACGATAAGCTTAGGCCCAATTTCTCTAATTGCACGCACTGAGCTAGTACAGAGGATATCTGAGACACCAATATCATCTAACCCTTCTTCAATATCACCCAAAATACCGATACGCACCCCAGATACGCTCACATCATAAATAGTTTTTGTATTATTCATTACTGGTACGCCTAAGATGGATACTTCCCCAATTTCATATTCACCCGGGCCGCTAATCACTCCCACACCAAGGTCAGCTGCAATAGTACCTTCTACGAAATTAATCGTAATCTGCTTTGTACTAGTCTTAATCGTGATAGTTTCTGGACTTTTACTTTCTAATTCAAACATTTTCCTCCTTTATTTGCTCGGCCACCCTGCTATTTTACTAATTCAACATTCCTTCTGGATCATATTGGACGAGATGCTGCATTTCCATAATTTCTTTTAAGAATCGATCTTTTACACTCAAACGATATTTAAAATCATCACGCGAGATAATTACATAATTTAATGGCTTCCCCTCTTTTTTCTCTACTACTTCCGCCCAACGCGAAAGCTTTTTCGTCCTATCGTCCCCCACAATCAGCATATCAATTCCGTCTTGTCCTGGCACGCGGTTCGTCACAAATAGAAAACTCAGATATGACTTCACTGGGCGAATATATTCATCCCAAGTACTATCTTTTACTGCAGTCTCTACTAATACCTTATCTACTTTAGTCGAAAACACCATATTCAAAGCTCTCGCAAATGGATGCTTAGTGTTCGCTGAATAATAAACCTTATTATCATAGGTTTCGTTCTTAATCACGCCAATTGATTCAAGATTACTTAATTCACGACGCACGGAATTAATTTGTTCATCGATGACCCTAGTCATTTCCCTGACATAATAGGAACGCTCGATGTTGCTAAAAAATAATGATAATAATTTTGTTCGCGTTTTCGAGCCGAACAATTTTTCTAAAGGAGTTGTATTTTCTTTGCCCATATTACTTATATTTTAGCACCAGAAGCTGTATTTTAGTAGTGTTCAACCTGAAACTTCTCTAAAATCTTCTCTAAAATTTCTTCACGCTTGTACCATTTTATTTCCGGGTTTCGCTTAAACCAAGTCATCTGGCGTTTTGCCAACTGAAAATCTGAGGTCGAAGCTAAATTTATCGCCTCCTCCAGGCTTGAAACTCCGTTCAAATAATCCCAAACGTATCGATAAATATTGCTTTTCATCGCCGGAAGTCCAAAGTCATATTTGGAAGCCAGTTTGCGACATTCCTCATATAGCTCTTCACTAAACATCGACTGAACACGTTTTTTAATACGCTTACCAAGCTCTTCACGGTCAGTTAAAATACCATAAATTTCGTACTCATCCCCCATTTTTTTCCGATCAAGCTCCCCCTTCTTCGCTTCCTCCGAAAATTGATAGTCAAACACCAGCGCATCCACATAAAGACCCGTTCCTCCCACCACAATCGGCTGCCTACCACGCGCTAAAATCTCAGAAACCTTCTCTTTCGCATAGTTTTTCCAATCTACCACCGTGAATCTCTCATCTGGTCGCACCAAATCGAAGCCAAAATGTGGCACATCACCGCGCTCTAAAAGATCCGGTTTCGCCGTACCAATATCCATCCCCCGAAAAATCGTCCGCGAATCTGCGCTGATAATCTCGCCTTTAAGACGCTTCGCCAGCTCCACCGCTACCGCCGTCTTTCCGGATGCTGTCGGCCCCACGATTACTATAATTTTAGTGTTCATTTTTAACTATAAAAATCTGGTCAGCGCCACCCCTGTAAACCTCACTGACCAGACCCCTCATTATTTAATATTTTTTAGGTATTCGGCAAGCTCCGTTAACGCCACCGTCTTTTCCGTATCCTTTTCGCGTACTGAAACCGTACCATTTTCCTTGTCGCGCTCACCGACGATTAGTAACACTGGCGTCTTCATCGAAACTGCGCGTTTAATCTTCTTTCCGAGCGACTCGTCAGATACATCCGCAGTAAAACGCAAATCATTATGCTTCAAAGGCGTCTCTAGTGTTACCTCACTCAAGATCTGCTTGATTTTCTCTACATAATCCAAGACTTGGTCATTCACTGTCAGAATACGCACCTGTTCTGGAGCACACCAGAATGGGAACCAACCAGAGGTATGCTCAATAAATACCGACATAAAGCGCTCAATCGAACCCAAAGTTGCATGGTGTACCATCACTGGACGTTCTTTTTCTCCGTTCTCATTCACAAATGAAAGCTCAAAACGCTCAGGCTGCACGAAATCTAGCTGAATTGTCGCCACTTGATGTTCACGGCCAATCGCATCTTCCGCCATAAAGTCAATCTTCGGTCCATAAAATGCTGCCTCACCTTCCATTTCGAAGTAATCCAAACCGTTTTCGATCGCCGCTTCTTTAATTTGTGCCTGGGCCATTTCCCAAAGTGACTTATCACCGAGATATTTATCCTCATCATTGCGATAAGATAAGCGAGCACGTAATTTACTCATCCCCACCACAGTATAGAGTTCACGCACAATTCCGACTAAGTTCTGGATTTCTGCCTTAATTTGCTCCTTACGACAGAAAACATGGGTGTCATCTTGAGTCAAAGAGCGCACGCGGGATAATCCACCTAGCTCACCCGACTTTTCATCACGGTAATCAGTCGTAGATTCCATATAGCGCACCGGCATTTCCTTATAGGTACGTGGACGACTAGCAAAAATTTGTGCATGGTGCGGACAGTTCATTGGTTTCAAAGCAAATTCTTCCCCATTTACTTGAGAATGCACCAAGAATAACTCTGCGCCAAACTTTGCATAATGACCTGAAGCCTTGTAGAGATCCAACTTCGTAATATGTGGTGTCCAAACTCGCTCAAAACCGTGTCTTGCACGTAATGACAAGGAATAATTCGTCAAAACATCACGAAGCACTGTACCACGAGGTGAAAAGAGTGGCAAACCTGCGCCCACTAATTCCGAGAAACTGAACAAATCAAGTTCCTTACCCAGCTTGCGGTGGTCACGCGCTTTCGCTTCTTCTAGGCGCTGCAGATATTCCTTTAGTTCTTCTTCCGTCTCAAAGGCCACACCGTAAATACGCGTCAACATTTCACGCTTTTCGTCACCACGCCAGTAGGCCCCAGCCACCTTAATTAGTTTGAAAGCACCAACCTTACCGGTATTCTCTACGTGTGGACCCTTGCAAAGATCTGTAAAATCACCGAGTTGATAGAAAGAAATAGTCTCTGATTCCGGCAAATCTTCGATCAATTCCACCTTGTATTTCTGATGATTTTCTTTCGCCCAAGCCAAAGCCTCTTCGCGACTCTTCTCAGAATATACCAGATCAAACTTTTTATTGATGATTGAATACATTTTTTTCTGAATCTTCGGAAGATCAGCATCGGTGATTTTCATCACATTTCCCTCTGCATCTTTTACTTCTGAAAGATCGATATCATAATAAAAACCAGTTGCCGTCGCTGGACCCACGCCAAACTGCACTCCTGGATACATTTCAACCAAAGCGGCAGCTAAAACATGACTAAGTGTATGGCGCATTTTCATTACATTTTGCTCATCTTCACCACATAGGTTACACATTCTGCCTTCTTTCTAATTACTCAAAAATATTTCTTTTATTTTAACACATTTTATGGTAAAATACATCTATGGGTCGCTAACTCAGCTGGCTAGAGTGTCTCCTTTACACGGAGGAAGTCGGGGGTTCGAATCCCTCGCGACCCACCAGATTTAGTTAATCAAAAAACGGATTTCACATCCGTCTTTTTTATCCCCCAATTTTATAATTTATAGTCTCATGTCCGTGTTAAACCCCACGTCCGGATATTATATCCGTCTTTTTTATTTCTTCACCACTTTTTTCGTAACGTCGAATTTTTCCATATAATTACCCACCATCAAACGTGTCTGCGAATAAAACGCCGTAAAGGACTGATAAATAATCGCCACCACTGGCATCAAAAGCCATTGTAACAGCATAAAAATCTTTGGCTTCTTGATATGAGCTGGGCGTTTAGGCAACATGCCAAATGATAACAAAATCGTCGCCATTAAACCAATCGAAGCGAATAATTGCACATAAGAAATTGTGTTCGGCAAGTTAAAGGTTAAGAGTTCCTTCGAGGAAGCGTTGAGTAATTTTGGTACCCAACCACCAAACGCCACCATCGGTGAGATCGAAGCTAAAGTTACGTGACCTTCAAGGAGTCTGGCAAATTTTACAAACAATGGCCAGAATTTCATCCCGGTACGTTCCAAGCGGTCCTTCGAAAAAGTCCTCACCCCCACATAGGCCACATCGGAAGCTCCGTAATCCCAGCGTCGAAGCTGAATAAATTGCGCTTTCAGGGTCTTCCATAAACCATTTTCCAGCACTGCATCCTGATAAATCGGAATATGAATCGGTTTCACACTGTAATCACCCTTGAAGTAAAATAGCGAGCGCCAATACTGATGGCCATCTTCCACAATTGTTAATTTACTCCAGTAACCCATATTCGACAACGCCAAAAATGGTTGCGAGTGTGAAGCAAAGTTCTTCAAGGTATGCACGCGCATCGAAGAAATAATATTGAAAAATGAGTTCGACACCGCGATAATTCGCATCGGTGCCGGTGTTTCCCAGATATTATTCGTAAACAATGAAACTGGCTGATAGCTCAAGTGTTGACGATTTGGATGCACTACAAATTCATAAGCCACATTATCTAGATATGATTTATGCATTTTATTATCAGAGTCTAGAGAAGTTGCAATTACGTTTGCAAAATCAATCTTCTCCTTACGCAAGAATTTCGCCAGCTCCTCTGCCGCATAATCCAAATTTGGCCCCTTCCCCTGAATTTCTCCCTTCAAATCTTTTGGATGCATCACTGGGATAAAAGCATAAAAATCGTCTTTGAACTTTTCGTACAGCTTTTTCGCGTTCTCTTTCATCGCTTCCCCACCACGTTCTTCATAGCCGAACACTAAAATTATTTTTTTATTATCAAAAGTAGTATTTTTCACCGCCTCTACCGTAGGAATCAAAGTTTCGAGACCTTCATTGTAAGCCACCATGATCACCGCATGATAAATATCCCCTGGTTTTGGAAATTCTACCTTCAGCACCTTGCCATTTTCGTCTAGCATTTTTTCCGACACCACTAAATCACGGCCGGTTGCTAGCATCTTCAGGTTCCTCACATGCTTATCGAAACCAAATTCGGTACTCTTTTTGCGATGATATTTTTCATAAGCCGCATGTGGATCATATAAATCCAAAAATCTCTGGTGCCAGTCCACTTTTTCTGAAGCTTTCGAAGCCTGATACCCCTGTACAGTACGAAAAGTAATTCCCACTGCCTTTACCAAGGTCGTAGCAATAATAAATAACAGATAATAAGACCCCAGCACTGGACTAATCAATGAAAAAATCACGAGTAGCAGCAAAATCATATATGAAGTAAAACCCGGTAGAATTTCAAAAAAGCGATAAAGCTTCGTACGCTTCCCTTGTGGCAAATCCAAACTATCCCAAACCGATTTTTCTATTTTCTGCTGTGCTTTTTTCTGCACTTTTTGCTGTTTTTTCATTCTAGTCATATCCGAATTAATTAACTTTCACCTAGTAGTCTAATGAAAACCAAAAATCCTAGCACTAAAACACCGAGTGAAATACAAATAAACATTTTTGCCACCGCCGCGCCCTTTTTCTCAAAAATTCGCAGTGCCAACAGATTATGTAATACCCCCAAAGTTAAAGCCAAAATTGGAAAAATCAGCATTGCCTGCCAAGATCCATCATGATAACCACCCGAATTCGCCATCGACGACCATTCTCCACCCTGATAACGTCCGATATCCCCATAGCTAATTTTTACAATTGAGGCATTTGGCTGTAAATTCAATGCCGAAAAAATCAGAAAAGCCAGAGATAAAATTAACAGAATTACCTGAAAAATCACCAGGCTACGTTCCTTCTGATAGGCTTCTTTAAAAGTCGCAATTAATTCTTTCATTCCTCTTATTATACCATTTTTATTTATCAAGCAATTTACAAATCAAATTCAGCATCAATTCTTTCTCTTCCGGCTGACTTTCCGCAATCAAAAGCACCAAAGCCGTCAACGCTCGATCAGAGAGCTTCGTCTCCCCTTGTTCATTCAACTGAAAGAAGTTTACTGACAAATAAACTACAAAAAGTAGCGCTCCAATCTGTTGATTGCCTTCTAAAAACGGCTTCTCATGTACGATAAAATAAAGTAACTTCGCCGCTCGCCTAGCCACCGAATCGCTTCTTTCGAACAAATTTTGTATTCGGGCTGAAATTAGTGTTCCGCCTCTGTTATTTTCCGCCAATACCCCGAAATTTTCACTTTCATTCAATCTTTCTCGCAAATCTGAAACATAATTTTCGATCTCCACCTCGCTCAAATCCCTTCTCGCTCGCGTATCTACCGAAAAAATAATTTTATTGTTCAAATATTCGGAAATCGTCGCAAAGCTATCCGCGTATTTCGTCACTACTTCAAGCACTCCATTCGCCTCATTCGCACTCAAACTAGTTTCCGCCAACATTCTACGTACAATTCCCAGCGTTTCCTCTAGATTCTGTAGCTTCTCACTGCCATCTGGCAACTTCTTCACCAAATCATAATTAACCGCCACCCCCTCCGTCATATAACGTTTAATAATCGAGGAGGCCCAAATACGAAACTTTGTGGCTTTTTTCGAATTCACTCGATAACCCACCGAGATAATCACGTCCAAATTATATTTCTTAATCTTACGCGCAATCCGACGACCGCCCTCAAGCCGCTCTTCTACCTCTTCCTTCACACATTTTTCCGCATCCAGCTCCTCATCGGCAAAAATATTGCGTAAATGTCTGGAAATTACCGTGCGATCCACTTCAAAAAGTTCCGCAATCTTCCCCTGCTCCGCCCAAATCGTCTGATTCATTTCATCTACATCGAAAAAGACTTCCCCCTCTGCACCCTGATAAATTTCCAGCTTCATCGTCATAATTCTCCGAGATTCTGCCCCGCCGTCACTTCTACCTTGAGCTTAATCTTTAATTCTGGCGCCACCCCTTCCATTTCCTTTTGCAAAATCGTCTTTATCATTTCTTCATCAGCCTGATCGCATTCCACCACCAAAGAATCGTGAATTTGTAACACCAATTTCGCCCCCTCCGGCAACTTCCTATCCACCGCAATCATCGCTCGCTTCATCAAATCCGCCTCGGTTCCCTGAATCGGCATATTCTGTGCCGCCCGTTCTGCCGCATTGCGAATAATAAAATTTGAGGATTTCACATCTGGTGTCGGGCGTTTGCGGCCATAAAAAGTCCTCACTTCACCCGTTTCTCGCGCCTCTTCCAGTGTGTGGTTCAAATACGCGTAAATCTTCTGGCGCACCTTGAAGTATTCATCAATAAATCGCTTCGCCTCGAAAAAATTCATCTCCGTCGCATCGCTCAGTCCCTTCGGGCTCATCCCGTACATAATACCAAAATTAATCACCTTGGCCACGCGACGTTGCAGCTTCGTCACCTCTTCCATCGGAATCTGATAAACTTCCGCCGCCGTCTTCGTGTGAATATCGACATCGTGGTTAAAATCTGAGACCAAAGCTTCGTCTCCCGCCAGCACCGCCGCGAGCCTCAATTCAAACTGTGAGTAATCTGCCGAAACTAGCACTTTCCCCTCTGGTGCCACAAATCCCCGGCGAATACGCTTCCCCTCTTCACTACGCACCGGAATATTCTGCAAATTCGGATTCAAACTCGAAAGTCGCCCCGTCGCCGTCACATTCTGCGTAAACGTTGAATGAATGCGTCCATCTGCCGCCACCTGTTCAATCAGCGGTGTAATATAGGTCGATAATAGCTTCATCGTTTCTCGATAATGAATAATTTCCTTAATTACCGGATGTTCATCTTTTAACTTCTCTAGCTCTTTCGCCCCTGTCGAATAACCTCGCGAAGTTTTCTTAATACCTTTCACCGGCAGATTCAGTTTTTCGAACAAAATTTGTGACATTTGAAGTGGCGAATTTACATTAAATTGTTCACCCGAAAGCTCATAAATTTTTTGTTCAATTTCACATACTTTCCCCTCAAATTCCGTCTTCAATCCCTCGAAATATTCTCGGTCCAACAAAATTCCCGCCGCTTCCATCTTATACAAAATCGGCACCACCGGCATATCAAAATCCATAAAAATTGTGTTCAATTTTTCATCCTTCGAAAAAGCCAAATATTGTTCACTAAATTTATTCAATGTCGCTTCCGAATACACGCCAGTCAGCACCTCTTCCATCGTGCCAACCCCCTCTACCCCTGTACGTCTTAATGGATTTAGTAGAAAATCCGCCTGATCCAAATCCCATAGCTGCTCCGCCTGAAAAACTCGCTCACGGAATTCTGCATTCTCATGCATCAAATCCTTAATATTGCTCGCGACCAGCATCCCTTCCGGAATTTCTACTCGCGACACCACTTCTTCTGCGGGCTCAGTCTCTATCTCCGAAAGCCCATTTTCAATTTTCAGTTTTTTCAGCAAATTATTGAACTCTAAACGCTTAAATACCTCCGATATTCGCGAAAAATCTAGCTTCAAAGCCGGAACATCCGAAAGCTTCACCGGCGCATCTGTCATAATTTTCGCGAGCTTAAGAGACATCTCAGCCGATTCTCGTCCTGCCATCAATTTTTTCTGTATCGTCCCCGAAATTTCCTCAATATGGGCATAAATCCCTTCCAAGCTGCCGTATTCATTCAAGAGTTTCACTGCAGTTTTTTCGCCAATCCCCGGCACTCCCGGAATATTATCCGAATTATCCCCCTTCAGTGCCTTAAGATCCAAAAATTGTGATTTCAAAATCCCATATTTTTCTTCAATCGCTGGAATATCCATTTCCTCGAGATCCGAAAATCCTCGTAAAATTCGATACATCTTAGTATTTTCATCCACGATTTGCAGCATATCAAGGTCCGAAGACACAATATAAGTCATATAATCCCCCGCCTCATCCGCTTGACGCGCCAAGGTACCAATAATATCATCCGCCTCATATTCATCCGCCTCCATAAAGCCCCACGAAAGTGCCGAAATCAGTTCCCGAAGCAAAGGAATCTGTGCATAAAAATCCTCTGGCGGCCTTACTCGCCCCGCCTTGTAATCCTTAAAAATCGCGAGTCTTTTCGCCGTCGAAGTCCGCGCCTTATCCCACGCCACCACCACCTGGTCCGGCTGAATATTGCGCACGATTTCCATCGCAATCACCGCAAAACCATACACTCCCGAAGTCGGTTCCCCCTTCGAGGTCGCCAAATTCCCCATCGCGTAGTAACCACGATAAAAAACACTTTTTCCATCAATGATTACCAATTTTTTCATTAAAATTCCATCCTCGTTAAAATTTCTGCCATTTTTTCATTCATTTCCGCCACGCTGCCATCATTCAAAATATAATAATCCGCCATCGCGATCGGCCCACCTTTTTCAATATTTTCCACCTCTGTATAATCTCGTTCCTGAATTTCCTTCAAAGTAAACGGTCGCTCCTCGCGCTTCCCCACTCGAAAATGCCTCAGCGCTTTCGGCACTACAATCGCCACCACGGTCAAAAGTCCCGGATATTTACTCTTAAGTTCCTTATATTCCGTCCAGGAATATAGCCCATCCAGCACAATTCGCTTCTGTCCCGAAGCAATCAAATTATCAATCTCCCCCATCACCTGACGCACCACCCAATCTTTCCCCTCAGTTTCACGAATCATTTCTCGGAATTGTCGTTCACTCGATCCGTCCGCCGTACGTTGAATTCCTCGGCGTTCCATTTCCTTGTAAATCATTCCCCCGAAGTAAACTTTTGGCACGCCTTTTTTGGTCAAAAAATCCACCACCACCGATTTGCCCGATCCGCTCATCCCCACTACCGCTAAGATTTTTACATCATTTTTTTCGCTCATTTTTACTCCCAGTTATTAAAAAATTCTACAAATCGCTCTCGCATTTTCACCTGACTCATATAAATCAGCACCGAATTTCCCTCCACATCCGTCAAAGTCCCCAAACTTTCACTCGGCACATAAAAAGTCGTGCGATGCTTCGCCGAAAGTCGCATCAAAATCCGCTCATACCATTTCTCTGTCTGGTCATAAATCTCGAAACGCTCGATAAATCTGCGATATTTTTTCTTCGCAAAATCCTTTGGATAAAATACGAACACTTCACCAAATCGTGTCAAATCTGCATCCACTTTCATCAGCACCAAACACTGAATTTCCGAACTAAAGCCGATCAAAAGATTCGTATAGATCGCTTCCGTCACCGTACGAGTCGCGAGCTCCTCATTCGCATCGTAAAATTCCCGCGTCTTAGTATCCTCATCGATATGATAACCCGCCACCAATAAAAATTGTTCCGGCAAAAGCACCCGCTCCGCCTCCTCGCTCACTGGACGGCAAGCCTCATCACGCACCGGATGCGCTATCCCGTCATAAGGCGCCCCGCCCCCCATCTCATCGAACTCACCCCTAGTCCCAGCACCGCTTTCCAGGTTATATTTTTCCAGCCCCGCCATAAAAAGTCGTGCCATTTTCAACTGATTTTCCGCCACCCATTCCCTATCCACTTCCGGCTGACTTTTGGCAAAGAAAAATTCAAAAATCCCCCGACCTTTGTTTGTTTTTACACCTAATTGCACCATTACTTTTATCTTATCACAGGTTAAGACGGAATAAAACTCACACTACTCGTTTTATATATGAAGCATAAAAAAGAATATCGCCTTACTTTTCCTAATCTTCCAAAAAGAATGTCGTCTTGCCTTTTGAGGACATAAGCCTGGGCAAGCGCCCTTGAGCGGTCCGACAAAAGGCATGCGACATTCTTCCCTACGGCTTACGTGTAAAGTATCCTTGCACCCCCGGGCGATCCACGCGGAGCCAAGAAAGATCTGCCGTACTCGGATTCGCCAAGAATGAGCCATTACCACCACGGAGCTTCTTGCGAAAATCAAACATTCTATCTGAACCAGTAATATTAGAAGTATTAAAATCATTATTTACATAAATTTTTTCCAATTTATCCACATTTTCAAGAGTTTGAGCTATTCCAAATATATAACCCATAGTAGTAACTTTTTCAGTATTAAAATTAGAAATATCTAGCGAAGTCAAGTTTGGCGTATTATAAAACATCGCATACATAGCAGTAACTTCTCTAGTATCAAAATTTGAAAGGTCTAGTGTTTCTAATTTTTTCATATTATTAAACATAAAACTCATATCCAGTACTTTACTAGTATCAAATTTAGTAAGGTTTATATTAGAAAGAGCGGTATAGCAAAACATCTTATTCATACTTACAACTTTTGGCGTTCTAAAATTAGAAATATTTAAATTCGTCAATGATTCCATCAGATAAAACATACTATCCATATCTTTTACATTGGATGTATCAAAACTCGATAAATCTAAATCACTTAGCATTATTGCCTCTCTGAACATAAGTCTCATATTCTCTACGTTTTTTGTATTAAACGAAGAGAGATTCAAACTGATAAGCCCCCTCATATCATAAAACATTCTTTCCATGGTCTTCACTTTAGATGTATTGAAACTTGATAAATCTAAATGTGTTAACATTTTTACATGTTCAAACATACCGCTCATATTCTCTACATTTCTGGTATCAAATGATGAAATATTCAAGTTCGATAATGACGACATCCCACTAAACATACTCGACATGTCAGTTGTATTTTCAGTATTAAATGTTGAGATATTTAATGAAGTCATTCCACTAGCCCCCATAAACATCTCACTCATATTAATTACATTGCGTGTATTAAAACCCGAAATATTTAGACTCGTTAAATTTTTCATATTACTAAACATTCTATTCATTGTTGTCACTTTGGACGTATCGAAATTAGACAAATCTAAATTTTCAATCTTTTCAGACCCCCAAAACATGGCCCACATATTAGTAACATTACTCGTATTAAAATTTGAAAGATCCAATTGTGTTAGATTTTTCAAATACGAAAACATTAGACCCATATTTTTTACTTTACTTGTATCAAACCCGGTAAGTTCGATTTCTTCAAGATTATTTGATCCATAATTACCAAACATATCGTCTGAGAACATCGAATTACAGTTTTCATTTAAGAATATCTTTTCCGACTCAGAGTAGTAATAGGCGGTTTCTGTCGCTGCATCATACCACAGCTTAATCTCATAATCAGAATCATCATCTTCTATATTCTTAACGTTTTCTAGATTTTCGGGAAAAATAGCACTCCTTTTAAAACGTTTAGCTTTAACTCTAAATCTATCTTTTTCAAATCTTCCTAGATGCGATTGAATAATTTCACCTTTTGCCATTAAGGCTTTTTTCTCATATGAATTTGTTACCACTGAAAAAACTAGCTTATTCTCATAACTCCCACCCTCAAGGTCATCACCAAGCTTCATTCCAATATATATACCTTTATATCCACTATAGCTTGAATCAGTAGACTGAAAAATAGTTACCGGAGAAGATACGCCAGGTAGCGAAGAATAATTCGTGCTCGTAGCTAATTTATAACCCCATGTATTTACTGGCAAATTAGCTAATGTAGTATCAGCATTGATCGAAGAAATCTTCGCATTAGTCGAAGAACTAGAATTTACTAAAGCTGTGTTATCTGTTTCAGTACTGAAACTCGCTGTATAACCGGTACGGTTACTTGTTTGAATTTGAAACCATACACTAGTCTCCGTTGTTTTATTTTCTGTTTTTAAAACATCGGATCCTTTCACTTTCTCTTCTGGTCTCCATGCCGAAACCGAAAGCGTCGGCACATATAATGCCGACACTCTTTCCCCACCCAAAACCATAAATCCCAAATTCGCCAAGAAAAGAAATGCGAGAAAACCAGCAAAATTTCTCATATTCTTTTTATAAATGTCAAAAATCGCACTTTTTCCCATTCCCATATGAATTTATCTTAGCATATCCGGAATAAAAAGATAAGCCTGAATCCTTAGTTTGCCAAAATTCCCCATGACTCCTTTGCTATGGCAATACCACCCAAATCAACCCTCACACAGAATACAAAGCTATGGAACCACCACCCAGGTCGAACCAATACAAAACGGATTTCCTGTCCCCGAAACATAAGTACAACCCGCACCCACCGTCAAACTCGGCCTGCGGTGAAAAATCCCTCCACTGCCACCCGTTTCCATTGCCGAAATCACAAACTTTTTCGAGGCATAAATATGTTCCAAATGGTCCACCTGATCATAGCCATAATTCTGCACATCTCCTAACCCGAACATATATCGAAAATCCCGTACGTTACTCGTATCAAAACTCGAAATATTCAGATTTTTCAGACCTTCCATCGTTGCAAACATGCTTCTCATAGTTGTTACCCTGCGCGTATCAAAACTTGGCAAACTCAAATTTTCTATCGCAAGCATCGAGTTAAACATATTAGACATATCTGTCACATTCGAAGTATTAAAGTTATTCAAATTCAGAGTCGTTATCTTCGTCACCCCATTAAACATATCCTTCATATTCATCACATTACTCGTATCAAAACTCGAAACATCCAAATTCTCCAGCGCCCACATATTATTAAACATTTTTTCCATCGTCGTCACTCGACTAGTATTTAGATACCCGAGGTTTAATGTTTTTAGCTTATGTGTCTCAGCAAACATCATCGCCATATCCTCCACTTTTGAAGTATCAAAATTTGATATGTCTAACGACTCAAGTTCAAGCATATTTGCAAACATATTTCGCGTCTTCTTTACATTTCGCGTATCAAAATTCGACACATTAAGATTTTTAATTTTTCGTACGTCATAAAACATATTAACCATAATCTCGACTTTACTAGTATTGAAACTCGACAAGTTTAAATTCACAAGTTCTCGCGTCCCAGAAAACATATCATTCATATAGACTACATCCGAAGTATCAAAGCTCGACAAATCTAAATTTTTTAACACAAAATTTGCATAAAACATCCCCGTCATATCTGTCACTTTTGCCGTATTAAAACCAGCAAAATTCACCGATGCTAAATTCGAACAATTTGAGAAAAAATCACGCATATTTTCTATATTTTTACCATCAAAATTTTGCATATCTATTTCTCGTAAGGCGCTAAAGTTATGCAACATAAAACTACTGTCTTTATTTAATTCAATTTTCTCCGCATCAGAATAATAATACACAGTTCCAGAAGCCGCATCGAACCAAGCCAGGATTTCATAATCTGAGTCTGGGTCTTCAATATTTATGGTTGCCTGCGACACGCTTGGTCTCGTCACTGACTTTTTCACATACCGGATATTAGTCATCATCGCCACACTACTATCCCACGAAGCAAAACCTGTGTTTACATCCAACTTCCCCACCCTAGCATTAAAATCCGGGCCATTCGTCATCACGGCACGCATAGTATATGGATTCGAAACAAAAGATAAAATCAGCTTGTTCGTATAATTCCCTGATTCTAGATTATCCGCTAGCTTCATGCCGATACTCAGCTGATTCGATTCATTGCCGTTAGTCTTCCCTGCCGTTTGGAGAATTTGCGCTGGCGTAGAAAGTGCGGGAATCGGCGCGTAATTCGTGGATACCCCGAACTTATAACCCCAAGTATTATTTGGCAAATTATTTAAGGATAAGTTCGTGTTAACCGAATTAATTTTCGCACCAACAGTAGAAGTTGTATTAGTCAGTGCAGTGTTATCCGTTTCAGCACTCAATGTAGCAGTGTAGCCGGTGCGGTTATTGGTATTCACGGTGAAATTAAACGGAATCTCTATGGTTTTATCTGTAGAATTAATCACTTGATTCCCATTCACCTGCAGATTGGCCTGATCCACCGAAGCCGATAAGGTTGGAACGAAGAGAGCTGAAGTGTCATTAATGAAGATGAAATTAAAAGAAAAAATTAAACCAAAAAATACAAAAAGTGGCTTTAATACCTTATTAAACCACCCCCCCCCGTGGGGTTTTTGCGTATGCGATTTTTGGCCTTGCATATAATTTATTTTATCATAAACGTAATAAATATTTACGGTTTTCTAGTGAAAAGACCTGGGACACCTGGGCGATCAATCTTCAAAAGATTACGAAACTCAACTGCCGTGTTTGCAATGGTCGTGCCATTACCGCCAACTAGTTGATTCCGCATATGAAAAATATCAATATTGGCAAGGGTGTCAGTATTTTGATAAGCGAATGCGGCGCTCGTATCAAAATCTGAGCTTACATAAATCTTTTTCAATCTGTTTGGATTCAAGGTGAAAAACATAGCTCTAAAAGTTTTTACCTTAGGAGTGCGAAAACTACTCAAATCCAATTCCTCCACACTGTCTGTAAAGGCAAACATGCCGTTCATATTTTCAACATTTTCCGTATTAAAATTTGAGACATTAATACTAGTAAGACCGACGCAACCATTAAACATACCGTCCATTAAAGTGACTTTTTTCGTATCAAAATTAGAGAGGTCGATAGACGATAAGGCATACATACAAAAGAACATTTGTTGCATATTGGTAACATTTTGCGTATTAAAATGTGAAAGATTCAAAGCATGAAGGCTATGATCATTCGCAAACATAAAGCTCATATCGGTCACGTTCGAGGTATCAAAAGTAGCAGGCAACTGCAGTTGTTTCAATTTATGCATACCAGAAAACATGTAGCTCATATTCGTGATATAACGTGTATTAAAATTCGAGATATCAATATTTTCAATATTAGCCATACCGTAAAATAATGCATTCATATTTGTCACATTCGAAGTATCAAAAGAACTAATATTCAAATTCGTTAAATTCGACATTCCATAGAACATTTTATCCATATTTGTTAAACTCTGCGTATTAAAATTCGATAAATCCAGCGAAACCAATTTTTCATCACCAAAAAACATATTCCCCATACCCCTCACTTTAGATGTATCAAAGCTCGATACATCAAGCGAAGTTAAATTCACCAGATTATAAAACATCGCGTTACTATCATCATTCAAAAAAATCTTCTCGGCTTCCGTATAGTAATATGCTGTCTTCGTGACAGAATCATACCAAGCTTTAATTTCGTAATCCGAATTAGCTTCATCTTCAAGACTTACAGTGTTTACCCCAAAGCTAGACGCCGTAGCGCTTCGCATGATATGTTCAATTTTATTACCACCCGTCTCAAAAGTTTTTAACTTGGTATTAAAATTAATACCAGTGGTCATTAAAGCTCTTTTTTCATACTGATTAGAAATTATTGAAACCACCAATTTATTAGTATAACTTCCACTCTCTAGATTGCTAGATAACTTCATACCAATCTTAAAATCAAAATTTTCATTACCAGAAGTTTTCGCAGCAGTACTATAAAGATTAATCGAATTCGAAAGACTCGGGATCGGCTGATAGTTTCCACTCGTAGAGCTCAAAAATCCCCAAGTATTTTCCGAGAAATTTGTAAGTGTTTTATTTGTGTCGATAGAATTGATTTTTGCTCCGCTCGTCGATGTAGTATTTACCAAGGCCGTTTCATCCGTTTCGGTATTTAAGGTTGCGGTGTAACCAGTTCTATTATTCGTATTTACTGTGACCTGAATTGGCAATTCGGAAGTTTGAGAGACTGAATTTATAACTTGGTTGCCATTTATTTGTAGGTTAGCTTGATTCACGGAAGCCGAAAGGGTCGGAGTGTATAAAGCGAAAGTGTTATTACTAAAAATTAAATTAGAAAAAGAAATTAAAACCAAAAATAATCCGAGAATCTTTAATTTCCATTTAAACCACCCCCCCCCGTGAAGTTTGGCTTTCGTGATTTTTGGCCTTGCATATGCATTTATTTTAACATAAACGTTATGGTTTTATGCTATTTAAAGGTGTCTCATAGTTTTTGGATTTACAAAAAAGCGCTATTTATCATTCTATCGATCTATAAAGAATGTCGTCTTGCCTTTTTGAGGACATAGGCTTGGGCAAGCGCCCTTGAGCGGTCCGAAAAAAGGCATGCGACATTCTTTTCCATGCGACATTCTTTCCTGCTTACGCTATAATATATTTATGAACGAAAACTCCACCTCACTTTATGACGTCGCCATCATTGGCGCCGGTATCGCTGGCATGACTGCCGCACTTTATCTTTTGCGCAACCATCAAAAAGTCCTCCTACTCGAAAATGCCGGCTACGGCGGACAAATCCTCGAAGCTCCCATCGTCGAAAATTATCCTGGTTTTGCCAAAGTCAGTGGCCCTGAACTTTCCGAACATATTTATCAACAGTTAAAATCCCTCAGTCTTTCCCTCACCTACGACAAGATTAAACATCTTGAAAAAACCACCACACATTTCACTCTCACTGGCGATCAAACCTACACCGCCAAATCCGTGATTCTCGCTACCGGCACCACCCCACGTCGCCTCAATCTCATCAATGAATTTGAGCTCATCGGCCACGGCATTTCCTATTGTGCCACTTGTGATGGCGCTTTTTATCAAAATCAAACCGTTGCTGTCGTCGGTGGTGGCAATTCCGCCCTTCTCGCCGCCTCTTATCTCTCTAATATTGCGCAAAAAGTTTTTCTCATTCATCGCCGCAATCAATTTACCGCTGAAAAAGCCCTAGTTTCACAAATTCAAAATTCCGCCAATATCGAAATTCTCTATAATCAAGAAATTCTCGCCTGCCATGTCAACGAAGATAATCATCTCGATTCCCTCATCTTGAAAAATCAACAGGTCCTTCCCGTTTCCAGCCTCTTCGTCGAAATCGGTCGCCTCTCTTCTCTAACTGAAATCTTCAAAGATAGCAATCTCAAAAGCCTGCTCCTCTTCGATCAATCTGGTTTCATTATTACCGATGATTCATGTGCTACCAATCTTGCTGGCCTCTTTGCCGCCGGCGACTGTCGTTCCAAAAATTTCCGCCAACTCGTCACTGCCTCTTCCGACGGCGCCATTGCCGCCAACTCTGCCATTGAATTTCTTTCGCAGGTTTAATTAAATCAGCGCTCTTATATTTTTTACAGATTTAATCAAATCGACAGCGCATTCGTATTTTTATCAATAAAAAACTGGCTCGCACCAGTAAAAAATGGAGCCATTGGCAGGGATCGAACCTGTGACCTGCTCGTTACGAATGAGCTGCTCTACCAACTGAGCTACAATGGCATAGAGACATTATACATTATTTTTTCTTTAATGTATAATGAGGTTATGAAGAGCCTCATCTCGGACCTCATCGCTCATCGCGGCATGCACGGGACTTATCAAGGCGCCAAGAATTTTCCCGAAAATTCTCTTTCCGCATTTAAGCGCGCCCTGCTCGCGAATTATGCCATCGAACTGGATATTCATCTTACCAAAGATCATCAGCTCGCAGTTTTTCACGACCACGACACTCTGCGGATGACTAAAAAATCTTACAATCTTGAAGATACCGGTCTTTATATTCTTAAAAAACTTCCATTGATTAATTCCGATGGTGTTTCCACTAATCAAACTATCCCCGAACTTTCCGAGGTATTAGATTTAATTCACGCCAAAGTTCCCATCTTAATCGAGCTAAAAACCACCGAGCATTCTGATATTTCCCTCTATGGCAGAACTGTGCTCACTGCGCTCGAAAAATATCTCAAAAGTTATCGTGACCCGAAAATTTATCTCCAAAGTTTTGATCCACGCATCATCTACTGGATTAAACACCATCATCCCAAAATCCCCGCCGGTCTCCTGCTTTCTGACGATTCTGACCTTGCCAAAAAATATGATTTTTTCGTCAACAACCCTCTTATTTGGCGCATCGTCAAACCAGATTTTCTCAGCGTTAATCAAACTATGTTAAACCGCCCTGCTATTCAAAAATTTAAGACCAAAGCGCCAGTTTTCTGCTACACTATCGACGATGAGAAAAAACTTCAGGAATTAAAACCCCTCGCCACCCAATTTATTGTCGAAAAAATCCTCTAAGTTAAATCAATTTTAAAAACCAAACTACATCTAAAAACTCACCACCACCTAAATTCCATCAAGCCCTATTTTTTCAAACCACAAAAAATAGCCCTAAGGGCTTTATTCTGGCGGATCCGACGAGACTCGAACTCGCGACCTCTGCCGTGACAGGGCAGCGCTCTAACCAACTGAGCTACGAATCCACTACTTGATATTATAACTTGATTCCCCTGTTTGCGCAAGAGTTTTTTCTCTTTTTTACCGTTCCAAAATCAATTCTAAAACTAAAACTCTTTTCTAAGTCAGAAATTTCATATTTCAAACCATATCGTTTCAATAAATTTTTGACAATGTAAAGCCCCAAACCACTTCCGCTCTGCTCATTAATGCCCGCTCTATACGAATTTTTAATTTCAAGTGCTTCATCTCGCATCTGCACTGAAATCTTACCACCTTCTTCCGCATACTTCACTGCGTTCCCGATTAAATTCGCTAACACCATCAATAAAGCCATCCGATTCAACCAAATTTTTTGCTCCCCCACTTCAATTCTCATTTGCAGATTTTTCTCCGCAATCATAATCTGATTTCGCCTCAAGGACTCCTCGACCACCTCCGAGATTTTTATCCATTCAAATTTTTCGAAACTATCCATTTTAGACATCAAAAGTAATTCTCGAATTCCCGCGTCAAGTTCATCCACCATTTCTCCACATTTTTCCAAATAAAAATCCCGATCCTTATATTTCCCTACTTTAAATTGCATATTTTCTAAAACAATCTTCAAGCTGGTTAGAGGCGTTTTCAATTCATGCGAAGCCCCACGCAAAAATTCAAAATTCACCTGCTTCATCCTTAAAGTTTCTTGTCTCGCATAAAACCCCGCCACCGCCAGCGATAATACTACCGACCCCAGTAGTGTAACCGGTAAAAACCTCAAGTTCAAATCAATTGCATCTTTTTCTAAATTTGCCGTCGAAACAAACTGCACCAAAGCCTCTTCTTCGTTTTTAAGCTTCACGCTTTTTTCTTCAATAATCACCGAATTATTTTCGCTCGTCCGATCCACTGGTAGTAGCTCCGAAACTTTCATCTCGTTCTCTGCATTCTGCGTTTTTAGGTAAGCTTTAATCTCACCACTTCTAGAATAAAAATCCAAAGCTTGCTCCACATACTCACGATTTTTTCCAGCCAAATTTTTCGTCACATCCGCAGCCGTCTGCTTAATTTCTTTTGTTTTTTCCTCCAAATATGATTTCGAAAGCATAAAAAATACCCCACCGTGAATAATCGTCACTACCCCAAGTAGTAGTATCAAGACCCTGAAAAATCCCTTCCAGAAAATTCTTCTCATCCTCGCTCCAATTTATACCCCACCCCACGCACCGTATAAATACAATCCAGTTTTAATTTTTTTCTTAGTTCTTTAATATAAACATCGATCACCCGATCAAACGGAATTTCTTCACTTTCCTTCCAGACATTTTCAATAATTTGCCCCCTCTTGAGAACTCGCCCCTCATTCAAAAACAAATACTTTAAAATCTCCAGTTCCTTCGGTTTCACTTCTACCGGTCGTCCCGCTATCTCAGCTCGGAAACTCACAAAATCAATCTTCGTCTCTTGATAACTAAATTCTCTTAGATCCTCACCTAAAGTCTTCTTCAATAATGCTTCCACTCGCGCTTTTAAAACCGGTAACGAAAACGGTTTTTCCATAAAACCATCCGCCAAATTTGAAAAGGCCATGATCTGCGATTCTTCATCCGAAAATGCCGTCATCATCAAAACTGGTACTCGACTTTTTTCACGAATTTTCTGCAAAACTTCCAGTCCACTCATCGATGGCAATTTAATATCTAAAATTACCAAATTAATTTCGTGATTAAATTTTTTCAGCGCCTCCACCCCGTCGCCTGCCTCGACCATCTCGTATTTAAATTCCCGCAAAAATTCTACCACCCCTTCCCGAATCATTCGGTCATCCTCTACGATCAGTATTTTCATTAATCTAAATATACCAAATTTAAAGCTCTATCAAAAGTTCCTTTGGATTCTTTTTTAAATTTCGATAACTTATTATTCCAAGCGAAACCAGTATGATTGCCAACATGAAAACCACCGTTATCACCACTGCATTAGTCGTCATCTGTACATCAATTGCCGAAAGAGTTTTAGTAAAACCTTCCATTTCTGCGCCCCCACCCAACTGCGTTGCCCCAGCCTGTTTCGCCATTTGCTTTGTTACTCCAGTTGTGACATTTTTTAAAATATCATTCCCCATTATTTTCGCAAATTTTCCTGCCAAGAAATAAGCCCCTACGAATGCCGGCAGGCTTACCATCAAAAGTTCCATCACGAACTGTCCGAAAATCTGCCCCTTTTCCAAACCTAACGCCAGTAAAATTGCAATCTCCTTTTTTCTTGCATTCATCCAGAGTAGTAATACTAGAGCCACTACTATTCCCGCAAAAATTAATGAGCCGAAAAACATTTGGTTAGCCACTCCATACATTCCCGAAATTGATTGTTCCAAAGCTGGATAGTTTGAGGCACTTTTTATCAAATTATACTCGCGCCAATTCACACCCAATTTTTTTACCGCAGCCATCACTTGGTCAAGATTTTTCTCGCCATTCACAAAAAATGTTGCATCTTGATAAACCGCCGTATCTTCATCATTGCCATAAACTTTCGCCGCCGTCAAAACGTCCGTTACTAAAGTATTTTCATACAGCTCTTGTGCCGCTGTCACTCCCCCCGTATTTTTCCCTGCAAATAACCCCTTAATTTTCACCTCTACAGTTTCGTTTGCCGCTTTTTCGTTATCCGCGTCAAATAAATTTGATTTAATTTTTATTTTATCCCCCACTTTCAAATTATTTTTCTTCGCCAAATCTTCGTGCATCAAAATTTGATATTTATCATTCGATTTCAGATGTTCTCCCGACACTAACTTAAAAGCCCCCGAAACAAATTTAGTTTCCCTAGCTGAATCATTCACGCCGGTTAGCATCACCGTGCGCTTAAAATTCTTTGCACGTTCCGCCGACCTTCCGCGTAACGTCTCTGGTGTCTCGATAATATCTTTATCTACCAAATCCGCCACGCTATTAATTCTTTTCACTGTATATTCAATTTCCGGCGATTCAGAAATTTTTTTAATATCCGCTCCCTTCACATTACCACCACCCCGCGGCGTACCTTGATTTACTTGGCGATTAATTTCCATTGAAAAACTATTAGTTACTCCCGAAAAAGCCTCCTTAGCCGCCTTACTTGTCGCATCCTGAATCGCCAGGCTAATCATTCCTAGTGCCGCCATTATTAGCACCACAGAAAAAATCACCAAACTTTTTAACTTTTTACGTGTCACATATAAAAATGCATTTTTCAACATTATCTCAATTTCCTTCCCTTTAATTCCAAGACCACATCCGCCGAATCCGCCACGTTCTTACTATGTGTCACCACAATCACACATTTATTGCGTTCCTTTGCCAACTTTTTCAAAACTTCAATAATTTCTTCCGCCGTGTTTTCATCCAAATTTCCCGTCGGTTCATCCGCCAAAATAATCGGTGCCTCCGAAACTAACGCCCGCGCGATCGCCACGCGTTGTTGCTGTCCACCCGAAAGCTTCATCACGTTTCGATTTATTTGATCTTTATCTAACCCCAACTTCACTAAAATCTCATCCGTCGCCTCCTGATTCACTAGTCTAATATTTTCTAACGGCGTTAAATAATCAATCAAATTATAGTTCTGAAAAACCAGAGTGATATGGTTCTTGCGATGATAACTGTAACCGTATTTACCAATCTTTTCATCTTCAAACAAGATTTCGCCACTCTTCGGTTCATCTAATCCCGCGAGCAGTGAAAGCAATGTAGATTTTCCCGCTCCAGATTTTCCGATAATCGCATAAAATTTCCCTCGCTCAAATTTCTGATCCACCCCTTCTAAAATATTCTCCCGATTTCCCTCGTAAGCATATGAAACATTTTTAATTTTTAGTACACTCATTTTTCCTCCTAACTTATTTTCGCTAAAATTTCTTTCGGTTTTTTCGTTAAAATCATCCACGACGCCGCTATCACTGCTAGAACGATAATTAGAATCAGAAGTCCATAGCTCATCGCAAAAATATCTAATCCCCCACCAGTCGTAAAGCTACTTAAATCTAAATTATCTAAGCCCTCTTTCTGTAAAACCGCACCCAGAATCCATCCCACAAAACTTCTTCCTAATATCGCCGCCAAAATCATTGCCGGTAGCGAAACTAAAACCAACTCCAAGATAAATTGTCCCACAATTTTTATCTTGCTGCGCCCAATCGCCAGTAATATCCCAATTTCATACATCCTTTCCCGCACCCAAAGAATTAGTACCAAGGACAATACAGTCACCCCCGCCCCGATCACCGCCATAATCATCACAGAAATCATCTGTTTCACCACATCTAGAGACTCCACCATCCCCGAGAATTGATTTTCTTCTTCAATCATCTCATAGTCTCCTAGCTGAACACTTTTTTTATTCATTTCCGCCTTTAACGTCGCTAGTTTTTCGGAATCATATACCAATATTTTTAGACTCGTCACCAGTTTTTTCTTGCCAAAAATTTGCGCCATCGTCGTGTAGTCCGTGAACATCATATTCTCACTAAAATCTGAAGACATCCCGGTGTATTTTTCTTGCTTTTTCCCAGTAAAAATTCCTTGAATAAAAAGTTCTAATTCTTTCTCTTCCCCTAAAACTTTTAGACTCACCTTATCGCCGACCTTCCACTGGTTCTTCTTCGCCAGTGTTTCATGCACTAGAACTTTTCCAATTTCCTCACGCGCAATATTTTTCCCCTCAATCAACTTAAATACTTCACTACGAAATAACGGGTCTTTTTCCACATTGCTTATCGCCTGAAGCATAACCGCGTTTCCTAAGTAGCCCGGTAAATCTTCTCGCATCACCATTTGTTCACCCGCCACCACTTTACCGTTTTTTAGTTCTGCCACTCCTTCATATTGATAAATCTTCTCTGCTCCAAGCTCCTTACCGACCGACTCGAAACTTTCCACATTAAAAGTCTCAGATTTTAATGATCTAATTTTCACGCCGAAATCATTCGCGCTATTTATCACACCCGCCATTTTTTCGCTAGTTTTTATTATTGAAAAACCGGCATAAATCACCGCCAGGATTAAAGTTAAAATCAAAAATATCAACGCCGTACGCGTGCGTTTTCGAAAAACATAAGCTATCGCATTTTTAATCATTTTTCCTCCATATTTTTATTTTAAATTTTAATTATGAAGCCACTGTGAAATTTCCAAAATCCCTCTCAAATTATGATAAAATGAAATTACGCGAGTGTCGTATAACGGCTATTATATTTCCTTCCCAAGGAAGAGACGAGGGTCCGACTCCCTCCACTCGCACCAGAGAAAATAAAAAATGAGAGCTTGCTCTCTATTTTTTGTTTTATTTGGGGTGAGGCCGAGGGAGATTTTCTCCCTCCACTCGCACCAAATCAAAAAAATAAGAACGTTTACGTTCTTTATTTTTTTGATTGCCTGTACGAGAAAACTTGCGAAGCAAGGTTACTCGCACTATTCCTCAAGTTAATAATTATTATTTTTTGTTTTATTTGGGGTGAGGTCGAGGGAGATTTTCTCCCGTGCTCGCACCAAATTAAAAAAAGGGAGCCTCCTGCTCCCTTCCAGCTTTACGCTTCACATTCCACTACAGAAAATCCGTAACCTAGCGCCATCTGGATGCAGTTTTCATCATTGAAGTGCATACAATAAATCCGCTTTCTCAAATCTTCCGGCACCGCCATCGCGAGATTCCCCACAAACAAATGCGCCCCGTTCGAATTCCTCACAGAAGTCACATCGATATAAGCCCGCGCGATCTGCACACCTTCACTCAGAAGATAATGCAAGTTCTTAATTTCCTTCGTATCGCCCGAATAATATACCAGACCATCCTTTGTGGTAAAAATCAGACCGAAACTCATCAGCTCCGCACAATGCCAAGTTTTCACATAACGTACTCCTGAAAAACATTTGAATTTTTCATCATACTGTGTGTCATGCACCAAATCATACATTTCTTCCGTACAGCCAAAGCCCTGCAGTATTTGCTCAATCGTTTTTTCATACCCATCGTTGTCCGCCGGCAAAATAATTTTCAGCGGTCGATGCAATACAAAATATAGATAAAGCACCAAACTACCCAGACTGCCGATGTGGTCTGAATGCGTATGCGTAATCATCAGGTTTACTGCCCTCACTCTGCCAAGCAAACTCTTTTGCTTCAGTTTCGCAAACACATCTTCTCCACAATCAATCAAGAATAACTGATCATCATCAATGAAATACGCTGCCGTATTCCCCTCCTTCACATTAAACGCCGAGCCTCTGCCCAAAAATTTTAGTTCCATATCCCCCTCCTTCGAATTTTCTAAAGTTTAAAGTACTCGTAATCTTAACTTACGCTTATAGATTATTGTAATCAAATTTACTAAAAAGTCCACCCCTGTTTCCAGAGGTGGTTTTTATCAATCTCACTTAAGATTCTTGTCGATCAATTTTAATCAATTCTTTAATCTTCCCAGAATCTCTAATTTCTTTCATTTGCTTATCAAATTCCGTAAATGAAATTTTAATCGAAGTGTAATTCACTGTCGAATCGGTTTTCGCCACCAATTTCACGAAGTAATAACCATCACCAGAACTTGAAACAAATTTATCCGAAATTTCCCCTGCATTGAGACTCATCGCTTTTAGTGATCTACCCCCATCCACATTCATCTTATCGACCAGTCCCCCCGTTTCTTCATAAAGCACCTTATCACCCAGTTCTTCCGAAATCGCCTTCAAATCTTTTCCGGATTTAATCAAAGATTCAACCTGCGCCGCAAGCTGCACTGCATTCGTATCGACTGCCTGAGAAACTTTTTCCTTCACCAGTGACAGATAAATCATTCGACGATATTCCTTCATCGTCAAACCAAAATTATCCTCCAAGATTTTCTTGAATCCCTCTTCACTACGTTCCACACCACCAATTTTTCGGTGCTCTAAAATCGTTTCGTCCACTTCCTTATCGGTCACCGTCAAATCATTTTCTTTCGCCAATTTCAAGGCCCAAGCATAATTCTCTGCCTCATCCAACGCCAAGCGCTTATAATGCTGCTCCATAAAATCATTATCTTTTGCATTATCTAGTTTACCCTGTTGTTTTTCAATCGGCGTAATCGTACTATGATAAATCAAAAGATAATCCGAATAACGCACATCCGCGCCATTTACATTGGCCACCGACACCGGCAAAAGTTGGGTCAAGCGATAAAGAATCGGATTCGTACTCTGCCATTTATAAAGCATAAAATAACCCGCCCCCGAAGCCAAAACCACTGCCATCACCGACAAAATAATCGTCACCGTCACCACGCGATATTTTGCATATTGCATTGGATATTTGAACTTACGCCCCTTTGAAAGCACCTCTTCACGACGCTCTTCCACTTTCTCCAGTTCTGTCTTATTCTTGAATTCTTCAATCTTCTTCTGCTCGCGCTTTTGCTTCATCTTATCCACGATTGAAAGTTTCTTTTCTTTGATCTCTTCAGTTTCGTTTGTCATAGTTTTATCCACTTCGTTTTCTAATTTAGCCTTGCTCATTTCCTATTTCTCGTTAATTAGATTTTGTAAATCGTTATAAATTTTTTCTGAATTTTTCACCATCGATATTACCAAATCCCCCACCGCCGTTTGAATTACAATCGTACCATAACCCATTAGCCCTGCCCGAATTCCATTCACGCCATAAGAAATACTCTGGATTTTGTCCAGTCCCAAGTCTACCACTGATTTCTTAAACAGACCTCGTTGTGAAATCTGGCGAATGCGCTGATTGGTCACGATGTAAATCGAAAAATACCATAGCATGTAAGAATATAAAAATCCTAAAACCCCTACCAAAATCAGCGCCAAAAAAGTCTCAAAAATCATCATATTGTTTGGCCAAAGTAAAGTTAATCCCACCCCGATCATAATCATTAAAATTAAAAATATCACACCGGACTTCGCCGTCAAAAAATGGCGTCGGAACACAAACTGCACCTCTTCGCCTTCTCTCTGACCATCAAAAATCATTTTTCTCATACGTATTTGGTGACCCGGGCGGGAGTCGAACTCGCAACCTTCTCCTTAGGACGGAGCCGCTCTATCCATTGAGCTACCAGGCCATACCTAAATTATACCATATTAGATTCCACGACCATTTTTGATAAACATAGAGATTAACTAAGACTTTTTAGTAAAATAACCTAGGAATTATTATATAACTTCATAGTTTAGTTATTATGATGAACATCGTTTTCCAAAAATGGATTAACTAAATCCATCCACTCCAAAGGCAGATAAACAGATAGATAGCCATGATTATACCCTTTCGCTTCATATACGGTACAATTGGGATGCATTTTTTGAAATAACTTAGCCGATTCCTTAACGCAACCCATTTCTTTTTCACCATAAATATATAGAACCTGCGCTTTGCTTTCTGCAATAGAATATTTAAGCCTATATTCTCCCATATACGTTTGATACATAGTCACCAATGTTTTAATCGGCATCCTTGGCATATCCTCCATATAATAGTCTTCCATTTCTTCCGGATAAGCCATATTAGGAAACATTTTTTTCATTAAACTCAACTGAATTTTACATGCATATTTGCTAAACATAAGTTTTCCAAATAATTTTACAATAATCGTACTAACCCTTGCCAGCCTGGGTTGAGGAATACAAATACTACCATCTATTATTGCTTTCTGAGCTATATCACTATTTAGCGATAATAGCTCAATGGCAATTTGACCCCCCAAAGAAACACCTCCCACAGCAAACAATTTTCCATTACAATTGTTTTTTATATAGTCCATAATTTGATGTGCGGAGTTTTCAGTTGAAATATACTCTTTTTGATATTCTTCTCCATGACCATCAAGTGTTGGTAAAATCACATGATATTTATCGGATAATATACGAGCTTGCCGAAGATAATTCCACCAGGAATTACCTCCGCCGTGTATCAATAATATATGTGGAAATTTTTTATCACCAAATTCATGAAATATCATATTCAAAAACCTCCACCATTTTCGCCACCAAAAACGCCATCACATTAAAAATCACAATTGTTGCCCCGGTCGGCGTCGCCACAAAATAAGAAAAGATAATCCCCATTACCATACAAAATACCGAAACTACCACCGAGGTAAAAACCACCGCCTTAAAACTTTTCACCACCTGCATCGCCGTCACCGTCGGGAAAATAATTAAACTCGAAATCAGAAGCGCCCCCACTAGTCGCATTCCCAGCACCACTACCACTGCACACAAAATCGCAAAAATTGTATTTAGCCGCTCGGTCTTCAGTCCAATCGATTTGGCAAAATTCTCATCAAACGTCATCGCGAAAATCTCATGATATTTCACAATAAAGAATAAAATCACCACGAGCGAAAAAATCACTCCCGCTACCACATCGAAATCATCTAGTGCCAGAATACTGCCAAATAAATAATTATTAATATCCGTATTCACCCCCTTTACCACTGATATCACCAAAGTTCCCACCGCCAATGCCCCCGCCGAAAGCATCGCAATTAAAGCATCCGCATCCACCTTACTCTTCTGATTCACCTGCAAAATTAAAATCGCCGCCAAAATCACTATCGGCAAAGCAAACTGCAGCGGCATCACCCCAATCACCGTCGCGATCGCAAAGGCGCCAAACCCCACATGTGAAAGTCCATCGCCAATCATCGCCTTTCGCCTCAAAACCAAGGACACCCCGATCAGCCCTGCCGTCACCGCCAACACCACTCCCACTAACAAGGCTTTCACCATAAACTGGTATTGCCACATTTCCAGAAACTTTTCCAAAATTCCGTTCATCACCACCTCCTATTTCCCCTCACCTTCGCTATAGTCATGGCGATGAATTCTTTTCACATATTCATCCGTAGTCTCCATCGTCGCCACCCCGTCCGCTAGCGCCAAAATTTTATTCCCCACCAAATTCTGATGATCGAGATCGTGCGTAATCATCACCACTGTAATTCCCTGCGCATTTAATTTCAAAAGCTCTGTGTATAATTCTTTCTTCGATTTTGAATCCAAATTATTCCCCGGTTCGTCCAAAATCAATAATTTCTTCGTCGCTACCACCGCCCGCGCTAACCAAATTTTCTGTTTTTGCCCACCCGAAAGCTCCGCGAAGTGTTTCTTCAACAATTTTTTCATACCAAATTTCGCGAGCGCTTCCTCACATTTTTTCTTGTCACTCTTCGTATAAAAAATCCCCCGCTTCTGATTGAGTAGTCCACTTAATACAATTTCTTCCACTGTTGCCGGAAAATTCGACGTTATTACCGTCTCCTGTGAAATATAGCCAATCTCCTTCCGGCTCATCCCGAGAAACTCCACACTTCCTGCACTTGGTTCTATCAAACCTAAAATTGTCTTAATTAGAGTGGTTTTCCCAGCCCCATTACAGCCAACCAAGCAGATAAAATCTCCCGCCAAAATTTCAAAATTAATCTTCCGAAACACCGGCGTTTTCGCGTATTCTACGCTCAAGTTTTTTACTGCAATGATTGGCTGTTTTTCCATAAAAATCCTATTTACTTAGGGCTGCAAGATTTCGTTTCATCAGGTCTACATAAGTCACACCCTTCGAAAAATCATCCGCCGTCACATTATGTGCCGAATGTAGCTCTAAAACTTCCGCGCCCGTATCTTTACTTACCGTTTCTGCGATTTTACCGTTCGAAAGTTCAATCTTGTAAATTTTCTTAATCTTATCTTGCTTCACTTTATTAATCAAAAAACTAATTGTCTTCGCACTTGCCTCAGTTTGTTCTGAACAACCCGAAAAAGCTGCCGCATACTTCAAGCCGAATTCATCAGCAAAATAACGGAACGGAAAACGATCCGCCACCACGATTTCCGAAATTTTACCATCAATTGCTTGATGCAAATCCTTATCTACTTGCGCAATTTCTGCCACGTATTTTTCCGCATTGTCGTTAATTTTCGTCTCTTCAGTCGCATCAATTTCGGAAGCTACTTTTGCGATTTTTTTCACGATTTCCATCGCCTTTTTCGGGCTCGTCCAAACGTGCTCATCAATCTCTGGCCCCTCTTCTTCTTCGTCATGGTCGTGCTTATGATCATGATCGTGGTCATGCTCGTGGCTATGCGAATGATCGTGATCATGCTCGTGATCATGTTCATCCTCATCTTCCATTCCTTCCACGATTTCTTCTTCTACCGTCGACACAAGATCAACTAATTTCACCACATGAGTCTTTTTCGTATCTACGTCCTTCAAAATTTTCTCCACCCAAGTGTCGGAATCTCCCCCCACATAGACAAACATATCCGCATTTTTAATATCGATAATATCCTGCGGTGTTGGTTCATAGGTATGGGTTTCCGCCCCCGGCTTCACCAACATTTTTGTACTAATATTCGTACTCTTTGTCACCGCCCTGGCAAAATCATACCCCGGAAAACTGGTCGACACTACTGAATACTTTTTTTGTTCAAACTTTTCTCGATTTAATACCAAAAAAGCCAATAATCCCACCACCAAAACTAGGCCAAAAATCGCCCATAACTTTTTCAAATTTTTCATTTTTACTCCTTATTCTACTATTAAAATTCTGAGTAAAAAATTTAATTAATCAAACAATTCCCTCGTGAAATTTCATTCACTCCACGTTTATCTAAAAGTCTCAAATGAAAAATCCGAAACAAACATCGCGCACAAATCGAAAACCTTGGCAAACCACCGAAAATGCGAGAAGTCTTATTTTCACTTCCGCATTCCACCGCATGTCCGCAAATTCGACAATGGTGCATTTTAGCCTCTTGGTGGTTCGCCTTCCGGCTCGTTTAATAATTTCTTCGACTTAATCTCGTAGCGCTTACCATTAATTGGCGAGACGTAATAATCTTCGTTCAAAAGATTCACAAACATCGTCAAATCCTTATCATCCATCATAATAATGGCACCGTCATCATCGGTCATCAATTCCAATTTCATTTCATCAGCATAATCCACCAATTGCTCTTGCGACATCTGTTCTTCGATGTTCATGTCCTGTAACTTCTTCACCAAAGGCTTCTTATCCATCAAAAGCGCATTCAAAGTCAAACCTTCCGCAAACGAAAGTTTATATTTTTCTTCAATTTCCTTCGCCTTCGCTTCTGCCAACATCTGTGATTTAAAGTCGTATTGAAAAAGATTTTCAAACTTCGTCTGGTTAAAAATTACTACCGATCCATCGACAAAGGCCACCTGATTATCATCTGGCATCTTCAAAGCCACCTCTGCAGAGAATGGCTCAAAACTTTCACCATTCAATTCCCAAGAAGTTTTCGCACTCAAAGCTGAGGCTGCGGAAATTCCCTTCGCAATATAGAAAACTTTCGTACCATCGTCACCACCTGGATAAGAAAACTTCGCGATGATTCCCTTCATCTTCTTGAACTGATGCTCATTATCCGTGAAATAATCGATATCCTTGTATTCTTTTTCGATCAAATTCAGTAAACTTTCCGCCCGAATTACTTTCGAAAGATCCGTACGATAAATCACCTTATCTTCACCGTCCGATTTTTCGTACTCGCGGCATTCCAAACCTTTTTCCGCGCCCGAAATCACATAAGCAATCGCCTCCCCCATAAACATCTGCTTCACTGAATTAGTTAATTTTTCAGAATAACGAATCTTAAATGGCGTGTAGTTTTTGTTGAACAAAAATAGTTCACACGACACATTATTTTTTACTTCATCAAGCTCATTCGCCCACAAAAATACATCAAAATCATTCAATTTTCGAATTTCAGAGTTCGTAATTTCAGTCTTTTCGGAATCCATATCACCTCACTATTTTTCTATTAGTTTAGCACACTTTTACTTCGCTGTTTCGCCATAAGTATCTTTTACCACCAAATCCGGCAAAATATTTAAGTCCATCATCAAAACTTCAATGCGATTTCGTATTTCTTCGGCCTCTGATTCATTTTCCAAAACCGCCTCGAACTTAATATAAGATTTTCGGCCATGCTCGATTTGGTCAAGATAAATCGTAATTCCGTTCTCCAGCACTACTTCTTGGCGCGTTCTCGAAACTTCCGATTGGATAATCAACCCCATCTGCAACAAAATATTCGCCGCTTCTGCATAACTCGAAACCAAAGTTTCGTGCACCAAATCAATCTTCGATTTTTCTAGATGCCTTTTACAAATCAAGCTGTAACGCGCTGGGCGATCCACCGCCTTCACGTCCATCCTTAGAATCATGCGAGCAAAATTATTGTGCTCTTCATAATTTCGTGGCACAAAAATTCGTGAATGCTGCCAGTACATCGGGTCAAAATCATAACCCAAATTCATCAAGCGATTTTCTAACTTATCGACATCCTTAACTTCTGCTTTGACAATAATTTTTTTCATTCTTCACTCGTTTCCACCGTTAAAATTTCTAAACCTGGAAGGTTTTGATTTTCTCGTGCCTTATTCGCCCACTCGTCGGCTAGCTCATTTTCTGTCGTACCATTATGGCCACGCACCCAGACCAATTTCGCGTTTGCTTCCCTGTAAGCTTTGAACACTTTTTTTACTAAACCTAAATTTTTAATTGGTCCGCTCTTCTTTTTCCAACCGTTCTTTTCCCAACCTGGCGCCCATTTTGTTAGCACATTAATCCAAAATTCTGAGTCAGTCCAAATTTCCGCTTCCTCACCGGCTAATACCTTAAGAGCTTCCAGAATTGCCGAACCTTCCATTCGAATATTTGTCGTCAAATCTTCTCGCCCCATCGCTACCGGTTTTTTGTCTTCAATTACAGAAAATCCCCCCGGCCCCGGATTCGGTGACGCACTTCCATCTGTCCATAATTTTCTCATTTTGCCTCTATTTCTGAATTTGCGACACCAATTGGTAAATCGGCATGAGCACACCGGCAATAATTACTGCCACCATCAAAGCCATAATCACCAACATAATTGGTTCAATCAATGTCGAAATTGTATTAATTTGCTGATCTAATTCGTCTTCGTAGACGTTCGCTGCCTTACCCAACATTTCATCAATTTTACCAGATTCTTCACCGATTGCCGCCATTTGTGGCAATAATGGCAAAATATAATCTAGTTCCTTCAATGATGCCGACAACGTTTTACCCTGTTTCACTTTTTCGGAAACTTCCTTGATTTCCTCTTCCATCACCAAGTTATTAATTGCTTCTGCTGAAATTGCCAAAGTATCCTGAATCGACACACCCGTCGAAAGCAAGTTTTCTGCCGTGCGCGCAAAACGTCCGTTATAAAGGCGCCAAAACATCGATTTAAAAACCGGAATATTTAATTTAATTCTCGCCAAAATATGTCGTCCACTATCCGTGCGCACGAACTGGAAGACAAAGTAAATCATAAGGCCAATCACAATTGTCACCAGCCACCACATATTCACTAAGAAATTCGTCTGTTCCACTAGTAACTTCGTAATCAATGGCAAATCCTTCCCCAGGTCATGGTAAAGTTGTTGCACCTGTGGCACCACCGCAATCACCATGAAAACCAACACCGCAATAATTACCGCGAGCACAATCGCCGGATAAGTCAAAGAGTTTTTAATTCTCATTACCATCGCGTGATCTTTTTCTTGCTGATCGGCTAGTCGTCTTAAAGATTTATCCAACGTACCAGAAGATTCACCGGCTTTTAAAAGTGCCAAATAAATTCGATTAAATACGTCTGGAAATTTCGCACATGCCTGCGTCAAACTCTTACCCGCTTCCACGTCCGCCAAAATCGATTCCGTCACCCGACGCATTGGTTTACTCTCGGTTTGCTCAATCAAAACCCTTAAAGAATTCGAAAGTGGTAAACCCGCCCCAATCAGCGTAGAAAATTGTCTCGTGAAAACGATTTTATCTTTCGTCGTAACTTTGTTTTTAAATTTATCAAAAAAACTATCACCCGAAGTATCTTCCGTCACTGTATCCGGCGTATAACCGCGCTCAATCAAGAGCTTTCCCGCGGCGCGTTCATTCTCTGCCTGAATTACACCCTTAATAATTGCACCCGACTTACTATCGCGGGCCTTATAAATATATCGGTTCATTAGGCGCCTTTCACAATCCTTTCAAATTCACGCACGTCCACTGCATATTCTCTTGCACTATCATAAGTCACCGTTCCCTGTTGGACTAATTTCGCCAAGGTACGATCCATGGTCTGCATTCCTTCTGAAGCACCAGTTTGGATTGCCGTATCCAGTTGGTGAGTTTTACCTTCACGGATAATCGAACGAATTGCCGTATTCGCCACCATAATTTCTGCCGCACAAACACGGCCACCACCGATCGCTGGCACTAGACGTTGTGAACAAACCGCCATCAAAATCCCCGCCAGCTGTGAACGAATTTGTGGTTGTTGTTCGGCTGGGAACACGTCAATCATACGGTCCACTGATTGCGCCGCTGAGTTGGTATGTAATGTCGCGAACACCAAGTGACCAGTTTCCGCAATCGTAATTGCCGCACTAATTGTCTCGAGGTCGCGCATCTCACCGAGTAGCACCACGTCTGGGTCTTCGCGTAGAGCCGACTTCAAAGCTCGACTAAACGAATAGGTGTCATAATGCACTTCACGTTGTGCCACCAAACTTCGCTTCGATTTATGTGTAAATTCGATCGGGTCTTCAATTGTCAAAATATGCACCGATTTTTCACTATTAATCTTATTGATAATTGCCGCCAGTGTGGTCGATTTACCAGAACCGGTCGGCCCCGTCACCAAAACCAAACCACGTGGATAATCTGCAAAACCTGAAATCACCTGTGGCATACCCAATTCTTCAATCGTTGGCATCTTGGTCGGAATCAAACGAAATGCCGCCGCGAGATGCCCTTTTTCATTAAAAGCGTTCACACGAAAACGCGCAATCTCTCCAAAAGCAAATGAATAATCAAATTCCTTATCTTTCGCCAAAGTTTCACGTTGCATCGAGTCCAAAGTCGAGAAAATCAAGGTGTCGACAATCTCCGTCGTCAAAATCGGCGTATTTGGGATTGGCACCAGTGAACCATCAATACGTAAAATTGGTGGCAACCCCACCTGAATATGCAAATCTGAAGCCCCGTGCTTAATACAAGCCTCTAATAATGTTTCAATTTTCACCGAAGTTGGCACGGCAGTTGGTGATGAAGCGGCTGCGGCGGCCTGTGCTGCGGCTGCTGAACGTACGCTCGTCTGTGCTTGATTTTCTTGCATATTTACCTCTTATCTTTATTTTACCATAAACTTTTTTATCTTCACTACGCCAAATCTGATGCTACGCGGTTCACCTCACTTACGGTCGTCACCCCAGTTAGCGCCTTTAACATTCCGTCTTGTCGCATCGTCAAAGTCCCTTTTTCTTTCGCGAGCTGCATAATTTCCGAAGATGTCGCACGCTTTACAATTAATTTCTGAATATCATCATCAATCTCAATTGTTTCATAAAGACCCGCACGCCCCTTATATCCACCCGGTGTTTCCCTTTCATCAATTCCCCTCATCATCGAGTAGCCGTTCTGATTCACTACTGGAAGCCCTGGATAACCCAAATCTTCCGACACCATCGCCACTTGTTCTTGGCTTTGTGGCAATAATTTCGCCACCAAATCATTAATTTGTTTGGTTTCCATTTCTGTCGAATGCACCACTTCTCGTTTCGGCGCCACTCGCCTCACCAAACGCTGGCCGATTACTGTATTCAAAGTTGAAGCCAAAAGAAATGGCTCAATCCCCATATCCAGAAGCCTTGGCAAAATACCTGCCGCCGAGTTGGTGTGCAAAGTCGAAAATACCAAATGTCCCGTGAGTGATGCCTGCACGGCTAGGTTTGCCGTCTCCGCATCACGAATTTCCCCCACCATCACTACATCTGGGTCTTGACGCAAAATACTACGCAGGCCTGCCGCAAAAGTTAAACCCGCATCCACATTCACCTGAATTTGGTTCACCCCGTCCATCTTATATTCGACCGGATCTTCCAGGGTCACGATGTTAATTTTGTCCGATTTAATTCTTTTAATCAAAGCATACAGCGTGGTCGACTTACCAGAGCCGGTCGGACCAGAAGTTAAAATCATTCCATTCGGGCGTTCGATTCCCCGCTGCACCATCGCCAATGCATGCCCGGTCATCCCCATTTGTTCAATATCGAGCGTCGTACCACTTTTATCCAAAATACGAATCACCACCTGTTCACCCCAAATCACTGGCGAAACCGCGATACGTAAATCAATTTCCGTGCCTTCCACCGACACCGTAAACTGACCGTCTTGTGGCACGCGGTGTTCATCAATTTTCAAGTTCGCTAAAATCTTAATTCTTGAAACTAAAGCTGGTTCAATCGATTTCGGCAGTTCCATCACCTTACGAAGCACACCGTCGATGCGACAGCGCACCACTAAGGCCGCTTCCAGTGGTTCAATATGAATATCCGAAGCCTTAGTCTTCGTCGCATAATCCAAAATTGTAGTCAAAGCTTTCGAAATCGGCGAATCCTGTGTAATGGTTTTTACACTCGAAGAATTCGCATCTTCCTCGTCGCTACTTTTAACTGCTTTTTCTACTGCCCGAAAATCGCCCTGATACTGAGCAATCGCACTTTTAATCCCAGCTTCGCTGGCCACCATACCGCGAATTTGCTTCTGAGTCAAAGTCGAAAGATAATCAATCTGCTGCACGTTTGACACATCCAGCATCGCCACATACAGAACCCCGTTTTTCTCCCCCAGCGGCACCACCATTAATCTCGAAACCACATCATAAGGCAGTAAAGTCAAAATCTCACGGTCCATTTTCACGTTATGCAGACTCACATACGGCACATTCATAATTACCGCCGTAGCATGCGAAATTGTTTCTGCATCGCAAATTTTTTGCGCTACCAAATTCGCTAGTAGTGGCTGCTTACGTTTTTCTGCCTCTTCTACTACTCTTTTTACATCCGACTCAAAAACCAACCCTTCTTTAATCAAGAGCTGAATTACTTTTTCTTGCGAGTCATGTGTAAACAAAATCTTTTCCTTTAATTTTCTTTCTTAGTTTCTGAAGTTTGATTCGTCGAGGTTGAATTATTTCCAGAAGTCTTATCTGAAGCTTCATTTTTCGATTTATTTTCACCTTCAGAAGTTTTATCCGAATCTGCCTTCGTCTTAGAATCTTCATTTTCATCGTCAGAAGTTTTTTCGGCTTCTTCTTTTTTCTTTTCTGCGTCTTTCTCTTTCTTTTCTTCTTCCGCTGCCGTTTCTGGTGTTGCACGACCACAAGCCACTAACTCAGCGCGGTCCAAAATTCCGTTACGGTCCACGTCTTCACAACTACCCACGTAAACTTCTACCGTTGGATTAATCGCATCCACATTGAAGACTTCCGGATCAGGACTCGTCAAATCTGCCGTAATTTTACCAATCGTCTTATGTTTCAAATAACGCGTATCTGGATCGCCCAGCAAGAAACTACAAGCGATAAATGTTAGTAAGACCCCCACGCTCGCTACAAAAGTTACCGTGAAGATGTCTGAGCGTCTCATTTCTCGTCCTCCTTTTCCTGCTTTTTCTTTTCTTCTTCCGCCTGCTTCTTGGCTTTTTCTTCTGCCTTCTTCTTTGCTGCCGCGTCTGCCTTATCTTTCGACTCTTGTGTACGAGCCTTACCCGAAGCATAAACCGTCGAGTCTTTTTCACGAACCGCCGCACCCTTCGTGTAATAAGCCGCGCCTTGAGCCGTTAATTCAAGTCTCGAAGAATTTGTGGTCAAATTCGAACTCCATTTAATCTGCGCACTTTCAATATTGAATGAACGAATGGATTTTTCCAAATTCGAGAGCACTTTCATCGTATCTTTTTCGTCTTTCTTCACCGAAATCGAAACTGGGATCGTTGAGACACCGACAATTCCACTATTCTTATAAGAATTCCCTGGTGACAATTGTTCCGGCTCAAATCCTGACAAGAGGAAAATCTGATTAATTGAAGCTAAAAGTGCCTCATCATTCTTTTGTGCTGGCAAGGCATCTGGAATTACCCTTAGAGCCGAACACATCTTAATCATATTGAGATTGTAAGCTTTTTCGTTATCGGTTTTTGAATTCAAATACAACTTCGAATAATCGATGCGATTTTTGTTTTCATCAAAACAGCTCTTTTGACCGTCTCTCGCAATCGATTCCAAATTTGTATTATTTGCCATCGTCACCAAAGCGTTGTAACGCAAAGTATTTGCCATCTTCGAAACATCCACCTTATTTGGGTCACATTTCGCTAGCTCTTTATCGTTATATTTACCATCCTTATCGGCATCTTCACAAATACCCACATTCTTAATCGTCTGATAATAATTATTGATGGAAGTATCTCGCGCCGCAATTACTTTGCTATTAAAACTCATATATTTAATGAAGTAAACTGAAAGCACCAAACAAACTCCGAAACAGACCGAAGCCGCCAAAACAATCAAGGTAATTTGTTGCCTAATTTTATTAATTCGTACGCGTTTAGTTAAAATTAATTCACTCATTTTTTACCTTCTTTAATTGTTTGTTCCTGCTGAAGTTTTTTGCCCCACACATTCCGCATCATCTTTTGCACAATCCTTGGCTGGTGCAGCAAACATGCCTTCCACCTGGAGATAAGAGTCGGTCACGTTTTGACCAGAAGGGCCAAATGTTAAAATGTGCTTGTTCGTAAACTTAAAGAGCTCTGGATCTACATTGATAATCGTCGAAAAACGAAGTACTAAGTTTGAGCTTGAGTCACGACCGTTCGAAGAATCCGTCACACGGATACCTTTTGGCACCATTAAACATTTGTTCTCTGCCGACCATTTCACATTATCGCCGTTCTTTTCGCCCTTATAAGTAATACAGCTACTTTCAAAATGTGGCACGCTAGAAATTTTACCGTCCAATCCCATCGAAGGTGTATAAATGTAATTTTTCACATTCTTAATTTTTTGCGTGCGGGTCTTTACGCCATTCACTTCTGATTCTGAAACTTCTGCGTTGGTATCAAGCGTATCTTGAATTCCGTCATCCGCCGTACGCATTTTTTCGTGCTTATACCAAAGATCAAATAGTGGGCTACGCCAAATCTTTTCATCTGGAATAATTGTCTGAATGTCTGTCTCGACCACATCGCCATTACTCTCTACATTGCCACTCTTTTCCGTATTTTCCACATGCTCGACGTCGTCCGAAACATTTGATTTAGCTTTTACTTTGCCAAAATCACTCTTTAAGTTTGTGTTCGAAACATTCGAATTATTATTTGACTGAGTCAAAGCTGATTTCTTTTGATGATCATTTCGTGAAGGATCACAATCTGTTAGACCGCGCTTCCAAATCGCATAAGTATTGCCATTATCGGTCAAAATATTACCCGCCGCATCCGTTTCCTCGATACAACGTGATGGAATCAAATTCCCCTGTGCATCCACGTAACGACCATAATCATATTTCATCAAATTCACCGATTTCTTAAATGACTCAAGCACGCGATAATCGATATATGGTTCTTCCCCCGCATTTGCCTGCGCATCGAAATTAATCGTCGAAGTCGAAAGATTCACATTTAAATCCGAAATCTTAATCGTGTCTTTATTGGTTGGAAAAAGATTTTTTAACACCGGAAAAACTCGCGACAACACTGAACGGTTATCGTTAATCGATTTCAATTTTGCCAATTGATCTTGGATATTTAAGAAATCTGGCAATTCCGAATATTGGTTAATTGTATTTGAAAGATTCTCGATGTGCTTCCCCTGACTTGCAATTGTCAAATCCTGGGCGCCCTTAAAAATCGCCAGAAACGCGGTAAAAACCGATGAAGCAATGATCACCACCACACAACCAAACACAATCATGTTACGTAGCTTCATTAACTTCAGCATATCCGTCTTGATATCTGGCACCAAGTTAATTTCATATTTACCAGTTTGCCCCGTCATCATTTCATTATCGGTTTCACCAGTAAAAATACTTTTAATGACATCAGGAATATCAGAAAGATGCATGGTTTTAAAATCGATTTTTTTCATTAGTCATTGCTCCTTTCTGCCAGACCGATTGCCACTCCGAATTCCGAGGCTACTGGAAGTAGTAATTTTTGTTGCTGCTCATTTACGCGTACATATTGCCATGGATTACCCTGAATCGTCGAAATACCCGTCTTCGCTTCAATATATTCTGCCATAAGCGGAATAATTCCCGCGTAACCCGAAAGAATAATCCCCCCAAATTGCGCGCCAGTATATTTATTCTGGAAGAAGCGCACCGACTTCACCAATTCCATCGTAAAACCTTCCAAATTACTTGAAAGAGTTTGGTAAATTTTCCCCTCAAACTGATCTTGCAAAAGTCCATACTGCAAAATAAACTGTTTTGCCTGTGCTTCTGAAATTGAAAGTCCATTTGCCACGGTCTTAATAAAAGCTGAAAGTCCACCTGGGATCGAGCGCACTAATCTTGGTGCCCCTAGATACATCACTACGAGATCTGTCGAATTTTCCCCAAAATCGATAATCATCCGCGCATCTTCCACCCCAATCTGCGCCAAGGCTCTCACCATCGCAATTGGTTCTGGTTCCTGCGCAATCACATTTAAGCCCAACATTTCGATGTCTTCGAGTCTTTCTTCGGCATAGGCGCGATCCGTGGATGAAATCAAAATTTCCGCCTTCGTATTATCATTAGGCGAAACTCCAAGCACGGCAAAATCAATCTTTGCATCATCCACTGCCATCGGGATATATTGATCAGCTTCGTATTTAACGGTTTTCGCTAGTTCCTTTTCTGGCGCGTTTGGTACTTCAATAATTGCTGTGTAAGTTTTGCGTGCCGGCAAACCAATTGCAATATTTTTGGTAGTAATACCCGCCTGCTTTTTCGCACCCAAGATCGTTTCGGCCAGTTTCCTACGACCCTGTTCCGAATCATCCATCGTAATTTTTTTATCCACCGGCACATAGGCAAACTTTTCCAGTGCCCAACCCTTCTCAACGTCGCCCGACAATTGAATCATGCGAATTGAGTTGGTTCCAATATCCAATGCGAAGAAATCGCCCACACCACGTAATAGACTCATATAGCCTTATTATAACATAAGCGAAATAGAAATTTTTATTTTTTCCTACAAGATTTCAATTGATTTATCACTCTTCGAAAAACTAATTTCCTGCACTACTAAATCTTTATATTCCCCCTCCGACTGAATGAAAATTCTCTGTTTTTCTTCAAAATGAATCGTCTTTTCTTTCAATTTCCTGCCCGGAATTCCACTAAACATTGCCTGCAACATAAAAAACACCATGGCAAAAAAATTATTCAAACGCTGTTCCGTATAGAGAAAAGTTTCTCCCAAATAATACTCCCCACCCTTCATCAATCTCGCCACATTTTTCCCGTTCACCACCAGAATATCCGAATATTTTTGACCGTCAATTGTAATATAATCTTTTTTACGATTCACAAAAAACCACATCAAAAGTGTCTTCAAAGAAAAAATTAAATTAAATTTTGACTTTCTCAACTTCCTGCGTATTTTTTCATCATCAAAAATTTTCGTCGATTCTGCCATCATTCCTACCGTAAAATACGCCAAAGCATAACGAAAATGCTTCCCGTCTATTAAAGCTTCAATCGGATAAACCTGTTTGCCCGAGTTTCCTCTCAGTATCTGAATAATGTCATTAAAATTTCCGTACGGAATTACATAAAATTTCGCCGCCTTACCCGAACGCATGATACCGTTTACGCCAATCCCTGCCGTACCATCACCACCCGCCGTCAGCACCACATCACCATCCATGATTAATTTCGAAAGTCTTTCCGCATTTTCTTCCAATGTCGGCGACTCCACATCGAAACGCAAAAAAGTCATTCCCTTTTGTTGCAAAATAAATTCACGTAGCGGTTTCACCACTTCTTTTTCCACGCGTTTATGGCCCGTACTCTTACAATTACAAACCAAAATCACTCGCGTCCTTACCCCTGCGAGTTCTTTTAGGCGAATCTTAATGTGTTCAAGATCGGCTTTTTTCGACATTTTAATTCCCGTTGCCGTAGATACCACCAGGCAAAAGGAAGTTCAAAATTCCCCACATCAAAGCATAAACCAAAAGTCCAATCACAATTTGCATTGCACGATCTTTTGCTATTTTGATTTTTCCTGGATCATTTTGTGAAGTCATATAGAGAAAACCTACGTAGGTAAAACCAGCTACTGCACCGACTCCAACTCCGTAAGTTAGAATATTCACTACGCTACCGATAATCGAAAAGAAAGCCTCTTCACTATCACTGCTCGAACAATTAATAATTGCTGTGTCCACACCACCACAGCTTGCCGCGAATACTCTTGCTACCGGCAAAAACGCCACCATCGAAACGCAAAAAATCGCGAGAACTGGTAGCAAATTTAATAATTTTTGACAAAAGTTTTTCATTACTTTTATTATAGCGTATCTTGTGATTTTCGCACAGTTTCCTGCTCGAAAATCACTCGCTCCCCTATTTTAATGTAAATATTCGTGCAGTTTTTTTGTATCTTTGTGTTTACGAAGCTTCGACAACGCCTTCGCTTCAATCTGACGAATACGTTCACGCGTCACGGAAAACTCCGCGCCCACTTCTTCCAAAGTATGTGGACGGCCACCACCGATTCCAAAGCGTAGCTTCACCACTTTTTGTTCACGTTCTGAAAGGCTAGAGAGGATTTCCGCAATTTGCTCTTTTAGCATCTGCGCGGCTGCTGCATCTTCTGGCGACACGCGACCTTCATCCTCGATAAAATCACCGAGTACTGAATCCTCATCGTCACCATCGCGGCCCACTGTCGCATCAAGTGAAGCTATATCTTGCTTAATCTTCATCACGTAGTCGACTTTTTCTGGCTCCATGCCCATTTCTTTGGCAATTTCTTCCACCGACGGCTCACGGTTAAGTTCATTCGTTAACTTACGAGTTGCACGAAGCACCTTGTTAATCGTTTCCACCATATGTACTGGAATACGAATCGTTCTCGCCTGATCCGCGATTGCACGCGTAATCGCCTGGCGAATCCACCAGGTAGCATAAGTCGAAAATTTGAATCCCTTATCCGGATCAAACTTCTCTACTGCACGCAAAAGTCCCGTGTTTCCCTCTTGAATCAAATCCAAAAAATCCAAGCCTCGACCCGAATAACGTTTTGCAATCGAAACCACTAGACGCATGTTGGCTTCCACCATTTTATCCTTGGCCTTTTTCTCGCCTTTCACAATACGATAGGCCAAATCTACTTCTTCCTCATTCGAAAGTAGTGGAATCTTACCAATTTCACGCAAATATAGACGTACCGAGTCATCCGCGAACTGATCTACGTTCTCTGCTGTAATCTCGAGATCTTCATCTGTCAAATCATCTTCCGAGACTAAATCATCATATTCTGGCTCTGGCGCACCGTCCAAGCTAAAGGAGTTGAGGAGCTCTTCTTCCTCATTAATCTTGTTCTTATCTTTTTCCACGACATTTTTTCCCATTGCACCAATTTATATCACAAAAAATCAAACACGTCAAAATCTCTCCCTTGATTTTCTGTTTCTACCCCTTTCTTTATTTTTTCAATATTTTACTAGCCTTACTTAATGCCATACGTGCATGAGTTAGGGCTATATTATACTGATTTCTCATTTCTCCTTTAACCTTCTTAAGGAAAAGGTATCTATTCGCATTCTTCCTTTCACTCTCTGGCACCGAAGCAATTTCCTCATTAGAATATTTTTCACCCACGTGTGAGCCAATATTTTCCAAGAAGCCTTCTTTCACCTGATCGAGCATCTCCAGCTCTTTCATGGCTTTTTGTTTCTCTTCTTCACTACTTCTCTTATCATCAATAATTTTTTGTAATTCATTTCTCGAAGCATCTATACGATAAAGTCCAATACCAAATTCTCGGCCCACATTTCCGGTACCCACCGCACGCCCCACGTCAAGTTTAATTTGATCCAAATCAAACTTCGCCTCAAAGGCCTTCATTTTTTCAATCGACTCGTTATGTAATTTATTTCGCTCATCAAAAGACGCAAGGTCCGGATCACCTGCTTCTGGCTTTTTCAATGGCATCAAAAAGTTTCGATTATCCATCTCCTTATAACCATTCGCCGCCATTGCCCCACCAAGCGTTTTTAAGTTCTCAAAGAAAAATTTTTCTTCTGCTTGTTTCAATACGTTTTTTTGTGCTTCATTCAAAGCTTCACTTTTCGCACCTGTCGATTCCACTGAACCTGGCGTCGTACCCTCTCCAGAATTACCAGTTCTTTCACTATTACTAGTAGACTCACTACCAGCCATACCATTTTCGGTAGTTTTATTTATTTTTACTGACGGTGTACTTCCTCCCGAAAAGAACATCGGTCCACCCACGCCACCAGTCCAAGAAAAAGTACTGGTCGGTTTTTTCTCCGTAGTCTTAGATTCTTCGTCTTTCACTGGAGCTTCAGTTTTTTCAGTCGACTCTTCACTCTCGCCTTCGGTTTTCTCTTCAGTCTGACTCTCAGTTTTATTTTCGGTCTTACCCTCAGATTCTTCCTCAGTCTTACCATCAGTTTTTTCTTCGGTTTTGCCTTCCGTCTTTTCTTCGGTTTTACCCTCAGTTTTAGTCTCGGTCTTCACCGCTTCGCCCGATTTACCGCCAAACAGCTGATAAACCCGCTCATCCATTTCCCGAGCCTTCTTTATTTCTTCTATTTTATCGGAACTCTCGACTAAGCGCTGCGAAAAACTCTCCATCAGCTTCATTTTTTCGTCTCGTGGCAGTTCTTTATCTTGACTAAGGTTCCTCAAAGAATCTTTGCTCTCTTCCAAGTGACGATTTTGAATCTCAAGCTCTTTCTCACGCTCCGCCTCGTTCACCTCACGATTTTCATAAATGTTATAAAGTTTAGTTAATTTATTCTCGACTAAATCCAGAGCCTGCTTCTTGGTTTTATAATCATCAAAACTTAGTTTCCCATCTGCTTTCATCTGTTCAATCATGTCACGACGATCCGCAATCTGATGCATCTTCATCTCAAAAATTTCCGCCCCGGTTTTTGGCTTTTCTGAATTTTTCTCTGCCTCAAAATTCTTCACCGGATTTTGCTCCGCCGTAAAGTTACCAGTTTTTTCTGCCCCACCTCCTGGAGCCACGCTACCTAATTTATTTGGATTCATTGTTATTTTAGTCCCTCAAATTAGATTAAGTATAACGCTTATTCTAATCTTAATCAACCAGCCAGCCTCAAAAACTAACACTAAAATTCAAAATTATTCCTCAAAAATTTCACTATCCTAACCGTTCGATTTCCTTCAAAATTTCCGTCATTCGCTCTTCATCTTCACAAGATTCAAGCTCCTGAATTAACTGTTTCTTTTTTTCTTTATTTCGTTCCACTTCATAGCGTTGACGAAGTTCCTGACTTAATTTCAAAAGTTCTGTTTCACTCTTTTTCGCAAATTTTTCTTCAAAAATCAGTGACAATTCTTCCAATTTTACCTCATCAGTCGGAATCTCCAAATCGATTTCCGCTCCTGCCGTTCCGCCATAAACCAAAATCGCCAGTAGGTCATTTTCGAGTACTTTCAGAATACTCGGGCTTGCCGCCTCGTTCACTTCTTTCACCGGCTTCAGTCGCACAGTTTCCACTTGCACCTTTTTCTCTTTCAAATCCTCCACCGTCACTTCTAGTTTTCGCGCCACCATCTGCTCATAATGTTTGCGCTCCACCGGATCCTGAATCTCCACAATTAATTTCATCGCCAGATCCGAATATTGCTTCTTCCCCATTCCGGTACGTAAGTTATATTTAATTTCATATTTGCCCAACACCCAATCAATCGCTGGCACTGGTTTCATTACACATTCACGCCATTTTTCTGGCGCCGAACGAATTAATTCATCCGGGTCCTTCGCCTTACCATAATCCGATACTACAGACAGAGAAATCCCCAATTTACTCGCCATCATAATTGCTCGTTCCGTCGCCGCTACTCCTGCCGCATCCCCGTCATAAGCCAAACGAATATCCGAAGTTAACCGCGATAAAATCTTCAAATGATTTTCTGTCATTGCCGTACCCGAAGTCGCCACCGCCTCCTGTACCCCTGCCTGATGCGACGAAATCACATCCATATTTCCTTCCACGATCACACAAAAACCATTTTCCCTGATTGCTTTTTTTGCTAAATTCAAGCCAAAAATAAATCGACCCTTATTAAACAGCAAAGTTTCCGAAGTGTTCAAATATTTTGGCTCACCGGCTTCCGTAATTCGCCCCGTAAAACCAATCACATTATCGGAACTTGCATCGATAAACGGAATCATCATCCTACCACGGAAAAAATCTCCACCAAAGCGATTCATTAGCCCCGCCTCTTTAATTTCCGCTTCCTTATAGCCACGTTTTTTCAAAAAATTTACTAGAAAATCTTTACCACTCGGCGCATAACCAATTCGAAAATTCAAAATTGAATTACGATCTAAGTTTCTCTGATAAAATGCGTAGTCGCGAATTTTTTCGTTTTTCACTAGGCATGCTTGATAAAATTTCGTCGCGAGTTCCAAAATTTCTCGCATTTTCATCTTCGTACGCGATACTTGCATATCTCCGCTCGAATATTTTTTTAGTTCCACCCCCGCCTTTGCCGCTAATTTTTCCAAAGCTTCCGGAAAACTAATCCCCTCTACCTCCATCACAAACGAGAAAATATCTCCACCTTTATTCGCCGAAAAGTCGTGCCAAATTCCCTTATCTGGTGACACCATAAACGAAGGTGTCTTATCCACACCCCAAGGTGAATGCCCTTTCAGGGTCGCACCACTTCGCTTCAGCTCAATATATTCCGATACCACATCTTCGATCGGCAGCCTGGCTCGAATTTCCTCCTTCGCATCTTGCATAACTCAATTATAACAAACCTCTATGCTATAATTAAAGCATGGACAATATGGCTTATCTTCAACAAATCGCCTCTAATTCTTCCAAGCCGAATTCAGGCAAAAAGAGTTCCCCTTTTGGTTTTCTCGATAAAATCATCCCTTATCTTACCCTGCGCAATATTTCTATCGCTCTCGGGGCTATTTTCATCTTAATTCTTTTTAGTGTCTTTTCTGGCACCAAAAAAATCGTAGAAAATCGCGATCGCGACAATTTAGTTTCAAGCTTCTATCTTGCCAAATATATGAATGAGGAACTTATCGACAAATATAAGGATTATATGCAATCCTCCGATGTTCGCGGTATTACTGCCTCGCTTCAAGCCGTACTTGCCGAACTTGAATTAAATGAAAAAAATCTTCTAAATTCTGAATTTGGTATTCCTGAATTAGAATCCACTTATGACGAATCTAATCTTGCTACTACCCAAAAAGATACCGTCGCCAAAATCGCTGAACAATTCGAAAATGGCCGCATCTCCGCTCGCCTCGACCGCTTCGCCTTACGTGAATTCCCTCTACTTCTTGCCTATTTAATCAATTATCAAACCGAAGCCGAAACTCGTACCACCAATCAAAAAGTTAAGGCCAACACCGTCGAGCGCGTCAAAAATCTCGAAAATATTAAATCTCAATACGAAAATTTCAAGTCCTCCGCTATCTAAAACTAAAAAAATTCCAAAATCCATTTCATAAAACTCAAAAATGCGCTTCGTAAAACTTGAGAAGCCATCTCGTAAAACTCTTAAATCACGGCATGAAAATAAGTCGCTCCTCGCGACCTATTTTTATTTCAAATTATTTCTGGTGCTTACAAATATCTTTCAAGACTTCGATTATTTTTGGTGCTTGCGGATATCTTTCAAGACTTCGAGGATTTGTTCATCGGTAGTTGGTTCAGCTTTTTCTTCTTCATCCTTCTTGAAATTCTTAGAGAATTTATTTACCAACTTAACAATAATAAAAACACAGAAAGCGATGATAATAAAATCCACCATATTCTGCAAGAAACTACCGTAGTTAATATGTGCCGCAGAGTTCTGACCAAAGAAATTTGGAATCGTGATTTCCAAATTGCGAAAATCTACCCCACCGACAATCAAGCTCACCACCGGCATGATGATATCGTTTACTAGTGATGAGATAATTTTCTGGAATGCACCACCGATAATCACACCGACGGCTAAATCGAGTACATTACCACGATTGATGAATTCCTTAAATTCCGTCATAAAGTTCGATTTACTCACTTTTTCGACATTCTTTTTGAGTTTTTTCAATTCTTTTTTCATAGGCTCATTATATGGAAAATTTTTCGTTCTGGCAAATTATTCTAGATAAAAAATAGGCCATTTCGACCTATTTTTATTATCCTGGAATTTTAATCCGTCATTTCCTTAGTCAGATTATAACTTAGTCGCACCAAATCCTCGATTTTATCTTCTTCCACTTGGCCACTCAGCACAATTTCCACTCCCCCCACACCAAAATAACGCGAAGTCATCACCGATTCGAATTCTTCTTTTAATAATTTCGAAAGATTTCGGTCGCATCTAACTTCCAAAGTATTTTTGCGTTCTACCAAAAATACTTTTTCATTCGGCGTCAAATAAACATACTCTTCCAAATTCGGATTTTTTGTATTCGCGTGAATATCCAAAAATTTTTCTTTCCTATATTCACCAATTCCGCTAACTTTTTCTATCTCAAACATCTTATTTCTTTATATATTTACTGTAATATTTTAATTCTTCAATCGACCCCAAAATATCATCCAACGCCAAATGCATTTCCCTTTTGGTAAATTTTTTCTTCATCACATTTTCAAAATACAGTTTAAATGCCGACACATCAAGCATTCGATAATGCAATCGCTCATTTAATTTCGGCCACTCTTTGACGATAAATCTTTTATCCTGGTGAATCGAATTTCCTGCTAAATATACTTCATCACCGAAATGATCATCAATGAATTTTAGCAGCATCTCTTCTACTTCCTTCACTGGAAGTCCAGTTTTATTTTGTTCACAAAGTTTTTGATAAGTCTCTTCGTGTTTTTCCCAGAACTCTCCCACCATGCGTTCTTTAATCAATTTTTCCGAAACTTTCACCGTCGCCGTCATTTGCGCCATCGGATTCAATTCCCAATCTGTCGCAATCACTGCCACTTCCAAAATCTTGTCTTTTCCCGGATCCAAACCTGTCATCTCCAGGTCCATCCAGAGTAATTTCGCTTTTTTCGGCATTACATTTGCTCCGGCACTTCAATTCCTAGCAAATTCAAACCGTGAGTCAAAACTTTTAGGTAAACTAGGATAATTTTACCTCGTTCTAGCTCAAATTCTGAACCCGCTACCTGCACATGTTCATAAAAACGACTAAATTCTTGTGCTAATTCATACAGGTAAGTACAAATTTTATTTGGCAAAAGTTCACGCACTGTCTCCTTCAAAACATCCGGGTACTGCATCAACTTCTTCATCAAATTACGTTCGTAAATCGAAATATCTGCGAGGTATTTTTCTTCTTTTTCCGTCGAATCATTTTCTGAAATTAGAGCCTCAGCCTCCGATTCAACTTTATTTAATTCCCCACTAATGCGACCACTGAAGATTTTACCCAAAATTTTCTTCGCACGCACTGCCGAATATTGCAGATATGGACCGGAATTTCCCGTCATCGAAACTGACTCTTTTATATCAAATATGATATCTCCGCCAATCTTGTATTTAGCAAATGCATACTTCAGAGCGCCCATCAAAACCTTCTCGTCGCTCGATTTTTCCATCGCCTCGCGCACCATTTCAATCACATCAATCGCGCGTAAAAAGTTCCCTTTTCTCGAAGACATTTTTTCATTACCTGGCAATTTCACCTGACCGTGTGTAATATGTAAAGTTCTACTCGAAAGTTCCGGCGCATATTGCGAAATCGCCGAGAGCACCACTTTCATGTATTCAATAATGTCGTTACCAGTAATAATAATCGATTTATCAAAATGAAAATCTTTATATTTCTCAAAAATCAAACCCGTATCTTTGGCTTCGTAAGTTGGCAGGCCATTATTATTAATAAATACCCTGGTATGAAGTCCATGCTTATCGCCACGGTAAACTACCGCCCCATCCGACATCTCATAAACCCCGTTCTTTAGCTCGCGGCGTACGGTTTCTAGTCCAGTCTTCGCCACCGTTGATTCAGGGTAATATTTATCAAATTTCACCTGCAAACGCTTATAGAAATTCTCAAAATATTGATAACTGTTCTTGCGACCCCAGAAGTAAAGTTCTGCGACTCTGGCGCGTTCTGGGTCGTTACTATAATCCGCACCTTCCCCTGCTTCCGCAATTTCGAAAATCATCTTATTTAATTTCACGATTTCCGCGTGCGCTTCTGCACTATCTTCGTCAGCCCTGGTACCAAACACATAACATTCGGCCAGCAAATCTGCCACTTTCTCCGGTGATAAATCCGTCGGAATCTGATCAATTTTACGCAGCATCCCATACATATTCCTGGCTACATGTAATCCGATATCACCACCGAAATTCGCGCGCACCACTTTACCGCCGGCATATTCAATCACGCGCGAAATTGCTTCCCCCACAATTGAAGTGTAAAGATGACCGACATGCAGCACCTTAAATGGGTTCGGATCAGAAAATTCACAAATCACCGTCTGACCAGAATATGCGTCTGATGATATATTTTTCGTAAAATCTTTTTCGAACTTATCGATATTTTTTAGAAGATTTTTATTGCTTAATTTGAAATTCAAAAACCCAGGCCGTGCGATTTCCACTTCCAAATCCGTCTCACCAAGTCCACGCACGAGCTCCTCGGCAATTTCCATCGGATTCTTCTTTAAAGTTTTTGCTAACAACATCGCCACATTGGTCGCGAAGTCACAGCCAGTATTCTCTGGCGCAGGCGTCAAAACTACATCCATTTCTACGGCGTATAATTCGACAATCATCTTTTTTAGGGTATTTTGAATTTCTTCCATATCTCTATTTTATCACAATTTTAATTACACAACATTTTTCAAAAAAATACAAAAATTCCATAAAATCTCGATCGTATTTTCCCTAGCCATAGAGAAAATAGCAGCCCTTAGACTGCTATTTTAAAACTCACTTTTAGAACTTTAAGTTTTCTTTATTTTAAGCTTTTTACAAACTCCATAAATAATGGGTGCACACGTAAAGGTCTCGACTTCAGTTCTGGGTGTGCCTGTGTTCCCACGAAGAATTTTTTACCCGGAGCCTCTACGAATTCCACCAATTTTCCATCTGGCGAGGTACCCGATACCACTACGCCACCCTTTTCGATTTCCTTAAGGAATTTTTGATTCACTTCATAACGGTGACGATGACGTTCTACGATACTAGTTTTTCCATAAATCTTAGCTGTTTTACTTCCCTTGACTAATTTCGCCGGAAAATCTCCGAGACGCATACTGCCACCAGTCGATTCCTTCCCCTCCTGTCCATCCATCAGATAAATCACGTTTTCCTTGGTTTCTTTATCAAATTCTTCCGAATTTGCCTGAATAAGTCCTGCTCTTCTTGCGCTCGCGATACAAGCCACCTGCATCCCTAGACATAATCCGAGATAAGGTACATCGTGATCCAAAGCATAATTTGCTGCCGCGATTTTCCCCTCCACCCCACGATTACCAAATCCACCCGGCACCACTAGACCGTCGACTTCTGCTAATGTTTTTTCATCGACTTTTTCTGCGTTAATCCAGCGCAAATCCAGATTCACGTCATTCCAAGCCGCCGCTGCTTTCAAAGCTTCCGTTACACAGATATAGGTATCTTCGTTCCCCACATACTTCGCCACCAATCCCACCTTCACGGTTCGCGCGTTTTTCTGCGCCCGCTTCTTCGAAAATTCTTCCCAAGCAGACATGTCTGGTTCACTGTCATCCCCCACAAAATCATTCAAAATCTCCAGCACGCCAGATTTCAAAACATTAAACGGCACATCATACACCGAATCAATATCTGGTAGGTTCAAGACTGCTTCATCTGGAATTCCCGAAAATCTAGCAATTTTTTCACAAATTTCGCGTGGCGCTGGTTTTTCCGTACGACAAACCACCACATCTGGAATGATCCCAAATCCACGTAAATCTTTTAACGCATTTTGTGCTGGTTTACTCTTCAATTCTTTCGAAGTATTAATCCATGGCACATAAACTACATTCACGTAAAGACAATTCCGTCGCCCCACTTTGTTCCCAAACAATCTAATCGCTTCAATAAACGACAGCCCCTCATAATCACCCACCGTACCACCAATTTCTACGATATGAATATCCGAATTTTTCGAAGCATTCATAATTTTTTCTTGCACTAAATCCGTAAAATGCGGCACCAACTGTACGGTTTTACCATGAAAACCTCCCGCGCGTTCTTTTTCAATCAATTCCTTAAAAATCGAACCCGAAAGCGTAATCGAATAGCGGTTCGTTTCAAAATCCAAGAAACGTTCGTAATGCCCAAGATCGAGATCGGTTTCCACCCCATCATGCGTCACATAGCATTCACCATGTTCCACCGGGTTCAAAAGCCCTGCATCCACATTCAGATACGGGTCGCACTTTTGCATTGTCACCTTGAAATCCTTAGCTTTCAAAATAGCCCCGATCGAAGCTGCCGTAATTCCCTTACCTACTCCAGAAAGTACTCCGCCGGTTACGAAGATATATTTACATTTATGCTTCTCTTTTTGTTTTTCGTCTTTATTTTTCATGGGACACCTCTCCTTTCGCCCACTCCATTAACTTTTACATACCTTCATATTAGCATAAACGTTAAATAAAAATAGTCTATTTTCTCAGACTTTTCTTCATTTTCTCCCTAAATTCTGTTATAATATAGAAAATTGTTGGAAGTGTGTCCGAGTGGTTTAAGGAGCACGCCTGGAACGCGTGTATGCGGGGAACCGTATCGGAGGTTCGAATCCTCTCGCTTCCGCCATTAAAATAAAATAGACCCAGAGGGTCTTATTTTATTTTAACTTGTGAGAGGATGAGAACCGTAGGTTCGACCGGACGACGAAGCGAGACAAAAGAAAATTTATTTTCATTTTGCGAGCGAGGAGGAACGGAAGGATTTTGCCTTCCAAAAAGCCTACCGGACGACGAAGCGAGACAAAAGAAAATTTATTTTCATTTTGCGAGCGAGGAGGAACGGAAAGATTTTATGAAATAAAATCTTAACACTCTCGCTTCCGCCATTAAAATAAAATAGACCCAGAGGGTCTTATTTTATTTTCAGTATTTTTAACGATTATTTTTATTATGCAAGAAATACACCAGCGCCGAAACAAAAGCTCCGAGTGTTACCATGCTGCCCACTACTATAGTCGCTATCATTGTTGCAGATATACTTAATTCCGTCATGTGATTCATGCGATCAAAAATAAACAGTGCCGACTCGTTATTCGTTACATCTTCTTTTTTCTTTTCTTCCGACCTTTCGCAGAGCCAAGCATTTTTTAACATCAACTTCTCGTGCTTTTCGGTTCCATCATGACAAATCGCTGGCACGTTGTCCACATCAACTCCTGCACGCATTGCAGTCTTAATTTGACTCACACCCCAAACCGTCAAAACTCCGGACACTACACCTAAAATTAATAGTAAAGCCGTATTTAACCCTACAAATCGTTTTTTATTTTCTCTTCCCGCCATTTATTCTCCTTAAGGTTAGTTTTTATATGTTTATTCTAAAACAAAATTTATATTTTATAAATACTTATTAAGAATAATATGCTAAAATTACATCAGCTATGGTTGTTTAATATTTTTAAAGGGGGATAATCAAATGAGAAGAAGATTTTCGTTTTTTCTTGCACTTTTAATTTTTGTCTTCACAGTGGCATTCACAGCATCCGCAAATGAAAATGTAACTGTATATACGTATTATACAGATACAGTAAATATGGGTCGCCACAATGGAAGAGAAATCACCATTGCTATGTACAATAATAGCTGGGGAGTGACCAATGATGTTAGAATGCTCGATCGGAATGGCAATGTTGTATGGGAAGAAATGTCTGCAATAGGGGCAGATGGCGTTAGAACGTTCTGGTGTGGACCTGATGTAAGAAAGATACAGGTTAAAGTACGTAGGACTTCAATATTTGCCTATTTCGTATCACGATGCACGTGTAACGTGTATAGCTAATCACATTAAACAACTCAAAAAACAAGCAACCGTAGCATTCCTTGCTCGACTATCAATGTCGAGCTTTTTTTATTTCTCTATTTTAATTTCCTTCGGCATCACAATCTGACTACGCAGATATCTCTGGAAATTTGTGTAATTATATAATGAACCTTCCGAATAAGTCGAAGCACCCGCCGGAATTACCACACTCGATAAGCCAATTCTTCCCGTACCAAATTGATCAATCGTTGAAATTGGCTGAATTCCTCCTCCTAATTTCGTACCAAAATCAATTAAAGTCCTTACTTCCGACATCACGATATTTGTTCTCAAATTATCCCCCAGGCCGTCAATAATACTCATTACTTGACCCGGATTCATCAAAATTCCGATACTCGAAACCTTGTTTTTAATCGCATTCATAATCCTCTGCTGATTAATTTCGCGGTCAAAATTACTCCTTGAAAGACCATAATCCCCTGGTGCACAGGCCGCATTACGCGCTCTCGCTAGCTTCATCGCAAGGTCACCGTTCATGTTGTAATACATGCCTTTTTTCAGATCAATTCCCTGGCACGAATCATAAATTCCGTCCTCATCATCCGCATAAACATCCACGTCAATCCCGCCGATTTTATCCACGATCATCTTCACCACACTCCAGTCCGCCGCCACATAATAATGCATCGAAAGACCTGTCACTTCAGAAATTTTCTTCGCAAAATATAGTGATGCCGCATCCTTCGCATTACTCACGCTCATCGAATTTCTGTATTCTTCTAATGCGCAGAGATAGGTTGCATTAATTTTTCCTCGATCCCCTACCGTACAGCTCATTGGCTCACTCCCCGCTACCGAATAGTTAACCCAAAGATCCCTTGGCACACTAAAAACTTTCGCCGTTTTATATTCCTGATTAATCGAAGCCACCAAAATCGAATCAGTTAATTCTTGACCACCATGACCCTTCGCATCTTCCGAAGTACCAAAAATCAAAAAATTCGTCTGTCCATTTTCATCCTTCTTTAATTCTGAACTAATCAGAATATCCATCGGATTCCCCTTAAATACCGCCGTGGAATGTGAAAGTAACATATAAGCCAAAGTGATTGCCGTAATAATTAAGACTAAAATTACCGACAAAGCAATCATCACAATTTTCGCCCAAAGCGGCACTTTATTTTTGTCTACTTTTTTTGCCTTCGATTTTTGGGATTTTACAGTATTTTCCGTTTTTAGTTTTTTAGTTTCCGCTTCCGCTTTTTCTGAAATCGCTTCTGCTTTATTAAATTTCGATTCTACATTTTCTAAAACCGCTTCCGTTTTTTTCGATTCTGCTTTTGCTATTTTTTCAGTTTCCTTTTTCGGCGTCACATTTAAGTCGACTTCATTCGAAACCGCTTCCGCTTTTTCGGCATAATTTTTAGCATTAGAAAAATCCTTCACAGCCATTTGTTTTTTGCTGTGATTATGATTTTTCTTTTGATTTACTCCACTTTTTTTCGACTTTTTTTTCTTTGCCATAAAAACTCAATAATTTTCTACATAATCATAACATATTTTTCTTTTTAGTTTATAATAAGACTAATGGCACAAGAGGTAAATAATCAACAAACATCCCCAAACAATTTGATTGAACTGCATGATATTAATCGTGTTTTTGGGATTGGCGAAGCGGAATCTTACGCTCTCCAAAATTTCTATTTGCAGGTCAAACCTGGCGAATTTATCATGATCATGGGTCCGTCCGGTTGTGGTAAAACCACATTACTTAATATTCTCGGTTTTCTCGACCACCCCACCTCTGGCCAATACTTTTTAAATCAAACTCCAACCTCTCATTTCAGTAGTCGTCGTCTTGCCAAACTTCGTTCGCAAAAAATTGGTATTATTTTTCAAGAATATAATCTCATCCCTACTTTAACCGTCCTCGAAAACGTTGCCCTACCTCTTATCTATGCTGGCGTCAGCCATACTAAAGCCATCATCAAATCTTCCGAAACTCTAAAAAATTTTGATCTTCAAACCAAAGAATATTATTACCCATACCAACTTTCTGGTGGCCAAAAGCAACGTGTCGCCATCGCTCGCGCTCTGGTCGCTAATCCGGAAATTATTCTTGCCGATGAACCGACTGGTAGTCTCGATACGAAGAGTTCCGAAGCTGTTATGCAGGAGCTTCATCGCGTCCACCAGGCTGGCAATACTATTATTATGGTTACCCACAACCCAGCCCTTACTAAGTATGCCACTCGTGTGCTTCATATGATCGACGGCTCGATTGACCGTGACTTCAAATTCGTCGCCGACCACAATCTCCCAGAGCGTATTGATATTCACTTCAATTCTAAAACTTCTAAATCCGAAACCACATCAGTTTCTTCTCGCTCTGAAGAAATTTCTGTTACTAATAAATCCGAAATTCCACGCATTATTAAATCGGAAACTCCACACATTATAAAACCAGAAGCTCCTCGCATCGGACTCGAGCCAAAACTTGCCTCAACGCGTCCGAAAGTTACTCGTACCCCTGAACCATCCAACAATCCTTTTGAACCAAAATTCATTCCAAATACTCCAGAAAAACCTACTGAAAAATCTGTCGAAAAACCCCTCTCTTACAATCTTGGTACCGTTTCCGAACTTCCAAATTCTACTAAAAAACCAACCCCTGCTCCAGTCAAGGAATATTTCCCACCAGTAAAATCCGAGACCGAAGAAACTAAACCAGAAACTCCTAAAAAAGAAACCGAGGAAGTCGAACCAGTCTCTCAAATCGCCACCATTACTCCAATCAAGCGTAATAAATCTAATTCCACCCTCAAATTTAATCTTAATTTTAACAAAAAATCTAAGTCTCACACTAAAAAATCTGCAAAAAAGAAAGGTCACAAATAATGTCATTGTTGCTTCGCACGAATTACGCCATCGCCCGCTCTTCCTTGAAGCGTCAAAAATTGCGTACATTTCTCACCTCTCTTGGTATTGCTATTGGTATCGCTAGCATCGTCTACACTTTTGGTATTATTGGCAGTTTCAAAAATCTCGTTAAGGCCGAAACTAACGACGCCCTCCTGGTGCTTCAACAAAAATCCGATGAAGCCACCGATATTTCCTCCATCCTCACTGCCAAACCCCTCATCTCTTCCCCTTTTAATAAAGAAACTGTTGAACTTGTCCAAAAATCTATCAATACCACTGCCGCTATCTCACCTTTTGCCCCTATCACCTGTAATCTTTCCGGTGATAATCTTGTCGCCAATGGCAATATCATTGGCCTCTACGAATCTACTCTCAAAACCCTCGGCCTTAAAGTTAAAACTGGCTCTTTCCAGAGTGATGCCAGCCTCAAAACTATCGTCCTGGGTCACAATCTCTCCCTTCAACTTTTTGGCACCGCCGAAAGTATCGGTAAAACCGTCAACATTAAGGGCGAACGCTACATTGTCACTGGTGTTCTTGAAAATCAAGACAATCCGCGTAATTTTACTCGCTTTAATTTCAACCAAGTCGGCCTAGTGAATTTTGATCAACTAGCTACTTTGAATCCTATTATCGAAAAAGTGCTTATTCAATTACCAGATCATAACACTATGCTTTCTGTCAAAGATTCTCTAAATAAAAAACTTTCCGAAAATCCTAACCTCGCCGGCGCCTTTCAACTCGCATCCGAAGAACAAATTTCACATCCCGCTTCTTCCAATATTAAACTTATCACCGTCTTACTTTCTATTATCGCAATTATCTCTATTATTGTCGGCTCGATTAGTATTACCAGTATTATGATCGCCACGGTCACCGAACGCACCCACGAAATTGGCGTCCGAAAAGCCATCGGTGCCACTCACTTTAATATTTTCCTACAATTTATTTTCGAATCCATCCTGCTCAATATCTCTGGCGCCGTACTCGGTTTTATTATCGGTTATGCCGCACTTCTCGTCACCGCCTTTCTCACCGAATTCAAAATTTACTTCTCCCCAGAAATTCCTGCCATCGCTCTCGGTGTCGCCCTTTTCACTGGCTTTATTTCTGGCACCATCCCATCTCTAAAAGCTGCGGGTAAAAACCCTATCGATTCCATCAAACAACCAAACCGCTAATCTCAGTCAATCATTCAACTCAATTTCTTTCCGCCTTATCCATCTCTCCGCCCCAATCGCTCCTCCGTTTCGACCATTCTTCCCTGTTCGTGATATAATTTACTCATGAAAATTTTAGGTATCGAGACTTCTTGCGATGAAACTGCTGCCGCCATTGTCGAAAATGGTGATCAAATTTTGAGCAATATCGTAGTTTCTCAAATCAATATCTTCGTAAATTACGGTGGTGTGATTCCTGAAATTGCCGCCCGCTCCCATCTCGAAGCCATCCAGCCGGTCATCCATCAAGCTTTCACTGATGCCGGTCTAAAACCGAACGACTGGTCCCAAATTGACGCCATCGCCGTCACTCACACTCCAGGTCTGCTGGGCTCACTTCTCGTTGGTACACTTTCCGCTCGCACTATCAGCATTTTGCACCACATCCCTTTCTATCCAGTACATCACCTCAAATCTCATATTTATGCCAACTGGCTCACCGAAAAACCTGAATTCCCCCTACTTGCTCTCGTTATTTCCGGCGGACACACCCAAATTATCCGTATGAAACATCACAATCATTTTGAAATTATTGCCTCCACTCGTGACGATGCCGTCGGTGAATGCTTCGATAAAATCGCCAAAATACTCGGCCTTCCCTATCCAGGCGGACCAGCCATTTCCAATCTCGCGAAATCCGGCAATCCTCATCGTTTTACTTTCCCTCACCCACTGGCTAATTCTCTCGATTTTTCTTTTTCTGGCCTCAAAACCGCGTTCTTACGCACTGTCCAAAATCTCGTCAATGTCCCAATTTCCTATCCTTCTTCCAAGCTCGCTGAATTACTCGACGATACCACCAAGGCAGATTTAGCTGCATCTTTTGACCAGGCCGTCACCGACATTCTCCTTGAAAAAATCACTACCGCTATTAAGCAAAATCCCGAGACCAAATCCCTCGTCATCGCTGGTGGTGTTTCTGCCAATCAAACCCTGCGCGAAGATGCCAAAAAACTCGAATCAAAATTCAAAGACCTTAAATGTTATTTCCCTCTGCCAAAATTCTCCGGCGATAACGCCGCCATGGTCGCCTCCGCCGCTTACTACGAAATTCTATCCGGTGTCCAACCTTCCAACCCATACAAACTCAACATTCTTCCTCGCTCCGAAATTAAATAATCGCCAAATTGCCACCTAAATATCCCCAGTACAGGGGATATTTTTTAATCTCAATTTCTTTTTCTATTTGAAAATCCGACCAATTTCATATATAATTAAGCATAATTAGTTTATTGGAGGTTTATTTGTGTTGAGACTTTTAGGTCTTAACCGAATTAATTTTTTGGTTAAGAGAAGTTTAGTTCTACTTACCCTACTTGGGTCGGTTTTTCTTATTTTTAATTCCCCAAACAATGTTTATGCTGAGGATTCATCTGCGTCTCTAACAGTAACGGGAAATTTTAATATCGATCTCACCCCTCAAGGTACCGAACAAATCATGCTCCGCGCTTCGGGTATGCAAGCTACCGCTAAAACCACTAGTGTCGCAGGTTATTCCCTTTATGTATCTGGTGGTGACGAAAATGGTAATTTCGTTAATGAAAAAGCTTCAAACTCCATCCTTAAACCAATAAACGGTTCCGCTTATTACTCTTTTGCTGCCGACCAAATCAATATTTGGGGATTCTGTGGCCAATATTACGGTAGCACCACCCAATGTGATTCTAACTACTTCCAAATCGGCAAACCAAGTGCTCCAACTCTTTTAAAGAAGTCCGACACTGCCACCCCTACAGACGGCTTTACTTACAAGGCTAATCTTTTCGCCCGTGCTAACCAACAAATCGTCTCCGGAAAATACATTGGCGATATTACATACTCACTTATCGTTAATGAGGAAATTAGTTCTACCTTAGTTACTGGTCGTGAATTCAATAAGTTACTTCGTGAAGCCGTCAACACCACGGATCCTACCATTCTTAATGACCCAAAATCTGAACTTCCAGTTTATATAAATAGTTTAACTTTTGCAAAAACTGAACCAACGGCTACTTCCAAAAAGACTGTCAAAATCTCTACTGAAAACTCTGAAGAACCTGTCTATCTTACCGCCGTTCAATCTTCAACTAATAGCTACGCCTTAACCATCTGGTCCAATGTGCATCACATCTATACTAACGCCGACTCTTCATATATGTTTTCTGGACTTAATAGTGTTTCTACTGAGTTATTTTATAATTGGCCGAACGATGGGCAAGTAAGTTTTTCGAAAACTAAAGATTTTTCTTATATGTTCTATAAATTGGGTAATGTGAATGAATCCGCATACTATGACATTAAGTATTCATCCAATATGGTAAATTCAATTGCAAAAGCCAATCCTACCAATTTGGATTCTATGTTCGAATTATCTAATCTTCAACCTTATGTCACTATTAATACAACTGGTCCAGTCTCAACTAATTCCATGTTCAAAAATAATGGTAAAAGAAAATATTCCGTTTCTCTTTCCGGCAACTTCCTTGAAAATAGCTCAGATATGACATCCTTCTTTGAAGGTAGTATTATCGAATTTTCATACGGCATTCGTACGGCTACCGAAAACTTCGGGAAATATACTACATCCACTAATTCGATGTACAAAAATTCCGAATCTAATATGATCGACTTTGGAAAAGCCACTTTCTCTGTACTAGAAGACACTGAAAGTATGTTTGAAAGTTATGGCGGTTATTACAATTCAATTCGTTACTTGCCAAATAAGTCCAACGTCTCCAGGCTTACAAAAATGAAAAATATGTTCAAAAATCTTAAAACTCGTAGCTCCAATTATCTAAATTTGTCATCTTTTAATACCGAAAATGTCACCGATATGAGCTATCTTTTTGGTACTGACACCGAAAATAGCAGTAAACAAATCGAATCCTTGACCCTAGGTCCAAATTTTGACACTAAAAACGTCACCAATATGGAAGGAATGTTCTCTAGAATTTATAGTCTAGGAAATCTAGATCTTGGTGACAAATTTGACACCAGTAAAGTAACTAATATGGCTAAAATGTTCTACGCTAACAGTGTCGAAACATTTAAGATTGGTAATAAATTTAATACCGAGAATGTCACCGACATGAATATGATGTTTGCGGGCTGTAGTAACATGAAAGACTTTGATCTAAGTGGTTTTAATACTAAAAATGTCACCAATATGTATGGTATGTTCTCAAATGCAAGCAGCCTTCGAAATTTCGTTAACACTTCCGGCTTTAATACTGAAAAAGTTACCAATATGAGCTATATGTTTAATGGGACTAGATTTGAAAAATTAGATCTTTCTAGTTTTAATACCAAAAACGTCACCGACATGTCTTATATGTTTAATGATTATTTCAATTACAGCCCTACTATTACCTATCCAGCCGTTTTTGACACTAGTAAAGTTACCAATATGGCATACATGTTTAATAAATCTTATATTAGATACTTACCTTCTGCTGGTTTTGATACTCGTTCCGTTACCAATATGAACCACATGTTTAGTGAATCTCTCGTTAATGGCCTACCATCATCTGGCTTTAACACTGCAGCTGTCACGGATATGGGATTCATGTTCTATAAAGCGAAATATATGCAGGGTCCCCAAGTTTTCAATTTTAATACAAGAAATGTCACCAATATGGAAAGCATGTTTGATCAAGCTTTTACCGAAAGGCCAAGTCAAGAAGCTATTTTCGGGGCAGATTTTAATACCGAAAAAGTTACCAATGTTGTGAATATGTTTAGAGCCGCCAAAATCGGAAAAGCAGATCTTACGAGTTTCGTCGGTCTCCCTGAAGCCACCTCACTACAGTCCTTCTTTGATAGCGTTCCAGTTACCGAACTCATCTTACCAAATCCATTCAATACTTCCAAGGTTACTACTATGGAGCGTGCATTCTTTGGTCTTTACTCTTTACCAGACAATTACACTCTTAATATGCCTCTCACAACCGAAAATGTTACTAATATGACATATATGTTTACAGGCTGCTATGCCGGAAATATTAATCTTTCTAGCTTTAATACTGAAAAAGTTACAGATTTTAAGTATATGTTCGATGGAAATAGATTTAAGACCTTAGATATTAACAATTTCAATCTAGAAAAAGCGGAGAACATTAACTATATGTTTAATGGATCTCAACTTCTCACAGAATTAGATTTAAGTCATGTTAAGACGACCAATGCTCTTAAAACCATGTACTACACCTTCCATAATATGAAAAAAGTTATCACTATCTCCATTCCTGGATTTGATACTTCCGGTACTACAGATATGTATGGTGCATTCTATGAAAATCCCGAACTCACTACAATCTATACATCAGAAAAATTCGTTCCAGCTGTTTATGGTGTAACCTATTACAACTCCACCGATCGTATGTTTACCGATACACCAAAACTAGTTGGTGGTGCTGGTACTCATCAAAGTAACTACGATAGTTTCCGTACTTATGCCCGTATCGATGACCCATCTAACGGCAAGCCTGGCTACTTCACTTATAAAGCCGCACCATAGTTCTAGATCCATCGCCAAATATTCTATTACATAAATATGTACACCCCCTCAACCTCCCCGTGAGGATGAACTAATAATTCCCTCTCCCCTCTCTCACTCTCCGAGAAAATTCAGCACGTAAAAAAGACTCGTCCTCCGCGAGTCTTTTTGGTTGAACAAAATTCTACCTGCAAAATTATTCAGCAGCATCATCATCAAAAATCTCAATATCTTCCACCAGTACCGGAATCGCCTGCTGGAAAATCTGATAGATCTGATTAGCAATTTTCCGAATTTCTGGATGCGCCATTCTTGAACCACGTAATTTCAAAAAATGTCGCCATTCTCTAAAATTCGCCGTCATCATCAGTTCGGTTTTTAGGCAAAGCGGCAACACATCCCGCACCTTTTCCGGCTTCACGCCAGCATCAATTTGATGTAGGTACGTCCTCTCCGACATCTCCATTAAATTCAGCCATTCCCTCGCCTCATTTTCCGCCAGGCCACTCGACTCAATCACTGTAATCTCCCTTGCAAATTTCCCATTCGCATAATTACAATACCTCGTAGATTCCTGAGAATAAGACGCCAAACGATGTCTCACAATTTCCTGTGAAATTGCCCGATCCGTCACAATTTTGAACGTACAACTTCCATGCTCCAATGGTGACTCATGCCCATTTTTGATCAGCATCCGAACAAACTTCTCCGTGCTTCCCTCCGGATCCTTCGGCTCACTCAGATAACAGATTCTGCCACATTTTTCTACATGTCTTAACAACATTTGCAGATAAAATTCATCCGAAAGCTCATCCAAAAATGGATTCAACAATCTTGCACTTGTTTCCATGATTTTCATTTCAACCTCCTAATGTACTAAACCAACGTTTCTCTGTCGAATAATAATTCAAGCTAATTCAAATCATATCAATAAATTTAAATTTTTCAAGCATAAACAAAATTCGTAAAAACTAAAAATCTAAGTCAAAATAAAACTGCCTAGAAGACCAAACCGATCTAGGTAAAAATAAATCTGCCCTAAAGACCAAATCCAGTACCAATAAATCGAAAAACCACATCAAAAATAAACCTCATTGCAGTGGCTAATCAAAATTCTTGACGGCAATCCATCAAAAATAAACAAAATTTAGTTATTTTTAACCGCACCTATTAAACCGCTCTTCAAACAAATTTAAAAATCAATCAAAAATAACCTTAATTTGCGATCATCTAATCAGAAAAGCCTGCGCTTCCCTGCATCAATAATATCTTGGGCCTTTCTTAGAAGTTTCGTCAGCCCGAGTTCCGAGTTACTTGAACCCACATGAACCAGTTTCACAACCTTGCCATGCTCTTTATAGCAAACTTGCACCCCGGTCGCACCTGAAGCTGTCTTAAATTTTCTAATATATGCCACAACCACATTTTAACATAACCTTCTTCCCTTTTCCATCCAACCTCAATATTTTCCAATCTACCTCAAAAACATTATCAGCCCAACCCGTGCATTTTTTGCACTAGTTCCCTACTTGAATATTCCTATATATCCTAGACCAATAAACAAACCCAAGCCCGAATATCCCAACCCGTGCATTTTTTACACAAGTTCCCTTTTTATATAAATCCACTTAATGCTCATAGGTAGGCTTTTTCCACCATTATTCCCCCGACTTTTCCATAAAGTGCATAAGTTAATTTCAATTCTTCCCTATATTTAGAACCCACTTGACTTAGCAACCCGCTCACGCTAATATAGACATAACAATTATCGAATTTTTAAAACGGAACACATAATTTTAACTACGATAGCGCCTCGGTAATTGGGTCATATAAGAACAGATCAGTACATTATTAGGAAATGTTTATGCTTATTTGTCAAGCATATAACATTAGCATTTTACATTATGCAAAATTTTTCATGTGCTTAACAGGGAAGCACTGTATTTTCACGCTTTTTTCACAAATTTGGGTGAGAATTTTTATGACCTAAAAAAGCGCATAGTATTTTTGTGTCATAAATTTTATTAGTTAAGAAAATACTCTTATTATGATGCTAAAAAACTAAATTTATCATTAAGATTATATCTGGGATGCTAAATGACCTCTGTAAATTAAAACTGGAAGGGAACTACCCTAATTATTTTGCATTTGAAGACACAAACACGCATTAAACTTAAATCTCAACCTCCATCTCAAATATCACAAAAAACTTCGGTTTATCACCGAAGTTTTTTAATCTATATACAACCTCCAGTACATTCTAACAGGGAAGCGCCAGACTTTTTTAGATTACATCGTAGCAGGGAAACACTGAACTCTTTAGATTACATTCAACTGCATCTTCATTTCATCGATCAGCTTTTCTTTTTCTGCAATCAAATTACGCGTCTCTCTCACTAATTCCGCTGGGGCTCTTTCCACGTAACTTGGGTTCATCATGCGTGAATTTAATCCGTCAAGTTCTCGACCTACTGCCAAAATCTTTTCCGTCAGTTCATCCTTATATTTAGCTACGACCTCAGCCGTCACATCAAGGTATAATTCGTGGTTTGCGATCGCTAACTTCAGACCCCTCGGCGTACCGTTTGTCGAAGAAATATAAGGCACGTGTGATAAGAATTTCAAAAGCAAGGTATTTTCAATCGCCATTACGTCTTCACCAAAGAGTAGACCGAATTTCTTATTATTATTTAGAAGCGACAGGGAATTATTTGTCGCGCGAATCTTCGTCACCACCTCGATCAGACGTTCAAAATTCATCGCCGAAATTTCGTCATACTTCATGGTCTCTGGCCAACCCGCATCAATTACCATACCAGAAGTCCAAGAAAGATTCTGCCAAATCACCTCTGTTACAAAGGGCGCAAAAGGATGCATCATCATCAAAACATTTTCCAAGGTCTTCTTCAGAAGTGGAATATTCTTAAAAATCTTCTGACTTTCCAGGAACCAGTCCGCATATTTATCCCAGACCAAGCTATAGACAATTTCCACCGCCTCTGAGAAACGGTACTCACTCATCGCCTGTTCCAGCATCGAGCTAGCCCGGTTAATTTCATGACAAATCCAGTCTTCTCCCGCATTTTCTGTTGTATAATCTACAACGCTCACCTCTGTAGAATCCGCTTCATTTTCGTCCACCATGCCCTGTACGAAACGTGAAACATTCCATAACTTATTACAAAGATTACGGCTCGAAATCACTGAATTCTCTGAGAAAGCTTGGTTTAATCCCGCTGAGCGGCCACGCAAAATCCCCATACGGAAGGCATCCGAACCATATTTTTCAATCAATTCCATCGGGTTAATCACATTACCCTTAGATTTAGACATCTTCTTACCCTTAGCGTCCAAGACTAAACCATGTAGATAGACTTCCTTAAATGGCACTTCGCCCGTCACGTAAACCCCCATCATAATCATTCTAGCCACCCAAGCAAACAAAATATCTGCCCCGGTCTCCATTACATTTAACGGATAGAATTCATTTTTGAAGCCCTCTTCCCAGTTCGTACAAACAATTGGCCAGTGCGAAGAAGAGAACCATGTATCAAAAGTATCTTCATCGCGACGATATTTTACGCCGCCGATTTCAATCTCAAACAGATGCGTTCTAGTATCAAACACCCATTCCTCACCTTCTGCATTTGGATCAATCTTATGGAACATCGGAATTGCAATCCCCCAAGGAATCTGACGTGAAATATTCCAATCCTTCAACCCCTCGAGATAATTAATCAAAACCTTCTGTTTATTCTCTGGATAAAACTTAATTTCATTATTATTTAAGCGCTCGATTGCCATCTTCGCTAGCTTCGAAGTATCAATAAACCACTGTTCTTTCAGCATCGGCTCGATCACCGTACCACACTTATAACAGTGCGCCACAGAGTGCTGCATTTTCTTCTCACCCACGAGCAATCCCGCCGCATCGAGCATTTTTACCGTCTTCTTACGCGCTTCTTCGACAGTCAATCCTGCAATTTCTTCACCACAAATCGGCAACATCTTGCCATCAAATCCAATCACCTGAATTCTCGGTAAATCATGACGCAATCCCACCTCAAAATCATCATTATCATGCGCCGGCGTAATCTTCACTACCCCTGTACCGAAGCCCATCTCTGCATGTTCATCCAGTACTACCGGAATTTCACGACCCGTCAGTGGCAAAATTAAAGTCTTGCCATGCAAAAATTTATAACGCTCATCATTTGGGTTAATCGCCACCGCTGTATCACCGAATAAGGTTTCTGGACGCGTAGTTGAAACCACTACACCCCCCTCAATTACTCTCTCGACTTCACCATTTTCATCTAGAAGTTCCACCTTAGCGTCACTGTCCACGCCCGGCCCGAATGGATATTTAATCTCGTAGAGAATGCCTTTTTCATCCTTGTATTCCACCTCAATATCCGCAAAAGCCGTCTGATGTTTCGTACAATAATTTACTAATTTTTCACCACGATAAATCAGACCATCCTTCCACATCTGCTCGAAAGTCTTATAAGTACGGCGCACCACATTTTCATCCAGGGTAAAAGTGAGGTCCTGCCATGAACAAGATGCTCCAAGCGCACGCAACTGCAGTTCCATATCACCGCGTTTACTCTGTACAAAATTCCAAACTTCGCTATAAATTTCATCACGACTCATCGAAAAACGGGAACGACCCGATTTTTCCAGTTCACGTTCGTAAACCACCCAAGTTTCAAAGCCCGCATGATCTGCTCCTGGCACGTACCAAGTTCGACGTCCGCGTAATCTGTTGTAGCGGGTCAGGGAATCTTCCACCGCCACTGTTAAACCATGACCGATATGTAGATTTCCGTTCGCATTTGGCGGTGGCATCACAATCGAATAGCGTTTTGTTTTCTTGCCATCCGTCTCAATTTCATCTTTTTTCGGTAAAAACTTACCCGCTGCTTCCCAAGCTGCGTAAATATCCGCTTCAAAATCCGCCGGATTATATGCCGGAGCAAATTTCATTAGTTCTCCTCACTTTCTAAGAATAATTTTTCTCGTATTTCAGCCATTTCCGCCTCGGAAACTTCCACCACCTGGCCATATTTATAATTTGGATCAAAAGTCACTAGATGCACATGTGCATGTGGTACATCGGTGCCAATCACTTTAATTAGCGTCCTCTCCCCCAAAACTTTTTCCATATTGGCTGCCAATTTCTTCACCGTTTTCATCACCGCCAGATAATAGTCATCCGGCAAATCGTAAAGTTTATCGACTTCAAGTTTCGGCACCACCAAGGTATGACCTTTAGTTTCTGGGTGAATATCCAAAAAAGCCAAGGTTTTCTCATCCTCGTAAATTTTGTAACATGGAATCTCACCTGCAATAATTTTTGAAAAAATACTTGCCATTTTGCCTTCCTTCACCCCACCATCCAATTAATTTTCTCCCTTGATTATACTAAATTTCTCCCCTGATTTCCACCTGTAACGCCAAAAATCTTAAAATTAACCCAAACCAAAATATCTCATATATGATATATTTTATTAGCAAATAATTTTATATTTTCTGCAATCATAAGCATTAACAGGGGTAATTTTTTTATTTAATCTGTAAAATCTGAATATTTATGTTACAATAAATTCAATATGTCAAATCATCGTCGTGTTGAGTTATTTACCGCTAATCTTTTTGCCATTACTATTTCTTTTTTAATTACCTACTTTTATCGCTTCGGCTGGGAGCCTAACGATATCGCCTTTTACAACATTCGCACCGTCTCTATTTATCTTTATCTTCTTCTTTCATATCTAATTGTTTTTACTTTCTATCACAGTAATCCTGACACCAAAAAACGTGGTATTCTTCGCCATGCTAAATCCGCTCTTCTCACTAATCTGTTTATGGCCATTATTTTTTCCGCCATTGTTTATCTCACTCATACAAGCAATAGTATTCCACGACTCTTCTTCGGCACTTTTTTCTCAGTTAATTTCATAGTTTCTTTTATTACGCTTTATTTAATTCATTTTCTAAAACGCGAATACCTCGGACATCATACCAAAAAGACTGTAATTTTTACTGATAGTTGCAACCTTCGTAATGTAATTAGTAAAATCCAAAAACTTGACGCTGAAGATTGTGAAATTATTGGTGTTAGTTCACTCTCTGGTAAATGTAAAGATCTTTTTTATAAATTAAAACCCCTCACCAAAAATAAACTTACTCCTGAAGCTATTACTAATCCAGCCGAAGCTTACGATTTAAAAGAGCTCACCACCCCGGCCATTGAATATCTCAAACGTCATCAGGTCGACTTTGTAATTTTTAGTGTTGCTCATACTGATCGCGAAAAGATCCGCGAATTAATCGAACTAGTTAGTAAAATGGGGATCGATTCACTAATCACAATCGATAGTTTTGCGATTGAAACCCTTGAAACTAAACTCGAAGACTTCGGCACCTCCAGCGTAATTCGCCTTTCACCTCGTATCTTTACCGATGGGGAATTAATCGTCAAACGCCTCATGGATATTCTTGGTGCCTTAGTCGGATGTCTAATTTGTATTCTTTTTGGTATTATTGTCGCACCATTGATTTATCTAGAAGATCCAGGACCTATTATTTTCAAACAAAAACGCGTAGGCCGTAATGGTAAATTCTTCAACATTTACAAATTCCGCTCCATGTATCAAAATGCCGAAGAACGTCTCAAAGATTTGCAAGAGCAAAACGAAATGCAAGGTTTTATGTTTAAGATGAAGAATGATCCACGCATTACTAAAATCGGTAAGATTCTTCGCAAAACCAGCATCGACGAATTACCTCAATTCTTTAACGTACTCGGAGGCAGCATGTCACTCGTTGGTACTCGTCCACCAACAGTGAACGAATATAATCAGTATGCCGCCCACCATAAACGTCGTATTAGTATCAAACCTGGCATTACTGGACTCTGGCAAGTTTCCGGCCGCAGTGAAATTACCGACTTTGAGAAAATCGTTCGTCTCGACTGTTACTACATTGACCATTGGAGTGTCACCTACGATATTAAAATTCTCATCAAAACTGTCGCTGCCGTTTTTACTGGCAAGGGAAGTGAATAAAAATAAGGACCTCGTGATCCTTATTTTTAACTTAAAAAGAAAAAGACTCTATAGAGTCTTTTTGGTTCCGTCATTTATGGCGGAAGCGAGAGGATTCGAACCTCCGAGACCTTTCGGCCCACACGATTTCGAGTCGTGCGCCTTCAACCACTCGGCCACGCTTCCACCTCTTATTTTAACAAAAATTACTCTTAACTACAACAGATTAAGAGCCAACAAAAAATTCCATCATCATTATTCAATTCTTTTTTACTTAAAAAGCTTATTCATAAAAACTTTACCGCGTCAAAATTTTTCACACAAAAAAATCAGCTCCGGAAGGGAACTGATTTTCTCATAATTTCATTTGGTACACCCGACAGGATTCGAACCTACGACCTTTTGCTCCGCAAGCAAACGCTCTATCCAGCTGAGCTACGGGTGCATGTGTGAATACCACATAAAGTAATATTCACCTAGAAATTAAATGAGCATCGTATTACTACGACACTCATATTATAACATATTTCCTTTTTGATTTGTACCCCTGAAATTTAGATTTTTTTAATTTCACAACCAATCAAATTAAACTAAATACGTAATCTTTTTACCAACTTATCTAGTAAATCCAACTCCACCGGCTCCATTGGTAATTTCGCCCCAAACATATCGACAATCCCTTCGCCCTTATTCTCCGGGAAGTAAATTGTCACCGCAGGCGATAAGCGTTTTCTCGGTGTCAAAACAATCGCAAAATGCACATCATCCTGCAAAATCCCAAAAGATTTAAATTCAGAAAACGCATAAAATTTGTCACCTTCCGTGAAACCCTTATCGGTTAAAGTATAGGAAATTTTCCTTGCTGGCCTCACTGCAAGAATCAAAAGCGTCAGAGCCGATACAATCACCAAGGCCAAAAAAGTCCACCACTGTAAATAAAAAGAAAGCAAACTCAAAACCAAGGTCACTGAAAATAGCCCCACATACCACCCCGCACCATTATTATGTGAAATATATTCTTCACCTTCCCACTTTACAATTTTTTCGTCCATATTAGCACCTTTTAACTATTAACATTATAACATGTAATGGCGGAGAGCGGGAGATTCGCCTTCAAGGAGGAGTTCGAAAAAGTGCTTGCATTTTTGAGACGACGACACAGAAGACAGAGAATCGCATTATTCTAAAAAGAATTTTTAGAATAATAAAAGACCCTTTCAAGGGTCTTTTCCAATCGACGTCATGTAATGGCGGAGAGTGGGAGATTCGAACTCCCGCTGCAGGTCTCCCCACACTAGCGATTTAGCAAACCGCCCCCTTCAGCCACTTGGGTAACTCTCCGTCTACCTCTATCTTATCATAAATTCACCACATCTCTAATAGTTTTTCCAAATATTCCTCAAATATCTCTATTAACCCCACTTTTCGTTGCTTTTTCGCATATCTGTGTTAAAATAATATTGTCGAATTTAACCGCGAGATTCTATATTTCATGAAAAAAATTACCAAAATTATTACACAAACTTTTACCGGCCTCGGTGCTTTTGCTTGTCTCTTTTCTAGCCGCCTCTTAGCTTCTGCTACTAGCGTCCAAGAGGGTGCAAATGCTGCCCGTGCTGATGGTATGCCTACTGAACTCATCGGTGACAACGGCGTTTTCAGCCGCATCACTAATACCGTATTACTTATTGTCGGCCTCATCTCAGTCATTATGCTGGTTTACGGTGGCCTTCGCTATATTCTCTCTGGTGGTGATTCTAAAAAGGTTACAGACGCCAAAAACACCATCCTTTATGCCATTATCGGCCTCATTATCTCAATGCTCGCTTACGCCATCGTTCATTTCGTCCTCAACTCCGTGATCGGTGTCGGTACCACCAACTAATTACCGTTCTTTCATTAATACTGCAGCCCATACTCGATCGGCCTGCAGTATTTTTTTCGCTGCCGCAAGGGAAGCACCCGTCGTCGTCACATCGTCCACCAATATATAGAGCGTCTTATTCTCAATTTCTACCCCTTCCCGAATTCCGTATGCTTTTTCCGCCTGCTTCACACGTTCTTTCTTTTCTTTACCCACCTGCACCGTCTTATTTTTTCTAACTAAAAGACTTTGATATTCCGCACTTATTCCAAAATCGTCTAATCTTTTCTGTAAAAAATTCTCCAGCTCAAAACATAATCTTAAAGTATGATCGAATCCTCTTTCCCGAATATGTTTTCGAATCGTCGGCAAGGGAACTAAAACAATTTTTCGAATTTCTTGTATCTCAACATCTTTCATCCTTAATACCTCAACCGGTTCATCACCCGACTTGTCGCTCATCCTATCATCAAACTTCATTCTCTTAACTTCGCTCGACCTATCATCAAGTTTCATTCTCTTTACTTCACCAAAAATTACCTCTCCCAATTTCTCCGCCAAAAACTCTCCATAATCTCGCCTCCCCTTATATTTAAAGTCTCGCACCATCCTTTCAAACCACCCCTCTTTCAGTCCTGCTACCAATAATTTTTCAAACCCATACATATCATTCATCACATAGCCCGGATTGATTATGCTTATATATTTTTTACAACGGTCACAAAAAATCCCGCCCGCTCTCTGGCATCGCACACATCTGTTTGGCAAAACCATATCTAAAATAAATTTTTCTATTGTAATTTTTACACGATAAAGCTGTTTACTCTTGATTTTTAACATAACCACTCTTATAATAATTAGGAACAATAGTTAATGTGGAGGAATACAAGCAATGGCTCGTACTAATGACGAAGACATGCTTATGGAAGATGAACTCGCGGCCGCTTTTCTGGATAATGATGGCCTAGACTCTGAACCAGTTTCAGCTCTAGAAGAACAACCGAGTCCACTTCCAGCAGAAGAAGATCCAGAGGCGTGGGAAGAAGAACCTGGTGATTTTCCAGGACAATTAGCAGTGGATGTATATGAAACTGCCGACAAGTTAGTTGTCAAAGCTCGCACCGCAGGCATCTCCAAAGGGGACCTCGATGTTACCATTTCTGACAATATCTTAACCATCTCCGGTGTCCTTAGCGGCGGCGAAGATGAACAAACCACTCGTTGGCACATCCAAGAGTGTTATTGGGGAGAATTTTCTCGTACAATCGCCCTTCCAGTCCAAGTTCGCGAAGACGAAGGTAGCGTAAAAGCAGAATTAAAAGACGGCGTGCTCACCATTTCTTTCGAAAAAGAAAAGACCGAAGCACCTATCCGCATCCCAATCGCATAACTCATTGTCTAAAAATTAAATATACCGTGAATTCGGTATATTTTTTTTCGAATCCACTAATTTCAATATATGCCGTTTCCCAAATACTGCAAGCATGAGGGAATTAAATATAAATTTAAATTTAGCCAAAAATCTAAACTCAAAAAATCACCCGACAATCAAAGTACAAAAAAAAGACCTCTATATTAGAGGTCTTTTCTAGGAATTTATCTTAAATTTTTATTCCACTTTTCATGACGAAGTTTACAATTGCGTAAGCCAGCATCACTAAGATTACACCGATAATCGAATAGGTGACTACATCTTTTCCGCGTTTGATTTTCGCCGGGTCACCCTGTGCAGTGAGTAGCATGAATCCACCATAGATTATCATACCAACCGCAAGAAAACCCATCACTGAAGCAAACACATTAATCAACATGCTTACATTCGACATCAGTGATTTATCACCATCGGTTTTTTCTACATTGCATTCTGAAAGTGCCGTCACCGACTCGCCCTGACGAATTGTTTTATCTGGACAAGTAAAAGCTGAAACCGGCTTCACTAAACCTGCAAGTACTAGGCAAGTTGTAAATAGTAGGGAATAGATGATATTTCTTAAACTAAACTTACTCATGGTGCCGTAGTTGTAGTAGTGTTACTTTGTGCTGCTGGCGCACTCATCGTACTACTCAAGACAAAGTTAATAATCGACCAAGATAATAACGCAATTATCAAACCGATAATACCCCAAGTAATCGAATCTTTACCCTTCTTAATCTTACCCGGATCACCCTGAGCAGTTAGAAAGAGGAAACCACCATAAATCACCACCGCTACCGCGACTACACCAAGTACACCAATTACTACATTAATGATTTTATTCGTATCATTAATGAGATCATCACCCTTATGTGCAGGATCAATATTACATGCTGCAATATTCGTTGCGTCTTTATTTTTTGACCCCGGAGGACAAATACCATTAGAACCACCAGAACCGGAGCCGCTAGAGCTACCAGCACTAGCCTCACCCGCCGCTGATTTAGGTGTCTTCGCAAATACCGAACCACTTAAAGCTCCGCCCGCGAATAATCCAGCTAACATAAATACGGCTAGAAAATTTTTAAAACTTTTTTTCATTTACTCTTTTCTCTAAAATTAAATCTTAAAAATACCCCCTTAGGGGTATTTTATTAATTAACCCTTAAAAACGTTAGCAAGAACGAAGTTCACGATTGCGTAAGCAAGCATAGAAACCACAAGACCAATAATTCCGTAGAGAATAGTATCCTTAGCCTTCTTCACCTTACCTGGATCGCCCGCAGAAGTCGTATACTGCACACCACCGAAGATAATGAAAGCCACAGCCACAAAACCAATCACACCAATCACCACGTTAATAATAGTGTTAGCTTGTGCCATTAAATCATTCTGATTTGAACTACCTTTTAATCCACCACATTCAGTTAAGCTATTTCCAGTAGCGTCTTTACCATCAGGACACTTCACCTTACCAGCAAAAGTATTGACGGAGTTACCTAGAACTGCAACTACGCTCGTGCCACCCATTGCCAAAGCTTTTAGTTTATTCGAAATTTTCATATTATTCCTTTAATATTAATTTACCAAAATTATAACATATCTTCTGGAAAAACAGAAACATTTCTCTCTGGAATTAATCTGTAATTATTTCAAATTCTTCGTCACAAATAAGACAATACCGTAAGCCAAGAATGCCACCACCAGCGCCACCACCGCATAAACTACCATATCTTTACCGCGCTTAATTTTCGCTGGATCAGATTGGGCGGTAATATAAGTGAAACCACCGTAAATAATTGAGAATACCGCCAGCATACCAACCAAAGAAATCACCACATTCACCCCACTCTGCACAATTTCTACTACATCTTTATTTTTTCCGGTAGGCTCATCACAGCCCGCGATTTTCTTCACATCCTCATCTTCAATGTCATCACAAACCCCGTAAAAATTCTCACGCGAAGAATCCGCATATACATGATTAGAAAATACTAAGCTAAATAAAAACCCGAAGCACCCCACAAAAAGCATCAAACCCATCACTATTTTTTTCATACCTTGCTTCATCTTTGATTCCTATTCTTAACTAATTTACTTATATTTAATTAATTCAATGCGGTTAAAGCAAAATTCGTCACTGCAGCAGCTAGCACCACAATAATCAAACCAATCACTGCAAAAACAATTGTATTTTTTGCCTTTGTCACTTTACCTACGTCACCTTGTGCCATCGCAAAATTCACTGCCGCCATCACTATATAAAAGACCGCCACTAGACCAATCAATGCATAAACATAATTTAAAATCGTAGTTGGCGTAAAATTACCTTCTTTATTTGGCAATCTATTTAAACCTTCATTTAAGGAATCAATATTTTCTAAATCTACTGTTGCAAAAAATTTCATTTCTCTCCTTAGGTTGCGCTAATAATTACACTAATAATCGTATTTGTAATCACCGAGGCAAAAATTGTCAAAATCAAACCAATCACCGCCCCCTGAATAATATTCTTACCCTTCGCCGCCTTATTTGGATCACCCTCACTCATTACGTAAGAAAGACCACCATAAATAATAAATCCGGTCGCCGTAATACCTGCCACCAGGGAAATATCATAAATAATATTCATTACCACCACCCAAACAAACGGCGCCCAGTTCGTCGTACCACTATCTGAGGTAGCTGGTTTGCCAATCACACATTTATCATTATCATCACGCGTAGCTAAACCCTTATACCAAGGACGAAATCCCAAGAAAACGTTCGCTTCGCAGCTTTCATCTACGTCACCGTCAATCACCGCACCCACCTGAGTCAAAACTTGTCGGCCTGAAGCCCCTAAATCATTCAAGCTTAAGGCACTCACAGAATCACTCATAGTAAGTCCTAAAAATCCGGCTAATACCAGAGAAAAAACCCCTAAATTCTTCAAAAATTTTACACCTAGCTGTCGATTGACCTTTTTCATACATATATTATATCATGAGTATAGATTTTTCTGCTTTTTATTATTCGGTCGTTTCAGTGGTCATCACGTATAAGGTTCAGCACCTTTGCAACACTTCATAAGGAGTTTTTAATCCTATTCC
>CAUUFZ010000003.1:0-190202 GCA_963544575.1 uncultured Candidatus Saccharibacteria bacterium | reverse complement strand
GCTTAGAAGCAGCCATTCATTTAAAGAGTGCGTAACAGCTCACTAGTCAAGAGATTTTGCGTGGAAAATGTAACGGGGCTAAAGTGTTAAACCGAAGACATGGACTTCATTTATATGGAGTGGTAGAGGAGCGTTGATATCGCAGCGAAGTCAGATTGTAAAGTCTGGTGGAGCGTTATCAAGTGAGAATGCTGGAATCAGTAACCTTAAGACAGGTGAGAATCCTGTCGGTCGTAAGAGCAAGGTTTCCAGGGCTACAGTAATTGCCCCTGGGTTAGTCGGTCCTAAGCCGAGGCGTATCTGCGTAGGCGATGGACAACAGGTTAATATTCCTGTACAGGTAGTAGTTGTTAACAGTTCACGGTGAGTGACCAGAGCGGATTAATGGTTTATCCGTCCAAGGCTTCAAGGAATTGAAGTTGAGTGAAAGATATTCTTCGGAATATTGATTCTGGGTACAACGCTGGCTAGAAAAGCTGGTTAACTTATGCTGCTGCCTACCGTACCGCAAACCAACACCGGTGCTCGGGTCGAGTAGACCAAGACCTACGTGAGAACCTTCGCTAAGGAACTCGGCAAAAAAGCGTCCGTAACTTCGGAATAAGGACTGCCCTCTCATTAAGATGAGGATTTGCTAGAAACTTGGTGGAAACATAAGGTTAATAGTATTTACCTAATAATTTAACCAAATTTTTCGTCAAGACAGAACACATCAGGAAATATCCTGTGATATCTTTTCTAGTAACTCAATCGTCATTTTGATGAGAGGGTCGCAGCTAAAGAGCCCACGGAACTGTTTAACAAAAACATAGGTCTCTGCTAACGCGAAAGCGGATGTATAGGGGCTGACTCCTGCCCGGTGTCGGAAGGTTAAGGGGAGAGCTTTACGGTTCGAACTGAAGCCCCGATGAACGGCGGCGATAACTATGATCGTCCTAAGGTAGCGAAATTCCTTGTCTGGTAAGTTCAGACCCGCACGAATGGAGTAATCATGTGGGCACTGTCTCGGCGAAGGCCACGGTGAACGTGCATTGGCGGTAAAGATGCCGTCTGATCATGCCAGGACGAGAAGACCCCATGGAGCTTTACTACAACTTTGCATTGATTATTGGGACATTTTGTGTAGAATAGGTGGAAGACTTTGAAGCAGATACGCTAGTATTTGTGGAGTCGAAATGTGAAATACCACCCTGAATGTTTTAGTAATCTCACTTTTGACCTTATCGGCCAAGAGGACCGTGCATGGCGGGTAGTTTAACTGGGGCGGTTGCCTCCTAAAGAGTAGCGGAGGCGTTCAAAGGTTGGCTAGCTACGGATGGAAATCGTAGCGATAGTGTATGCGCAAAAGCCAGCTTGACTGTGAGGGCTACAACCCAATCAGACACGAAAGTGGGAGCAAATGACCCGCTGTACAGAACTTCGGTTCAATTTACGTGGGAAAGACAGCGCACACGGATAAAAGTTACCCTGGGGATAACAGGCTGATCGCGCCCAATAGTTCACATAGACGGCGCGGTTTGGCACCTCGATGTCGGCTCATCACATCCTGGAGGGGGAGCACCTTCCAAGGGTTCGGCTGTTCGCCGATTAAAGTGGTACGCGAGCTGGGTTCAGAACGTCGTGAGACAGTTCGGTTTATATCCGGCATGATCGTTAGGAATTTTGAGGAGATCTACCCTTAGTACGAGAGGACCGGGGCGGACGAACCTCTAGTGTATCGGTTGTGACCACCTGTTGCATTGCCGAGTAGCTATGTTCGGAAGAGATAAGCGCTGAAAGCATATTAAGCGCGAAGCCCACTCCAAGATTAGAATTCCCTATGAGCTCCCAGAGAGAAGATCTGGTTGATAGGTGCAAGATGGAAGTATCGTAAGATATGGAGTCGAAGCATACTAATAGAGCCATCGCCTTTTTATGTTCAAACTATTTATCTTGTCTAGACGAGATGGATAGTTTGATAGACTTAGCTAGTAATCGGTGCTTGATGCACCGCAAGTCACATTTAATTTTTACACCTCATGGACATCAATATTCGCATTTAATTGCGCCATTGGTGCCCATAGCGCTGGGGAAATACCTGTTTACATTCCGAACACAGAAGTCAAGCCCAGTAGCGGCGATAATACTGCAACAGCGGGAAGATAGCAAGGTGCCAAATTATATAGAATAGCCACCCAAACGGGTGGCTTTCTGTTTTTTTCTAGGTATCTTGTGATAATAGTCATATATATTAGTTAAGACGCCTAAAACCATATCGTTTATGGTAAAATAAATGTATATGCAAAGTCAAAAATTACATTCTCTTAAATTATTTTTGTGGAAAAATATTTTTGTCGTAAGTGCTGGCTTTTTGGCTACTTTTCTTGGGCTAAGCTTTAATTCAAATGAAGTTTCGGCACTTTTCGTGCCAACACTTTCTGCCTCAGTGGATCAAGCTAATTTGCAGGTAAATGGGAATCAGGTGATTAATTCACAGAATCAAACTAAGGAATTACAGCTTAGACTCAATATCAATACTAATAATAAAACCGGTTACACCACCACCGTTAGCTCAAGTTCTGAAAACACTTCACTGGTAAATTCTAATTCCGCTAGTACTAGCCAGATTTCATCAATCAGTTCAAATTTAAATCTTTCAGATTTTACTACCAATACTTGGGGGTATAAATTAGGTAATGCAGCTAGCTATCAACCTATTCCTATGCTTTCAGCCCCAACAAGTGTAATTCAAACTACAGCCAAAACCAATGGTACAGAATCAAATAATATAAATATTGGTATGAAACTAAATCAGAATTTGGAATCTGGGTCCTATTCTAATACTTTAATCTTTTCTTTTATCACTAATCCGTATACACCTAAAGCCATATTGATAAGAGGTTTTGATTTTCAGACTAGCGTCGCTCGTTTTGATCCAAATCCTAGTCATGTTGATGGTCATCCAGAGATACCTACTTTTCCAAACATTGTACACATTAAACGGGAGCGAAATACTGCTAATATTCCTACGGACGCTATTAATCTTGAAGCAATCGATTCAGAGGCCGAAATCAAAGTCTGGTATGATTTGCTTTCCAAAACTGTTTTCTGGTATTCGGTAAGTGAAAAAGTTTATCTTAACCCAGACAGTTACAATATGTTTGCTTATTTTCCAGGTATGACAGATATTGATTTATCTAGTTTTGATACGAGTGAGGTCGAAGACATGAGTTTTATGTTCAATTTTAATCTTGCCTTAGAAAAACTGGACGTTTCCCATTTTGACACCAGACGCGTCAAAAGTATGTATGCTATGTTCGATAACCTTACCTCGCTTAAGGAGCTTGATGTTACTAATTTTGATACAAGTAACGTCGAAACTATGCAATATATGTTTTATAACCTTAATAAGGTAAAAAAGCTTGACCTGTCACACTTTAATACAGAAAACGTCAAAAGTATGGAAGGTATGTTTGCCCATATGGTTAGTCTTGAGTCTTTAGATCTTAGTCATTTTGATACGAGCAACGTTGCAACCATGCGCGACATGTTCGCTTATATGACCAGTCTTAGGTCTTTAAATCTCAGCGGTTTTAATACAAGTAATGTTACAATCATGCAGGATATGTTTGCTGCTACTTCAGCTCTTCAGACATTAGATCTATCAAGCTTTGATACTAGAAAAGTTACCAATATGCAATCTATGTTTTTTAATATGTCATCACTGAAGAATCTCATTGTGACTAGTTTTAATACGGAAAACGTGAAAAATATGAATGCTATGTTTGCTCACACCGATAGTTTAGAAGAGTTGGATCTAAGTAGCTTTAAGACACCAAAAGTTAAAACCTTCCGGGCAATGTTCTACACAGATCGACCTGAGGCGAATATCACGAGGCGCATTTATGCTTCAGCAGATTTTGATATTAGAGCAGCCTTAGCCTATAATACGACCGACTCACAAGCCAATATCGATATCTTTTGGCAAATGAAAAATCTGGTAGGCGGTAATGGCACTAGTAGTAATGGTAATACTACTCCAGGAATTTACCTCCTAAAAATTGATCGTCCAGGTGTGCCAGGTCTCTTCACTAGAAAACCATAAAAATCTTCGCGTTTATGGTAAAATAAATACATATGCAAGGCCAAAAATCACAAACATCGAACCCTCACGGGGGGGGTGGTTTAAACGGGAATTAAAGTTTCTCGGATTATTTTTGGCGATAATTTCTTTTTCAAATATTATTCTGAGCAGTAATACTTTTGCCCTCTTCGTTCCAACACTTTCCGCTTCGGTTGATCAAGCGAACCTGCAAGTGAACGGTAATTCGGTGATAAATTCGACAGATAAGACTACAGAAATTCCGTTTAATTTCACGGTGAATACCAATAACCGCACAGGTTATACCGCAACATTAAGTACTGAAACGGAAAATACCGCGCTAATTAATGCAAGTTCTGCAGTAGGAGCGAAAATCGATTCTATAAGTACGAACTTGACGCTTAATAATCTGCCGAATAATACTTGGGGTTATAAGTTTGGTGGGACTTCGAACTATGCGCCGATTCCAGCTCTTTCTACACCAGCGCAAATTATCCAAACCGCAGGGAAGACTAATGGTAATGAATCGAATCAGCTGAGTATCGGCATGAAATTATCTGATAATCTCGAATCTGGGAATTATACGAATAAACTAATTCTGTCTTTTGTTTCGAATCCGTATACAATGCGCGCCATGATGACGAATGGCCCGGATTTTAATACTAGGGTAGGGAATCTTGACCCGAATCCAGCTTATTATTCTGGCCCTGATTCTCCGCTAACTAAGCCAAGCATTAAGGGTTTTAAACGAAGTACCGTAGCCCCAGTTAGTTCAGTATCGACGATTAATATTGAAGACCCAGATCTGTCAGACTACGAAATTAAAGCTTGGTATAATGCGGCGGACCAATCAGTATATTATTATGCACCGGTGGCCGTGACCTATCTAAACCCTAATTCTAGGGGTATGTTTCAATGGTTTACGAAAATTGAGAGCTTGGACTTTTCCAATATAGATACCAGTGAGGTAAATAAGATGCATGCGATGTTTTATTGGATGCAAAATCTTAAGACAATTAATTTTGGTAATTTTAATACTAGCAATGTCACTGATATGACCGCAATGTTCGGCTGCACATTTTCCTTGACTGAATTAGATCTATCTAGCTTTGATACCTCGAGCGTTACACAAATGAGCTATATGTTTCATGGTACATATGTACAGAAATTAGATCTTTCAAATTTTAACACCTCAAATGTTATAAACATGTATAGTATGTTCGAGGCAACCAGTAGGTTAAAGGAAATTAAATTTGGAGATAATTTTAATACAGAAAAGGTAACAAATATGGGAAGGATGTTTACTAATACACCAGTTCTGGTAGGGTTAAATCTGTCTAAGTTTAATACTAAAAATGTAACTAATATGGCTCATATGTTTGGAGGAATGAATGCTATTGAAAACTTAAGCTTAACCTCTTTTGATACAAGTAATGTAACGACAATGAATGGAATGTTTTCTAGTATGCTAAGCTTAAAAATCTTAGACATTTCTACCTTTAATACACAAAATGTGACGGATATGGGGTATATCTTTGCGATTAACAATTATGAGTCTGATAATTTGACAACAATATACGCAAGTGATAGATTTACGACTAATAATGTAGTGGCTAGTCAGGGAATTTTTAATTACCGCAAAAGGCTCCGTGGCGGTAATGGCTCATTCTTGACGGATCCAAATACCGCAGATTTGACTTGGCTCCGCGTGGATCGCCCGGGGGTGCAGGGATATTTTACTAGGAAGTCTTAAATTTACTATAGTAAATAAATAAAGCTTTTGGTTTTTCTGAAGATTCTTATGGTAAAATAGAGTTGTCATGGAGAGAAAAAAGTTTGATATTTTGAATGTCTTTTTAGATAAGATTATTTTTGGATTTTTTATAGGTTTATTATCACTTACGTTAAATTTTGCGTTTAGCCAGAATTCGTTTGCGGAATACAAAGCCACCCTTTCGGCTTCTATTAGTGAATCTACCGCCTCGATAGATGGTACCGAAATTATCGAGTCTAGCGATGAGACTGCTGAGCACGAAATAAATCTTAAAATAAATACGACCAATAAGACTGGCTATACCGCCACGATTAGCGCTAAGACCGAGGAAACTGCTCTATTAAATACCAACCCTGCTATAAATACTAAAATTAATTCAATTTCTTCCAATTATTCTTTGGCTAATTTTCCAGCAAATACTTGGGGGTATAGGTTTGATGATAATGTTGATTTTAGTCCAATTCCGGCACAATCTGCTCCAGTAAATTTGATTAAGACTAACGAAAAATCCACTGAAGAGGAGAACCATAATATCAAACTTGGTATGAAATTAAATAGTAGCCTTAAACCTGGTAATTATGAAAACAGGCTTATTGTCTCAGTGGTTTCAAATCCATATATACCAAAAGCCGTCATGACCGAAGGTCCAGACTTTAACAAAAAGCTTCAGTCATTGCTGGAAAATGAATTTGTTGAGATGAAATATTTTAGGAAGAGTTTGACTGCGCCGGCATCGACTACCAACGTTGCTAATGTTGAGAATGAAGATTCTGAATGTGAAATTAAACTTTGGGCAGATCCTAATACTGAATCAGTATATTATTATACTGAACCAGAGAAGGTTTATTTAAACACAGATAGCAGTAAGATGTTCTATTCAGGATACGGTAGTGAAAAAATACAAAAATTTTTAGAGTTAGATCTCTCCAACTTTAATACCTCCCAGGTGACGAGTATGTATTCTATGTTTTTAGATATGTTTTATCTTACCACCCTTAACCTCTCTAGTTTCGACACCTCCAATGTGACGAATATGAGCTATATGTTTTATGGAATGTCTAATCTTACCACCCTTGATCTCTCAAGCTTCAATACTTCTAAAGTGATAGATATGAGTGGTATGTTTTTTTACATATATAATCTCACTACCCTTGATCTGTCTAACTTCGATACCTCCAATGTGACGAATATGGAAGCCATGTTTAATCGCATGCCTGAACTCACCTCTCTTGATCTCTCCAACTTCGATACCTCTAAGGTGACGGATATGAGCTCTATGTTTTTTAACACGTCTAATCTTACCACCCTCAATCTATCCAACTTCGATACCTCTAAGGTGACGGATATGGGCTCTATGTTTTATGGAACGTCTAATCTTACCACCCTTAACCTCTCTAGTTTCGACACCTCCAGTGTGACAGATATGAGTTATATGTTTTATGGAATGTCTAATCTTACCACCCTCAATCTATCCAGCTTCGATACCTCTAAGGTGACGGATATGAGTGCTATGTTTTCTAATATGTCTAATCTCACTACCCTTGATATATCCAACTTTAATACCTCCCAGGTGACGAGCATGTATGGTATGTTTTACCTTAAAGATGAAGATATACTTAAGGATAAACTAGAAAAAATATACGTAAATAATGATTTTAATACTGCTAAACTTACAGACTTTTCAAGAATGTTTAAAAATCGCAAGAAGCTTCGTGGCGGTGCTGGCTCATATTTAACTGATCCATCCACTGCCGATAAAACCTGGCTTCGTATAGACGACCCAACTAATGGTCATCCTGGTTACTTCACCAGAAAACCATAATCTATAAGTTTTTCTGTATTGAAATGATGAGTACACGTTAGCCTGTTTTGTGATTTTTTAAAAAGAATGTCGTCTTGCCTTTTTGAGGACATAGGCTTGGGCAAGCGCCCTTGAGCGGTCCGAAAAAAGGCATGCGACATTCTTCGCCTTGAGCGTCTCCGGAACGAGACATGCGGCGTTCTCTTCTTGCTAGTTTTGTAGTAACTTGGCTAATTTTGCGCGAAGCCCAGTGTCTTCCTCTTCACTATTCAAAGTATCCACCGTGACGCGTAATAATCCAAAGGCCGTAATAAAGGAATAGTCCAAATCAATTTCCGTCGCGTTCTGAATATCTGGAATATCTACATCATCTAGCAGGTGAATCACTGGTCGTCTGGCGAAAGGCAAATCTTCGTACCAATCTGAAGTCGCGAGCGCCTCTTGCAAAGTCGAAAGTCCCGCCCCACCACCACAGAGAAGAATCTTATTTGGTAAGGCTTCCAGTAAAGAGAAATCAGATAGAGCTAGTCCCACCCCCGAAACCCAAACTTCGGTATTATCGGCTATGGCTTTTTCGACCTTCTTCATGCGATCCGGCACATTCAAAATATTTTGCACTTCATTCATGCGCTCTGCATCAGAAACCGTCAAGGTCTTCAAGGCGTGTAAATCATTGGATAGTAATCCACTATATTGAATCTTCACTAACTCTGCTGTATCAAAATCGAGCCCCACCCGACTAGCCACTTGATGTGTGAAGCTACGACCACCGATGCCAAACATCTTAGTCCCCTCTACTCCACCATTATCTACCACGGCAATATCGGTCGTGCCACCACCAATATCCATCACAATCGCTGAGAGATTAGAATCGAGATTATTACCAAGACAGGCGCGACAAACCGCAAAAGGCTCTACCGCCACCGCTACTAAGTCGAGGTTTAATTCAGCGCAGACTTTTTCAATTGCCGAAATATGTACTAATGGCGCAAACGCAGTGTAAAATTGCAAAACTAATTCTGAGCCTTTAAAACCAATCGGATTACTCACTTTGTACCCGTCAATCGAGAGGGAAACAATCGCCGAATTAATCAGGCGCACTTCCACATCTGGATTATCAGTCTCCAGCGCTACTTCCTCACGCGCTTGTTCTTCGGCCTTATCTTGTACGCGCTTGATAATTAGTTGCATTTCTTGATCAGAAATTGGCTTATTGCCATCTTTGCGGCGGTAGCGCACGGTCTTCGTATTGCCTTTAATCAGTTCACCTGCAATTCCTACTGAACAAGTTCTCGCCACAACCCCGGCCATATTTTCTGCGCGTGACAAAGCCTTTTCGCAGGCAGAAATCACTGCAGGAATATCCGCAATCGCCCCAGCATACATATTGCCCATCGCCTGATGTTCTTTTCCGACACCGCGAATAATTAATTTATCACCTTCTTGGCGTTCGGCAATTACCGCCTTGATATATTCGGTACCAATATCTAGCGCGAGAAGCGTTTCCGGCATTTCGTTTTCATTCTTCAGGCCATGTGGAATATTCATAAAAATCTCGTTTACTTTTCCTAATTATAACACATTAAGCATAATTACTATTTTACGTCAAAAAAGTTTGTGCTAAAATTAAATTACTATGCCAATCATCACAAACCTCTTCCCAGATATTTTTCTGGTGTCATCTAAAAATTCAATGCGAAAAATCTGCGCCGGGATATTTTGTGGTTTGTTAATTAATTTCTTTATTATAAATCCGAACACCTCTGCCTTCACCCCAAGACTTAGTGTCTCAGTCGATCAAACCCAAATTTCTAACATCGATGGCACCGATATCGTCTTCGGCTCGAACCTTGATCGCAGTTCGAGTGTGCCATTTTCGATCAATGTGAACACCAATAATCGTACTGGCTACAAAGTTTTTATTTCCGCCAAGGATGAAAATACTGCACTTAAATCTGGTGGTCTTCGTATTAATTCCATCGGTCAATCCGAATCACTGAATAACTTCCAAGATAATGAATGGGGTATTTCCGCTCTCGGCACCACTGGTAGCTACTTGCCAGTTTCTCCTGCCTCGAATCCATACAAGCTAAAGGAGTCCGATACTCATGCCAAGCAGGGTGATAACATTAATCTTTCCGTTGGTTTAAAATTATCCGGCACTCTAGAGCCAGGTGTTTATCAAAACCAATTGGTCGTCTCTGTAATTACTAATCCACTCGACAACATTACTCGTCTCGTCCCTGGGTCAGCCATCCAGGCCGCCATGAGCGAATTGACTAATGGTCATCTCGAAGAAGTTACCTCTGTGAAATGGCAAGGTCCGGCATCTTTACCGACTCTCACTCCAGCCAAGCCAACCTACGAAGATTTTGGTTACAAAAATGTCTCGCTCGATGATACTTATGATCCAATTTACCTCTATTACGATCAGGCCACTAAGTCCATGATTTTTCAGTCCACTCCGGCCGTGATTGATGTTTATCTCAATAAAGACAGCTCCGAAATGTTTAATAATCTATCGAAAATGACCTCGATTGATTTATCTCATTTTGACTCTCGCGAAGTGGAAACTCTTGCTGATTTCTTAATGAATGCTGAAAGCCTTGCTTCTGTTGATGTTTCGCATTTTGATGTGCGTAAAGTTAAGGATTTTCAGGGGATGTTCTATGCTAATTCATCACTCACTTCTCTAGACTTAACCAGTTTTCATACCGATTCCGCTACTAATTTCTATCAAATGTTCTTCTTGTGTAGCCAAGTTTCCGATCTGAAAATTCCAAATTTCAAAACCGGTAAAGTTACTCACTTTGAGTCAATGTTTGGTTCGATGGATGCTCTGGAATCACTTGATCTCACGCATTTCGATGTGAGCAGTGGCGAAAATTTTGATTTTATGTTTGCCGGTAACGCTGCAATGACTAATCTAAATATTAGTAACTGGTATACGCCGAAGGCTAAAGATATGAATAGTATGTTCTATATGATGTACGCACTGCCTCATCTTGATATTTCACATTTTGACACTTCGAATGTCACGAATATGGATAGCATGTTCTATGAAATGAATGCCCTTGAAGAGCTTAATGTAAGTCATTTCCGTACTAGCAATGTGACGAAGATGGGTTCAATGTTTTATAACGTTAGTAATGTACGTGATCTGGATGTTTCAAATTTTGACACCAGTAATGTAGAAGATATGCAGGCGATGTTCTATGGTATGGAATCTGTCGAGCATCTCAATCTTTCTAATTTTGATACCAGAAAAGTCAAGAATATGACCCGTATGTTCCGCAGTATTAATGCTATTTCTGAGCTTGATCTCTCTAACTTCGATACCAGAAACGTCACCTTGATGCGATCAATGTTTAATGACAATAAAAAGCTTTCGAAAATTATTTTCAGTAAGAAATTTGATACCTCGAACGTAGTAGACATGCAATATATGTTCGGTAGTATGTGTGCTTACAAAGAACTTGATCTCACCACCGCCAACTTTAAGACTTCCAAAGTCGGACACTTCGATTTTATGTTTGAAAACACTCGCTGTACAACGCCAGCACTAGAAAAAATTTACGTCGAAGAGGATTTTGACATTACCGCAACTAAAGATCCTTCTGTAGCCTTCAATCCGGCTTATAATAAATATATTTTCACCAATCAAACCTTGCTACGTGGTGGAAATGGTGGCTACTGGACCAACCCAGCCGATGCTAACCTCGATGGTTTGCGCATCGATCAGCTAGGACGCAAGGGTTACTTCACTTTGAAGACTCCATAATTACTTAAAAACTAATTAAAACTCAAAAAACTTATGTTAAAATGGACAAAGTTTATGTTTAGAAAAATTATTGAAAAATCTAAAACTCAAATTATCCGTACTATACTTTTGACTTTATTCGTGGCACTAACTTTTAATGCTTTCTTTTTCACAAAAAATACAGAAGCCTTGCGCGTGCCTGCTCTCGCGGTTTCTATTGATTTAACTCCACGAATTAATGGCACTGCGATTATTAATTCTACTACTCAGGCAGCGACATATTTAATGCCTGTTACAGTATACTCTGATAATCTTACTGGCTATCAAGCGACTATAAGTACAGAAGATAATGAAACTGCTATGACTAGTGTTACTAATACCGATCGTATCGAATCTATTAGTCAGAATACATCATTAGCAAATTTTCCGACCAATACCTGGGGCATTAGATTGGAGGATTATGGTGATTTTGTTCCTATCCCTCCAGCTTCCGCGCCAATGACGTTTGCTCTGTTGGGCTCCAAATCAGTAACCAATAGGGACTCATATCAGATGAACGTAGGGTTGAAGCTAGCTTCTAATCTTACTAGTGGTCAATACACTAATAGTCTTGTGGTTTCCGTAGTTACACATGACTATCCACCTCGCGCCTTAGCCCTGCCGGGTCTCTATTGGCGTAACGCTATGAATGATACCTCTGGTGGATTTGATAAAGTTAAACATTTTGCTCGTAGTATAACACCACCAACGGCTGGCGATAATCCGGTACATCTTGAGGATGACGGTACTTCGGATACGGAAATACTCGGTTGGTTCGACCCAGCTGTTGAAACTTTTTATTATTATAGTCTTGCCGATAAAGTGGAACTGAATAGTGATTGTTTGTATATGTTCCTAGATCATGTTAATCTGGCCGATATTGAACTCTCAGGGTTCGACACTCGTTCGGTTACTAATATGCAGGGGATGTTCAGGAATACTGGACTTACTAGCTTGGATCTCTCCAGTTTTGATACGGAAAACGTCACCGATATGTCCGGTATGTTCTATGATGTAAAAAATCTTACGAATCTCGACCTCACACATCTTAACACTAGTAATGTCACCGATATGCATTACATGTTCACTAATATGTCTAGCCTTACCTCACTTAATCTCTCACATATGAATACCTCTAAAGTTATCAATATGACCGGTATGTTTTGGGGTGTGAAAAACTTGCCAACTCTCGATCTTTCCAAGTTTGATACCAGAAATGTTACCGATATGTCGCAAATGTTCCTTTATGCCGAAAAAATCACTAATCTCGATCTGTCTTCCTTCGACACTTCCAAGGTTACTAAGATGTTCGACATGTTTAACTGCATGAAGTCGCTTACTGATCTTAAATTTAGTAAGAAATTTAATACCGGTCAGGTGCAAGATATGCAAGGTATGTTTGCTAACCTGATGAATATTCAAGAGATTGATCTTTCGCAGGCCGATTTCGACACCTCGAATGTGACAAATTTCTATGGTATGTTTGCTTATTATTTGCACACGACCACCCCATCCAAGCTTCAGCGTATTTATGTTGAAGCCAGTAAGGACTTTAATACTTCGAAGGCTGCTCCCACTAACTATGCCCAAAATATTAATTCACAAATCTTTAATGATCAATTATTGCTTCGCGGCGGTAATGGTTCTTATACGCCAAATCCGGCCTATGCCGACCTCTCTTGGCTTCATATCGACCGTGGTGCCGCGCAACCTGGTTATTTCACCGCCAAGTAATTTGACAAACTTATTATCTTCGCTATAATAGAAATATATACTTTTAATATCCGGCCGCAAGGTCGGATATTTTAGACTAAAAGAAAGGAAAATATGGAAGGTTTAGACCTTAAACAGATGTCTCAGATGGTGAAAATTATCGCCGAAGAGAAGAATCTCCCAGAAGAAACTGTTTTAAATATTATCGAAACCGCTATCGCTGCCGCTTGGCGTAAAGAAGAAGGTGAAAAGGACATGAATGTTCGCGCTGTGCTTAACCGCGAAACTGGTGGTGCTACTGTCTTCATCGCAAAGGAAGTGATCGAAGATGGTTTGGCTTATAATCCAGCCACCGAAATCCCAGAAGGTGAAGCCGAGGGTAAAGCTATCGGTGAAACTTTTGAAGAATCTCACCCGGTTACTAAGTTTGGTCGCGTCGCTTCTATGACCGCTAAGCAAGTAATTATGCAGCGCCTTCGCGAAGCTGAACATGAAGCCATCCTTTCTATCTTTGAAGATAAAATCGGTAGCATCATGACTGGTATGGTAGCTCGTGTCGACCGTAATATTGTACGTATCGATTTTGGCCGTACCACTGGTATTATGCTCAAGTCTGACCAAATCGACGGTGAGTATTACCAAGTCGGTTCCCGTATCAAGGTTTTGATCAAGACCATTGAACGTAATGAACGTGGCGCTCAACTTCTCGTTAGTCGCAGTTCTGCTGACTTCATCAAGCAGCTCTTCGTGCAAGAAGTCCCAGAAATCGAAACCGGTGTGGTTGAAATTCGTGCTATTGCCCGTGAAGCTGGTCGTCGTACCAAGATTGCCGTGACTAGCACCGTTCCAGGTGTCGATCCAGTTGGTACATTTGTCGGTGGTCGTGGCGTGCGCGTCCAGGCTGTGATGAATGAAATTGGTGATCGCGAAAAAATCGACATCATCAACTGGAGTGAAAATCTTTCTGAATTCATCCGTGAGGCTCTGAGTCCGGCTGAAATTACTCGTGTCGAAATCGAAGATAAGCGTGCCAAGGTTTATGTCACCGAAGATCAGCAATCTGTCGCCATTGGTCGCCAAGGTCAAAACGTCCGTCTCGCTTCTATGCTCACCGGCATTGAGCTTGATATTGAGCTAGCTGAAGCACCAAAGAAGAAAAAGCGTGCTAATGTGGAAGATTCTCTACTTTCTGCCTTGCAAGAGAACGAATCGGAAGCGGAAACCGTAGCTTCTGAAGAAGCTGAGGAATCTGCTGAAGCTGAAGCTGCTGACGCAGAATAGAAACTCGTATCAGCTTAACGTCGAAAAGACTCCCATTCGGGGGTCTTTTTTATGCTCTAGAAATAAACTTACTATTTTAAAACCCTAGAGTCTAAGAAAAGCTTTAAATAAAAAAATAAACCCCGCAGGGTTTATTTTTAGCGTACTTCTACGCGGACGCGTGGTAATGAGCGACCAGAGAAGTGGGTTTTCTTGGTTTTCACAAAAGTGACAACACCATCTTTTGCTGCATGAATGGTGAAATTGCGGGACATGTAAGTACCTTCACCAGCAATTTTGGTGCTTCCGGTTTGGCGAACTAAAACTTCACCGTTGCGGACTTTTTGGCCACCAAAACGCTTCACGCCAAGACGTTGACCAGCATTGTTGTGGATATTTTTCGCGGTACCACCGGCTTTAACATGTGACATTTTTTGCCTTACTCTTTCTTAATACTATTATTTCTCGAGCCACAATCTGCCCTTCACGATAATAAATCATGTCAGACTGACTCAAGCCTTGAAACTTTGCTAAATTATAACCCATATCTGTAATTTCGTCAATAATTGAAAGTCTTGAGTAGTGACCATCTTCACGTAGCCAAGCTGGCACCGCGATTACCACAGGGGTATCATCCTCAATCTGCTTAGCTAGGTTCTTTAAAAAGCCGAGAATAATCCGCTTGCAGTTCTGTTTTTCATCTTTTAATTTAATCTCGACTGGCGGTTTTGACATCGGGGAACCGAGGAAACACTCACAAGCCACTAGGCCAATTTCTGAGGCTTTTGGCCAAACAAAATCCGTCGCATCGCCAGTGTAGATGGAATTTAGGAATTGATTTTTTTGTTCCACTAGCTCTGGTTTGATCTTGAAGAAGCGGGCTTTTTTCTCGAGCAACCAACCTAAATTCTTCTGAGTGTATTCCATCATGCGCGGATTAAGATCGCTACCGATTACTGGTTGACCGAGAATCAAGGCTTCCTGTAAAACCACGCCGGTGCCACAGAACGGATCAAGCACTTTTTTCGATTCATCAATCTCACCACCCAAATTAATTAAGATCTGTGCGAGTTTCGGTGGCAACATCCCTACCTTGGCGTCCCTCGCTGGGCGCATCTGATCGCGTTCACGATATTTATCGATATTTTGTACACCCAGGCTCAGATAAGTTTCCGAACCTACTAAGATAATCTCTTCGGCACCCGGTTTTTCACCTAAATTATTATGAAAGGCTGTAGCCGAAGAAATTTCAGGTCCTCTAGCTTCCACTACGCGCACATTGCGTCCGAGCTTTTTGAGTAGACTCTTAAGTTCCATTGCCTTGCGTCGGACTAGATTCTCAACTGCTGATTTTTTGTTTTTATGATTCGAGTTTAGGGCATAGCTAGAAACTCCTATGGTGATTTTACCTTCAGGCTTTCTAGTATTAATCATTTCCGCAAGTTCGCGGAAATTACCCTCGAAAATTTGGGCCAATTTAATTGAGCCACCCAATCTATTAATCAAGACGGCCTTATTGGTTTCAAAAGCCGCAAGTTCTGGTCCGATAAATTTGGCGTTTTGGTCGTAAATCGCTTGGATTTCCGCCAAAGATATTTTCGGAAGTCGTCCCAGCACTGCAATGTATTTCATAATCTTATTTTATCATGTATAATGAAAAAGCTATGTTTAAAAAGATTCTCAGTATTGTCACGTTATTATTAGTCGGTGTTGTTGTTTATGGCGCTCGTAATGAAATTGTTTCAGCCTTCCAATGTATTTTTGGTGGTCAATGCATGGATGGTTCGCACTTCTCCATTAATTTCTGGATTGTTTTGCTTCTAGTTCCAGAACAACTCTTCATGTATTACAGTGCTGGTAAAATTTTCTTCTCCTACATGGCGGGGAAAGCCAAATCTCAGAAAAATATCACCAGGATTTCCGCTGGTAAATCTACTAAATCTGAAAAATCTAAATCTGAAAAAACCGATGCTAATGCCGATGCCGATGTAAAAGCTTTTGAAAAACTCACCACTTGGCAGCTTGCGCGTATTTCTTTCGAATTAAACTTCGTTAATCACGCTATTCCTTCTGGCGGTGTCTCTGGTCTCGGCTACATTACTTGGCGCTTAAAGAATTTTGGCGCTACCGCTGGTCAGGTTAGCTTCATGTATCTCTTGCGCTACGTGATTACTATTCTCGCTAACCAAACTCAAACTATCTTGGCGATTATTTTCTTATTAGTTACAAATAGTGTGCCAAATACCGCACTTTGGATGGTCGGGGCTGTGGCTGCCATGAGTGTCGGGGTGATTCTTGGTATTGTTTTGATGATTGTGATTGTCTCGAATCGTAAACTTATCGACTTTACTGCCAAAAAGGTCGCGGCCATTATTAATGGATTGGTTCGTACGGTTACATTTGGTAAGAAAAAGCAAATTATTGAAACTAAGAAAGTTCAAAAATACTTCTTGGATCTCCATGAAGATTTCCTTACTGCGAAGCGTGATAAAAAGATTTTGGTCGGTCCAGTGCTTTGGGGTTTCCTCTATAACTTCCTCGAAATTGCGACCTATGAAATCGTGGCGATTGCTATTGGTCACCCAGAAATCTTCCCACAAATCATGGTTGCAGAAGCTCTCGGCTCTGTCGTCGGTGCGGTTCTTCCTACTCCTGGTGGTGTCGGTGGCTATGAGGGTTCAATGGTTGCCGTGATGACCGTACTTGGTAGCGATCTTGCGGTTGCCAGTACTACCGTACTCGTTACTCGTATGATTGTCTTGCTTAATACTATCGTTTCTGGCTATGGCTTCTATCAAAATGCCATCTCCAAGATTGGTAAAGAAGAGAAGCAAAAAATCTTCGAAGGGGAATCTGCGGAGTAATGGCAGAATCGCCAAAATATTCCGTCTCTGATTTTATTGCCGTCGCCAACCACGCCTTAGATTACACTTTTCCGGATTGTGTGGTCTACGGCGAGGTGGCGAATTTTAATGTCAGTCAAAATCGTTGGATTTTCTTTGACCTTAAGGATCAAGAATCGGTAATTAATTGTTTTATGGTGGCTTCGAGTCTCCGTACGCCGATCGAAAATGGTATGAAAATTGCGGTCCAGGCTACCCCGAAGATTTTTAATCGCTCCGGTCGCTTCACTCTTACTATTAAGCAGTACGCTTTGATTGGTGAAGGAAATATTAAAAAAGCCTACGAACTCCTTAAGGCGAAATTAACCAAAGAAGGGCTCTTTGATCCTGCTAGAAAGCGCAGTATCCCGGCTAATCTCGAACGTATCGGCGTGATCTCTTCCACTCAGGCGGCCGGTTATGCGGATTTTATTAAAATTATCAATGCCCGCTGGGGTGGCCTGGAAATTCGCGTAGCTAATACTAAGGTCCAGGGTCTCGGCGCGGCCGATCAGGTGATTCGTGCTCTCGAATTTTTTAATCAAGAAAATAAAGTCCAGATTATCGCCATTATTCGCGGTGGTGGCTCGAAAGAAGACCTCGCTTGTTTTGATGATGAAAAACTCGTTCGCGCCATTGCGGCTAGTAAAATCCCCATCATTACCGGCATTGGACATGAAATCGATACGTCACTGGCGGATCTCGCTGCTGACGTGGTGGCTTCTACTCCAAGTAATACCGCTGAAATGTTATCGAAAGATAAGAAACTCGAAATTGCCAATCTCTATCGTCTGCTCTCTCGAGCTAAGTTGCAAATCGAACATAGCCTCGACGCGCCGAAGCTCGAAGTTAGGCGTAATCTTCTTCGTGCTAAACAGCAGATCTTAAATCAAATTCTGCGGGAATTAAATCAGTTAAGATCCACCCAAAAAGTCATCGAAAACCTCAATCCCGAAACCATTCTGAAAAAAGGCTACGCCATTCTTAAGGGTGAATTAAAGGTTGATTCCGAAATTTCGCTAGAAACCCTTGATACTGAAATCTCCGCTCGTGTTACAAAAATCAAATCTAAAGAAAGGAAAGCTCATGACTAAAAAATCTGTTGGCGCTAAGATCGAACAACTTAATCAAAATCTCGAATGGTTTTATGGCGATGACTTTAAGCTCGAAGAAGCCGCCAAGAAATATCAGGAAGCTGCCGAACTAGCCAAAGATATTGAAAAAGAACTCGAAACCTTGAAGAATCAAATCGAAGTCATTTCGAAAGATTTTAGTATCGAGTAAAACTTTCAAAATCAGTCATCAAAATCCTTAAGCTAACTTGTAAAAAACCCAATTCCTAGTAAAATATAATTATGGATAATTCAAACAACAATCCTTTTCTTGCATCGAATCAATTTAATCAATCTGGTCAAACTCCAGCTAATTTCGGTGCTAATAACCCTTCAGGCAGTAACCCATTCGCTCAGAATAACCCAGTCTCTTCGACGAATAATTCAATCCCGGCTAATCCAGTGGCTTCAGAAGCTCCAGTGGCCTCTGCGAATTCCGGTGATATTTATCAAAATCTCTACCAGAGCCCGTTCACTCCTGGTATGCCAGCAGCGAATCCTCTTAACAAAAATTATGCCGATATGACTGGTGAAGAACGTAAAGAAGCTAGTCGTATTGCCAAGGCCAAAAATCGTATTGATCTTATGAAAACCGTTGGACTCATCGTGGTGTCTCTTCTTGCAGTGCTTTTCATCGGCCTCTTTATTTGGATGTGGGTGAAGTGGAATGACGCCAGTACTAATGTGAAGGGTAAGGTCGACGTCGCTGTAGCGGAAGCTAAAAATGAACTTCAAACCAAGCTCGAATCCGAATTTGATGAGAAAGAAAAATATCCATATAAAGTCTTCACTGGTCCGACTGACCTCGGTGAATTAAGTTTCGAATATCCAAAAACTTGGAGTCTCTATGTTCAAAGTAGTGCCAACCGTGGCGGTGATTACGCTGCCTATCTGAATCCAGGTCAGGTTAATGTGGTCCAAGATGATACCGTGATGGCACTCCGTGTCAGTATTAAGGGCACTCTTTTCGATCAGGCGATTAGTGATTTTGCCGAAAAAGTCCGTTCTGGTGATATGACGCTTTCAACTACCGTAGTTAATGGCAACAATGTCAACGTTTATACTGGTAAATTAGATAATGAATATCAGGGAATCATTTGCGTCTTCAAGCTTCGCGACAAAACTGTCATGCTTCAAACCGATTCCACCAGTGTCTTCAGTGATGACTTCTACCGTATTCTCAAAACCGTGAAATTTAATAGCTAAATTTATCGAAAAATCTGCAACCCCCGCACCATTTTGCGGGGGATTGTTCAAGCATTTTGCCTGAAAAATGGGTGCTATAATTAATTTATGAATAGTGAGGTAAATGGTATTTTCGTGGTTGCACATGACTTGAAAAGTCCGCTTACTCTTATGCGCCAAATGGCCCTCGCCATGGATTTTCAGAAAGATAGTACCGCCGAACTCGAAAAATCTCGTAATAAAATTATTCGTATTTCCGAGCGCGCCATGCGTCAGGTTAATGATCTCACTAAGATCGCCCGCCTTGAGGAAGGTTTATTTACTTTGGAGCCAGTCTCGATTCGTGCGGTCTGTGATGATGTGCTCTCTGAACTTGAGCAACTTTTTGCTCTCAATCAACGCAAGCTCCGTTTCGAATATCGCAACAAAGCTCGCCTAGTGATTGGCAATTACGATTTGATTTTTAGTGTAATTTATAATTTCTGCGCCAATGCCATGTATTATTCCACGGTTGAAACTGAATCTTGCCTGATTATTTCCGACAAAAAAGACAAGATTGTAGTTGATGTTAGGGACTATGGACCGAGTCTTCCTACCGCAGTCTGGCGTCAAATCAAGGCCGGTCTCACCACTCCCACCAGTATTTCGATGCGTCCCGGAAGTTCTGGCTTGGGTCTTTATATCGCTTCGAAATTTGCTAAATATCTTAATGCGGAAGTTTCCGCCGTGCGCCACCGTGACGGTACCAGTTTTCAGGTGATTTTACCAGTTTCACATCAGGCAATTTTACCGATGTTTGATTAGGAGAAAAATGAACCAGCAACCTAAAAAATCATCGTCGGAAATCTCACCATCGGAAATTGTGCGACCGATTTTTATTATCGAGGACGACCCGGATTTTGCAGAAATTTACCAAAAACATCTAACGCGCAATTTTCCAGAAATTCCGCTGCAGATTTTCTATAATGCGATCGAGGCTAATGCGGCTTTTTCGGAACTTCGCGAGGAAGAGCTGCCGCCTTTGATTATTTTGGATGTTTTACTCACCGGTCCAGACGGTTTTACTTTACTAAATGAGCTCCTCTCATATCCAGAAACTAGTCAAATCCCGGTATTTTTAATTTCATCGTTAAATCTCGGTCAAATGTCCCTGCAGGCTTACAATGTCCGCGCGATTCTGAATAAGGAAACTTTTACGCCAGCGGATTTTGTGATAAAGATCAAAGACATTCTATCTCCAGTCACAAAAACCTCATCAGATAATCATCTAGAAACTACCGAAGTTTCCAATAAAGAATCTATTCCAGATCGCACCCCTCAAACCCAGGAGGGGAATCATGCCTGATCTGCGTACTGAGGCGATTGTGCTCTCGCGCGTCAAATATCAAGAGTCCGATCGCATTCTCACACTGCTCACTCCCGAAGGTCGCTTTTCGGCTATCGCACGTGGGGTCCGCAAAGAACGCTCTAAATTAGCTGGCAGTATCGAGCCTTTTACGGTTTCTGACGTGGTCTTGCATTTTAAATCGCAAAACACCGATTCGGGCAGCCTCGCAATTCTGACTTCTGCCACTATGTTGAAGTTTTATCAAAATATCATCACCGATCTCGATACCCTGACTATCGCTTCCAATTTTCTTAAAGTAATTAATCGCCTAACCAACGACGCCGATTCCAAGGAATATTTTCAGCTTCTAAAAAATGCCCTTTCGGCGCTAAATACGGCAGAAAAATATCAAATTCCGCTCGTTGAGACACATTTTTATCTTAATTTAGCTTTTATTTCTGGTGAAATGATCAATCTCGCTACTGATTCTAACGGTGACCGCCTCACGCTCGACGGTTCTTATAGTTGGCATAGTTTTGACCGCTGCTTTGTGCTCGCGATGGATGGTGCCGGAGAATTTAATGCCGATACAATTAAAATTTTACGTCTCATGACTTCCATGTCGGTCGCCACTATTTTAAAAATTAAAGATATTCACACTCACCTCAATGCCCTAAATATTATTTTGCGCACCCTGCGTGAAATGTTCTAACGTCCAGAGGTCACCACGCTAATTTTGTGGTATAATAAAGAAAAACTAACCAGGAGTGTTTATGGCAAAATTAGAAGATATTGTCAGCTTATGTAAACGTAGAGGATTTATTTTCCAAGGCTCCGATGTCTACGGCGGTATGGCTGGTACTTGGGATTTTGGCCCACTCGGCGTTAGTTTAAAGAAAAAGCTCAAAGATCTTTGGTGGCAATATTGGGTGGAAAATCGTAATGATATGTACGGCGTCGATGCTGCTATCATCATGAATCCACGTACCTGGGTCGCCTCTGGTCACGCCGCTACCTTTTCCGATCCTTTGGTTGAATGTAAATCTTGTCATGGCCGTTTTCGTGCCGATAAATTAGCTAAGACCGCTGAAGGTCATGATCTTTCCACCGAAATCACCGGTGAAGAACTCATTAAGGCTCGTATAAAATGTCCTACTTGTGGCAAAATCGAATGGGGTGAAGTCAAGCCATTTAATATGATGTTCCAAACCCATGTCGGTGCCGTATCAGATAATAGTTCAATCGCCTACCTTCGCCCAGAGACTGCTCAAGGTATCTTCACGAATTACAAAAATGTAGTCGATACGATTTATCCAGATATGCCATTCGGTCTAGCTCAACAGGGTAAAGCTTTTCGTAATGAAATTTCGCCACGCGACTTTATTTTCCGTTGCCGTGAGCTCGAACAGATGGAAATTGAATATTTCGTCAATCCAAAAGATTGGGAACGTATCTTCGATGAATTACTGGCGGACGTACATGACTTCCTAGAGAATGTTGTGAAACTTCCAGCTGAGAAAATTCATGAATATGATGTGCCGGCTGCTGACCGCGCTCACTATTCTAAGCGCACTATTGACCTTGAATTTGATTATCCTATCGGCTGCGAGGAATTGATGGGCATCGCTTATCGTACTGATTTTGACCTTGGCAATATCGAGCGTGAGTCGAAGAAAAGCATGGTTTACCGCGACAAGCGCACCGGTGAGACTTTTGTGCCTCACGTCATCGAGCCATCTTTCGGTGTCGAACGTTTGATCATGGCTGTTCTTTCGAGTGCTTATCATGAGGATGAAACTAATGGTGAAAAGCGTATCGTCTTGCAACTTCCTGAGCATCTTGCCCCATACCGTTTCTGTGTTTCACCACTTCTTAAAAACAAGCCAGAATTAGTGGAAAAAGCTAAGTCTGTCTATGCTAAACTTCGTGAGAAGTATGGTAATGTCACTTGGGATGATTCTGGCAATATCGGTAAGCGTTATCACAAGCAAGATGAAATTGGTACGCCAAAATGTGTGGTTATTGACTTCGATACTCTCGAGGACGACACTGTGACCGTGCGTGATCGCGACACTATGGCTCAAACTCGCGTCAAAATTTCAGATCTCTAAAATAAAAAGAGGTAAAGCATAAAGAGGCCTTCGGGTCTCTTTTTATGTGACGGTATTTACTAAGCTATCTTTTGTAGATGTTTAATCGCCCATCAAGGTTTGTCAGTTTAATATTATTTGGTCTATTTTTCGCCAAAAAACTCTGCTTCATATTCTGGCCTGATTTTGGCCTCGAATAAGACAATCGGTACCTTCGGTGGTGGCGTAAAATCTGTTGACTTCAGTGGATAGCGAATTTTTGTCGTGTAATATTTATTCAAAATATATCCCAGCTGACTCGTATAATGACGGTCAGAGAGGATTAATTTTAAAGCCAATTGTTTTTGTAAAATTAAATAAATTGCCCTTGGCGGATTTTTAAAGCCTTTTTCGATAATCTGGCCGTTTTGATTCTCGAGATTTAGTAGTTTATAAAAAACTTCCGCCGATAGGGAAAAAGGTGGATTAGAAAAGACCTTATAATTTGTGAAATTAAAATCTACTTCGCGAAAATCTCCCTGCACTAGCTTCACGTTCTCGAGACTTTGTTCTTTCAGGTTATTTTGTAATTTTTTGAAAGTCTCCGAATCCTTTTCTATCGCCAAAACTTCCTCACATTTTTTCGCCAGTGCCGCGGTAATCACGCCACTTCCTGCCCCAATTTCCACCACCGTGTCACGGCGCTTCAGATTACTGTGGCCAATCAGCATTAGGGCTAGACGAACATTTTTTAGAAAATGCTGGTCAAGCAGGTGATTGCGACTAGACATTTTTGCCTCCTAGAATTTGACGCGCCTTCTTCAAAATTTCGTTTTCCGCAAAATAATTCTTCACTAAGGAGTTACCGAAAAGTAGCCAAACTTCGTTGATTTTTTGACGACGTTCTTTCGGTAGTTCTCGGTAATTTTTCATGAGTTTTGGCGCATATTTTTGCCAATTCCTCATCAAACTCACCGGCTCTTCTATATCTGACTTCTCGAAAACTTCAAAAATTCCATCCACAAAAAACCTTAATTCTTCTGGCGAGGCAGAGGCTAGAAAGCCATCCACGGTCTTGTTCAGGGTGTCGCTCAATTTCGTATTTTTGGCACGACGGAAATGATCATCTTTAATTTCCCAAGTATAAATATCGTGTTGATAGAGATTTTTTGCCTGACTTTTGACTACCACCACCTTTTCTTTATGGGTCAAAAGTCGACCAATTACCGATCCCTCTGGGATATAGCTCACGATTTTTGGCAAAATCTTAATCGCCCCCGCGTCTTTACTGAGTAGTTCTTCTCTTAACCCCGGTCCATCATAATTTAAGACCTTCAAAATTCTTTTTTGCAGTCGATCTGGCGCCATAATTGCTGAATAAATTGATAAATTACCACCTTTCGAGTGTCCACCCAGGTAAAAATTTTTGTAAAAGTAGCGGCGCGAAATATTATTTAAGTATTCTAGCGCTTCTTTTTGAGCTGGAATCTCTGACAGAAACGACATATTAAAATCTTCTTTCCAGCCAAAAAGCGTCCCATCCGTGCCAAAAAAGGAAACATACATGGTGAAGAAATTAATCTGAATCGTCACCGCCGAAAACTGTTTTTCGAGTTGCTTATTATTTTTTCGCACAAAAAATCCCACTTTTAAATTCTGAAAGCGTGGACTTTCTCCCAGTTTCTGAATAAATTTTTCGTCCTCTGGCCAAGCAAAATCGGAAGTTTTCAGACACTTCATCGCTTCAGCAATTTCGGAGATTTTAAAATTTCGTTTAGTTAAATCAAGTTGCTTTTTAATTTTATGAAATGGCAAATAAGAAATCCGTGCAAAAGCTAGCTCGTCCAGCTCGGCAATCTCGGTAGTTTCCGAGATTCGTTTCTGATTTTCCTTGAGGTAGTCTAGAATATTATTTGCATTCATAATCATTATATTAATACTATTTTACAGTTTTTATGATGATTCTGTAAAATATGAGTATTTTTGTATATAAAAAGGAAGTTCCTGCGGTAGGAGCATACTGCCCCGTGCTGGAACTTCATTGTCTTTATGATATCAAATTAAAGAAGTTATGTCAAACTGATAGATATTATAACGCGCAGGCATAAAAAATGGTGGTTCCGACTGGACTTGAACCAGTGACACAAGGCTCTTCAGGCCTCTGCTCTACCAACTGAGCTACAGAACCACTTCCCTAAATTATAGCATAGTGCGTGGTATAATTAAAGTATGAAAAAGATAAATACTGCCCCAATTTCTGGCATGCAAGAGCTTTTACCTCGTGAGCAGGCCATTTTTGATCAAATAAAATCGCAAATTATGCAGGTTTATCATCTCCACGGCTTCAATCATATCGAAACTCCAATGATTGACCGTACGGAAATTCTCCTCGCTAAGGCTGGCGGTGACACTGAGAAGCAAATTTATAAAGTGGTAAAAACTGCCGAAACTTCTGACGACGCCGATCAGGCCTTACGTTTCGATCACACGGTGCCACTCGCTCGTTATGTGGTTGAACATCAAAATGATCTAGCTTTTCCATTTCGTGTTTCGCAATTCGGTCGCAATTTTCGTGGTGAGCGTGCGCAAAAGGGTCGCTTCCGTGAATTTTATCAAATGGATGCTGACATCATTGGTCGCAATACTTTGCCAATCGGTTATGACGCTGAAGTCGTCGCTACAGCTTTCCATGCACTCTCGCAATTTGTGAAGACTCCGATTTTGGTGCGTCTTTCGAATCGTAAAATTCTGGCCGGTCTTCTCGAAGCTCTCGCTCTTACGGAAAAAAGTTCCGAAATCTACGGCATTATCGACCATGCTGAAAAAGTTCCGGCCGAAGTTACCGAGTCTAAATTACGCGAGCTAGTCGCTGACGAATCCAAAGTTCAAACTTTATTGCAATTCGTTCAAATTCGTGGTCCGCGTACTGAAGTGGCCGAAAAATTAGCCGCGCTCAGCATCGAGAATGAAACTTTCACTACGGGTGTAAGTGAACTACTCTTAGTACTTGATCTTCTCGAGGCTCAGGGAATTGGTCAATCGGTGATTGCTGACATGTTGATTATCCGTGGGCTCGATTATTATACTGGTACGGTCTTTGAAACATTGCTTCCAGAATATAAGAATCTTGGTTCCATTTGTTCTGGTGGCCGCTATGATAATCTTGCCTCGAATTATACTGAGGAAAAGTTCCCGGGTGTCGGTATTTCTATCGGACTCACCCGTCTCTTCTATTGTCTATCAATCAATAATCTTCTCGAAGCCTATCAATCCGCTCCCGTCGACTACTGCGTAGTGCCGATCTCAGACGCAGAAATCGCCTACGCCTACCAGGTGGTCGCCTATTTGATTAATCAAGGCGCCAGCGTGGACCTCTGTCTACTTGATAAAAAACTTGGTGACAAAATTAAATATGCCTCCAAGGTAGCTGAAAACGTCATCATTATCGGTGAAAACGAAGTTAAAGACCGAACTTATCAAGTCAAAAATCTCACTACTGGTGAACAAAAAAACTTTCGATTTAAACTAAAAAATTTTAAATTAAATTAAAAATCTTCAAAAAAATAGTCACTCCAGCGGCTATTTTTTACATAAAGAAATTAAAACTAAAAAACTGGATTTAAAAAAAGACGCGTTTTATTTTTTTCTAAAAACATATAACAAATAACAGGGGTAAAACCGAACAAAATTCCAAAACCGAACACGAATATAGAAAACCGAACATTAAAATCCCACAAGCCAATTTAAATTAAAATATAAAATACCATTTTTGCAACTCTAAAATGTCAATACTAAAAACATTAAAAATCTCAAAAGTCAATGTTGACGACAAGCAAAAGCATGATATCATAGAGATAAGAATTCGGGCGAAGTTGAGAGACGTCTGAATTCGAAGACAAAACACCTCGGAGGTTGAGTGTGAAGTTAATGTCTATATTGTAAATAAAATACACCTCGGGAGTTTGGTGTATTTTTTATTAGTCTATGCTAAAATATCTCTATGGCACTGTGGCGGAGTGGTTACGCAGCGGTCTGCAAAACCGTGTACACCGGTTCAATTCCGGTCGGTGCCTCCAATTTATCGAAGTAGATTCAGTGATTTTTTAGAAAATGCCACTACTTTGGTAGTATAATATCTCTAAGCCCGAATGGCGGAATTGGTATACGCGTTCGACTTAAAATCGAATGGAGAAATCCATATGGGTTCAAGTCCCATTTCGGGCACCAACAAATTTTTCCTAAATACTTGACTTTATGTCAGATTTCGGTAAAATTAAAACAGTATGCGAGCTTAGCTCAGTTGTTTAGAGCGCTTCCTTGCCAAGGAAGAGGTCGAGAGTTAGAGTCTCTTAGCTCGCACCATATGAAATTATTTTGTTTACGCCCAGTTTCGGGCGTATTTTTAGTTTATATATAAATTAAAAACACATAAAGTTTTAATTTATATATGTATTAAAAATCATGTAGTCTTTAGTATGTATAGGTTAAAAAAATAGGGCCTTTTCGGTCCTATTTTTTCTTTCCCTTGGGGAACAAATGCATTGTTTTGAAATTTGTTTTCCATAGAGTGAAAAAACGGCTATGAACCCAATAAAAGTTTTAGCAACTTAAAAATTCGGCAATAACAAATAAAACAAAAAAATAAGGAAAACAAAAAATGAATAGTTACAACAAATTTAATAATCAGCAAAACTCAGAAGAAAGCACCCTCGCGGAAACAATTTTATTAGCAGGGTCAGGGCTACTAGTACTCTGGATTGGCGCAACCGCACTACCGGTCATGAGCATTCTCGGATTCGTCATGATTGGTACAGCACTATTAGACTAATCAAAAAAGAAAAGAGAGAAAATATGAATATTTCAATTTATAATTCTAGCGAAAATTTGATTTTTACTGGAACTTACAATGAATTCTTAGAATTAAAAGAAAACCATTTAATCAACGATAGTGACAGAATAATTTTTAATTAAAAGGAAAATCAATTATGAAAATCGAAGTAAAACAATTAGGTATCGTTAAATTCGTTCGCGTAAATATTGTGAGGCTAAATAATGGCAGGGCGAATTAAAACAGTAAAAATTGGGGGTGGCATAGATTATGCAAAAGTAGCAGATCGCATCAAAATTTTTTGGGAAGAAAATCCAAATGGCAAAATCGACACCGAACGTGAAGATATCTCAGACAATAAGGTCCGCTTTATAGCACGTATTTGGCGAGATTCAAAAGTTATATTGGACTTAGCAACTGTTGGGACGGATATTAATATCATCAAGCTCACAGCCAACGCTATGGCTTCTGCAGACGCCGCTAAGAAGGGCGATAAAGAGAATGAAAAGCTAGAGACTGTAGCCGTGGGGCGTGCATTAGCAATGCTAGGTTATCTCGCTTCTGGAGAAGTGGCGAGTCGCGAAGAAATGGAGCAATTTGAGGCCTATAAAGCCGACCTATTTCAAGATGAAATCGATAAGACTATCGAAAAAATGAAAAAAGCTAAAACTATCGATGAACTTCGCAAGCTTTATATCTCTCTTAGTGCAGAGCTTCGCAATAACCCAAAGATTCTTAACATCAAAGATGAATTGAAGAAAAAATTAACTGAAAAGCTACCGGTTAAAAAGAATATTAAGACGGAAGATAAGGGAAAAAATAATGAAAACAATTAAATTCGAGAAAAATTCTGAGGAATGGTTGGAATTTCGCAAAGGAAAATCTGGTGGGTCTTCCTTCAAGGACCTCTATATATCGAAGTTACCTCTTATTGGAGAAATGAAAGCCAAACTTGATGAGTTGCAAATTGAATACCCAAAAACAGCCAAGGCCGATGAATTGGCGGCTTTACTCGGGGCAGATAATATTGTGGCACTAAAATTAAATGCTGAACCGAAGGATCGTTACTACGAGATTATCGCTGAGCGCGTCGCCCGTCCGATTACTCCAAATGATTATGCAGATAGATTAAATGGGGTGCCGTTCTCAATGGCGAATCGCGGGCACATACTTGAACCTGAGGCAATTGAAGTATTTAACGAAAAAACTGGTAAAAATGCTAACCCAGAGTGCGTAGTTTGGGTACGAGATGACAATGAAAACATTTATATATCACCAGATGCAGTTATTTCGGAAGAGGAAGCAGTCGAAGTTAAATGTCTAGAGTCTAAAAAGATTATCGAAGCATTCCTAACCAAGAAGTATCCTCAAGAATACAGAATGCAGATAGTAAAGTACTTCGTTGTGAATGAAAAACTCAAAAAACTATATTTCATTCTCTATACTGACGTAATCCCTGGACTAGAACTTCAAATCTTCGAAATTAAGCGTGAAGATATCATGCAACAGATTGAGGAAGCAAGAGTATTCGAGGATTGCATTATGCGTCGAATTGATAGCGATACTAGCAAAATCCTCGAACTGACGTTTTAGGGAGGTGGACATGAATAGAATCGAATCAACTAAAACTATAGCAATCAGAATTAAGCAGAAAAATAAAATTAAAAAATAACCAGATGGTGCTGGTCGATAGGAACCAGTTAAATGTCAACATAAACTCAGCCATAGCACTTTAGAAACGAAACCAGGGTAATTAAACGTATATTTAATGTGTGTGTTTTGTGTTTTTAGTTTTTACCTCCAATAAAAACTTTAACTAATCTTGATTACCCTAACCAATTAAATATCAGAGCGAAGTATCTTTCCATAATGCTTATGATAGTTATTATTTCGCTCTGACCTAGATTTGATACTTAAGGAAAAATGAATAATAGACAAAATTTAATCCAACCCGATAAAGTTCTCGTCGATTATATCGATAGTACTGGAGAACCACAGCACTGCGAATACAAGACTATTAAAGAGGCTTATAAGTTTGAACGATATCTAAAACAACATAAGAACTATTCGGCTGTCCTCACGGTGGTATTGCCTAAAAGAGTTAACGAGGAGAAAGGAGAAAGAGAGAAATGGTAAAAGAAAAGGTAGATGAAGCGATCGAAACTTTTATCGACAACCCGTCGCCACAAATAAGTTATCACGATTTGATTACATGCTTGTGCGAACTTAATAAAAAAGATTTCAAGCGCATTATTAAAATCGCAAAATTAGAGAGAAAATCCAACGAATTATTCGAGCAATACTTCAGCTTAGAAAATTAACAACGTGGTGCTTTGGCTGGTCTATAACATTTTCTCTCACCAGACTAAAGTTAAATGTCATAAACGCAGCCCGATATGCTTGACGGGGTGGTGCCGAGCCGCCCCAGCCATAAAAGGAGAATTGAAAATGAAACATTATAAATTATTAAAAGATACCCTAACTGTCAAGGCTGGGTCTATCTTTGAAGAGAAGGAGACCTTTGATGGTGAAAAAAGATTGGTTCAAGTTACCAAAGATGGATACCAGTTTAGCCCATCGGTTGTAGTTAAAGACATCAATAACTTTGATGAATGGTTTGAAGAAATCCATAAAAAAAATGAAAGATGGAGGGGAAAGCTTGGTGAGACATATTGGTTCTTAAGTGATAACGGTAGTCTGTATTTCAAAACTGAAGATGGTAGCAAGATTGATAACTATCGTTATCGAGTGGGCAATTATTTTAAGACCATAGAAGAAGCCAGAACCTACAAGAAATACCTTATCGCTCGCCAAGTACTCTTAGGCGACGCTGAGGGTGGAAAATGGGAAAGAAAGAGTAATCCCTGGATTGAGTATAGTAATTGGTGTACTTATTATAATAGCTCTTTGCAAGAGTGGGGACTCGATCCAAGTTTGTCATATTGTCCAGGAAATATTTATTTTAAAACCGAAGAAGCACTTAAGAAATCCCTTAAAGAACACAAAGAACAGTGGGAAATCGTGCGTAAGTATGAAATGGGGGAGATGTAATGGAAGAATATAGAATTTTGGACGAAGAAGTAGTTTTAGCTGAATTAAAATTTGCAATGGAACACAAGATTGATTTTTTTGCTCATAAGATTGATGAATTATTACATCCTATTGATGTTCAGCGCATTTGTGATAAGTTAAAAATCCAAGCTAACATTCACGCATCGTTTCTAACGGAAGGACCCATCAAAAGCGCCTACTATATACTTGACTTCTATACAAAAAATGGCTCTATTAAGAAGTCTATTGGCACTTATTTTGGAAAAGATTTGGTAAGTTCTGGCATAGATATGGAGTTTAAGCCAGAAGAAGAGGACGAGGACTAAGAATAATGCTAACGATTATATTATTACTGTCAATAGGTTTCTCCATCCTCTTTTATTCTAAACAGGAAGATCTTGATAGAGACCTGTTTATCTTAGTAGCCGCCCCTATTTTTGTAATACCTTTGTTCATTCAAATATTGTTAATAGCTAGTTTAATTAGTGGCTTAAACCTGGATTCTAGAATTGAACTCTATCAATCACAAAATGCCGAAATCGAATCTAAGGTCCAAGCCACAGTTGCAAGTTATTTAGCTCACGAGAAACAAGCTTACAGAGACCTCAAGCCTGACAATGCTATTGCTGTAGTCTCGGCTTATCCTGAGCTTCATAGTAATGAATTGGTTAAGAAACAGATTGAAGTTTACGAAGACAATAATAAGAAGATTTTAGGGCTAAAAGAAGAAAAACTAAACCAGTCAGTATATAAATGGTGGCTGTATTTCGGGAGATGAAAAATGGAATCAGGTGGTATTTGGGAGCCATATTTTAAGCCTACTGCCAGAGTTCATAGTTCGGGGTTCAGATGCTTCGAGTGTGGATATTTGCAGATAGGCGATAAAAATAAAGCAGTTAAGAAAGTTGTAATCGCAACAGGGGTCGACCACATTATGAATTTCGAGTGGCCAGGGAGGCCACAAGAAATTCACCTTGATTTGTTAAAAAGCGGTGAAATACGAATTTTTAACAATGTGAAGCGCCCCTAATGGTCTATCCTTGGTTTTTCCGACGCTCATATCACGGCAATTGAAGAAAACGCCTGGCCTAGGTATGAAAATCTTGATGAAATCTGGGAAAAGCAAGAGGAGAAGAAAAGATGAGTGAAATAAAATACAGGGTTTGGAGTAAAAAGCAAAAGACCTATGATTACGAACATCCGTTTAATAAGCCAGGGGACTTCTATGTTGCTCAGAATGGTGTTCTGTTCTCGGATTATGGTAACGCTATAACACCAGAGGTCAAGCAAGAGCATTTTATTGTTGAACAATCCACTGATATTAAAGATAAAAACGGGAAAATGATATATGTTGGCGACATAGTCAAAATGAAATTTCCCTATGACAAACGATTCATCGGCAAGTTTGTTGTAGTGAAAGACCCTAACAGTCCACGAATTGGGCTAATAGACAACACAAAAACTGATGAGATATTTAATTTGTATGGTTATATGTCTAATCATTACGAAGTCATTGGTAATGTTAACCATAACCCTGAATTATTAAATAAAGACCAGCGTAATGAAGAAGGATGAATTTGATGTGCCAGTAGATTGGGGAAAACTTAGTTCTCATAAGCCTGCTAAGCATTCTAAGAGCGATAAGCAAATCTACTGGGCTAAGATTCGTATGGCGAGCAAAAAGAAGAAGTTTAATATTGATGAAGAGCAAAATGAAATGGAAGAACAATGAACGAAGTTAGCCTCTGTAAGAATTGCTGGTGTATGGCCCATACGATTAACGGCAAGTGCGGTAAATGCGGAGTTAAAAAGGTTGGTATTGAATGATAACAAGAGACGATATTGAAAAAGTATTAAAAAAATATAGCGAAGAGATTAGATACAATACGTCATCCTCTATATTTAGTGAAAGAAGCCTAGGCAACGCGATAAGAGAGAGGGATTACGACAAAATAGCAGATGAACTATGTTTAAAGGTTCTTGATGGCCTCATGGAAAATGCTAGGTTGGAAGCTGAGCTAGAAATATATCGAACGGTTATCGAAAAAAGCAATTTTAAGATGATTGTTGAGGAAATTAAGAAAGGAGAAGAAAGAAAATAATATGGCGTATAGAATTACACTACACACGGTAGATGACTTAGTAAGGTATCTATCTAGACCAGAAATGAAAGGCAGGCCACTATGCCAAGTGATAACAGTGACAGTTAACATGGGCGGGGGTGGAGCGGATATGAGAAAGGTGTATTTCAATCAGTTAGATAATTTCGCATGGAATTCCGATAATGAATTAGAGGTTGCAATATGAGAGAGATAGGATATAGGGCGTGGCTTAAAGAAGAGAAAAGATATATTTACCCTAAGTTAATATTAAATGATTTTGGTTCCGTAGTAGAGGTTGCCTATAATGATATTGACATATTTACCGATGAACTTATAGAACATAGACTTCTTATCGAAGATGTCGTACTTGAACAGTTTACTGGATTTAGAGACAAGAATGGTAAGAAGATTTACGAGGGGGATATCATGAATATACGAGGCATAAAATACTATGTTGATTTTGAACACGGAGGATTTTGGTTTAACAATGATAAATTGTGGGTAAAACCTTATAGACCATTTGTTCACTTCCTAGAGATAAATGATATGGAGGTTATTGGTAATATTCATCGTAACTCTGAATTATTGAAGGAGGTAAAATAATGGCATACGCAGGGCATAAAGATAAGCATATGGCTAACAATGAAAATATCGTTGATTTTATCAGGTTCGATATGGAGCAAGATAGTAAGCTCTTTGGCAATGTTCCGTTACCAACCAGAGAACAAACAGCCCTAGTAATTAGAGCTTTAAGAATGCATTCTCTTTTAACATACGCTTCGGAATATGATACCTCAGAGTTATCTAAGCCTGATGAAGTTACTAGATTTTGGCCAACCCTATCAAGTATTGGTAGATTTTTCCGAGACGCACCGTTAGAGGTGTTGGAAAAATATGAATTAGAACATATGGATGACTAATATGAGAGACTTTATCGAACATTTAATAGAAAGTACATTTATAATAATCATCCTAATATCAGCGCTAGCAGGGATTATATTGCCGATAATGTTGGTGGTGTGGCTAATTAAAGTGATCACTATATGAGGCGAATTCCGAAATATAATTCTGAGCATAATCTCTATGAGCGGATCGCGCGATACTTGCAGCAACAGTACCCAGACGTAATCTATCGCTTTGATCTCGCCGCAGACCTTAAACTGACGCCTGGTCAGGCGGCGAAACATCATAGGTTACATCCGGAAAGGGGCTATCCGGATTTATTCATCGCAGAGTCAAGTGAAAATATAAATAGCAAAGACTGGAACGGTGTCGTGCGTGAGTGGGGATTTTATTTCGGACTCTATATTGAAATCAAAAAAGACGGCACCAAATTAAAACGCGATAAAGATGCTAAAAAGCCGTTAAAGGGCGAAATTAAAATCCGGAAAAAGGGAGATTGGTTTGATAAGCATATCGAAGAACAAGCCGAAATGCTCGAAAAACTGCGTGCGAGAGGCTATAAGGCCGAATTTGGGATTGGGCTTGAGGAATGTAAGAAAATAATTGATGAGTATCTAGGAGGCATACAGTGATAAATATTAAGATGCACACAGGATGCTCTTGCTATCATTGTAGGAGAGGCAGAAACAAGATGGTCCGTAAGACTTATCACCGTAAGCTTCGGGGGAAGCAAAAGAGGCAGCTTAAAAAGCTAGGTGATATTAAGGATGTGGTCATAAGTATAGGTTATACAGATTAGGAAAAGTAATGAAGTTATCAACAATCAATCAAATAGTAGAGGGGATTTTGTCTCAGGGCCACTCAGACATAAAACTCCCTCACGAGGATGTCCGGGAGGCGACATTTAAGCGAATGGCGAACGAAGCTACAATCATCCTCAAAACAGCCATGATATGCGAACATAGCGGAATCGATGAAGCGATGAAGTACTATAACGGTACGCATTCTGAAGATGAGTATCAGGAATACAGAACTAGCGTAATATCACCGGATTAACGCTTCAAACCCGAAATAGCCCCATGCTGAGAGGGGGCTATTTTTATGGCTTAAAATTTATGCTTATGTTTGGTATAATATAGTTGCAAAACACGGATTCCCGTGTTTTTTATTTTTCTATTAATGTTAAGAATTGAGAATGAATAAAAAAGTAGTAAAATCTACTGTCAAGCCAACTACAAAAAGTGGACACAAACTAACACCTCAGCAGGAGCTATTCTGTCAATTGTATGCAGGTGATAGAGAGTTTTTTGGGAATGGAGTCCAGTCATATATTGAAGCTTATAGTGTCGATACCAGTAAGCCTGGGTGGTATACAACTGCTCGGGCTAATGCACATGAGAACCTCACAAAACCTCACATTTTAGAACGAATCGATGAAATTTTTGAAGCCCATGGTCTTAATGACCAATTTGTAGATAAGCAGCTCGAAAAACTTATCATACAGGACGCAGATTTTAATGCCAAGATGAAAGCTATCGCTGAATATAACAAACTGAAGTCTCGTATTACGGAAAAACGCGATATTACGTCCGGTGGCGAAAAGATTGATTCAGTGAGGATTGTAGTGGAAGATTTTTCAGGTGGTAAAAGTGCAACTAAAAATTGAAGTGCCGAAAGAGTTTAAGGTTCTTTTTGATTTAGATAGCGACCTTAGGCATATCGTACTCTATGGTGGTCGCGCATCGGGCAAATCGACATCAGTCGCTCTATCCCTATTAATCTTGGGGATGAATAAAAAATTGCGAATCTTATGTACTCGTGAGGTCCAGAATTCAATCGCAGACTCGGTACATAAGCTTCTATCAGATTTAATTTCCAAATATAAGCTTAATACTTGGGAAGTCCAGAAAGATATTATCAGGAACAAACAAACAGGTTCTGAAATTTTCTTTAAGGGTCTTCATAATAATTCCCAAAGTATTAAGTCTATTGAGGGCATTGATATTGTATGGGTAGAGGAAGCTCAAAGCGTCTCTGCAGATAGCATTAACACACTTGTGCCTACAATTCGTAAGGCTGGAAGCCGGCTCATCTGGACATTTAACAGATTGACTGAAAATGACCCAGTATGGGAATTAATCGTAAAAAAGGCAGATGACAGAACGTTTGTCCAGAGGATTAATTCAGACGCAATTGAATCGTTACTTAGCAAAGAAATTATCGAGGAGCGCGAAAAAATGAGGATTGATAACCCAGAGATGTTTGAGCACGTCTGGTTAGGTGAACCAATGACTGCTAAGACCGGTTCAGTATTCGGGAAACAGCTTGCCCAGGCCCGTAATGAGGGCAGAATTACGAAAGTACCGTACGATGCTTCTACTGGTGTTTATACGGCATGGGATTTAGGTATTGGCGATTCGACCGTGATTTGGTTCTTTCAAGTAGTTGGCAGGGAAATACATTTTATCGACCATTATGAGGGGTCAAATGAGGATTTAGGCCATTACATTTCGTATATTCAGAACAAACCATATCAATATACTACTCACTTCCTACCGCACGACTCAAAGGCTCGTGAATTGCAAACTGGTATGACTAGGGTGGAGTTTTTCAATAATCATGGGATCTATAATATTGAAGTGTTAAGACCAACTAATTTTAGTCTGGGGCAAGATGATATTGACCTAGTTGCACGTCCAAAATTCTCACTCTGTTGGTTTGATGAAGAAAAATGCCAAAGAGGCCTTGAATGCTTAAGGGCTTATCATTATGAATATGATGAGAAAAATAAACTCTTAAGAAACAAGCCTGAACACGACTGGTCCTCACATAGTAGTTCAGCGTTTATCTACGCTTTAATGGCGAAAACGGAACAGCTGGATGTAAAGCTAAAAGTCAAATTCAAATCCTACACCCCGAAAGCATTCCGTAAGACTAAGGATAGTTGGGGTTAAATTATTGTAGACAAAATGGTTATGTTGTATAATATAGAAAATGGCGATGTGTTCGGTTTAGATTTGACTGAACAAAAGAAAAAACAATCTGGTGAAAAAGATGCTGAGTTAACAAAATGGCTTAGCAAATTTGAGCGTTCTTGGAATTATGCTAAACAGAACTACCACCAAAAGTGGGAGAATAACTGGAAACTTTATCATAATATTCGAGTTAAGCGTAGTCATGACGGTGTTGTTAAAACTTTCGTTCCAATGGTCAATTCAGCCGTCAACACGATCGTAGCTGAGTTATTTAATTCTAATCCTTTGGTTAATTACAGGCCTAACCATCCTGATCAGGAAGCTGATACTAAAGTACTGAACGAAATCTATTCAGATTTTGCTCTGAGGGATAACTGGGTTCAGAAAAACAAAATTAATGGCCGCCAAGGGCTAATAACTGGTAATTTCTGTGCTTTTTATGAATGGGTTGAAGAACGCAATGGTGGTTATGTCCATAAAATAAATATTCCAATTAGAGATATGATTATCGACCCGTCATCTTCATCTTACGAGGACTGGAGGTACGTCGGCCGTAGGTTTTTTGCTGATAAAAAATCTCTTGAAGAAGAAACAATTTACGATTTTAAGACAGATAGTTATAAAAAACGCTATAAGAACCTCGATGAGGTTGTTTCTGGCGGCAAAGACGAAGACGATGACAAATCTAAAAAAGACCAAGCTATTGGCTCTATCGACAATGATAAAGACCGAGTTGAACTAATTGAAATCTGGACAAAAAAGCAGGTCGTGGTTATTGCTAATCGTAGTACGATTATCGAAGAACGTGAAAATCCGCATTATTCAATAGCCAAATCTCAGCTGGCACAAAGAAAAGTTGAGGCAAAGATTAGAGGCGAGAGTGTCGATGAACACGATAAAATCGAGGGCCTCCTACCATTTGCCCACGGGCGAATCTATGCTGATATTTCATTACCATACGGAGATTCTGATGTCGATATCATCGCAGACCAACAAGAGCTTTTAAATGAACTGACTGAATTAAACATAGAAGCCTTACTGTACACCCTTTATCCTGAGAAGACATTAGATCCAAAATTTTCAGAATGGATTGACGACATGGACCCGGCCCCAGGGAAAATCTATCCACTGCCAAATGGAGCGATGGTATGGAATAATCCACCATCAATCCCAACTGGAATAACACAAGAAAGATTAAATATTAAAGATGAGATTCGCGAATCTTCAGCTATTAGCCGCATATCTAAGGGTGCTAGTGCGACAGATAGTACTACTGCTACCGAAATCAGGAATATGCTTGGGCAAATGGATTCTAGAATTCAGGAGAAAGCCCAGACACTTGCTAATGAATTTTTCTTTCAAGAGGCAAATATTGTTCTCAAGCTCATCCAGCTTTATGCCCCTGAACAAATGTGGGTGAGAACACTACAGGACGCTAATGTATCATTTACTGAAGTGAACCCACGAGCCTTCCTTGGCGAATACACTCCAATGATAACGCTAGGCGTTCAACGTAAGTTGCAGGAATCTGAGGAACGTGATTCATATACTCAAGCCTATCAAATCCTAATACAAGACCCTACGAATAACCTACCGGCTCTCAAAAGGATTATGTTTAGGAAAATGTTCCCAGAATTAACCCAGGAAGAGATTGAGCAGATTATCGAACCACCTGAACAACCAGAACAAGTGCAACAGGATCAATTACCTCAAGGTGAAGAAGCAATACCACGAGATACTGGATTACCTCCACAAGAGGCTATAGAAGGTGAACAAAATGAAGGAGATGAATATGGATATTAAGGGTGAAGAGAAAGATAAAATCACGCCAGTAGAGTGGAAGACCTTCTGGGATTCTAAAGTTGGCAAAAAGCTTATGAGCAAACTATCTAATTTAAGACAGTCGTATCTAGAATCATCTATGATCGCACCTCAGGGCGACGTTGTAAGAATGATAGACCGAGCCATAGGAGTTAATGCGGTGATTCAGTATATTAATGTCGGAATTGAGCACGCTAAGAAAGAATTGAAGGAGGATAAATAGGACGAAAACGTTGGTTTTCAAGCATAACCGTCACCTCAACTCTTTTATTAATTATTAATTAATTGAGACAAGGGTCTCCACGTCGCCATTGTGAAAAGAGTTGGGCTGACGGGTTTAACGTAACCCGTCCGTACATAAAAAATAATCTCAAAGGAGAAAAAATGTTCAAAGAAGGTGAAACTGGAACTGAAGAAATGATTTTCGAGGACTCCACCGAGCAAACCGTAGAAAACCATGACGATTCAGCAGTCGAAGAAGCCAATGAGCAGTCAACATCTAACACTGAAAAAACAGAGGCTGAATCAGCCGAATCTAATACCGATTCGCAAACTGATGATGATATTGTTGAGTTTTTATCAAAAAAGGGGATTGACCCTAGCGATCCGGAAGCGGCTCGTAAAATCGCAAAAATGTATAGAGATGTTGAAAAAGAGTTCTATAAAAAGTCTCAAGAAAAGGCCCAACTCGAGCGTGAAATGACACGGAACTCGGTTGGAGATGAAGCCCCAGCTGATATTAGAGCACTAGCAGAAGTTAGGGCGATGAAAGCCGAACTTGAGGCAAATAAATGGAAACAATCCGTAGAGCTTACGCCTGAAGCAGAGCAAAAAATGGTTGAGTATTTGTCGCAGCCTATTACAGATATGAACGGCGACCCATTGATTAATCCCGAGAATGGTCAAATCATGACCAGGGGTTTATTAGTAGTTAATGGTCAACTTTCACTTGATGATGTATACAAGATTTCTGGGGCTGATGCGATGAAAACCGAATCAATTCGTTCTGAACTTAAGGAAGAGATTAAAAAAGAAATGGCGGCACGCCAAGCGTCCAAAAGACCTACTATGCAATCTTCAGATTCTTCACAATTCGGAGAAAAGGAAGAAAGCGACCCATTCCTAGATGGATTACTTGGCTAATTAATAAATTAGAAAGGATTCAAAAATGGCTGTTAATTTAGCCCAAAAATATTCAGATAAGCTTGATCAAGCTTTTTCTCACGGTTCCTATACCGATGACTTCGTTAATAAAGATTACTCTTTTGATGGTGTCAAAACTATTAATGTCTATACAGCAACGACTGTACCTCTTAAAGATTACGACCGCACCGCTACTGGCGATCGCTATGGTGGCAACAACGAACTTCAAGATGTGGTTACTCCGTACACCTTAACAAAAGACCGCACCTTCAAGCTCACAATCGATGACGGTAACGCTAAGCAGCAAGTTATGGCTAAGCGTGCTGGAGTTATCATGAAAGCTCAGTTGCAAGAGCAAGTTGCCCCAGAAATCGATAAGAATCGCATTGCTGTCGCAGTCAATGGCGCAAATGCCGTTAATCAAAAAATCACCGCAACAGCTGGTAAGGCATATCTTGACACGCTTAAGATGGGCGAATTTCTCGACGAAGCTCAGGCACCAGTCTCTGGTCGCGTATTGTACGTAACGCCAAAATTCTACACAATGATTAAAGAGAATATCGTCACCACCACCAATGGTTCTGAATACGCAAGTAAGCTTATTGGCCGTGGCTTTGTAGGAGAGCTTGATGGTATTCCTGTTGTAAAAGTTCCTACTTCTTACATGCCAACCAAGACCTACGCTGTCATGTGGCATAAAGATGCTGTTCTAGGTGCTAAGCAAATTGTAAAGACTCGCATCATTACTGATTCTGAATTGGTTGATGGTACCGTCCTTACTGGTCGTTTTATTTATGACACTTTCGTCTTAAATGGCAAAAAGAACGCAGTTGCATCAGTTGTTTATGCTTGATAGGCAGTAAGGTTACAAAAACCAGAAAAATTAAAAGACACTCCATCTAGGGGGTGTCTTTTTCTGTGTTATACTAAAAGTAATGGCGATGTGACAGGTTCAATTTTGGACAACTACACATTTGGCAATCTAATACGAAGAGTTAAAACTAGACTCAATGACGAAGAATTCTCCGATGATATTATCAAGGAGTTCATTAATGATGCTCAATTTGAGATATTGGGCGAGGAAAAACATACATTTTTAGAAAAAATTGACGAGATTGATGTCTCTCCATCAGAAACGGAACTTGATTTGCCTAGGGATTATCAATCAACATTTATGATCTTTGCAGTAAATAAAGATGGCAATAAAAAACAACTAGATTATATACCTTACAAAGACTTCTTTAATCTTAAATCATTAAACAAATATACAACCTTCGGTAATAAGGTTTTATATAAACTTACTGATAATTCAGAAAGTCGTAATTGCTGGAATGATAGTCTCACTATCCAACATCTCTATCTAGCGAAACCTACGGAGATGGTTGAAGATGACGATGAGCCAATCCTGCCTTATGAATATAGCGAAGCGATAATCTACTTAGCGTTATCGAGAGCGGAGAGACTACGTGACAATTTTGATTACGCTCAAATTTATGAAAATAAAGCAGAAGTTATTATCACTAACCTAAAAACACGATATGGAATGAGGCAAATGAAATTAAAAAATCGTACAAAATTACCACTTAACCTAAAATATGGAGATTAAAAATGTCTACTTCGCGTTTTAATAGGGCGGGAGTTATTCCAAGTATTTCAACCGGGAAAAGCTCTCCAATCACAACAAATTTCTCGAAGGGAATAAAAACGTATAAGCCGAATGACACAATGACTTCAGAAGAGCTATATCTCGCGCAAAATGCTCGTTTTGAGAGGATTGGCGAATATAAGACCAGAAGAGGCTTCACAAAGCTCTGCGAACCAATCGGGAAGAGTGTCTTGCAGGAGAATTATAGGAGTTCAGGGTACTCTTTTGATGCAAATAAGAAGCAATTTAGTATTGTATCCATTAGGAATGGCATTATTTACTCGCTTAAGGTTAAAATGTTAATTACTGATGATAATTACGGTATTTTTGAAGCTAAAATCTATAATAACGAAGATAATTTAATAGCTAAATCATGCGTGAATATTAAAACTAGTATATCGGAGCAAGAAGTAGAGTTTGTTTTTATAGATGCTCCAGAAATTAAGCAGAACGAGAATATTACCGTGAAAATCGGGCTCCAACATAATGAAGATAGAGGCTTTAAGCTCGCGGTTTTAGGTAACGATGTTATATACCAACTTTATACCGCAGAGGCAGGTTATATTCCAAATGTTTTTGAAGCAAATATTAATGGCGATAAAACGATTCTGTTCCCATTCATCACGAAAAATAAGTCTGAACTCTACAGAATGACAGTAGATGGTAGTGTGGTCAAAATCAGAGACCTCCCAGTGGGTACTAAGAATATCAGATTTAACCAGAACTTGAATAAAATTAGGTATGTGGATGGTAAAGAATCATTAAATCTGCTAGACCCAGCAGATTGGTCTAATACTACAATCCAAACCATTGATGCACAAACAGACACTGACCTTAAAGCCAAGTTGTCAAACATTATGGATGGGCAAGAAGACAATCTTATCTATTTTGACGCGGAGGTAGATACCAAGGCAATTTGGTCTTATCCATATGGCACGTTCTTAAAATCTAAACCAATTAATTCGTATGATAAGTTTGACCGTGATTTTTATCAGAACTTCCCGGCGATTCAAACAGGAGACCCACTCACAGCTATGTTTAAGCTTGGTGGTGTTATTTATATTCAGACAAGAAATCACAAGTATCAGATGTTCAGTCAAACTGCAGACACTTGGACGCAGCAAGAATCTAACGCTCAGGGTGGTACATTTAGCCAGGAGTCAGTGGTTTGTGATTCAAACTACGCCTATTTCGCTAATGATAAAGGTATTTTTATCTTTGATGGTGCTAGTGAGTCGTCTCTGACGGAATCCTCTATCCAGAATGTTTACGATTCTATTGCAGATAAGGAGAAGATTGTGGTAGATATCTACAATAACCGTCTGTATGTTTTTTATCCAAGCAATAAGGGAGGGGAGAACGACAGCTGTCTAGTTTATAACCTGAACTTGAGACTATGGGAGAGTTTTGATACCAATACTTATGTGGCATCTACTTCTGGGCGAAGAAATACTTCGAATAGGTTTATTTGCGGACATTCTAAGATTGGAATGTTGATGCTTGCAGAAGACTTAACTAACGATTATAACGATCTTGGTGGAGCGATTGATTTTGATATTAATACAGGATATCAGCATTTTGGATCGCCTAGTCAACTTCATCGAATTACTAAATGGAGGCCGGAATTCGCAACATCACAAAAACCGTACACCGTGGAGTGTGGCTATGCTTTAGATTATTCAGACGATGTCAAATATGCTTTTTCAGTCAACCTTAAAAATAAAGCAAATTTAAAAATGGATTATGTCTGGGATAATACCAGAGAATATACTGGAATAGTTGAGACTAAATTAACGACTATACCTAAAGTACATGGTGAATTTAAGCGGTGCCAGATTAGGTATCAGCATCATGCTGCATTCGAGCCAGTTAATTTTAAATCACATACATTAACCGTGCAGACACAGAGGATTCGATAATGGCTAATAGATTTACTCCAATACCCTCAAAAGCTAACCTGCAACAGGCATTACAGCTTATTAATCGAGATTTAATGGCCCTGGATGCCGAAGCGACGACAAAAAAATATAAACAGGCAGGTGGAAATGCTGTTGTGATGGGGCGGTTACCGAACAAAAAATACGGCATCGCCCTAAGTGATATTGGCGGCAAACAGAGGATATTGTTGGGCCAGCACCCGAAAGATGGTCATATTGGCTTATGGATAACAAAAGAAAATATAGATGTTATGGATGAGCTAAACAAATGAATGACCCGCGTAGATTTATCTTTAATTCAGATTTTCCGATAGACCACGTAATCTATATACGAGAAATTGAGGTGCCGTTCTCATTCATGGGGGTGAAAATTGCGCATAACTTAAATTTTACTCCTCTTCTTCTAGGTATCTTTTCAACAGATGATTGGAGGTCTTCTATGCCAATAGATACTCCTGTAATTTCTGGAGAATCTACCGGCAGTATCCAGGTGAAGGCAACTAGTAAAGATATAACGCTTATAAATTATTTTAGAAGTAGCAAACCTGCTAAGGTTAGACTTTTTGGACTGCTTCCAAGCGATAAAGATGTAGGTGTGGTAGCTCCATCAACGCGCTACTCTAATTTTAACTTTAACACCGATTTTAATTATTCAAAATTAGTTAAATCGGGAGTGTATGAGGTTAAGTGGAATAGCGGCGAAAATATATTATATGAACACAACCTTGGATACATTCCAGAAGTCGAAGTATGGCAAGAAAATAGTGAGGGTGAAATAAAAAAATTTATTAATACTTATGATCCAAACGGAGTTAATTATTCGAGCCTTGGAAGTAGAGTTGTTTATATCAAAATCACTGATGAAAAAATAGTAATACGTACCGACGGGGAGAACCAAGATATTAAAAAAATTCATTTTCGTATATATGGGGACCAAAATGGTTAAACTGTCTAATTTCATAATAAACTCGGATTTTCCGGCTCTTGCACAGGCCTTTCAAATTAATCATACAGTAACTAGTCATATGAATATGCCGGTAAGCCGCGAAAAATGGCGAGAGGACTACATAGACATAGTAGTGCCAAATGCGAATACAATTCAGCGAATTAATATAAAATCACATTCATTAGACATGATAATGCCGGGACCTGTTCAGGTAATCTATACCGACGCAGTCTATAGTGCATTTATAAAGTCAATTAACGCCAACACTATCCGGCTAACCGTACAGTGTATTCAATTATCTGGCGGAGACAGCACCACACACACTGAGTCGTTTACGTTTAGTATCTCAGGATTCTATCTGCCGTAATATGATATAATAAAAATAATGGCGATGTGATAGTAAAATTTTCACATGGTAAAATCTTTAGCAGAATACCAGGCTGAGGTCACTAGGAGCTATGAGCCCGCAAGGCAAGCTATTCAGAATCAAATTAACGCATTAGCAGGCCAAGAATCCCAGGGGCTACAATCTCTGCAGAATCAGTACAAACTGGACCAACAAACATTAGAGCGAAATCGAGACACTGCAGCTGAAGCAGCGTCTCTAGCTGCTGCCGGTAATGGCGGTAGTTTTGGTGGGCAAGCAAACATTGCTAATCGTAAATATTATGCACAGACTTTCGCGCCAGCCCAATCTCAACTCCAGACAAACTTTGATAAAAGCCGCGGCGATCTATCCTCTCGAATCGCTCAAAATAAGATGAGCTTAGAGAGCCAACTAGCTAATCTAGCTTCTGAAGCCTCAAGATATGGAATAAGCCGATACGATGATGCAGTGGAACGAGAGAGGCAACATTCACTTGAGCAACAAAGATTAGCCCTACAGAGATCACAGATTGCTGCTCAGAATAACTACAATCAGTATTTAGCCGCAGCGCAAAAACAAAAAGCAGCAGCACCAGCACAAAATTCGTTTTTAGACTATCTAAAATCTAATGCAGCAATCAATAACCCAGAATGGGCTGAAGGAACAAGCCAAAGCGAGAAAGAAGCCTATTTGAATAATATGATTAATAGATGGCGATTTGGGAATAGTAATACCCGTAGGCTAATTATGGACGGGTCAACATATCGTCACTATCAAAGTTTACTAGGAGGTAAATAATGTCTGTTTTTGGTGGAGTACGCGCTGGCTATGTTGAAGATAATGACTATATTCGACAAAAACCAGTCACTAATGGTGGTAATTTAAAGAATAAAACAAATGAAGTGGGGCTGGGGGAACTTTTATCGGGTCTTATAGGTTTAGGTAAGGGTATCACCGACTCAGCCGTCAATGTAGGCAAGAGCACGATTGGCATGCTCGGAACTGGTGTAACTTCCGCTATGGACTTAATGGGTGGAGAAGAGACTAGGAAAGGCTATAACGAAGGTAAGAATACTGACGCTTTTAAGCGTTGGTTATATGGCGCAGACTCTAAGGGTCAGATTAACTATGGTAAAGCGGCAGGTGAAGCATTAGATGCAGCGACAACTTTGACTAATTTCATCCCAGGCGGAGGTAGTCTCGTAGCTAATGTCGCTCAAGGAGCCGTCTCAGGGCTCGCTAACGAATATAAAGAAAAAGGCAATGACGCTGATCTTGGCAATGCTCTTAAAAGTGCAGCTACTGGTGCAGTTGCTGGTGCTGCGACCTCTAAGATGAATGACTTTGTTGGTAAAAAAATGGGTAATCTAGCCGAAAAACAAGCAACCGACCAGTTAGGTGTGGTTGGCCAGAAAGTCCTAAACGCCGGCAAGAATAACTTTATACGTGGGGCTATCTCGGGAGCTACTGGTGGGGCTATAGGCGGCGGTATGTCTACTGCTCTCGAAGGTGGCAGCCTTGGTGATGTTATTGGCAATGCAATGTCTACTGCTGGTTCAGGTGCTTTGCAAGGTGGCATTTCTGGTAGCGTTACGGGCGCCATAAGAAATGCTAAGGATCTCGCTGTTGATAAAATAAGAAATGCATATGTAGATGGTAAATTGCCAATTCCACAAACAGATTTAACGCCTAATGCAGGAGTTAAAAGAAGACTGGAATCAACGTTTGAAAATGGGCTTACTGGTGACTTCGAGGAGGGGAAAAATTGGGTTGGAAGATTAAAAACAGATGATGTGTCAACTGCTAATAATATTCAGAATGCACTTGGGCGACAAAACATTAATGAAGATGGAAATATATACTTAGATAACTATAATGCAGCCGAGCATGCACAAAAACGTTTTGCTGAAAATCCTCAAAAGAATACACCGGAAAGCCTAGCAAACACCGCATACAATGCCATGTTTGGAGATGGGAAAGAAATATTGCCGAATAATTCATCAAATCCGAATTCGGTAGCGTTTATAAATAAAAACAACCCTAGTGGAATGACCCCAATAGGACTAAAAAACGGTAAGAATGAGATTCTGAGTGTAATACCACAGAATAAGCGTAAACTAAACAATTTTGAAAATACAGTAGAGGGCCCAGAAAAGGGTCAGGCACCCGATTTGTTGGGTGCCGCCACTGATAAGATATCACAAAATAGCAAAAATATCAATAGTAAAACCTCTACCGCTGGGCAATTACGACTAAAAGCCGCCCAGGCACTACTCGACCAATATGGAACTATCGACAAGCCAATGGCGCGTTCTGCAAATGCACTAGAGAATGTGCAAAAAGTAGCCGATGCTGGTTTTGTTAAGCCTGCTGAGGTTGAAAATATTATCAACAATATCACTGGAGCGAATGGTAAAGTTACCAAACTTACTCAAAAGCTAGTATCTACGGCTAAGCCAGTCGACACTAGTTCAGATATTAATAAAATCATCGATGAACAGATTGCCTTGAATGGTCTCTCTGGTACTTCAGACGAGAAGGCAGTTCGTGCCTCAATTGATGCTCAACTTAACCGATTACCATCAAGACGAGAAGGTTCAATTACTGGATTAGACCAACCAGAAGATGTTTTTGATACTATTAAAGCGCTTGAGAAACGTTCGGCCGATTTGAAGGGTAAGTCTGGCAATAATTATCGCATGACTACCCCAGAGCGAGGTGATAAAGCTAAAGTATTGGATTCCATCACCGAAGTTCTTAAAGATAGACTATATGGCGGAGCAAATATTGAAGGAGTGCTTACGCCAGAAGTAGCGAGTGAGCTTAAGAATTTAGCACCCAAGAACGAGAAGTGGGCGAGCTATGTCGACAACACAATTATGAAGTCAGGAGATGTAGGCGAATTAAGAAACACGGTTGCGCCATTCGTTAATATGGGTAAAATCATTGATAACCAATATATGAATTACGGTACTTATGGCCAGCGTGTCGGGGACGCAGCCAATGAAGGCCGCAGAATCGCTGGTATGATTTCAAAAACTCCAGTTCTTGGCAAATTGTTAGGCGATATTGCAAGCTCTAATATAGCGGACCGCGTAAGGGCAAAAGCCTATAATTACATGGCCGATCAAGCAGAAGCTAAAAGTAATCCTGCCAACTTGTCTGCCACTACTTCAAAACAACCAAAAACCCCAGACAATAAAATTGCCAACCTTTCATCTTTACTGCTTGGTAGAGAAGTAATCCCACAGACTGCATTAAATATGATTGGACGTAGTGTAGGTATAGACAATAGTCATAAGGTTCAGGATGCAATGCGGGCCAATACCGTGGATGATGCTACCGACTATAGTTCTCAGAATATGATTAATGATAGTGTTAATGATGCGCCACATCAGTATCATTCTGAGGGCAATCCAATTATTGGACAGCTAACTAATATAGGTACTGCGATGCAACTTGCATTAAACGCTGGAGATGTGTCCTCGTATTCCAAGTTAGCTAGTCTGTATGGTGACATGATGAATATTTATAAAACCCAGCAGGCCATGCTTAATCCTCAAGCTAAAGCTACCAAATTGACCGATTCACAGAAGAAAGCTAATGTAGCTATGGATCTCCTTAATAACCTAGAGGGGCAACAAGCTAATATTGGCTCAGCAGTAGCAGATGTACCGATTATTGGCAGTATTATGAATTTGGGCGGAAATGAATATAAAAGCTCAACAGAGGCACTTGAATCTGCCTTAGGTTATTTACAATCTGGTGCACAAATTAGTGAAAAAGAGCGAGAATCAATCCGTAGAGCTTATATCCCACAGTGGGGCGAGAGTGAAGCGGTTAAGAAACGAAAACTTGCAGCTGCAAGACAAGTTATTCAGAACTTTGCGCAAGGTAGTGCTGAACCACAATCTTAAAACAGAGCACCCTTCTGGTATGGGTCACCGCAAAAACTAGGAACAGAATCCTCGTATGCTCGTATTATTGTATTCAATTTCATTTGGTGTACTTCTGAGTATTGATTAATCGCAATTTTACGACTAATCTCTCTTGAGTAACATCCGCCGCTATCTACAGGATTAGCTTCAGTACCACATCTACCATTAACATAAGATTCGACTTCGTTATTATATCTCCGTATTTCTTCGGCTGCCTGCGCTCGATAAGATGCTAGATTCCCATCAAAAAAACCTGCACAATACTTAGCATTATTTTCCGCTATTACTTTTGCATCTTCCTCGAGTTGTTGGCGTTTAAACTTTTCTGCACAATCCATTTTATCGTTATAAGATAATGGTTCTATTGAGTTGCACTTATCGGTGCTAGTCGTAGGAGATGAGGCCTCTTGTTTTTGAATAATATCGTTTGTACTCTGCTGACCTGCTGGTTTTGAAGGCTCATTAATAGGTGTGTCTTGGGAAATGTCAGGCGATTGAGAGCTATTCACTAGACTGGTGATAGCTTTATGTTTTGATGGCTTTTTTTGTGACTCATTTGAATTACTAAAAGCCAATAGTATTGATAAACAGGCAATTAAGCACACAAAAAGAATGGATAATAAAAAAACTATACGAGTGTTTTTTGTGACCATATAAGATTAAACTCCATGATAAGGTTCATTATTAATTTAATATTACCACGAAAAATAAAAAATATAATAATTCTTAATTTCCATGTGCTATAATAACCATAATGGCGATGTGATAGGAATCAAATGGATTCTTTCGAACATCCAACATCTCGAGACGTGGCCAAACGGACTTTGCGTGACCTCGTCGATATTCTATCGAATTACTATACTCTAATTGATCTTGAAGAAGACCAATCGAAAAAAGATAAGCTTATTGAAATGGCTGCTGATACTAAAAGCCACATGGGCTTTTTGCAAGACTACCTCTCTAAAGAAGAGGAAAAAGAAAAAGGGCTCAAAAAAGAAAATTCAGCCAAAAACACTGATATTTTTGAGATTTCTTTCCTAGGTGGATTAGACCCAAAAATCAAAAAGAAAGAAGCTAAAAAATGACCAACGGCCTCAGGACAATTAGGATGAGACCATTAAATCGCGGCTGCGTAGAAAAAATTGTGATTATTTTTACTGACGAAAATTGTCAGCCAATTACTAAAGCTGGCAAAGTTTTGTATTTGACAGCGAAGAAGAAGCAGTGGGATTTTGATAAAGAAGATACTTCTGCATTATTTAAAGTCAAGGGCATAATTGATCCTATTGAGACCAATAGAGTAGTTTTTAATCTTACGGAAAAAGATACATATTTAGATGCTGACAAAACTTATTTCTGCGATATTGTCGAAACTGATTCAGACGAGTCCTCAAACGCCAGAAGGGTATTCATTGGCTCATTCGATGTGATTGGCGGGGCGAACAATAAGCAGACAGGAGATAATCTATGAATGTGATTCACTCAATCGAAGATAATGATTCTCAAATCATTCATATTTCAGTTAATTCGAATGATCGCGGTGCTACTGGCGAAAAAGGCGATAGTATCGTTGATGTTAAAATAACAGACGCTAATCATCTAGAGACAACCCTAAGCAATGGGCAGACTATTGACGGCGGCGCAATCCCAGCAATTAAGACTAGGCGTATTTTTATTGCTGATATGGATGGAATTAAACGAACCTATATTTTGCCTCTCAATGTCGAATCTTCTCAAGTTTCTTATATTCTAATGAACGGAGTAGTGTACTCGGATGGCTATGTGTTGCAAAGCGGTGAAATCACCCTTAACTACGACGATTTACCAGCTGGCCGGTTAGAGATAGTGCTTAATGATAATTCTAGTAGTAGTGGTGGTAATATTTCCATCAATGGTAAGACTGGAGATGTTAACCTAAAGACCATCAATGGAGCAAATCTTGATGGCGACGGAAATATTGAGCTGGCAACGCTCGATGCATTTAATAATGAAGTCCGCGACAGAGAAAAAACCGATAACGAGTTTCGAGACTCGTTAAGTAATCACGCGACTAGAATTAGTAATAATGAAAGTGTTATCAATTCACATAGCGATAACTTATCATCGCTCAATGCAAATATTTCAAGTGTCAATAACCAGATGACAGTATTGAATGATGACGTGCATGAAGTTTATGAAAACTATGTTCCAAAAACTCGTAGAATCAACGACAAATTCCTATCGCACGATATGAGATTAACCGCTGATGATGTTGAAGCCCTGCCAATTACTGCTGGCGCAACTCACCCTGTTCGCGGAGAATTGGTGGTAAATGGTCATATTACTGCAGAAAATGCTACTCAAGATAATCACGTAGTCACTAAGGCACAACTTGACGCCAAAGTTGCAGAGGTTGTAAACTCTGCCCCAGAAACTCTAAACACATTAGAAGAGTTAGCTAAATCTCTTGGCGACGATCCAAATTTCGCCACCACAGTAGCTAACAGAATTGGGACAGTTGATAAAAAAGTTGATACTGAAGTTAGTAAATTATCAACTAAAGTTGAAGCCAATACCGAGGGCTTGAAGAGTGTGACTCAAAAGGCAACCATAAATTCAACGAATATATCATTACTGAATTCCACTGTTGCTACGGACAAATTGTCGTCTGATATTCAATTCTCTAAGGTCGCAAAAGAACAATCTGACCAAAATTCCCTCATCTCCGACATCTTGAACGCATTTTCAAAAGAATCTGAAAAAGACACGAACCTCAAGTTTAATTCTTCCGCTACTAAGGTGCTGGGGATGAGTATTTATGGCAACCTAGGACAGAAGAAGTATATAGGTAAGAATATTACCAGACCTCTATATTTTTCAGACTTATTTATTACTCGTATCAATACGGAGACGGGCTTCATCGTGAAGAGAGGTAATAGCGATAAGCCAAGTATAGGGGCTTATTCTATCGGGCATCGGGCAGACCGAAAGATGTGGAATAATATCGTTTCCCAGACAGACTTGGTGCTATCATTCTCGGTTCGTAGCTTAACCAATCAAAAGTTAAACTTCAGCTATCGACTTGAACCTTTACCATACAATAATATTCAGCTCACCACTAGTTGGCAGAAGGTGGTTTATAAAGTCCAAAAGAGCGATGCCAGAAACTTCGCCGCGTTTATTTTCTACGCTTCAAACCTAGACATGACCGACCCGAACTGTGGGTTCGAGATTAAAGATGTACAGATTGAGGCTGGCACGGAAGCGACGAATTATGAGCCTTTTGTTGGGGGCGTGTTGCCTAATGGATATTCTAACCTGTTCGACGAGTTCTCTAATTTACCACTCAGCAGAGACGGTGTTACCTTGTCTAATCAGAACGGCGTATTGAAGCTCACTGGTCAGCCGACCGCAGATTGGATACCGCTAACTTCTCGCAACATCACAAGTTTCCTGCAAGACAAGCAGACATATACAGTATTTCAGCCCAATATTTATGGGGTGAAGCTATACCCTGAGGTTATTGCACAGAGAAAAGATGGCGGAAAATCTATGTCTTGGAGCGGTCTAAACAACAAAACATTCACTTTCACAGTGGATTTCGACACCTACAGCTCATACAGTATGAAGCTCCAAATGGGCCAGAAGGCCGCATACTCAGAGCCGATTACTTTTTATAACAATTATGCTCTATTTGTCGGCAATTATAATGAGAACAATCTCCCTGAATATTCCCCATACAATACACCACTAGTTAGCCCTCGACCACAGTTGCCACAGGTGGTGAATGAGTTGAATGGCAGTAATGTTAGTGTAATTAGTAAGAATTTATTGAAACCTACAAGATTGACATCCAATCAAATGTACTTAAATACCACGCCGAACCTTGATGGCTCGATTACAGTTCAGGGCGAGAATAAAAATTTCTGGGGGATGAATATTACATCCGATTCAGCTTGCCCTAGAATCGAACAAGGCACGAAAGTTACGATGTCGATTGATAAACCATTACCATACAAGCTTACGTTAAGTTGCTGGACAGGTACAGGTGATACATTATCCCAATTTCCACTAATAATAATCAACGCTGGCAGTACATCTGCGACTAGTGTAGCCAAGTATACAGTATTATCTGGACACTTATACCTCTCTCTATCCGAAATTGGTAAACAAATAAATGAGACCCTTAAGGTTCAACTTGAGTATGGTGATACAGCTACCCCATTTGTTCCACACGAGTCTTCCGAGTTCACAATCCCAAGCGGCTTTAACCTCTATAAGCTCACTGACGATATTTATGATGAGGTTAGGTTAGAGAACGGTATTGCTAAGATGATTAAGCGAGTTGGAAAGCTGGAGCTAAGTGGAGAGGAATACTTCAGAACTATTAACACTGAGAACCCAGGTCAATTTTATGTTTATTCGAATGTTTTCGATACCTTAATAAAAAACTCAACAGCTGGTATGTGTACACACTTCGATATTGTATCAAATACAGTGTTAGCAGGCGTCAAAACTAATAAAACCGTCCTATCTGTGTTCTCGGATAATGGCAACGACCTGATTAGAATAATGTTCTCCGCCCCAGATGCACTCAATCTGAAAATCACAGATATTAATTCATTCAAGAATTGGCTCAAAGCTGAAAAAGCTAAGGGTACACCTGTAACCGTGTATTATGAAATGCGCGATTATACAGAGACAGAAATCACAGACCCAACTACACTCACCCAGCTAAATAAGCTAATGGAAGCTAGGACTTATGACGGAACGACCAATATATCAATCACAGGAACGGATTTAACGCCTGAAATTAAGGTGAAGTATATGAGGAAGATAGGAGAGTAAAATGGAAAATAAAATTGACCCTAAGCAAGTCAGGGGCCTTGACCGTAATCTCGAAAAAATAGAAGCCATTGCTGATATTCGCGATATTGACACTGAAACATTGAAGCTTGAGAACCACACATTAAAAGTAATCGCCTCAAGTTCTGGGCAAGTCACAAAGACATATGTTGATGATCTTGCAAAGAGTACGCAGAAATACATGGATGGGAAGATAGATAGTCTCTCATCGGTTGCGACCACTGGTAACTACTCCGACTTAAAAGGGAGCCCAGCATTGTCACGAGTTGCAACTACAGGTCAATTCAACGACTTAGAGGGGATTCCTGTATTCGGTAGTGTCGAAGTTGTAGAAACTATTAATGACCTGCCAGAGAATGGTGAGGACGGTACTGCATATCTGGTTAAACAAGGTGTAACGGCTAGACTGTTTGTAGATATTTTTTATCCAGTCGGCACCTATTATGAAACATCTGATAGTAACTTTAACCCTAATATTGCTTGGGGTGGGACGTGGGTTGAAGATACAAAAGGAAAAATGTTGGTAGCGTTTGATAAAGATATAGTTAATTTCAATACCGTTGATAAGACTGGTGGAGAGAAAGAACACATTCTGACTATAGATGAAATGCCAAAACACCAACATAAAATGAGTTTGGCAAATTATAGCGGCACAGATAATGTATCGGGTGTCGTTTGGTCGCCAAGTGCTACAAAAAAATATACTTATTCACAAGATATGGTCGAACCTGTTGGTGGAAAATCAGCCCACAATAACATGCCACCATATATTGTAGTTAAGCGCTGGCACAGGACAGCATAGGAGAAAGGAAAGTTATGATAGGTAATAAAAAAGACCCTGTTGGTGCGATACCATACTACTACAAGAACGGAAAATGGTATGCGGGGATAGAAAAGAAACCAAATAATTTAGCGACAGTGGCAAACACTGGTAGTTATAGTGACCTAGCAAATAAACCGATTATTCCTAACCGATATTCTAGTACCGAAGCCGTCGAGGTTGGCACATGGATTGACGGCCGTAAAATATACCGTAAAGTTTATTCTGGTAAAGGCAATGTCCCACTAGAGGTTACGGTCGACAGGTGTGCAACTGTTATTGATATGCGAATGGTTGTTAAGAATAAAGCAAATAATGGGTCTTGGAGAACCGTGCCTTGGCTATATGATACGGCAGACAATAGCTGGGTTGCGGGGTTTTATCTAGACTCTCTACGTAGCGTCGTGGTAATGCAGTTAAAAGAGAATATGCGTAACGCATATTGGTGGCACTTTGTTATTGATTATTGTATTGAAGCGGAGCAAGGATAGTATTTATGAAGATTAATTGGCTGAACTTAATCACTTGGCTACTGCTATTGATGATATCAATTGTGTCCATAGCAATATTGATTCGTTTTTGGATTTTGGTCCCTGGTTTAGTTTTATTGATATTTTTGATTTTAAGAAAGGAGATAAAAAATGAGTAATTCAAATCTAGTAACAAGGTGGTGGCCAGCTAACCTTACTAACTACACCAAAGGTCGTGAGGGTAATAAAATTCAAGGCATTGTAGTGCATCATGCAGCCTCAACTTCACTTGATTCTATTGGCGCAGCATTCGCTCGTGCTGGACGTAATGGTTCTGCACATTATGGTGTGGGTGGCAATCAAGTACATCAGTATGTAGACGAAGCTAACACAACCTGGCATTGCTCTAACTGGTGGGGCAATGTTAGGACGATTGGCATAGAAACCACGAACTCTACTGGTGCGCCGAACTGGGAAATCGCGCCAAACACCTTCGAAACACTCGTAAAACTTGTTGCGGATATTGCTAAGCGTAATAATCTTGGTAGGCTTTGGATTAATCCTAAAGCCGATATGCCAACTCTATCTGGCCATAAAGACTGGTACGGAGCTTCTACCGTTTGTCCAGGTCCGAGCCTCTACCCAAGACTTCAAGAAATTGCAGACCGTGCCAATGCAATCAATTTCCCACCAGTAGTTGAGGTAAAACCAGTAGTAGCCTGGGTTGATATCGAACCGCTATCACTTAAAGCTAAAGAAAAAATCGATATTATCGATCTCGACACTGGAGCAGATAAGGGCGATATTCAAGCGGGAATGGTTATTAGTAATCTAGTGCAAGAAGCAACCGTGAACGATAAAAAATATTACCGCACTTTGTATTCCAAAACTAAAGGATTCAATAATGGTATTTTAGCCGAAGCATTAGAACCAATATATACAGTAACCTCTCCAGAATCGATTATTAATGGTGAAGCTAGAGAGACAGATGTGGAGATTAAAGTGTCTAACGAAGACGAGAAACGTCCTATCACTGAAAAAGAAGCCAAAGAGGAAGCTAAGAAGGATGACGGATTTGGCGATGATATTGCGCCAGCCCCAGGAGTTAAACCAGGCATGAAGCCAGAAGAAGTTCAAAAATTAATTGAGGAGCATAAGAAGAATATGGAAAAAGCAGAAGAAATTATCGGAGAAGTGAATAAAGATATGGAGTTTTCACCAAAAACTAAAATGATTGTGTACTTACTGGGCGACCTACTAATTATTGCAGGGACTCAGGCGCCACTTGTGGTTGCACTTATTAATATCACTGATGCTGTGACATTCGGCCAATTACTTGGTCAATTGCTATTGTCAACTGGAACAATGCTTTTGTTTACATTTAAGCTGTTAAAAAAGAAAGATAAATAAAATGCGGATTGCGGTGGAAGACATTACAACGTTTATTTCTGTAATCGCCGGTGTAATTACTGGCCTCGGTATTATCGCCAAATTCTTAGACAATATGATGAAAAAGTGGGTGACTAGCTTAGTAGGCCCTATTAATAAAAAGATTGAAGATTATAACAACGAGATGATTCGGCTACTCGAGAAGAATAGCCAAGAGATTCATAATGTTGATTTATCCCAATGCAAAAACTTTATATCCCGATATTTAGCAGATATGGAGCGAGGACGAGATCTCACGGAGATTGAATATGAGCGATTCAATGATATTCTAGAACACTATGACGGAATTGGCGGGAATTCATACGTCCATAGAAAAATCGACAAATTAAAAGATCAGGGTAAACTGTAATTAAAACATAGGTATGGTGTTAGGTTAAAAAGAACCTCATGAGAGAGGTCCTTTTTTTTGGTTTTTCAAAAAATTTCCAAAAATCCCAATGAAAAAGATGACATAATAAAACATAAAAATTTATGTTTTTTATCAAAATTATTTTACAAAAATATACCATTGAGTTATAATTAACTTACAAACATTTCATTTGTGAAAACCCCTCTGAAGCTTCGGCTTTCGAGGGTTTTTCTTTCCCCAAAATAAAATGATTTATTTAGGGAATTAACAATGTCAGAAAAAAGAATTGAAACTTTACGAAATTGTCTTGGCAAGGCGTCTAAATTAATTGTCGAGGATGATTATCTGCCTATGTTTAGGAATCGTCAAATCCACTTCAAAAAAGAATTTGAAGAATCGGTTAAATTAGCTAAAAAGAAGCGTAACCCAGAGCATTATTTTGCCTCTATCTGGTCTTGTAAGTCTCTTAAAAAGACGCTTGAAATGATTCGTAGAATGATTTATCACGCGATCGAGAAAGCACGCGAATATCAAGCCAATATCGAGAGAGTTAAGGCTGAAGAAGACGTTAAAAATAACTATAACCCTGATGGTCGAGCGAGATTAATCGCGATGCTTAAAGACCGTGGTAAAAATTATAGTAATATTTTTGGCCTTTAATTAAAAATACAGTTCAAAATCCATGGGGGTTGCTTTTTAATTTCCAAAAATAGCCAAAATTGTAATTTTTTTGCAATTTTACGTAAATTTGGAATTTTATAACGCTTTTTATGACCTAGTTTGAGCTTTTTGGCTATACCAGACCGTTTTATTGGTCCAGATATCACTAGAGGCAGTGAAGTTTTAACTAAAATTAGTCTATATAGATATTTAATTTAATATTTAATAAAAAGAATTCTATATAGAAGTATAAGTAATACTTAATTATTTTCTATATAGAACAAATTAATAATTTTAAGAGGAGGTAGGAAAGAAAATGGGAGAGTATGAAACTAAGCGAGGCTTTTACTAATTATAGAGAGATTGAGGTGGTATCGAGAGGACTGTCTCCGAAGACATTGGAATCTTATATTTACGCAGAGAAATTAGTTATTGAATATTTTACAGATACTGAGGTTAGAAATATTACGCCACTGGATGTATCGAAATTTTATCAATATTTATGCAGTTTTCAGCGGCCGGATACCGCAAGAGGGAACATAATTTGTTTTAGATCAGTTTTAAGGCGTTGTGTGCGTAAGGGCTGGGCTGATATTGACGTGGAGGATATTAAAATTCCGAAGCGTGAGAAGAGAGTCGTGAATTATCTCACGGAGTCAGAAATTGAGCGATTTATCGGAGTGGTTAGTGCTAAATATAAGGGCTATTCTAGAATTAATCGTCTAAGAAATACCGCAATCGTGAATCTGTTTTATGATTCAGGTATCCGTGTCAGTGAATTATGTTTATTAAATCGCAATAGTATTAGGGAGCGCCAATTTACGGTAATCGGTAAATCTAAGAACCCTAGAATCTGTTTTATTACCAGAAAAACAGAAGAAGCTATCGCGGAATATTTAGCTGAACGTAGTGACAATGAGAAAGCGCTTTTTATTGCGGCTCAAAACGGAAAGAGAATCACATCAGATACTGTTAGGAAGATATTCCAGAACGCCTGTAAACGTTCAGATTTTATTAATGTTCATCCGCATACAATCCGACATTCTTTCGCCACAAGACTCCTAGATAAAGAGGTGGATATCAGATACATCGCTGAACTCATGGGTCATGAAAGCTTAGATACAACTAGAATTTACACACATATTTCTAACCCCAAATTGAAGAAAATCTATGAAAAAGCTCTTGCAATTTTTTAACCATAGGCTTATAATAAAACCATTAATAAACGCACCTTAAAATCTGTCTAAGTGATACAAAATCATGATGACAGTGTGATACGAAAATGCTCTGTGTGAGCAAATTAATATCATTTAGGTGCGCTTCCTTGCCAAGGAAGAGGTCGAGAGTTAGAGTCTCTTAGCTCGCACCAATTTATCCCCACTAAAACCCCCCTTTTAGTGGGGATATTTTGTGTCTAAAAAGCTTACCACTTTTCCAATTTCTGATATAATTAAAGTATTAACAAGGAGTAAAATGAACACACTACAAATGATTTTAATCGGTGTAATTGCAGTTGTAATCCTAGTTGCCCTCTATGCAATTTTTGTTTACAACCACGTAGTCACCGTCAAGGTTCGCGTCGATAATGCTTTCTCAGACATTCTTGTCCAATTGAAGCGCCGTGCTGACCTCATTCCAAACCTTATCGAAACCGTTAAGGGTTATACTAAGCACGAAAGTGAAACTCTTGAAGCTGTCGTAAAAGCTCGTTCTAGCGTCCTCACCGCTTCTACTCCAGCTGAAGTTGCTGGCGCCGAAAAAGAAATGAAATCAGCCCTCAGCCACATCTTCGCTCTCGCGGAAAGTTACCCAGAATTAAAAGCTAACGAAAACTTCATCCGTTTGCAGGATCAACTCGAAGATACCGAAGATAAAATTCAAGCTTCTCGCCGTTACTACAATGGTGCAGTCCGCCAATATAACGAATTTATCGTTCGCTTCCCAGCTAATATTTTCGCTGGTATGTTTGGTTATAAGTCTCGTGAATTCTACAACGTTTCCGAAGAGGAAAACGCCAAGATTCAAGAAGCTCCAAAAGTTTCTTTCTAATCAATTAATACGACAAATTAATATCCAGTGGGCCGACCCACTGGATATTGTCAGAAAGGGAATATGTATTCTCAGATTGCAGCTAATAAAAGAAATACCGTTTTAATTCTCGCCGGCTTCGTCGGTTTTATTGGTTTTATTGGGGCGCTTTTTGCGGCTGTTTACGGCGATAATAGTATTTTTATTTTAACTTTAATTTCTGCCATTATTTATGCCAGTATCATGGTCTTTTTGTCATCTAGTATGGCTATGGCGATGACTGGCGCTCGTCCTATTGCTAAAAAAGATTACCGTTCTCTTTATAATATTGTCGAAAATCTCACAATCACTACCGGGCTGCCGATGCCAGAAATTTACGTAATTGATGATCCAGCCCCGAATGCCTTTGCCACCGGTCTGGATCCAGCGCACGCTAAAGTTGCGGTGACTACGGGGCTACTTAATATCATGGATAAAGATGAGCTTACCGGCGTATTGGCGCACGAAATTTCTCATATTAAGAATTATGATATTCGGGTTTCTCTGGTGGCTTTTGCCTTGGTTAGCGTGGTGGGGTACATTGCTGATATTGGTATTCGTATGATCTCCTACACTAATCGTCGAGATGAGCAGGATAGTCCGGTCGGGGTGATTGCATTGCTTTTTACCTCAATTTTAGCTCCACTAGTGGCTACGATTGCTCAGATGGCGATTTCGCGTGAACGTGAATATCTTGCCGATATGTCAGCCGCTGAAATTACCCATTATCCAGATGGTCTGATTAGCGCCCTAAAGAAACTGGATGAACATGGTCAACCAATGCGTCGTCAAAATACCGCCACCGAGGCAATGTTTATTAATAATCCACTCAAAAAACGCCGCACTAATTCGCTATTCCGTACTCATCCGCCGATTGAAAAACGTATTGAACGTCTCGAGCGTGCGAAGGATAATATCTGATGAAAAAATCTAAAACTAAATCAGTAGCATCCGAGTCAGCCTCTGATGAAAAAAATCCGGTTTCAAAGCAGGCGCAGCGCCAAGCTGAAAGGCAGCAGAAAAAACTTCAAAAACAGGAGCAGAAACAAAAAAAGCAGCTTGCACGCGAAAAGAAACAGCTAATCAAGAAGCAGGACGAAGTCCGTCTTCACCGCTCTTTTAAGCGCTCTTATTACGAAGACTATCAGCGTAAAACCGAGCTTCCGAGTTTAACCAGTCAAGCTAGTGCTGCCTTTAAAATGTTTTTCAAATTCTGGAAAATCTTTCTACCACTCCTTTTAATTTTTGTCGGCCTCTATATTTTTCTCATTGGCGCCATGTCGGAAAACACCCTTGCCGACGTCAAGGCAAACGTTGAGCAGACTAATAAAGATGTGGCGGATGGTAAAATCGGTACCGTCGGTAAGGCGGGGCTCACTTTGCTCGGTATTATTTCCACTGGTGGTCTCACCACTATGAATGATGCGCAGATTGTCATCGCGGTGCTTCTATTTACTATTATTTGGTTGGTCACCATCTATTTAGCGCGCCACCTCCTCGCTGGGCATCAGGAAATCAAGATGCGCGACGGCTTTTATAGCGCCTTATCGCCTCTAGTTTCCACTCTGGTGGTCGGGCTAATTATCTTTCTTGAAGCCGTACCCATCATGCTTACCATCATAGTTTTTCAAGTCGCTCTCACTACAGAATTCCTCTCCACGCCATTTTATGCGCTGCTTTTCTTTATGTTTGCTGCGCTAATGATTACGCTCAGTCTCTATCTGTTATCCAGTAGTTTTTTTGCGATTATCGTAGTTTCGGCGCCAGGACTATATCCTTTAACTGCTGTGCGGATGGCGAAAAATCTCATCATGGGGCGCCGCCTGCGTTTCTTGATTCGGGTTTTTTATTTGGTGATTATCGTGGCTCTACTTTACTTGTTATTGCTTATGCCAGCTATTATCCTCGATGGTGCCCTGAAGTCTCAGTTTGCCTGGCTTACCGAGAGCAAGATCCCGTTTGTGGCTATCATCCAGCTCACCATTACGGTCTTTATCTTTATTTATCTTTCGATTTATTTTTACCTCTTTTATCGCGCCCTTCTCGATTATAATGATGATGCTAAATTGGAGCTTTAAAAAATGAATAATGAAAAATCTGCCGCCAAGGCTCGCATTGAAAAACTAAAAGAATTAATCAACGATTACCGCTATCATTACCACGTCCTCGACGAATCTATTATGTCGGAAGCCGCCGCCGACTCTTTGAAGCACGAGCTTAGTCAATTAGAAGAGCAATATCCAGAATTTATTACTCCCGATTCTCCCACCCAACGCGTCGCCGGTAAACCTCTGGATAAATTCCAAAAAGTCACGCACGCTTCCCGTATGATTTCTCTCGCCGATGTTTTTTCTGAATCCGAAATTCGTGATTGGGTAGCCAGAAATTATAAGCTAGTGCCAAACGGTACCGAATTTACCTTTTTCACCGATATCAAAATGGATGGCCTGGCTATGTCCTTACATTATGAAAACGGCATTTTCAAGCAGGCGGTTACGCGTGGTGATGGTCTAGTGGGCGAAGATGTCACGATGAATGTGAAAACCATTCAAAACATCCCCCTCAAATTAAATCTCGAGAATCCACCTGAGCATCTCGAGGTGCGCGGCGAAGTAATTATTTTTAAGCAAGATTTTGAAAAACTCAATCAGATGCAGACTAAACTCGGAGAGAAGCCTTTTGCTAATCCGCGTAATCTCGCCGCCGGCACTATTCGCCAGCTCGACCCTCGCATTGCCGCTAGTCGCCCATTGCGCTTCATGGCCTACGATCTAGTCACACCGGATCTTCCGACCCATCAGGAGGCTTATGAATTTTTGCGCCTAATCGGTTTTCAAACTTCCGGTCAGGATCATACCTATAGTCATCTTAATGAGGTTTTTGCTGAAATCGAACGCCTTGGTCAGGTACGCGGTAATTTTCTCTTCAATACCGATGGTATGGTGATTAAAATTAATGATCGCAAGATATATTCTGAGCTTGGTATCGTCGGCAAAACTCCTCGTGCTGCTGTGGCTTTTAAGTACCCTGCCGAAGAATCCACCTCGAAGGTGCACGATATCGTAATCTCAATTGGTCGCACCGGTGCAGCTACTCCGGTGGCCATTTTAGATCCCGTAGAAATTGCTGGCAGCACTGTGCGTCACGCTACCTTACATAATTCTGATGAAATTGAAAAGCTCGATATTCGTATCGGCGACACCGTGATTGTCTATAAAGCTGGTGATATTATTCCCAAAATTAAGGAAGTCTTACTCACGCTTCGCCCTGATAATACTGAGCCTTTTGACTATGAAGAAGCTCTGAAAAATCAATATCCGGAGCTTGAGTTCGAGCGCCCAGAGGGGGAAGTGGTTTATCGCGTGAAAGGACAGGATTCAGATTTTATTTTACGTCGTAATCTTGAATATTTTGCCAGCAAGCAGGCGCTAAATATTGAAGGCTTGGGTGAGAAAAATGTTAATTTATTGGTCGATGCTGGCCTCTTAAAAAGCCTAGTTGACCTCTACCGTTTGCAAAAATCAGACTTGATTAAACTCGAACGTTTCGGTGAACTTTCGGCCACTAAATTACTGAGTGCCATCGAGGGAACCAAACAGGCGCCGCTCGCCAAATTCATTACCGCTCTGGGTATTCGTCATGTTGGCGCGCAGACTGCAGTTACACTCGCGGATACTTTTCAGTCACTGGAAGCTCTGCGTGACGCCACCGAAGAACAGCTTCTGAAAATTCCTGATATCGGTCTCACGGTTTCTGAATCAATTTTGGCTTATTTTGCTGATGAAGATAATTTGAAACAGCTCGATGATTTTAAGGCTCTCGGTGTACGTCCAGTTTATATTAATCACGATAATGCCCCGCTTAAAGGTCAAAGTTTTGTCGTCACTGGCACGCTCACCGATTTGGGTCGTGAGGAAGCGGAAGATTTATTACGCGAAAAAGGTGCTACCGTTACCGGTTCCGTGACCAAAAACACTACCGCCTTAATTGCCGGCGCTAAGCCAGGTGCTTCAAAAGTTACTAAAGCCGAAAAGCTTGGTATCAAAGTTATCTCTGAGGCAGAATTCCGTGAATTAATTAAATAATTCATGAAGATAAAAACTAAAAATAGGTGCCATTTTGCACCTATTTTTGATTTGTCACCTAGTCCAGGAATCTTAGGTTCGCCTAGAGTCTTGCTCTTATGATCTAGGTCGGGATTAAGTTCTCCTAGAATCCCACTGTTTTTAGTTTTCTTCGAAAGGATTTTTCAAAACTAATTCTGGATTAGCCTCCGCAATGCGCATTAATTCGTTGTACTTTGCGATGCGTTCCGAGCGGGAGAGGGAACCAGTCTTGATTTGTCCCGTACCGAGTCCGACTGCGAGGTGCGCGATGGCACTATCTTCGGTTTCACCCGAGCGGTGTGACATAATTGTGTGGTAGCCAGATTTTTGCGCCAAAACCACAGCGTCAATGGTTTCGGAAAGTGAACCAATCTGGTTTGGTTTAATCAAAATCGCATTCCCCACTTTTTCGTCGATACCTTTTTGTAGTAGTTTTACATTGGTCACGAAGAGGTCGTCGCCGACTAATTGCAACTTATTACCGAGTCGCTCGGTGAGCACTTTCCAGCCCTCCCAGTCATTTTCCGCCAGGCCATCCTCGATGGAAACGATCGGATATTTCTCTAGCAACCCCTCGTACCAGTCAATCATTTCGGCACTGGTCTTGGTTTCGCCAGAAGTCTTTAATTTATAACCGCCATCTTCGTAAAATTCCGAGGAAGCAATATCCATGGCAATTGCGATGTCTTTACCCACTACATAATTTGCCCGCTCAATCGCTTCGCAAATTAGCTCCAAAGGTTCGTTATTGCCACCGAAAACTTTTGGCGCATAACCACCCTCATCACCCACCGTGGTGACATAATTTTTTTCTTTCAAAACCTTCTTCAGGGCGTGAAAAGTTTCCGCGCCCATGCGAATCGCTTCGTTGATATTGGTCGCCGCGATTGGCATTAGCATATATTCCTGAAAATCCGTACACCAATCCGCGTGTGCACCCCCGTTCATCACGTTCATCATTGGCATCGGTAAAGACATTCGGTCGGAGGTTCCAGCAATTTTTGCCACATATTCATAAAATGGCATTTTCATCGCGCGTGCCGAAGCTTTCGCTAGGGCTAAGGAAACCGCTAGAATCGCATTGGCGCCAAGATTCGATTTATTTTCCGTGCCGTCAAGCTGAATCATCAATTGATCGATCTCTCGCTGGTCGACGTGTTTACCTACAAGTAGGCTACTTATTTTAGTATTAACGTTACGTACGGCCTGCATAACACCTTTGCCGTCGTAAAAGTTTTTATCCCCGTCACGTAATTCTAAAGCTTCGCCACTGCCAGTCGATGCGCCAGATGGCACCATGGCGCGTCCTGCACTCCCGTCAGATAAGAAGACATCAGCTTCCACTGTTGGGTTGCCGCGGCTGTCGAGAATTTGCCTTGCGTGAATTTCTTTGATTGTGATATTTTCCATAGTTTTATTATAGCATTAGCATTTTAAAACTACTCTGAAAACTACCCCAAAAAAACTATCGGATTTTTAGGCTTTGATTACGACCAATATCCTCTATCTGTTCCACCCCTGATGACAAAATTCCCTGGATAGAGTATAATAACTCCATTAAGTTTTTACTTAAGTGCAAAATATTGGGTACCTTAAAAGGTAAAGTTTGACTTCATAAGGAGGGGGCATGAAAAACTTGAATGAGAAAACTACAACTGGCAGCAAAAGTCGCTCCGTTGAGGAGACGCTAACGGTGGAGCTGGCTGAAGTGTTCGGTCGAATTTCGAACAGAAAGCATCAGAAAAATACTTTGATCGCATTAACGGTGATTCTTAAATCTTTTCTGAATGGTGAACTTTATGGTCGTGATATCTCTAAAATCTTATCGAAAGAGCTTCTTTTTGAAAACTACGACGAACTGACAAAGCAGGGAATTTCCATTGATATTAACAAGCTGATGACGGCTTTTGGTCAGGAAGATTATTCGGATATTTATCATGGTTCAGAATTTGTTACCGAAAATGCCGCCTGGTTTATTCAGCGCGGTGCTTCACTGGATCTATTGCTTGGTCAATTTCTGATTAATGATGGCTGGAAGAATATCGAGAAATTAATTCAAGCGGGTGTACCGATTACAGATTTACTAAATAAGAAACGCATGCTTTTGTATGTGGATGACTATTTTGAGCTTACGGTTGACCGTGTGAAAACTATCATGAACTGGTTTCTGCGTCATGGCGCGACCAAGCCTCAGATTGGTGATTGGTTAAAATCTGAACTAGGTAAAAACGTACCAATTCAACTTCTTCGCGACCACATGATTAATTGGGCAGAGTATGGTATTGATCCATCCAAGGTATATACTATGCCTGGTCCAAACCCAGGCGATCAGGAGGGGTATTACAAGGAGTAAGCTTTACTGAAAAATCTCTGGCTCTAGTCAGGGATTTTTTCTGCGCCACTAATTATAAGAAAATCCTCAGAACAATCATAAGCATTTTTTGCAAAATCGTAATGATTACGGTTAAGCTATTTACAAAAAACATAAAAAGTGGTATAATGAATCAAATTGATATAAATCATAGAGTTAATTGGAGATTATCATGCAAACTAATCAACCTAACCGCGCAAAACGTTTTCGTATTATCGTTTTCGCTACCATCATCGCTCTTATCGTAGTGGTTTTCGGTGCCTGGATTATTACTTCAGCTATTAAATCTGCTGAAAAGTCCCGCCAACAAGAAATCGCTGCTACCGAAGAGTCTAAGGAAGAAAAAGCTAATAAGACTGAGACCAAGGCAGAAAATAAGACTGAAGCTAAAACTGAAGCTAAATCATCTGAAAAGACCAACAATCAAGGTCAGACCAATAAGATTTCTACCGCTTCTCCAGCTGATCAGTACCAAAACAATAAATCTACCGCTACGTCAAATACCGCCAATGGTACCACTACTAGCACTACTAAGGCCGCTTCTGACCTCCCAAGTACTGGTCCAGAAGACCTCGTCTTCACCGCTATTCTCGCTGGTGTAGCCGTTTACCTCGTTTGTTTGAATCTCAATCGCAAAAAATCTGTCGCCTAATCGACGGATTCTTAGAAAATCTCCACTTCGAGTGGAGATTTTTTGTTTGAGGGATTTTTCTTGCCTCATTCTGATTAAACTTATGCTAAAATATAGAGGAATATTTGAGCAAACTTAATCACGAGAAAGGGAAGCATGGCGGATAAATTCGATTTTGACCTCGAGGTCAATCCGATTGAAACAGGCCCAAAAAATCAAAACAAGGAAACTGGTGTAAGTGCCAATAGCGTGCATTTTAATGCCCAGGCATCGGAATCAGCTAAAACGCAAAGTGTAGATACTGAAATTCCAAAAACCGAAAGTTCCAGTGTTCTATCAGATGATTTGATTAATAATATGGCCGATTCTATCTCTGAAGAATCAGTAGAAAATCCAATTTTGGCCGCCGAAATTACAGAAGATGTTGCAGCTTCTGAAAATATCGAAGATTCTGAATCTATTGAAGCCTCTGGAAAAACCGATACTTCTGAAAGCGCCGAAACCTCAGAAAATAAAGACCATATCCTCGACGAGGTACTAAAAGAAAACAATTATGAGGAACCAGTCGAAGATTCCGCTCCGGTTGCCATCTCTGAGTCTGCTTCGGGGTCTATCTTTAATTTTGTCTCTGAACCTAACACTGAGTCTGCCTCTGAATCTACCCCTGAATCTACTTCTGATTCCGCTTCTGAAAACTCTGAAGCGAACACCGAAGTCGAAACTCCAGCTAAAAAAGAAAAAACCAAAGCTCAAAAAATCTTCCTCCGTCTCCTTGCTGCGCTTATTGCTGCCGGTATTGCGCTCTTTATTTACTTTTTCTTTTTCGCAAACGTTAGCGCCAGTACTTTTTCTAAAATCTTCCACAAAGTTAGTGGTTCCGATATTGAATTTCAGCAATTCGTTACCGGTGACTCTCTAAATACCAAGGGTGAAAGTCAAATTCAGCAGGCTGACCTTCGCGTTAGTCTCAGTCGCGGTAGTACAGAAAATTCTGCCGCCGTCCATGCCACTCTGAATTTCACCATGAAGGGTGATAATTCGCCAATCCTGCTCGGCCTTGAGGGGATTTTGGCTCAAGATGGCAAAATTTACCTGAAACTCGACCATTTGAAGGATAGTTTGACCGCTGTACTTAAGGGTTCGGGTAAAGAAATTGACTCAGAAATGCAAAAATCTCTCGATGATTTTGCGATGGAAATTGAAAATAAATGGCAACGTATCGATGCTGATGAAGTCATTGCAGGTGTAGGTAGTACGCTAGGCTTTACCTTACCAAAAGTTTTACAGAACGGTATTGCCGGGACTCTTTCTTGTGTGACTCAAAATATCGGTAAGACTCTTGATCAGCAATCCGACCTCATGGCTAAGCTTTACCGCGACAATGAATTTGCTAATTTTACTGAATTAAATAGCGAAGAGTCTGCTAGCTATGCCAAGCTTTCGGGCGATCTCGGTAAACTCTACCGTATTACTTTTAATGACAATAAGCTCAGTCGTTTCTTCGAGGCCGCCAACAAAGCCTCCCAAAATACCGAAATTTCTAAATGTCTCTCGAATGCCTATTCTCTTGCTCCAAACTCCTATGAAGAGGAAGAGCAGGGTGTTTTGAAGGATAAAGCCATCAAAGATTACGACAAATATATCCAAGAAATCAAGAGCACTGCTAATGCTGTCGTGGGTATCGATACTTTCACGGGAGATATCAAGGGGCTAATCTTTGCCACTCCTAGCCAGAAGAATCCTAAAGAGCTTGACCAGACCCACGCCGTGGTGCGTTTCAAAGATTCTAAGAAAAAGGAAATTAAAACCCCAGCTGAGTCCACTCCAATCTTTGATAGTCTAAGTAAGATTTTGAAGCTCGATCAATTCGAGGAAATCATGAAAAAGACCCCACTTCAGAGTCCACTTCCAAACACCACCGATGCCGAAAAACTCTTAAAAGATGCCAATCTTATCTAATAGTCTAAAAGCATCACGATCTGAAATGTCGATCCAGGTGTCTTACTCTAACCTCTCAAGTGCAACACTTTGAGATATTAACTCAGATGCGGATTTTGTAAAAATTCAGAAATATTTTATAATTAAAATAATGATTTCGGCGGAACTCAAAGCTAAACTGAAAACACTCCCCAGTAGCCCTGGGGTGTATTTTCATAAAAACCGCGAAGGGGAAGTGATTTACGTGGGCAAGGCGGCGGTCTTAAAGAATCGGGTTCGTCAATATTTCCAAAACACCGAAAAAGATCCCAAAACTGAAGCCTTGGTGGCGGAAATTCACGACACCGATTGGTTAATCGTCGACACCGAAATGGATGCGCTTTTCCTCGAGTCGGAAATGATTAAGCGCTACATGCCGAAATGGAATATTTTACTGCGTGACGATAAAACTGTCAGTTATGTCCGGATTAATATGGATCAGTCGGTCCCGGACGTTTCGATTACGCGAAACCCCCTCGATGATAAGGCGACTTATGTCGGCCCGTTTTACGCCAAAACTACAATTATTAAGGCTTTACGGGTACTGCGTAAAATTTTCCCTTATTACGACAAACCTTATAATGGCAAGAAAACTCTCGACACTGATCTCGGCCTCACGCCAGGTATTGAGATTGGCAAAACCACCGAAAAAGCCTACAAAACTGAGCTTCGTCGTCTTATCCGTTATCTAAATGGCGACCGAGATAACTTATTGAGAGAAATTGAGCGCGACATGCACCGCCACGCCTCGCTTGGTGAGTTTGAGATGGCGGCTAAACTCCGCGATGAATATTTTGGTCTGAAGGGGTTGAAACGTAAAATTATTTTTTCCGACAAGGAATTTCTCGATTTATCTTCTGACCAGGCATTGTTGCAGATTCAGAAACTCCTTAACCTTGAATCGGTACCGCGTCGCATTGAGGGTTACGATATTTCGCATATTTCTGGCTCCGACACCGTAGCCAGCATGGTAGTTTTCAAAAATGGGGTGGCTAGTCGTGCCGATTATCGTAAATTTAAAATCCGTAGTAGCAAGAATGATGACACCGCCAGCATGCGCGAAGTGGTGATACGTCGTCTCAAACATCAGGAATGGGAATATCCAGATTTGATTATCTTGGACGGCTCCGACTTGCAACTTCGCGCCGTACTGCCTCTATTAATCGAGGCTAAAATTCCCGCCATCGGTCGCAATAAATCTGGTGATCACACTAGAAATGCCGATGTTAATTTAATTATCCCGCACCCACACCAGGGGATTACGAGTTTTTCCAGCCAGGTTTTTTCTAATGAATCGCATCTCGCCAAACTTATCGCGCGCATCGACGAAGAGGCGCATCGTTTTGCCATTACTTTTCATCGTCAGCTGCGCAATAAGCGCATGTTTAAATAAAATCGCGTCAAATCGTGCTACAATAGGCTTATGATAAAAAAGCAAATTAAGTTTTTCATCCTGCGTTGGATTGTTTCCTCATTCTTAATGTGGGTTTGTGTCAAACTTTTTGGTCGCGTCGATCAAGAGGTTGATACTTTCGGGGTTTTTGTCACTGCTGGTCTCGTCCTTTCTGTGGTTCAAACCATCGTGAAGCCAATTTTAACTATTTTCGCTCTACCTCTGATTTTACTCACTATGGGAATTTTTAACCTAGTGCTCAACATTGCAATGTTGTGGTTGGTCGTACACTTGGTTCCACATATTTCTATCTCTGGTATTCAGCTAGTCTGGTCGTGGTTGCTCATGAGTGTCCTGACAAGTCTTGTTAATTTCGTCATTCCAGACTATAATTAAATTATGAATATTGGAAGTATCCTCGAAAGTGTAAGTCTTATCTCGGCCGTTCTCGCCATGCTCCTTATTTTATTGCAACAACGCGGCGCCTCTCTCGGTGCAGGCTTTGGTGCAAGTGGTGAATTGTACACCACCCGTCGAGGTCTCGAAAAATCCCTCTTTAATGCCACTGTGGTGTTGGTCGTGATGTTCGTCGCCTCAATCTTAGGTATGCTTTTGCTACCTACCATTAGTTAAATTATGAATAAGACCCTCAAAAAACGTAGTCAAAAAATTTCCAAAAAAATTACGCTCTTTGGTCGCAAAATTAGCGAAAACGGTAAAGAGCACGTCAAGGAGAACTTGATCGGTCATATTTCACATGTGAAAAATGTCCGCCTCTTTGTGCTGGAATGGGTGCTTTTAATCCTAGCTATTCTACTTTTTGCCACTGTTCAGTCAGTTTGGTATTCTGAATCCTACGCCGTGGAAACCTATACCGATGGTGGTAATTTCACCGAAGGTACTCTGGGTAAAATTAACTCCATGAATCCGCTTTTTGCCACTACCTTCTCAGAGGAAGCTCTTTCTCGTCTGATGTTTGCTCGTCTCGCCGAGATTGATTATTCCGGCCATACTGGTGCGGGTCTCGCGGAAAGTATCATTAGTAATACTACCGGCGATGAGTGGACGGTGCGCCTGCGCCAGAATTTGAAATGGTCAGACGGCGACGATCTCACTACCGAAGATGTGCTTTATACGGTCAATACGATTAAGAGCGCTTCTCTAAAATCGAACTTCAGTAGTAAATTGAATGGCGCCACCGTACGCCAAGCTGAAGATGGTTCACTGGTTTTTAAGCTCGAAAATACCAATGCTTTCTTCGAGAGTAATTTGAATTTTCCGATCCTTCCCGCCCATATTTTGAAGGACGTGAAGCCGGAACAGTTGAACGAGCATAAGCTATTCACTAAGCCAATTTCTTCGGGTCCGTTTGTTTTTAAGGCCACCCAAACTATTGGTAACGAAGGTGAAAAAGTGGTCTATTTGAATCGCAACCAGAATTACTACAAGGGAAAGACCTTGCTCGATAGCTTTTCTGTCCATGCTTTCCTTACTACCGACGCGATTAAGACTTCACTAAAATCTGGTTCTATTACTGCCACCGGTAGTCTTCCATCTCGTTACACTACAGAGTTGCTCAATGAAAAAAGCCTCAAGGAGCAACAAACCACCGTTAATTATGGTGTCTTTGCCTTCCTTAACACTACTTCCACTTCCAATACCGCCCTTCAAGATAAGGCCTTCCGCCAAGCACTCCGTCAGGGCTTGAATTACGGTAATCTCTTATCAGGTCTAAACGGCGAACAGGCCCTCAAATTCCCGATCACTGAACAGCAAGCCAAGACCTTGTCTTTCCCAGAGGCCGCTGTTACCAATGTTACCGAAGCTAAATCTAAGCTGGATAATTTTAAGGCCAATAAACCAGAGTATTTTGGCACCGATCTCCGCATCGTTACGGTTAAGGGTGATAAATATATGGAAGAAATCGCTAATCGTCTCGGTGAACAGCTAAAATCTCTTGGTGTGCCAAATCAAGTTGCGGCCTACGAAGCTTCTCAGGATTTTACGCTTAATGTCCTCCGTCCACGCAATTATGATATTTTGATTTATGAAATCGCCATGGGTGCCGATCCGGATGTAGTGCCTTATTATCACTCTGCCGAGGCTACCGAAAATGGTTATAACCTCAGTAATTATAAGAATGCCACAGTTTCAAACTTGATTCTCAGTGCCAGAAATACTATCGACACCTCACTGCGTGACGCCAAATACCGTAAATTTCTTGAAATCTGGCTCGACGAGGTGCCTTCGATTGCGCTTTATCAATCCAGCTTGCCATATTTTATGAATAAAAATGTGCGTGCCTTCTCGGCGGACCAGCACCTAGTATCGGGCGAAGACCGCTTTAACGATATTATTAATTGGTCCGTTAAAAAGACCTTTAAGAATCGTACTCCATAAAGCGTAGGGTGTCTCCAGATCTCGATTTTGGATAAAAAATTCCAAAAATCGCGCCCCTATAATAGGAAAAAGAATTCCAAAAAAATTGCACCCCTCGCAATGGGAATAATTTTAAGATTTTTCGCCCCATAGTGAAAAAATATGTTATAATAAACACATGCACCTGTGGTGAAATTGGTATACACGCTACCTTGAGGTGGTAGTGCCTTCGGGTGTGCTAGTTCGAGTCTAGTCAGGTGCACCATAAAATTAACTCCTTACGGAGTTCTTTTTTGTTGTACAAATTGTTAACGACTGGCGATATTGACTTTTGGTCCTGATTTGATATAATGAAGATATATCACGACGCAGGGATGCACCGAACGGAGAAATACCTAAGGCGAACCTGCTTTTTTTGATTGTCAGGCTATTTCTTCTTAAACTCAATCTTACTTCTTACGGCAGGATCGTCAAGATATACCCTATATGTATCAGCCATGCGACGTTTATAGAGCGAAGACAAATTCTTGCAGCTTGGTGCTAGTAATTTTTCAAATTTATCTTTTTGGATTAAATAATCGACCATGCGCCAATAGTCGCCGTCGCCGGATACGAGTATTACCTTATCAAATTTTTCTTTTTCGGCCAAACTCTTCATAACCGTGAATACTATATCCGTATCTACGTTACCTTTCTTCTTACTAAGTGCGCTTTCGGCATGTTCGCGAAAGATGACAATATACCCAAATTTCTGAAGCGCACTGTAGAGGTCTTGGTTCTTCGGATCATAGGCACCAATAAAGTAGTAGGCCTCATTTACGTTGTACTTTTGGCTAAGATATACACGAAATCTCTTCAAGTCAACATTCCAGGATGGATTGGTCTTGAAAGTGCCAAGCTTAAGGTTTTGTCCGTCGATGAAAGCCTGATTATTCATATCTATATTGTATCATGAGGCGCAAGATGCATTGACATTGTTGCCTTTAATAAGGCTTATTCATTGGCTATTCATAACGTAGCTGGCAATACATAAGATATGTTTGTAGTCCTCGGCTAGACGCACACCATTAAAATAGCCCCTTATGGAGTTCTTTTTTTATTAAACCTTTAATACCATCTCTAAATCATGACGCATAAAACCATTTTTTTCGTAGACAGCTACCGCATGCTTATTATCAGATAGGACCAATAGTCGTATACTGGTACAATTTTTTGATATAAAATAATTTTTCATTTCGTCGAGTAGTTGCTGTCCAGTGCCACCTCCTCTATATTCTGGCTTCACAAATAGTAGGCCAACCCAGCCCTCTTTGGAAGGATTATGCGTTAAATCATAAAAAGTATCGTCACCCTTTTTATGTTCAATTATTACTCCTTGAATAAATCCAATAATTCGATCTTTTTCTTCAGCAACAAAAATTTTGCCATCCATATTATTGGCATCATCTATCATCTTTTGCATATAGTGACGGGCGTCCTCAATGCTTTTATATGGTAGAGAATCGCGTGTTTTATCAATTTCTGAAAAATACTCTTGTAGCTCAAATTGCATTTCTACTAAGTCATTGAGGTCGGTTGTTTTCATTTCTCTAATCATTTTTTGCTCGCTTATAAAATATTTATTTAATTTTCTAATAAGTCCTCTGTCCAGGACATCCGCCTAGCACATTACTCATGGCGGATTTTTCGGCTTCTGTTACCCAGAGATTATATTTTTTCTTAACTGAAATCTGGCGCGCCACGTATTGGCAGCGAAAACTTTTGTTTTTCGGCAGCCAACTCGCCGCATCACTATCGGATTTTTGTTGGTTGGCTGGCCCATCCACCGCGGCGAGATTTAAGGGGTCGGTCGCAATCTGAAATCTAATATCACTGCTGAGATACTGTGCGCCTTTTTGCCAAGCATCCGAAAGCGCCACGATGTGGTCAATTTGAATTCTCTTGCCAATTTCTTCACGGCTCGAAAAACTCATCCAAGTTCCAGTATACGGCTCATAAAAACTTCCCGAAATCACATTACACTTTTTATCAGTTTTCGCTGTCTCTCCGAAATCCCGCTTCAAGATACGTTGTCTGAGATTACACCCCTCAATTTCTGGCCAATTCTTATAAAACTCTGTGCGTTTATAGCCAGTTTTTGGCGCGCGACCTTTAACTTCGAGACTAGATAAAATCTCGCTTGCTAGTGGTTTGGAGTTTGAAGTGTTAGAGCCTTCCAAAGGTGTCGTAACGCCAGACCCACTTGTATTATCCGGATTTTCTGCGTTACTAGTTATACTTGAGTCGCCACTTTTGATCGATTCGGTGCTTCCGCTCTGTTGTTCGGAATGGACCGGCGTGTAATTATAAGATTTTGGATTTAGTGCCACCGTCAGCAAGAATAAACCCAGTAAGCTTAGGCCGGTTACTACGCGTCTTTTGAGTAAGCGTCTATTCTGCATCCAAGTCAAACCTCGATAGATTAATCTCGTTTAAAACGTTTGGCGTATTCCACTACCGAAGCCAAATCTTCATCTTTGGTAAAATCAGCCGAGTCATCAATCGCAAGGAGAGAATTTAGAAGCACGCGCGCATCGAGTAAGCCAGAGATTTTTCCAGCTTCATCCACCACCACAAAAGCCTGCGCATGTGAACGTAGCAAGGTAAAAAGTGCTTCATAGAGTGGATAATCTTCCGAAAGATAGACGATTTTGCGATCCATAAAAGCGGAAGCCTGATCGGTGTCCTTGATATCTAATTGGAAGAGTGTCTTAGCATGTAAAATTCCAGATAGTTCACCACGGCGATCGATGACAGGGAACTGACTCTGGCCAGATTTATATAATCCAGATAAGGTCAGCGGTCCCATATAGTCTTCTTCACCCACAAATTTTAATTCCGCCTTTGGTGTCATAATATCGGAAACTTTTTTACTATCAAAACTCATCACTTTGCCAAGAGTTTCTTTTTGGCTAGCTGAAAGTACTGAGCTTGGCATTTTATTAATCAACCAAACAAAATCTTCCGTAGTCTCTGGAATAAATACCTCTGGCATAGCAACCGCTTTCGTTTCGGCGGCACCAATGTAGTAATTGGTATTTTTTAGATAATCCGTCGCCTCTTCGCGTCTGGTTAATGCCTCTTCGCTTTTTTCGCGATTAATCATACCATCGCCATCGGTATCGGTGGCGCGAGTTGTTTCAAGCTCAGAATTCGAAAAATGGTTGTTGACTAAATTAGCTCCACCAAATTGACTAAGCGTACCAGTCTCATGTGTGACCTCTGTAGATTCATTTTCTGCTTTATTAAATTTACGATCGAAAAATCCACGCTTCATTGGCCCCTCGAAGGAATCCGCCTCTTCATCTCCGTCTTTGCGGCTCAAAAATTGCTTAATCGCACCGAAAAAGGCGGCCAATTTCACGCCAATTTTTTCAAACCAAACTTTTAATCCGTGGGAAGATTCTTCACCACTGAACACTCCAGTCGCGTTTTCTTGTTCGCCGTTAAAATCGGTCCTATCTTCTGTTGTATCTGTCATATTCGCCTCTGACACGGCTCCTCCTTTAGTCTAAAATATTACAACTTAGACAAAATATGCTAATATTTATATTATACAAAAAATCTACCAAAAGTAGAAATTAGGAGGAAAATGAAAAAACTGATTTATGGACTTTTAGGGGTGCTGGCTGTTGGATTCTTGTGGCTTTGTGGTAATGCCATTTCTTCAAATCTTGCTTATGACAATTGGATTAAGGGTCTCGACACAAATAAATATATCGCAGCCGACGAACGTAATGGTAATATGGGCGATAACTACGAAGGTAATAAGGATGCCAAGGTTATTATCTCTGAATATGCCGACTATCAGTGTCCATTCTGTTCTACAGTCTTTCCATACCTCTCGGATATCGTGAAAGAATATGATGGTCAAGTCGGACTCGTTTTTCGCTCTTACATCTTGAGCTATCATCAAAACGGCACCGCCGCGGCTTCGGCTGCTAATGCCGCTGCTCTCCAAGGCTACTGGGAGCCATACGCTAAGAAACTTTTTAAGGAGCAATCGAACTGGGAATCCCTCTCTGCTTCGGATCGCGATAATCACCTCCGTGAATATTTTGTCGAAGTTACCGAAGGTAAGGGTGATACGGGAAAATTCCTTAAAGATATGAATTCTGACGCGGTGAAGCAAAAAATTAAAGCCGATATGGCTATCTCGAAGCGTCTTGGTGTTAATGAAACCCCAACCATCTATATTAATGGTAAAGCCTTCGAGCTTCCTTCTGCCAAAGAAAAAGAATTCAAGGAAAAACTCCGCGAAGCCATTAATCAGCAGCTAAAATCTTAGTTTAGGTATATATTAGTAGTATGAACCGCAATTTTGATCCGGACTATCTGACTACTAATCATCCACCCACCTTTTTCTTTTACGATTTGGAGACTTCAGGTATTAATCCGCGCGAAGATCGCATCATGCAGTTTGCTGGTCAGCGTACTGACCTCGAATTTAACCCCATTGGCGATCCAGTTAATCTTTTCGTGCGTCTCGATGAGGATACTTTGCCGAGTCCCTACGCTATTGTGACGACTAATATCACCCCGAATGATACGCGTATGGATGGACTTTCGGAGCCGGAACTTTGTAAGATCTTGCAAGAGGAGATTTTTACTCCGAATACTATCATTTGTGGTTTTAACTCTGTGCGTTTCGATGATGAATTTATCCGCTATCTATTTTGGCGCAATTTCTATGATCCATACACTTGGCAATATCTCGATGGTCGTAGTAAATTCGATATTTTGGATGCTGTTCGTATGGTGCGGGCACTACGTCCGGAGGGGATTAATTGGCCAGTTGCGGAAGACTCTAAGACTGGCGAGAAAAAACCGACCAACCGTCTTGAACTTCTCACTGCCCTAAATGGCATTACGCATGAACACGCCCATGATGCGCTTTCCGATATTTATGCCACGATCGCCGTGGCGAAAATTATTCATAAAAAGCAGCCGAAACTACTTGATTTTCTCTTAAAGTTGCGTGATAAAAAACAGCTGCTACGTTTTCTTAACGCCACGAACCTTTCCGTCGATTCCGCGATGCCTTTTGTCTATACTAGTGGTCATTATTCTAGTAAAACTAATCATACCACTGTTGCCATTCCGATCGCGCCAGGGAAAAACCAAAATATCATAGTCTTCAATTTGCGCTACAATATCGAGGAAATTTTGCAGGCGGAAAAGGAATTCAAATCCGAAGAAAAAATCAGTCGCACTGGTAAAAAATATCAAACCTGGTTCGATTTTTCGAAATACGTCAAAGAATTAACTCCCAGTAAATGTCCAGCTGTCGCGCCTCTTTCGGTGCTTGATGTAGAGACTTCAGAGCCGAGCTCCAATGGCATCGAAGAGTTCCCGGCTGGCACCACTGGTTGGCAAAAAATTAAGCTCGAAAAATCTCAGATGGAAAAGAATCTCAAGACCCTAAAAAACCACCCAGAATTCATTGAGCGAATGCGTGAATTATTCACTTGTGAGCGTAATTTTGATAAGCTCGAAGAAGCCGAAGCGAGACTTTATGATGGTTTCTTAAATAACGAAGATCGTAAGCAAGCTTCCGTTGTGCCGAATCTTCGTGCCAATGAGCTGGCTGATTTTCATCCACTTTTTCAGGATGAGCGTCTCGATTCATTACTACTTAATTACAAAGGCCGTAATTTTCCAAACACGCTCAGTCAAGATGAAATCGCGAAATTTGAAAAATACCGTGCCGCTAGAATTACTCGTCAGACTCCTGGTTTTATCCAAGCGATGAATGACTTATTGAAGAGTTACCAAAGTACCGGCGAAACTGCCGATGGCCGCAAAATTCTCGACTCCACCCTCGAAGATCTCAAGATGTGGTTCGAATTAGTTTCTTAAACCTATTCCGTTTATGCTATAATGAAAACATATATGGGCTGCATCTCCTCTCGCCTAAGTTCATTTAAACTCTCATTGAGGTCAATAATTTTAGCTGTCTTATTCTCTGCTGTATTTTGTGAACTATCTTTTTCAAGTCAAGTATTTGCCTTGTTTACGCCAACTCTTTCAGCTTCAGTCGATAATACTGTGGCTTCAGTAAATGGAAATCAAGTAATCAATACCACTTATAAAACTACAGAAATTTATCTAAATCTTACAGTTAATACGAATAATAAAACTGGTTATGCGGCAACCCTAAATTCAGAAACCGATGAAACAGCACTAGTAAATAGTGATTCCACGAATGGTGCGAAAATTAATTCGATTAGCACGAGTTTACCATTAAATAATTTACCAAATAATTCTTGGGGCTATAAATTAGCGTCGGCTACGAATTACGTGCCAATTCCAGCCTTGTCTACGCCAGCACAAATCCTTCAAACCGCAGGTGAGACTAGCGGCAATGAAACGAACGGTATGAAAATTGGTCTGAAATTAAGTGATAATCTCGAAAGTGGCAGATATACAAATAAGTTAATATTTTCAATTCTCACCAATAATTACGACCGCATCGCCCTCATGACGAATGGCCCTATTTTTAATACAAAATTAAAATCTCTCGAAACCGCTACGAATAAAATTGAACGTTTTAAAAAGAGTGCAGTTGCCCCAGCTGCTTCCATGAATGCAGTAAATATTGAAGATGTGGATTCTGATTATGAAATTAAGCTCTGGTTGGATCCGACAGATAAGACAGCCTATTATTATGCTGAACCGGAGAAGGTTTATTTAAATACGAATAGCAGTAAGATGTTCTATTCAGCGTCTTATGAACAAGTCATAAAAAATATATTAGAGATAGATCTCTCAAACTTCGACACCTCTAGGGTGATGAATATGAGTAATATGTTTTATTTTATGTCTAAGCTCATCACCCTTAACATCTCCAACTTCGACACATCTAATGTGATATCTATGAATGATATGTTTATTGGAATGTCTAATCTCACTAGTCTTAATCTTTCTAGCTTCAATACCTCCCATGTGATGCATATGGAAGCTATGTTTGCTGGATTGTCTAGTCTCACTACTCTTAATCTCTCCAATTTCAATACCTCTAAAGTAACAAATATGGTCTCTATGTTTTCTGGTATGACTAATTTGACCTCACTAAATATTTCCAGCTTCAATACTTCTAATGTAACGGATATGCGTTATATGTTTAATGAAATGTCTAATCTCACTACCCTCAATCTTTTCAACTTCGACACCTCCAAAGTGACGGATATGACCTCAATGTTTAAAGGTATGACCAACTTAGCATCTCTGAATATTAGTAGCTTTAATACTGAGAATGTTAAAGATATGTCCGGTATGTTCTCACGGGTGCAAAAAATTGAACACCTAGATCTTAGTCATTTTAGAACCGATAAGGTGACAAATATGGGGTCAATGTTCCATCAGATGATCGCCTTAAAAACTATTAATCTTTCTAATTTTAATACGGCCAACGTTACAGATATGTCCAGTATGTTCCTAATGGATGATAATCTTACGGAGCTTGACTTAAAATCATTTACTACACCAAAGGTGGAAAATTTTGGCTACATGTTTGGTAGTTTTACTACCGATAATCATTTGACTAGAATTTATACTTCGGGTGACTGGGATATTTCACGCGCAGTCTCTGCCGGTGTTGTTGCACTTAAGAATGTTTTAGTTTTTGCTAATCGCGTGAATCTAGTGGGAAATAATGGCTGGTCCTCATCTACTCCAAATAATGTTGGGCTTGAAGCTCTCCGTATTGATCGACCTGGCGCTCCAGGCTACTTTACGCTTAGGCCTTAATTTTGCCTACCATGGACAAAACGCTAATTTTTTGTTATAATTCCTGATTGATTTAAGTATGGAAAATGGGACTAAAAACGTGGAAGAACTAACAAAAAATAAGGGTCTACTCTCTCCGGGCGGTAAGGCGCTCCTGAAGGATAATCCAGATAATTACATCAAGATTCGTGGTGCTAGGCAGAATAATCTCAAGAATATCGACCTCGATATTCCGCGTGACAAACTCGTGGTAATTACCGGTCTTTCCGGTTCTGGTAAATCTAGCCTCGCCTTCGATACGATTTACGCTGAAGGTCAGCGTCGCTATGTCGAGTCGCTCTCCTCTTATGCACGCATGTTTCTCGGCGTGATGGACAAGCCGGACTTTGATACGATTACTGGACTTTCGCCAGCTATCTCTATTGATCAAAAGTCTACTTCCAGAAACCCTCGTTCTACTGTCGCTACCGTCACGGAAGTTTATGATTACTTGCGTCTACTTTTTGCGCGTGTCGGCGTGCCGCATTGTCCGATTTGTCACCGTGAAGTATCTAAGCGTTCCGTGGAAGATATTGTCAATGAAGTCATGAAGCTTCCGATTGGTTCAAAATTGATGCTACTGGCGCCAATCGTTCAGCAGAAAAAAGGTGAATTTCTCCATATCTCCGAACAATACCTCCAAAAAGGTTTCTCTCGTGTGCGTGTGGATGGTGTGGTTTATGCCTTGGATGAATTCCCGACTCTTGAAAAACAGGAACGTCACGATATCGAGCTAGTAGTCGATCGTTTCATTTTGAACCCAGAACTTTATTCCCGCATTTCTAGCTCTATTGAGCAGGCCCTCGAACTTGGCCAGGGGCTAATTATACTCCTTAAAATTAATGACAATTCTTCCACCATCGAAGGGAAGAATCTTGGTAAATCGAATACTGAAGTCCTCACTTATTCCCAGCGTTACGCCTGTCCAGTTCATCCAGATGAATTAATTCCAGAGCTCGAACCACGTCTCTTTTCCTTCAATGCCCCTCAAGGCGCCTGCCCGACTTGTACTGGTCTTGGTACGCGCATGGAAATCGATCCAAATCTTGTATTTAACCAAAATCTTACCATCGCCGAAGGTGGTATTCGTCCGTTCAATCGCGTACAGAGTGATTCTTGGTGGCTCAAACGTCTCTCGGCGGTGGCTGCGCGTCATGGTTTTTCGATTCACGTACCAATTCGTGAACTCACGGAAGAGCAAAAACACTTAATCCTTTATGGTAGTGGTAATGAAAAATACGAAGTCAAAATTTCTGGCTCCGGCAAGTTTAAAGATGGTGCGACCTATGAATCGATTTACGAAGGCGTCATCCCCACTCTTGAACGCCGCCACAGGGAAACTGACTCGGATTTTATGCGCAAAGACATCGAGCGCTTCATGCGCGTACACGAATGTCAGACCTGTCACGGTGCTAGATTAAAGCCCGTCGTGCTCACTGTCACTATTCACGGTCTAAATATTAACGATTTCTGTAATTTAGACGTTGATGCGATGCTGGATGTTTTATCTCAGGATCTTGAATTTACCGAAGCAGAGGCCTTAATTGCGCGTCCAATCCTCAAGGTAATTCGTGAGCGCGTCAAATTCATGCAGGACGTTGGTCTAGGTTATCTTGAGCTTAGTCGTGCCGCCAATACTCTCTCTGGTGGGGAAGCTCAACGTATTCGCTTGGCTACCCAAATCGGCTCCGGCCTCCAGGGTGTGTTGTATGTACTAGATGAGCCGTCGATCGGTCTACACCAACGCGATAATGATAAGCTTATTTCGACCTTGAGACATCTGCGTGACCTTAGAAACACCGTGCTAGTTGTCGAGCATGATGAAGATACCATGATGAGTGCAGATTATTTGGTTGATATTGGCCCTGGGGCTGGTGCGCGCGGTGGTCAGGTGATTTCCGCTGGTACGCCGGAGGAGATCGCGAATGACCCTGAATCCCTCACCGGTAAATATCTCTCTGGTACCAAGAAAATTCCTGTGCCGAAAACCCGTCGCAAGCCAAAACTCAATCAATATCTCACCGTGGTCGGCGCCAGGGAAAATAACCTAAAAAATCTCACGGTTAAATTCCCCCTAGGTGTAATGACCGTAGTTTCTGGCGTCTCGGGTTCTGGTAAATCTACCTTAGTCAATGAAATTCTAGCTAACGAATTGCTCGCTCGTCTTCATCGTGCCCAAACTGTAGCTGGCGAACATGAACGTATCGATGGTATCGATAATCTCGATAAATGTATCGTGATCGACCAGAGTCCAATTGGTCGTACGCCACGTTCGAATCCGGCTACCTATACGGGTGTCTTTACTGCCATCCGCGAACTTTTTGCCGCTCAACCAGAAGCAGAAATTCGTGGCTATAAGGCCGGCCGTTTCTCCTTTAATGTCAAGGGTGGTCGCTGTGAAACCTGCCAAGGTGACGGTGTGAATAAGATTGAAATGCACTTCTTGCCGGATGTCTATGTGACTTGTCCGACCTGTCATGGCAAACGTTATAACCGTGAAGCGCTCGAGGTAAAATACAAGGGTAAAGATATTTCTGATGTCTTAAACATGACTATTGACGAGGCGGTGGACTTCTTCGAGAATATTCCTGCCATTGCCAATAAACTGAAAACGATTCAGGAAGTCGGTCTCGGCTATATTCGCCTCGGTCAATCTGCCACTACCTTCTCGGGTGGAGAAGCTCAACGTATTAAAATTGCTACCGAACTTTCTCGTCGTTCGACCGGCAAGACTCTTTATATTTTGGATGAGCCAACCACTGGTCTGCATACCGATGATGTGAATCGCCTCTTGAAAATCCTAGATCGCTTGGTTGCTGGCGGCAATACCATGGTTATTATCGAACATAATTTACATGTGATTAAAAGTGCCGACTGGATTATTGATATGGGTCCAGAAGGTGGCCAACATGGTGGTCAAATTATCGCCGAGGGTACGCCAGAAGAAATCGCTAAAAATGATCAAACCCCTACCGGTATTTACCTCCGCGAGTTTCTCAAGTAAAAACTGCCTTTAGCCTAAGTATTACAGTATTAGAAAAGATCCCTAGTCAGACTAGGGATCTTTTCTAATAATTGGAGTTTATTTGGTAGACTCTATCCTGTCTACTTATTCGGTAGGTTATCTTATCTAATTGCTAAGGCTTCGCGCAGTTTATCGGATAATTGATTAATCTTTAGAGTTTTATTGGCCTTTGAATTTTCGACATTAATTTTCGAAAGCATCAGAGCGCGCTGTAAATTCCAGTCTGTAATTAGGGCCGAGAAAATTGTGCCCGCAATAATCGTCGCCGCTACATCGCGTGTTACCTTCAGGTCTTTATTTTGAAAATCTTCTTTGAAAACGCCAGCCAGGATTTGGTTTTCTGTTACATAGATTAGCTTCAAAGTCGAAAGTGTACCTAAAATTTGTTTCACTCGCATCATTTGCGATTTTTTGCCCATCACGAATACAATCTCCGCTCGCTGCAAGAGACGATAAAAAGTCGTCAAGTTGGTCTTGCTTAAATCTGGCGCACTCAGTAATTTTGGTAGTTCCGATCGATCAAAACACCAAGCTAGCTTAGTCTTTGGATGTGTCTCGAGGTAGTCCAAAATCGCCTTAATTTGCACGTTATTCAATTCTGCCGACCAATCGATATAAATATAATCAAATTTGGCCGTGCGTTTTTCTAAAATTTTGCCATTAAAGTCACATTGTTTGACAAATTTCGGCGCTAAATTAATATAGTTATTTTTCGAAAGTAAAATATATTGAAAATCGTCACAGGTTTCGGGATTTTCCGGACTAAAAGCCGTCTCCGTCTCGATGCGAAAGTTCGAAATTACCTCATCGGCCAGCTTCTGTCCGGCCATGATACTAAAGCGGTCGTTGTAATATTTTTCGCCCCCATCATAAACCAAATCCAGGTGCGCATTCTGGTTTTTGTCTAGTTCGAAATTTTTGGCATCTAGAGAAAGATAAACGTTTTTAATATTTTTACCAATAATTAATACTTTCATCTTTTATCCACCTCTTTAAATTCACCATCCTTTAAGTTCTCTAGCGTATATCGCCCAAATTCAATGCGATGCAGCTCCACCACTTTGTATCCTACCGCCAGGAAAGTACGGCGGATTTGACGATTTCTCCCTTCGCTCATTTCCACTAAGAATGTGCAACCACTCGGATCAGAATCTTCTTTTTTGAGAAACAATTTACTCTTGCCATCCGGTAAATCAATTCCCATATCGGAAATCATTTGTTGATGTAATGGCGCGAGCGGGCGATTCAGTCTTACGATATAACTTTTAATCTTAAAAAATTTCGGATGCGTCATCGAGAAAGCGAAGTCACCGTCGTTGGTTAATAAAATTAATCCCGAACTATCCTTATCGAGTCTTCCTACGGTTTTTAGATTTTGATATTTTTCGGGTAAAAGCTCAAAAAGTGTCGGCGTGTCACCCTGGCGCTTCTTGGAACACACATAGCCTACAGGTTTATTCAAAATTAAATAAGTGAAGCCCTTACGCTCTTCAATTTTTTGACCGTCCAAAAAGATCTCATCACAAGTTTCATCAAAACGACGACCTAGCACGGCGATCCTCTCATTAATCCTCACACGGCCATCTGCGATGAGATTATCGGCTTCGCGGCGCGAGACGCCAGTTTGTTCGGCTAAAAATTTATTTAATCTATACATTACCTAGAAATGGATTAGAGTTATTGATTGGTGGCTGAACTGGCACAACTGGCTGAGTTTGGGTAGCTGGCTGTGTCGGAGTGATCGGTTGAGTTTGCGCAACTGGCTGTGCAGATACAAAAGGTTGAGCTGATGCGACAGGTTGTGCAGGGGTCTGAACTGGAGTTTTGGCTGGCGAGGCTGATTGTATTGGTGTTGCGACTGGGGTCTGTGTTGGTGCGGCAGCAAACTGGGTCATCATATTATCCGTAGTTGGAGCGGTTGCTGTGGTAGCTGGCGCACCATTTACGTCATTTAAGACTTCATGAACGGCATTCACTACATCTTCGATACCGACTTGGGATTTTACGAGGAAACGGTCCGCGCCAAGTGATTCGCCACGTGCTTTTTGATCATCTGCCGAAAGTGCGGTCATCATAATTACCTTAATATTGGCGGTTTCTGGCGTCGAACGCAAAATATCTAGCATGTCAAAGCCAGAAATCTTTGGCATCATCACATCAGAAATAATTAAATCTGGGCGTTCTTTTACCGCCAAAGCTAGAGCAGCTTCACCGTCACCCGCGGAGGAAATCTCGTAACCTTCCGCCGTTAATCTAATTCCGTAAATCTCGCGTAAGCTTTGGTCGTCTTCAACTAATAAAATTTTTGTCATCTTCTCTCCTTACTTATTTAAGATGTTTGGGTTAGTTGGCGTAATTGGTGGGGTAGGCATAGTCTGGTTAATTGGCGAAGCTGAAATCGGGGCAGGATTGACTGGTGTAATTGGAGTCGAGACTGGATTAATTGTTGTAGCTTGGGTCGGAGCAGGATTAGTTGGCGCGGTCGGTACGGTCTGTGTATTTGGTATCGCCGGTATAGTAGGTATGTTTTGACCTGGAGTGGTGTTGTTCTGTAAGAATGGATTAGTTTGTGCGGCTGGCGCTGCTGGCATAACTGGTGTCGCAGGAGTCATCGGAGCTGCAGGTGCGGATGACACAGATGGTTTAGTTGGAGCTGGTATAACTGAGTCGGTTGGAGCTGACGCTGGTGTCTGAGTTGGTGCAGTCGACACTGTTGGTGCTTGCGTAGGAGCTTCAGCTTGAATCGGCGTATTCGTTGTTGTCGATACTGGCGCTATTGCTGGGACTGGCATCGCATTCGGCATTGTTTGTGGTTGTGTCTGTGCAGTAAAATCTGTTGGCGCCGGGGTTTGATTTTCATTAGGTGTTGAATTGTTAGGAACAGAAGCAATAGAATTTTGTGGTGTCATTGCCTGAGTATTAGCTTCGATCTGTTTGCGGCGCAAATATTCTTCATAAGTGAGGCGAGGGAAGGCAACGTAAAAAGTCGAGCCTTCACCGAAGGTACTTTCTACCCAAGTCGAACCACTCATGGCTTCCACGCGTTCTTTCACGATATAGAGGCCTAGGCCCGTTCCGCCAATCGTGCGAGTTTCAGAATTGTCCGCACGATAGAATTTTTGAAAGACATGCTTGCTATCCTCTGGTGAAATTCCAATCCCGGTATCTGTCACATTGATTAAGACACGGTCGCCATCACCACGCACATTCACCCAAATTCCACCCCCGTTATTGGTATATTTAATCGCGTTTTCGATCAAATTATTGATAATCTCACGCAGAAAATCCACATCAATAGCAGCGAAAACTTCTTGATTAATCACGCGCCCGCCGTTCATATTGGCGGAAGAGGAAGAACCAAAGGTGAAATGAATATTTTTCTCACTCATTTTCGGAATTTGACCTTCGGCAATCGAACGCACTGTCGAGGTTACCTCAATAGGTAGGAGATGTGCCTTGATTCTTTTATCATCAAGTTTCGTCACATCGAGTAAGTCGCGGAATAATTTACCGAGATGTTGAGAAGATTTATGCGCCTCTTCCAGATATTTTTTCGCGCGTTCGTCGATCGTGGCGGTTTTTGGATTTAAAGCCAATCCCAGATACCCTTCAATCGAAGCTACCGGTGTGCGCATCTCGTGGGAAGCGGTAGAAATAAATTCGGTCTGCTCACTTTCAGCTTCGAGCTCGGAAGTAATATCATAAAAAGTCACGATACGTTCATTTTTTGGTGAATGCGCCGTAATAACTTTGAATGCCACGGGCTTTTTTTGGCCTTGCAAATTAACCAAGAAATATTCGCGCGTAGTATAATTTTGGCCGTTATTTACCGCATAGAAAACTAGGTTATTTTGCGCTGGAATCGCTACACCTTGGCCATTTTCAAGTTTCAAAATATCTTCTAATTTAGCCCCCAAGAAATTTTGTGCCATCTGTCCACCAAGTAGACTCACCGCAGCTGGGTTAATGTATTCAATTACTCCAGTCGATAGCACAATAATCACGCCACTATCAATCGTATTTAGTACTAGATTGGCTAAAATTTCCGCACTTTCCGCACCAGCCACGGCACCACCAGTGCTATTCGCGCCTGTCTGTGCGCCCGGTCCTTTTTTAATAAAATCAAAGATATTCATTAAGCTTATTTTAGCATAAACTTATTGGTTCAGTGCAAATATATGTTAAAATCGATGTATGAATAAGGACACTTTTTACATCGAGCCCGAGGATGATATTACTGATATTATCAACCATATCAAAGCTTCCAAACAGAAAATTATTGCACTTGTTCCACCGAAAAAGTTGAACGTTCTGCGCAGCTCTATTAACCTTAAACTAATCGCTCGTACTGCAAAAATGCACGACAAAGCCATCGTGGTGGTCACTACTGACCCAACCCTCATGAAAATGGCGGCACTTTCTAGCCTGCCTTTTGCGAAGAATTTAAACTCGCGCCCGACCTTGCCTTCTGAATTTAACGAAGCGGATCTAGAATATCCAGCCAAGGCTAAGAAAGCAAGTCCGAGTGATGAAATTGAAATTAACGAAAAAGCTGCACCAGCTAGTAGTGTTTCTCGTGTCCGCACTACTAATGAAGACGCTGCTAATCGTGCGAATAACACCTCGAATCTGACGAAAAATTCGACTATGAATCTGGATTCCGAAGAAGTCGCGAAGAATCCTGAAGATGAAGAGGCGGATAATCAGCCGAAAAAGATTCTTACTCTCGATTCGTTGAAAAACCGTATCATTATCGGTGTAGTGGCCGCGGTCCTTCTGATTGGAAGCTTTGTCTGGGCTTTTATCTTGGCACCTGCCGCCAAGATTTCCGTCAAAATTAAGACCATCGCCGAGAATTTCTCCGAAAATGTTTCTTTCGTCACTGATGCCAAGCAAGCTGTTTCGAAAGATGGTAAATTCTTCCTCGAAACCGCCAGTCTCGAGAAGAATTCTGAAGTTGAATTTGAGGCCACTGGCGAGAAAAATGTTGGAGATAAGGCTACCGGTGAATTGCGTCTCATCGCTACCTTCGATATGTCGACTACTACTGCTACCGCTTCTAGGCCAGATGTTGCAACTGTTCCTCAAGGTTCCGCTTTTGCTTACCGTAATCTCAATTTCTTAACCAACCAAGAGGTAAAAATTTCTTGGGATGGCTCGATTTCAAATTGTGATGCTGGTCGCCACAATGGTAAATGTCAGGTGGCTAAAACCGTGAAAGCTACCGCAATTGAAGGTGGTGTAAAATATAATATTGAAGCTGTTAGCTCCGGCTGGCAATCTTCCGTGGCTGGAGTTGAAGGTTATGCTAATTCCGCATTTAAGGGTGGTACTGATAAGATTCAAAAAATTGTCACCGCTTCTGATATTACCAAGGCTAAGGAAAAATTGACCGAAGCTGATGGTGTAAAAGAGGAATTATTCGAAAAAGTACCTTCTGACGATATTAAGATTGAAGATAGCTACAAAAAAGTTACCGCCGACCCGACTTCCAGCCCTGCCGTCGATCAGCCGACCGAGAATGGCAAAGCCAAGCTCTCTGCCAAAACCACCTACAGCGTAAATTATGTCGATAAGGCGGCAATTGAAGAGTATGTTAAATCCGTAGTCTCTACTCGTCTCGGTAGTGATCAGAAGATCTATGAAACTGGCAATATCTTCATTGAAAAATTCCAAAACAATAATAATTCCGTAACTGCTAAGATTAAGGCTACCTTGAAAACTGGTCCAGAAGTCACCGAACAGTCTGTACTCGAAAAATCCCTTGGTAAAAAAGTTGGCGAAGTGACTACTTTAATTAAATCTATCAATGGTGTTTCTGATGTTGAAGTGAATACTTCCTTCCCATGGGTCCGTCAAATTCCAAACGACGCCAATAAAGTATCAATTAAAATTATGGTAGAGAACTAATGCGCATTATCGGTTTAGATGTGGGTACTAAGCGTATCGGCGTAGCGAAAGCGGACACTTCCGTTCGCATCGCCATTCCGAATGGCTATGTCTTGGTGAATGGTCAGGAAATTCCTGAAATTCTTCGTATCGCCAGACTCAATGATACGAATTTCTTTGTCGTCGGTTTACCTCGTAGTAATGACGGGAATGAAACTGCCCAATCCGCTTATGCGCGTAAATTTGCTGATACACTTGCCGCTTCTATGCCGGGCGCGCGCATCTATTTTCAAGATGAATCGCTCACTTCGGTGGTAGCTGAAGAGCGACTTAAAAAACGCAAGAAAAATTTTGAAAAAGGTGAAATCGATGCCGAAGCTGCCAGTATTATTTTGCAGGATTTTATCGAACATTATGCTGCCAGACTTGCTCAGAATGCTACCAGTAAAATCCCTAACCAGTTGTCTAGCCCCACTGCTATGATTGCGTCTCCCGAAATTCAATCGATTATCAATGAATCTTCGAAAGTCGACAGTAGCCCATCCAAGACTGAGGATCAATTGAAAAACCAATCAGAGCAGATTAAATCTGCAGAAAAGCCTATGAAAAAAGTTAAACGTATCTTACTCTCATTCTTTATTTTGTTATTTCTTGCGGGGCTATTTGGTGGTGGGTACTATTGGTATTCCTTACAACCAGTCTCTTCCGCTAATTGTCGTTTTGACTCTGCCAAAGCTGCCGCTGAGTCTAACGAAAAAGAGTCAAATTCGGTCTGTGAATATCAAACTATCGAAATTAGTGCTGGTGAATCCGTTAAGCAAATCGCAAACAATCTCAAGCAGGCCGGCTTGATTAGAAATCCCTTAGCTTTTGAGCTTTATGCTCGCATCAATAATCTCCATGTCAAACTAAAAACTGGTAAATACAGTTTTCGTAAAACCATGTCAGCTCGTGCCATCGCTAAACAATTAGTCAATGGCGTAGTCTCTTCTGATGTTTTTAATTTGACAATTCTCCCTGGCACCAGTCTCCTCGGTGATAAAGGCAAATCTCAGACTGGGATCATCCATCAGTTCCGTACTCTCGGCTATTCTGAAGAGGAAATTAATCAGGCTCTTACTAAGCACTATGACAATCCAGTCCTCAAGGGTCTCTATACTGGTGAAAACAAGCTCTCTGACTCAGATATTCCTGCGAAATTATCCCTTGAAGGCTATCTTTATGGTGAAACCTATCAATTTTATAATCATGAAAAACTGGAAAATGTCATCACTACGATTTTGAATCAATTTAATGACGTGGTGGTCTCTAATCAATTAGAAGAAAAGTTTAAGGCTCGTGGCTTTACTCTGCGTCAGGGTATTACTCTTGCTTCGATTATCCAAAAAGAAGCTCATACTGAGGATATGCCAGGGGTTTCCATGGTCTTTCAAAATCGCTTGAAGCGGGGAATTGCATTGGGGTCCGATGTGACCGCGACCTATGCTGCGGATATTACCGGCATTGATCGTACTAACGCCACTAACGCAGATATCCTAGCCGTTAGCAGTCGTTATAATACTCGTAGGTCCCCAGGGATACCTCCAGGCCCTATCGCCGTGCCTTCCAAGGCCGCACTTCTCGCGGTAGCTGAACCTGATAGCTCGAAAGCCTCTATGCTTTATTTCTTGACAGGTGACGACGGCCTCATGTATTATAGTAGCACCGACGCTGAGCACAATCAGAAGATTCGCGACCACTGTCAGAAACTCTGTAAGGTGCAAATTTAGGGGCGGCGACCGGCTAATTATGACAAAGAAAAAACGATCACAATTTAGCTTAAATTACTTTATAACTAAGATATTCCCGTATTTCGCTCTATCTGTTCTGATTTTTGGTATGGCTTTTGTTGGCTCCAGAGATAAACAGCAGTCCGACGACAATTCCAGCCCGAACTTAGAATCCATTTCCAAAAAAGATTATGCCATCTCTGCCGACCAACTTTCTGAATTTTATATGGTGTCTGAACTCGCTAACACTATGAGTTTGGCCTCTTCTGACGTCTTAAATGTCAATTACAACTCTTTCACTGTTCTTCAGCAATCCGGTCAGGCTTCTGTTGAAAAAATGGAAAAACCTACCACTTTGAATCTTGCTGCCTGTGCCAAGGTTGGCGTGATCAAGCATATTATGGCAGAAAGTGAAACTCTCGATACTTTGGCTGCCAAATACGCTTCCTGTGGTGTTGATATTAATATGATTCGCTGGTCTAATAAATTTAAGGCTTCCTATGTGCCGAAAGTTGGCGAATCGATCTATATTCCATCACGTGCTGGTATTGTTTATACGGTAAAATCTGGTGAAACTGTCGCTTCAATTGCCGAAAAATATAAATCTTCCGCCGACGAAATTATTACTTCTAATAACCTTGAATTAGACCAGACTCTGACCGAAGGCCAGGCTATTTTACTACCAAACGGTGAACTACCAGATAAGGAGCGTCCAGATTATGTGGCGCCTGTCGTCCGTCCGACTTCTTCCTATTCTGGTAACTCAGCCTATTCGGTTTCTTCTTATCGTACTTATTCTACTTCGAGAAACCCAATGCCATGGGGTTGGTGTACTTGGTATACCTGGGAACGTCGTGCCGCCATGGGTTCGAGCCATATTCTGCCGGGTGGTCTTGGGAACGCTAACACTTGGGGCTACGCGCTTTCTGGTCTCTTTCCAACTAGTCGCGGTACTAATCCACAAGCTGGTGATATTTTTCAGACTAACAGTGGTTACTATGGCCACGTCGGTATCGTGGACTCCGTTAATGCCGACGGTACGATCACGATTTCCGATATGAACGGTCGTGCTGGTTGGGGTGTGGTCGGTTCTTACACTATTGGCCCAAGCGAGTACGCTAAATATCTCTTTATTCACGGTCGCTAAAATATTTCCTTCTGTCAATTAGAAGGAAATATTATCTTACTTAAATCAAGCTGTATTAGTATGGTGTTTATGCTAATATCGGAATATGGAGAGAAAACTGCGAAAACTGCCAAACATTTTTTATTTTTTCATAGAGAGACGAGCTGTTTTGCTCGGATTTGTATGTCTTTTATTAGCGATTATTTCTAATAGTGTTTTATTTACCCATTCTAGTTTTGCCGTCGATCCAACTTTAACTGCTTCTCTCGACAAGGAAAACCTTGATTTTGATTTCTCTGGATCAGATTTGATTAATGAAGTTTCTCTCAGTAAACTATCCAAGCTTTCTGTGAAAACTAATGCCCGAGCTGGCTATACCGTCACTCTCAGTGCTTCATCCGATGAGACGGATTTGAAAAACACGAATACCGCACTTTCGACTAAAATTTCTTCTATTGCTTCTGCCGATACTAGTTTATCCGCCAATACTTGGGGTTACCAGACGGACACGGGGACAAACTACAACGCTATACCGAAATTGTCTGAACCAAAAACCATTGCTCAGACTAACCAAAAATCCGAAAGCCAAGCTACACATCTTTTGCGTCTTGCAGTTAAAGTGGGTGAAAACCTAATGCCAGGGACCTATAAAAATAGCTTGGTTTATTCTGTGATTGCAAATCCTTATGAATTAGCCGCGCATTTGGTTAATGGTCTAGATTTTAATACTATGGTAAAATCCCTATCTTCAGGTGGCACGAACATTAAGCAATTTGCTCGAAGTGCCACCCCTCCAGCGGCTGGCGTAGATGTCCGCGAAGTTAGTAATCCTGACAAAAGTGACTGTGATATAAAAATCTGGTATCAAGCAGACACTTTTACTCTGTATTATTATACCGAGGCTGACAAAATCTATTTTCACGAAGATAGTTCACGTGCTTTTAAAAATCTCAGTGGACTTCAAGTCCTAAATTTAAATGATTTTGACGCCAGTTACACTAAAAATATGACTGAAATGTTTTCTGGCTTAGAAAAAGTCTATAATATTGATACTTCTGGCCTCAATGCAAAAAGCGTGACGAATATGGCTGGGATATTTGGCTATAATGCACGTACTACTCATATCTCATTTAATGGTTTTAATACTGAAAATGTTACTGATATGTCACGTATGTTTGAAGGTTGTACTGATTTAACCAGTGTTGACTTCTCAAACATCAATACCAAAAATGTCACGACTATGCGCTATATGTTTAGGCGTGCAACTAAACTTGGTGCTATTGTTTTAGAAAAATTTGACACCTCGAACGTTGTAGATATGTACGGAATGTTTAGTAATATGACCGCACTCCATCAAATAGTAGGACTGAATAAATTCAATACGGAAAAAGTTGAAAACATGGACGGTATGTTTTGGAACTGTGTATCATTAGGGACCTTAGATTTGTCTAGTTTTAGGACTCCGAAACTCAAGATTATGAGATCAATGTTCTATGGTATGAGTGGTCTTATGAACATCAATCTTTCTACGTTTGATACTAGTAATGTAACGAATATGTCCTCCCTCTTTGAAGGTGCCTCTCGTTTAACTGAATTAGACTTAAGTAGTTTCCGTACTGAAAATGTGGAAACTATGGAGAGAATGTTCGCACTAATGCCAGCTATTCAAGTAATTCGCATCTCTAACTTTAAGACCCCAAAACTCACTAATGTTACTGAACTATTTTCGAAATTTGACCCAGGGGTAGCAATGGGGGCAACAAGTGGCGATCTACTTGAAAGAATCTATTGTAATGAGGATTTCGATGTTTCTAAAATTACATCGCAAGGAGGGGCAAGGATTTTTGCTGGGCGCCGCAGAATCAGAGATTCTGTTGGACCACAGAATCTAACATTTAAAGACAAAACCTGGCTGCGTATTGGAGAGAGTAGCAAGCGAAGAGGAGCTTTTACGAAGCCATAAATCTAATTACTAAGAAACTATAAAAACATTACGTTTATGCTAATATGAGTATATATATGGGAGGCCAAAAAGTGCAATCACAAAAACTTCACGAGGAGTGGTTTAATGGGAAATTAAAGATTTTTGGTTTATTTCTGGCCTCAGTCTCCTTCGTTAATTTAGTTTTTAGTCATAAAACGTTCGCTTTATTCACCCCAACCCTTTCCGCTTCTATAGATAATAATGCGGCCTCAGTCAATGGAAACCAAGTAATTAGTAGCACGGATAAAACTACAGAAATTCCTTTAAATCTTACGGTCAATACCAATAATAAAACTGGCTACACGGCGACTTTAAACGCAGAGACCGATGAAACGGCGCTAGTAAATAACGATTCTACTACTGGTGCGAAAATCAATTCGATTTCTTCCGCAGGGTTACTAGGAGATTTTTCTAACAATTCTTGGGGAGTGAAGGTTGGCACTAGTGCTAATTTTTCACCAATTCCGAAACTCACTGCCCCAATGAACGCCATACAAACAGCCGGAAAGACTAACGGCAGTGAAACGAATAACATAAAAATTGGTCTGAAATTAGGTGATAATCTGGAAGGCGGCAGATATACGAATAAGTTAATCTTTTCAATCCTAACCAATAATTATGACTATACCGCCATCATGACGTATGGTGATAATTTTAATGGAAAATTAAGATCTCTCGAAACCGCCACCAATAAAATCGAACATTTCAAAAAGAGTGCCGTGGCGCCAGCTACTTCCATGAATGCAGTAAATATTGAAGATGCGGACTCCGATTATGAAATTAAGCTCTGGTTAGATCCGACAGATAAGATAGCCTATTACTATACTGAACCAGAGAAGGTTTATTTAAATAAAGATAGTAGTAGAATGTTTTTTCGGGTTGATCCTGACGAAAAACTAAATAATATTCTAGATATGGACCTTTCTAATTTCGACACATCCAAGGTGACGAATATGCGCACTATGTTTGCCGGCATGTCTAAACTTACCAACCTTAATCTCTCCAACTTCGACACATCCAAGGTGACGAATATGTTCTATATGTTTTCTAGTATGCCTAGCCTCACTAGCCTTAATCTCTCCAGCTTCGACACCTCTAAGGTGACAAGTATGGACTCTATGTTTCGTGACATGTCTAGCCTCGTTACTCTTGATCTTTCCAGCTTCCATACCCCACAGGTCTCAAATATGAGATATATGTTTTATGGCATGTCTAGCCTCACCACCCTTAACCTCTCTAATTTTGATACCTCTAAGGTGACAAATATGAGCGTCATGTTTCAAGGCCTGTCTAGCCTTACTACTCTTAATCTCTCCAATTTTGACACCTCCAAGGTGACAAATATGAGCTCTATGTTTTTAGGTATGTCTAGCCTTACCACTCTTAATTTCTCCAATTTTGATACTTCTAATGTAACGAATATGGGCCATATGTTTAATGGTGTGTCTAGTCTTACTACTCTTAATCTCTCCAATTTTGACACCTCCAAGGTGACGGATATGGAGTATATGTTTGATGGCATGTCCAGCCTTACCAATCTTAATCTCTCCAGCTTCAACACCTCTCAGGTAACGAAAATGAACTTTATGTTTAATGGCGTATCTAGCCTTACCGCCCTTAACCTCTCTAATTTTGATACCTCTAAGGTGACAAATATGGGGCATATGCTTTCTAGTCTGTCTAACCTCACTACTCTCAACCTCTCCAGTTTCGACACCTCTCAGGTAACGAAAATGGACTGTATGTTTTATGGCATGTCTAGCCTCACCACCCTTAACCTCTCTAATTTTGATACCTCTAAGGTGACAAATATGGGCTCTATGTTTTACGGTATGTCTAGTCTCACCACCCTTAACCTCTCTAATTTTGACACCTCTAAGGTGATGGATATGAGTGCTATGTTTGCTGACATGTCTAATCTCGTTACCCTCGATCTCTCAAATTTCAATACTTCTAATGTGACGAATGCGAGATATCTATTTTATCTTCAAGATGGAGATAAACTTAAGGATAAGCTAGAGAAGATTTATGTAAATAATGATTTTGATACTGCTAATCTTGCAAGATTTACAGAAATGTTTAAAAACCGCAAGAAGCTCCGTGGTGGAAACGGCTCCTTCCTCTCGGATCCATTAACTGCCGATAAATCCTGGCTCCGCGTGGACCGTCCTGGGGTACAAGGTTACTTCGCTAGAAAACCTTAGGGAAGAATGTCGCATGCCTTTTATCGGACCGCTCAAGGGCGCTTGCCCAAGCCTATGTCCTCAAAAGGCAAGACGACATTCTTTTTACAAAAGTCCATCACGTTTATGTTAAAATATTAAATATGATTAGCCAAAAATCACAGGTGCAGACACCTCACGGGGGGGGGGTGGTTTAGACGGGAATTGAAATTTCTCGGATTATTTTTAGGTCTAATTTCTTTTTCTAATTTAGTTTTTAGCGATAATACTTTTGCTTTATACACTCCAACCCTTTCGGCATCAGTAGACCAAGCAAATCTGCAGGTGAATGGCAATCAAGTAATAAACTCTACAGATAAAACCACCGAAATTCCACTAAATTTCACCGTGAACACCAATAATCGTACGGGCTATACTGCGACACTGAGTGCCGAATCGGAAAATACGGCGCTAACCAATGCCAGCTCTACTACGGGCGCAAAAATTGAGTCAATTAATGCAGTCTCATCTCTAAGTAACCTTTCGAATAATACCTGGGGCTATAAGTTCGGCACTTCAACGAGCTATGCGCCAATTCCAGCTTTGTCTAGTCCAGCGCAAATTTTACAAACCGCAGGGAAGACTAACGGCAGTGAATCGAACCAACTAAGTATTGGTATGAAGCTAGCGGATAATTTAGAATCAGGGAACTACACTAATAAACTAATCTTATCTTTCGTCTCGAATCCCTATCGGATGCGTGCACTGATGACGACCGGTATTAATTTTAATACGAAACTAAAAACTTTTGAGTCGAGTGGCAATAAAATCGAACGAATTATGCGAAGTACTACGGCGCCTAACATTGGAACAAATATAGTTAGTCTTGAAGATGAAGCTAATTCAGATTATGAAATTAAAGCTTGGTACGATTCGGCTACGAAAACTGTGCATTATTATACGGAACCAGAGAAGATTATCTTGAACGAAGATAGTAATGCCATGTTCTATAATTTGGTAAATTTAGCTTCGCTAGATGTAGCTAGTTTTGATACCTCTAATGTAAAAGGCATGGGGAATATGTTTTTTGGTGACGAAAAACTGACTTCGCTAGATCTCTCGAACTTTAATACGCAAAATTTAACTAATATGGACAAAATGTTCTACGGAATGTCGAATTTAACGAATTTAAATATTAGCTCTTTCGATACTTCGAAAGTAACCAATATGGAAGGATTATTCTACGGTATGGTGAATATTGAAAATATCAATGTTTCGAATTTTAGTACAGGCAATGTGACAAATATGAGGTATATGTTTTCTGGTATGCATAAATTAAAACAACTACATTTACCGGCTACGTTTGATACTTCGAACGTGACAGATATGAGCTTTATGTTTTTTCAAGATCATAATCTTCAGACCTTGGATCTCAGACATTTTAACACGCAAAATGTTACAAATATGGAAGATATGTTCTTTGGTATGTATGCCTTATCGTCTATCGATCTCTCTAATTTTGATACTAGGAAAGTCACTCTTATGGATGGTATGTTCAATGGCTGCGTTGGTCTTACTAGTATTAATATTTCAAATTTCGATACAGAAAATGTTGAAAATATGAACGGTATGTTCGCTTTTACTGATAATGTAGAGGAATTAGATTTAAGTAGTTTTCGCACCCCGAAAGTAAAATCTTTTAGGGCTATGTTTTTAACTTTTAACTCCAATAGATTGAAAAAGATTTACGTTAGCTCGGATTTTGAAACGACCACCGCATTCGCCTATCAAAACACCGATACTCTTGCCAATATCGATATTTTTCATATGCGAAATCAATTAGTTGGCGGTAATGGCACGACCATTGCAAACACGGCAGTTGAGTTTCGTAATCTTTTGAAGATTGATCGTCCAGGCGTCCCAGGGCTTTTCACCAGAAAACCATAATATTCATTTCCCTTATGCTGTATTTTTCCGCCAAAATATATTAAAATATTTCTAATATGTTCTGTGATACGGCAAAAGTGAGTTTGAAGGCTGGAAAAGGTGGCGATGGTGCCGTCTCTTTTCGCCGTGAAATTTACATCAATAAGGGTGGCCCAGATGGCGGCAATGGTGGTAAAGGCGGATCGATTATTTTTCAGGCCGATAAAGACACGAATACTCTGATTGATTTTCGTTTTAATCCAATTCTCACTGCACCAGATGGTGGCAATGGTTCTGGTACGCGTAGCAATGGTCGCTCGGGTAAGAATCTCATTGTCGAGGTTCCGGTTGGTACCGTCGTGAAGCGTGATGATAAGGTTATCGCTGATCTCACCGAAGACGGCATGCAAGCTGTGATTGCTAAGGGCGGCGATGGCGGTTTTGGCAATGCCCACTTTAAATCCAGTGTGCGTCAAACTCCAGTGATTGCTGAAGTCGGTGAACCAGGCGAAGCTTTTGAGGCAGAAATTGAGCTCAAGCTGCTTGCTGATGTGGGGCTCGTAGGTTTACCGAATGCCGGTAAGTCCACTTTTCTGGCCAGCGTGACTAATGCCAAGCCAGAAATTGCTGATTACGCCTTTACTACTCTTACACCTAATCTCGGCGTGGCTACCATTGATCGCCATGATCTTTTAATTGCTGATATTCCAGGTCTAATCGAAGGCGCCAGCGACGGTCGCGGTCTCGGCCATGACTTCTTGCGCCACGTTGATCGCACCGCTGTTTTACTTCACTTGATCGATGCTTATCAGGATGATGCCGGTCAAGCTTACGCTACGATCCGTGGTGAATTGGAAAAATACTCTGATCTCAAATCTCGCACTGAAATCGTCGCCCTGACTAAATGTGAAGGTTTAGATGATGAAATTATCGAAATGCAAAAACAGGCCATTCTTGAAAAAAATCCCGAAGCTAAAATTTTTGCCATTTCTTCCGTGGCCAAGAAGAATCTCGATGATTTGCTTCGCGCCCTGCTTGCTGCAGTCAAAGAAAACCAGAAACAACAGAAAATTGCCGCCGAGCAAATCGGCTCCACCCCGATTGAATTTAAGACTGCCATTATTTCTCCCGATATGGAAAATCTTCCTACCATCTCGCTCAGTCATCATGAACTGAAAAAAGCTTGGCAGGTCACTCAGGATGAAAAAGGTGTTTATCATGTCACTGGCGAAAAGATTGAAAAATTCGCTCGTCGCACCGATCTCTCGAATTACGCTTCGGTCAACCGTTTACGTGATATTATGAAAAAACTTGGCATCCGTGCTGAACTTACTACTCGTGGCGCCAAAGCCGACTCGATTATTGAAATTTCCGGCAAGCGTTTTACTCTCGTAGAGGATTACTAAGAAAATAATATGGCCGCTTAATCTGTCGGTCATGGACTCAAAGTAGTCACCATATCTTAAACCCAAGAAAAATATCCTCTTTTGAGGATATTTTTGCTGATGCGCGCCCACCCTAGGGCACATTGGTTTGTTTTAATCCGTATTTTTGTTTTTAATGAAATCTCCACACTCCACTAATTGCATAATGGAACCCTGTGAAGCGTATCAGCTTATGTTTATCATATCGGTTACGCTCTCTAATGTCAAGAGAAAAACATAAGAATTTAGTCACCCGCGCGAAAATTGCAAAAATTACCGTTACGGTAGTTGGATTTTGGATTACAAAAAGGACGGCAGTAGTTGTTTTTTCTGAATCTGAAAAAGGCCAGCAAAAGCTGACCTTTTAAAAATAGATTAGTTAGTGTTGAAACGAGTCAACTTAAGAGTTTTCAGCCGCGCGAAGCTTCTTCAGTGATTTGCCAACAGATTTTTCTTCATCGATCAAATCACTTAGCGCCTGCTGCGCCTTATTAAGCTCAACCTCCGCTTTATCTTTAGCTTGCGTCAATTCGGCATGCTTTTCCCGGTAATCTTCCATGTTCGCGTCGAAAAGAGCAAGAGTCCGCTTTAGCTGATTAAGTTCCTCGTATCGCGGTTTTTGCCGCTCTTCGTAAATTTCCGCTTCCACATTCATCCGGTCTATCACCAATTCAGATTGATTAGATAGATTTTTGCTGAGTCGCGCCTCCAGCTCATTCAAAATTTTTGAACACGGACTAATCTCTCCGGTTGGACCAGGCGTGCTAATCACGCCTAGGTCATCTCTTAGATATTTAACCAGATCAGTCAGAAATACGTTTTCTTCCTTGAGGTTTTCGTTCATGGCTTTGGCAGCACCATTCGATTCTAGTAACATTTCTAGATGCTGTGGATTGTAAAAACCGTTATTAGATGCCTTGTCTGACATACGATTAACCTCTTCGCGCACCTTTGACTGTTCCTCCGTCAGGAAGCTAATCTTAGAGGACAAATTTTGGTAATCCTCCATGAGCGCATTGAATTTCTGTGAAGCCTCCAGACATGCATTCCGCCTCGGCTCCATTTCTTCCTGCAAGGCATTTTCACGAGCTTCCAGCTCTTTAATTCCCATATTGCAATTTGTGTTTTTAAAACCGATATGTTTTTGATTCATAGTACCCACCTTTCTAAAAATCATACAATTTGCCCATGTTTTCGTGTTTGACTGACTAAAGACTTAAAAATCAGCAACCCCTAATTCAAATACTTTATCCAATTCTGAAAATGCATTATTTAGAGCGTTAAAAGTATACCTCAATGCTTCTATTTCATCTAGTACCTCATGAAATCTTTTCGAAGCTCCATTGGTTACCTCAATCAGATCCAGATACTTTTTGGATAAATCACACTCTGGAGAAACCCGATACTTCATCATCTCTCTTTCATGTCCGGCGTCAAGGTTATTTTTCTCCTCTTTAAGCGCATCAATCTTATTAACCAACGTCTCTCGTTCAGTTTTTAGTGCGTCAACCCTGCTGAATTCATACTTGTTTCGAAAAACTATCGTTGAATCAATAAATTTGAGCCTCCTAGTCAACATCGAGATTTCATCTTCAATCTGATCGGAACGCTGCTGATAATCCAGCTGTTCCATCAATTTTTCTTGCATAAATTCTCGATTTTGCTTCTTCAATTCTAGCAGAGCGGAAAAACAGGTTCGCTCCGCTTCTTCCGCATTCCTCAAATTCTGGTGGGCAGTTCTTAGTATTTTTTCTAATTCCGCCCGACGTGGTTCTAACTCATCCCTCTGAAATTTTACCTTATCTTGCAATTCTTTAATTTGTCGTTTTGTCCCTGACATTTTACACCAACCTTTCTGTGAAAGAACTAGCCGAATCTTCGGCCCCAACACTAATATTATGCCATGAAAACTGATATTTGTAAATGTGTTATAATGGATTTATGTCTAAGGTTAAATTCACCATTATTTCGTTATTTTCCGATGCGCTTGGTCCCTATTTGAATGCTTCTATGATGTGGAAAGCTAAGGAAAAGGGTATCGCCGAGTTTGATTTTGTGGATTTGCGTGAATTTGGTCTCGGTGCGCATAAATCTGTCGACGATACCCCTTACGGTGGCGGTGATGGTATGCTCTTAATGTGTGAACCAGTCTTCAATGCCATTGAAAGTGTGAAGAAAAACAGTCCGAACGCTAAAGTTATCCTACCGACTCCAGCCGGTCAAACCTGGCATCAGGGAATTGTGCGTAATTTCGTCGAACGCATTAACCGTGATGAAGAAAATCACTATATCATTCTTTGTCCACATTATGAAGGCTATGATGAACGTATTCTAACTATCGTTGATTACAAGATTTCGCTCGGTCATTTTGTCTTGACTGGTGGTGAATTGCCGGCGCTAATCGTGATTGATAGCATCGTGCGTCTGCTTCCAGGAGTGCTTGGTGGTGAAAATTCTGCTATTATTGAGAGTTTTTCTGAAGAGAATACCATCGAATATCCGCAATATACTAAGCCAGCCGATTTTCGTGGCATGCAGGTCCCGGAGGTTTTGCTTTCTGGTCATCACGCCAAAATTGCTGAATGGCGCAAAGCTCATAGTCGCCCAGTCGACCAGGGCAATCTTTAATGCAACTAAATTCACCTCTTAGCGAAATTAAAGGCGTCGGACCCAAAACTGCCGAAGTCCTCGCTGCGCGTGGATTTCAAACTTTTAAGGATTTACTTTATTATTTCCCGCGCAAATATGAAGATTACGCTGCCTATACTAAAATTTCCGAAATTCGTCCCGGCAAGGTGGTAGTGAGAGGAAAAATTCGTGGCTTACGCAATATTCATACGCGTCGCCGTAATTTCATTATTACCCAAGGTGAGATCTTTGATGAAACTGGGGCACTTCGCGTGGTTTGGTATAATCAGGCCTACCGCATCAAAAATTTTAAAGAAGATACCGAATATTATTTTACCGGTGAATACGATTTTAAATATAATCGCTATCAACTCACCGCTCCTACTGCAGTCCTAGCTTCCGAAGTGGAAGAATCGCGCCAGGATGGTGGTTTTCAGCCGATTTATTCTGGTAGTGGTCGTTATAACTCCGCCTGGTATCGCCGGATTTTTGCTAAATTACGTCCATTTTTTTATCAAATTCCCGAACTTTTACCACCTTACACCATCCCGAAAACACTTACTAAGCTCACTCGTAATCAAGCCCTCTTCAATATGCATTTTCCAGAGTCCGAAAAGACAGTCGAAAAGGCTAGGGTTTACCTCGGTTACGAGGAATTATTTGAATTGATCCTGGCTTCCAAATTAAATCAAAACGAAGTTTCCAAATTGAATGCCAAATCACTCAAATTTAATCTCACTGATGTCAAGAAACTTCTTAAAACTCTGCCCTTTGAATTGACTGATGCGCAGAAACGTGTGACTTGGCAGATTCTCCAGGATCTCGAAAAAACTCATCCGATGAACCGCCTACTTCAGGGTGATGTTGGTTCAGGTAAAACTATCGTTTCGGCCATTGCTGCCTATCAAGCTATCAAAAACGGCGCACAGGTGGCCATACTCGCGCCAACTGCGATTCTCGCTACCCAGCAGTTTGAGGGGATTTCGAAGATTCTTACTCCGCTCGGCGTCAAAACCACTCTTCTAATTAGCGCTACTAAGGATAAGACCAACGTAAAGGATGCGATCAAGTCTGGTGAAATCAACCTCGTAATCGGTACTCATGCCATTCTCACCGACGATACCACTTTTTCCAGTCTCGGTCTTTGTATCATCGATGAACAGCATCGTTTTGGTGTCTTGCAGCGTCAACATCTTTTGGAAAAATCCTTTAAGAATCAGGATCCAGATTTTCAGCAAATCTCACCGCATTTTCTCGCCATGACTGCCACCCCGATTCCGCGTTCCTTGCAACTGACGATTTTTGGTGATCTCGACATTTCGATAATCAACCAAATGCCGAAGGGTCGTACGCCGATCAAAACTCGTATCTATAATGAGCTTAATCTTAAGGACGTAATTTACCCAGAACTTAGTGCACACCTCGCCGCCGGCGAGCAAGTTTACGTGATTTGTCGACTAATCGATGAGGCGATTTCCGATGATGATAAATCACGCACCGTACTCGAAACTGCAAAACTTATGCAGAAACAGTTTAGTAAATATCAAATCGGCATCTTGCATGGCAAATTAAAACCCGCCGAAAAAGACCAGGTAATGCAGGATTTTAAGGATAAGAAAACTCAAATTTTGGTCTCTACCACCGTGGTGGAAGTTGGTGTGGATGTGCCGAATGCTACGCAAACTCTGATTTTCAATGCCGATCGTTATGGGCTAGCTCAGCTTCATCAGTTGCGCGGTCGCGTCGGCCGTGGCGACAATCCAAGTCAATGTTTCTTGGTGACTACCGGTGAAAATCCACCTAGTCGCAGGCTTCTCGAAATGGAAAAATCTACCGACGGTTTTTATCTTGCCGAAGTCGACCTAAAACTTCGCGGTCCGGGTGAAATTTACGGGGCGATGCAGCACGGGGAATTGAATTTGAAGATTGCCAGTCTTACCGATACGAAGTTAATCGAATTGGCGCGCACTCACGTCGAAAAGTTCTTAAGCTCGCCCGATTCTATGCTAAAATATACTGAGTTGAGCCAAGATATTAAAAAATATCAGCAGCTGACGACTCTTAATTAAGGAAAATATGTATTCAACCCTAGCAATTAGTGATAAATCGAATGGGAAAATTGTTGGCACACACCAGAAACTCGACCGAATTGCCCGCAAAATTATTGATAAAAACCTGCCACACAATTATTTTTTCCCCAATATTTCAGAAATCTTAAACTTTGAAGGCATGGGCGGACCCGACGGTCTGAAGCGTAAAAGTCCTGGCGTCGACGAGCCGATGCACTTCATCGATCCCGATCATGATAATGGTAAACTCATGACTTTGATTTTGGATCACCAATATAATCTAAGAAAAGCCCTCGAAGAGGGAAATAAGGTGCGTGCCAGTTTTGAAGCTGGTTGGATGGCCCATGCTATTACTGACGGTCTCACTCCGGCCCACCATTTTCCTCTGGAAAATACTCAGAAACAACTGATGACCAAGGATGAATTTGTTAAAGTTTTTGGTATCCCCATTAAGGGGATTATGCGCGGTCGAAACTCGCTTGAAACTTTGCGCAATAACTGGCTCTATTGGGGTGCTAATGGTTTTATGACGAAGCATGTGGCTTTCGAATATGGCGTCGCCATTACTTTAACCGCACTACCAGAACGTGCCGTAATGCCAAAAATCAAGAAAGCTGAACTAGTCAATGTTGATCTCGAAAAAGCCTTCCACGAATCTCTCGCTAAAGTTCACGCCCTCAAAATGTATGAAAATTTCTTGAATCAGGGCTGGAACACCGAATTAGTTTTTCAAACCAAGAATGTACTTCTCCCGGAAATCGTCCGCGCTATTACCATTGGCTGGGCTTCTTCGATTCCATATTTTAATAAAAAACTGCTAAAATAAAACTATGAAGTTTATGGTAAAATCTGGCAAAGTTACAGATCTGAGAATCACATCCGGGACGCTTCGTGGACAAAAAATTCTCACCCCCAAGCTCGCCGTCACACATCCGATGGGCTCACGCGAACGTCTGGCGATTATGAATTCTTTGTCGTCTCATCTCGAGGGGAAAGTGGTACTTGACGTGTTTGCTGGTACCGGTGCACTGGGTTTTGAGGCCCTGTCACGCGGCGCTAAACATGTTTCGTTTATCGAAAATCACCGCGAAGTTGCGAAATTGATTCGTCAAAATGCCGAAAACCTCGGCGTATCAAGCCAGGTACGAATTTTTGCTAAAAAGGCGGAAACTCTGACTTTTGATAATCGTTTCGATATCGTTTTTGCCGACCCACCATATGATAAAATCACCCCGAAACTAGCTGACTACATCGCCACGCTTCCGAAGCTCGCGAAAGAATTTTTAGTCTTGTCTCATCCGGCCACCTTCGATCCGCATCAGCTCGACGCTGAAATTGTCTCCACCAAGGCTTATGCCGGCTCCCGCATCACGATTTTTAAAGTGTAATTTTATCGTGTTTATGCTAAAATTAGCTTATGAATCTTCAAAAAATTTACGATTATTTTTTCAGTAATAACTATATGACTAAGATGCCGACTTTTGGTGAAGTCTTAGCTTCTAATATTATTACCTTGCTTTTATTGTTAATTATTCTCGGCCTTTATATTGCAGGTAAGGTTCTCTTGATGAAGAAAATCTACGGCGAGAAAAAGATGTGGCAGGGTGCCATTCCGGTGCTTGGTCTGATGGAGCTTTATGATGCGGTGGAACTAAATAAGTTATTCGCTATCTCGATTCTTATTCCAGTGCTCGGTTTAATTCCGTACTTTATTTTCTGCTACAAGCTACCTACTGCTTTTGGCGAAAAACAGCCAGCCTTTCCATTTTTGACTATTTTCTTCTCGCCAATCATCATGCTGATGCTAGCTACTGATCAAAAATACGAATATCAATACGTCCGTGGCAAAAATATCCCATTCCAAGGTGCTTTCGCTCTGAATAATGCACAAGCACCTACCGGGGCTCCAGCTCAGCCAGTCTCAGAATCTCCAACTCAATCCATTCCTGAAGCTCCTGTTCAACCAGTTGTCGAAACTCCGATTCAGTCAGCCTCGGAATCTCAAACTCAACAAGTGCCATCTCAATCAGTCATCGAGAATCTATCTCCTTCAACTTCAGAGGCTCTAGTTCAGCCTACTCAGGGAACCGCAAGTGAAGCTCAAAATCCTTCTGTTTCGGAAAATCAGGTTCAATCTAGCGACTTGAATAATCTCCAATAATTTTATATAATATCAGCATGCCCGAGTGGTGAAATTGGTATACACGTATGCCTTAGGAGCATATGCCTCACGGCGTGCTGGTTCAAGTCCAGTCTCGGGCACCAATCAAGTTGTTCACAGAAAAAGCTGCCGCTATGGCGGTTTTTATTGCACTTATTGCCATTTTATGTCGCAAAGATTGTGAACTATTATGAGACATTGACATATTACATAATACTGCTACAATAGAAGCATATTCCGATACGGGCAATTCGAACGGAGAGATACCTAAGAAGAACCCGTTTTTTTGTTATTTGTTCTTTTTCTTATATTCAATTTTGTTCTTTACCTACCTTGTCGGGGCTAGACCCATCAAAGATTCGAGTATTCGAGCACTTTAATTATGCCACACCAGTTCAGTGGTAGTTTTTCATCAAAAAAGGTGGCTAAAAGCCAACCTAAAAGAGGGCGGTGTCCCGCATATTACACTGCAGGTCCTGCCCTCATTACTTATGATTATACTCTTACTACTTCTCAAAATCAAGAGTTTTTCCGCTCTTTGTGATGATTTTGAGGCGTTTTAGACACTTCTTGCTTACGAACTGTTTTTCTAGTTCTCTCAAGCATTTTGTCTGATGTCTCTTTGTGTGGCGAAGGTCTATAATAATGTTTGGTGATTGTTTTAGTGCTCTCTGGATGGTGTTCTCCATCAACTGATTACCCTCGCCAATTGGTGCTTTCATCTCCCACTTGAGCCCGTCCATTTTAATATCAGGAGTGTGCACTCCTTCAATGTTACTAGTAGGGATTAGGTCAACATCGAAACCCTGCTCCGTCAGAAAAACCGCAGTTGCGTTCTCGTGAGTCTTCAAAACTACGCCGTTAGGAGTGATTTTGCCTCGTTTCTTCATTACTTAATTATATCACTCCTCCCCCCCCCCTTATTACTACTTGTTTTTTAACGTTGGCACAGGTAGCTGTGTGTAAGGCACCTCCTCTTGGCAACCCCACTCCCGATTAGTTTTGAGATTAACAGAGGTGAGTGCAACTCTCTATGGAAAAGTCCAACCCCTCAAGTGCAACACCTTGAGATCTATAGGCCTCGAGTGGAGTCTTCCACTTTAGATGTTAACTCAGGGCAAATTTTGCATAATCAGCTCAAAAATTGTATAATATATAGGTATGCCAGAGTTTCGTCTTCATAGTAAATTTCAACCCACCGGTGACCAGCCGGCGGCTATTGCTCAGCTCACGCGCGGCCTCAAGATGGGGATTCGTGAGCAGACTTTGCTTGGCGTTACGGGCTCCGGCAAGACTTTTACTATGGCAAATCTCATTGCTAATGTTCAGAAGCCGACCCTAATTCTTGCCCATAATAAAACCCTGGCCGCTCAGCTTTATTCCGAATTCCGTGAATTTTTCCCCGAGAACGAGGTGCACTATTTTGTCTCTTATTTCGACTACTACCAGCCGGAAGCCTATATCGCTAGCACCGATACCTATATCGAAAAAGATTCCGCCATTAACGATGAAATTGACCGTCTGCGTCATGCTGCCACGGTTTCATTACTCACGCGTAAAGATACCATTATTGTCGCCTCGGTCTCTTGTATCTATGGTATCGGTTCGCCGGATCATTACACCGAAATGTCTCTACATCTCGAGAAAACCGGCCATACTTGGCAGGTAGTTTCAAAAAATACTCTCCCAGTCGCCAAGCTCAATCAAACTAATCTGATGATTTATCTTATCGCTATACAGTATCACCGAAATGACCTGGCTTTTGAACGTGGTAATTTCCGCGTCAAAGGAGATACTATCGATCTCTTTCCAGCCTCTGGTGAAATCGCTTATCGTTTTGAGTTTGCTTTTGATGAGCTCGAAGAGGTTAAAATTATTGATCCGCTCACCGCTGAAGTACGTGAAAAACCCGATCAAGTTTTCATCTTCCCAAATACCCACTATGCCACCCCGAAAGATCAACTCGATCGTGCCATTGATTTAATTCAGACTGAATTTGACGAACGTCTAAAATATTTCGAGGCTAACCATAAATATCTAGAAGCGCAACGTATTTCTCAGCGCACCAAATATGACTTGGAGATGCTCAAAGAAACTGGCTTCGTGAAGGGAATTGAAAACTATTCTCGCCACCTAGATGGCCGTAAGGCCGGGGAACCACCTGCGACTTTGCTTGATTTCTTCCCAGATGATTTTCTCTTATTGGTCGACGAATCGCATATGACTTTGCCGCAGGTGCGCGGGATGTATAATGGTGACCATGCTAGAAAATCTACTCTGGTGGAATATGGCTTCCGTTTACCGAGTGCCCTAGATAACCGCCCTCTAACCTTTGACGAATTTGAAACCCATATTCGCCGTGCAGTCTATGTTTCAGCCACTCCGGGCAAGTATGAACTAGAAGTCTCTCCTAAGCCAGCCGAGCAAGTAATTCGCCCGACCGGACTGCTTGATCCAGAAATCGAAGTTCGACCGAGTGAAGGTCAGATTGATGATTTGATGCATGAAATCGAAGAGCGTATCTCCAAAAATCAACGCGTCATCGTCACAACCTTGACCAAGCGTATGGCGGAAGATTTGACCGACCACTTGAAAGACCATAAGATTAAAACCGCCTATATTCATTCCGACATCGATACCCTGGAACGCGGCGATATTTTGCGTGATTTGCGTTCTGGCGTTTATGATGTCTTGGTCGGTATTAATTTACTACGTGAGGGTTTGGACCTACCAGAAGTTTCACTTGTGGCAATTCTCGATGCCGATAAGGAAGGTTTTTTGCGTTCTGAATCAGCTCTCATCCAGACTATTGGTCGTGCTGCGCGCCATGTCGAAGGCCATGTCATTATGTATGCTGATAATATTACCGAAAGTATGGAACGGGCAATTTCTGAAACCAATCGTCGCCGTAAAATCCAGCAAGCCTATAATTGTGAATATGGCATCACTCCGACCTCTATTAAGAAAGAAATCTCGTTGGGTCTTCGTGCAATTATTCCAGAAAAGGCCAAGGAAGATAAATTAGACCTTAAGAAAGTACCAAAAACCGAGCTCCCGTCTCTGATGAAAGAACTTTCTGAACAAATGCAACTCGCTGCCGCCAATCTCGAATTCGAGCAGGCCGCCAAGCTTCGTGATATGATTCAAAAAATCAAAGACGCCGAAAATAACTAAAATTATTTCAAAATCTTCCTTACTCGCTCTCGTAATACTGGCACTACCTCTTTCTCGAACCAAGGATTCTTCGCCTGCCAGCGGAAATTCAGTGGGCTTGGGTGAACGATTGGGAAATATTCTGGTAGGTAATCCTGGAATGCGCGCACCGTCTCGGTTAAATTTTCATGAGCTTCGGAACCGAGATAATATTTCATTGCATATTGTCCAATCAAAATCGTCAGCTTGATATTCGGCATCAATTTTAAGATTTCTGGATGGTATTCTTCGGCGATAAATTTTCGTGGTGGTAGGTCGCCGGTCTTGCCTTTACCTGGATAATAAAAATCCATCGGTAAAATTGCAATCTTCTGCGAATAAAATTCTTCTTCACTCACCCCCATCCATTCGCGCAATTTTTCGCCTGATTTATCCGCGAACGGCACCCCATTTTCTTCGACTTTTCGACCTGGTGCCTGACCGATGATTAATATTTCTGCCTTATTACTCAGCTGGTAAATCGGCCCCACGCCGCGCGAAGTAAATGAAGCATTTCTCGGATCCTGTCTTAATTTTTCCGTAATTTCATCAAATTCATTCATCGTAATTCGATAATATCACTTTTATGCTAAAATAAAATAAGTCACATTTAATTTATTTGTTAGGAGGTAAATGGCTAATACAAATAAAATTCTCTCTGTCGAAAAAGTTACGAAGACTTTTGGCAAGGGAAATAGCCTCACGAAGGCCGTCGATAATCTTTCTTTCTCCGTGAAGAAAGGCGAATTTCTCGCGATCATGGGCGCCTCCGGCTCTGGTAAGAGTACTACATTAAACCTGATTTCCACGATCGACCGTCCAACCTCAGGTCAAATTCTTGTCGATGGTACCGATATTACGAAACTAAAAGGCGAGAAACTTAACCGCTTCCGTCGCGAATCACTCGGTTTTATCTTCCAAGATTTTAATCTCCTGGATAATCTCACTGCTTACGAAAATATCGCGTTGGCGCTTTCGATTCAGAATGTCAAAGCTTCCGAAATTGACGAAAAAGTTAAAGCCGTCGCTAAAAATCTTGATATCGAAGCGATTTTGCAAAAGTTCCCATATCAACTTTCTGGTGGTCAAAAACAACGCGTAGCTTCCGCTCGTGCTATCATCACCAATCCGAAGCTAATTCTTGCCGATGAGCCTACTGGTGCGCTTGATTCGAAGTCTTCTAAGCTTCTCCTCGAACGTTTTGATTATCTGAATCAAGAACTTCAGGCTACCATCCTGATGGTTACCCATGATGCTTTCTCGGCCAGCTTTGCTACCCGCATTATTTTCATTAAGGATGGCCAAATCTACGATGAAATTCACCGCGAAAATAAAACTCGCAAGGAGTTCTTCGATGAAATCATCCGTGTGATGTCTACCCTAGGTGGAGGCGACGCTGATGTTATTTAAGCTTTCGTTTCGAAATATTACGCGCAGCATCAAGGATTATGCGATTTATTTCTTTACGTTAGTACTCGGTGTTACGCTCTTCTATGTTTTTAATTCCGTCGGCTCTCAGGCGGCCGTGCTTGAATTAAATAATTCTCGCAAACTCATCGTCGATTTGCTCGCGAAAATTCTTTCTGGTATGAGTGTTCTCGTGGTCTTTATTCTCGGTGCTTTGATCATCTACGCCTCCCGCTTCCTAATCAAGCGTCGTAATAAAGAATTTGCCATCTATCTCACGCTCGGTATGAGCAAGCGTAAAATCTCGCGCCTCCTCTTCTTCGAAACTCTAATGATTGGCGTAATTTCCCTCGGCGTGGGTCTTCTACTTGGTATCGGCGCTTCTCAGCTAATTAGCGTCCTAATCGCCAAGCTTTTCGAAGCCAATATGGATAAATTCACTTTTGTTTTTTCCGAAAAAGCCTTCTTTGATACCATTCTTTACTTCGGTCTCATCTACCTCATTGTGATTTTCTTCAATACTATCATTGTCGGTCGTCTGAAGATTATTGAACTACTTCAGGGTAGTAAGAAATCCGAAAAAGCCTTCCTGAAAAACCCACTGCTTCGCGCCATTGTCTTCATCGTTTCTGCTTCCGTACTTGGTTATGCTTATTGGTGGGTGAATAATGACAAAGTCTCCCTCATGGATCGTGTCTATAATCTCCTCTGGCCGGTTATTGCTGGTGTAGTTGCCACTTTCCTAATCTTCTGGTCGCTTTCTGGTTTGATTATGGAGATTGTTACTCGTAGTAAGAAGTTCTATTTCAAGGGTCTGAATTCCTTCGTCTTCCGTCAAATTTCCAGCAAGGTAAATACTGCCGTGGTTTCCATGTCCTTGATAAGCCTTCTCTTATTCCTCACGATTAGTATTCTTTCACTCTGTTTCTCGATCAATGAGTCGATGAAAAAAGAGTTAGCTTATAACACGCCAGTCGATGCCATGGCTGAGTTGACTGATTATCTCGCGGTTTACGGCTCGAATAGTAGTGTTGGTTATTTATCCCAAATGTCTAAGGACCAGGAAAAAGCTGCTCTCGCCACTTCGCAAGACTACATGAAGAAATCCCTCTATCAAAATTTGATTGATCGAAATCCAAATCTTGCGAAGGATATTAAAGATCACGTTGAACTGAATGTTTATGCCGACAGTAGTTTTACTTATGGCCAAATTTTACCGTCAGGTGTTATGACGGGGACCGTGGAAGCTTTTATGTCGAAAACTACTGTGCCGATGATTCGTGTTTCTGATTATAATAAACTCGCTAAACTTTATCATCGTGACGAAATTCACCTAAAAGGTGATCAATATCAATTTTTGGCCGACTTTAAGACTATGGCGGAGATTCTTGACAAGACTCTTGCGGGCAATACACAAATTAAATATCGTAATTTTACCCTCAATCCAGTCGCCAAAAAACACCAAGAAGGCTTCATTACTTCATCCGGTTTTAAGTCTAATACCGGCATTCTCATCGTGCCTGACAATGTAATCACCGATCAGCCAATTGGCACTCAAGCCATGCTAATGAATTACAATCTCAGTAGTTCCCGCACTGCTGAACAGATTGATGATGATTTACGCAAGGCTTTCGATCTCGGAGGCTTATCCGTCAATGGGGTTAATTCATCTGAAGAGGACACACAGAAAGCCGGAAGCTCCACTAAGCAAGCTGATCGTCCAAGCGGTGTTGCCATTAATTTTTACACCAAATTATTAGTAAAATCTGGTATGGTTGGTATGCAAGCTATCGCTACCTTTGTCGGTTTTTATCTCGGTACCATCTTCCTCATTTCCTCTGCTGCGATTCTGGCCCTCAAGCAACTTTCTGAATCTTCCGATAATATCGAAAAATATGCCGCCCTTCGTCGTCTCGGCGCTAGTAACAAGATGTTAAATCGTGCACTCTTCGTCCAGATCGCAATCTTCTTTATCGCACCATTACTTATCGGCATCGTCCATTCCATTTTTGGCATTATGTTTGCCTCAAGCATCATTGAATCATTCGGCTCTGACGGACTCCTCGCCTCGATTCCGATGACTGTTTCGATGATTGTGTTGATCTATGGTGGTTATTTCCTCCTGACTTATATCAGTAGCAAGCGCATCATCTCCGAAAAGCAACTTCGCCGCGACTAGAAAAATATTTCCTAGAAACGACACTTCCGCGATTAAGAAAAACTATTAGCTAAGGTTAAAATTCCTTAGCTTGACTAGATTAAGAAAGCTACTGAAAGGTAGTTTTCTTAATTTTAGTTTGTGGTATTATCGGGCCAGCAATAAAATACTTGATTTTTTATACAAAATATTGTAGAATATTTTTGTTTCTATATTAAGCTAAAAACATAGCTTTGTTCTTTAAGAAAGGTTGGTGACTAATATGCCAAGAAGTGTCGAATTGGATAATTTATTTGCTCGTAAGCAGGAAGCTTTTGCGCGCAAGCAGGTTGCATTTCAGAAGTATGTTGATGCAAGAAATCGTGCAAACGAAGCTCACGACAGGATGCAGTCAGCATGGGATCAAAGAGTGGCTGCTCGAGAAGAAATGAATCGAGAATTCGAAAGTATGCAACAGTCAAAAGATAGTAGGGATGCTATCTGGGCCGATTTTAATCGGCTTTGTCAGGAAAATAGTTCCAGGATTAATCAAATTCGTCAAGAAGCCGACATGGAGCATGAAATGATGAAAAATTGTTTCGATAGTGCTAGTGCGGCTTACGAATATGGCAATAAGGCGGATGCCCCAATGTATGCTAGTGAAGGCCATATGCATAAGGATCGGCGAGATGACCTGAATGCTGAAGTCGGAAGACTTATCCAGGAAATCAATAATGCCAAGGCTAATGCAAAATGGCAAACATCTAGTTCGCATGGCAACTCATTTCAGTCTGCTAAAAGCAACTTCAATAATGCAAAAATGTTGCATGAATCTGCTGAGACTGAATTTAAAAATGCTAAGGCCGAAAGAGATGCTTACAAGGCTGAATTTGATTCTGCCCAAGCGGAATTTGAGCGGCTAAAGGATGAGTGTCAAAGAAAGCTGAATGAGATTAAAGCGAATAACCAAAAAGAGCGAGATCGCATTCTGGATAAGGCAGGAGTTAGCTATCTTAATAGACAAGACGCTAAAATCGTTAAGAAAGCAGATGGAACTACTCAGGTCTACCATGGTGGCCTCGGTTCCGGTGATGGTTTATTCCATGGGCATGTCGCATTAGATCAGTCTGGAAATAAGACTTATAGCCGTGATGCATTTGAAAAACATGGCAGTCAGAATTATACAGATCGAAAGACTGGTGAAAGGAAGTCGAATGGCGGGTGGACCGAGTTAAGTACCGGAACAATCATTGATGAGGCTGGAAATGGACATAACGTAATGTTTCGACAGGGATTGGGTAAAAATGAAGGTCAGACTTTAATAAGGGACTATCATGGATTTGAATCATTTAAGAATTTTCACAAAAATGGAGGCCATAATCACTATGGGGACAATAATAAAGAATTGTACCCAAATGAGCCTGATCGTATAGAAGATAGCTCTAAGCATAAAAACGATAAAACATACACTGGACCTGGATGTTAGTTACAAAAATTTATACCGTCTATAACTTTGTAGGCGGTATTTTTATAGCCAGTTTTTTGAGTCTAGAAAATCTAAAAAATCCAGTACGCCGTCACTAGTTATTTCTGGGTGAGCGTTATAATATTCAAGATGGTCTCTTTTTTCATTGAGTGCCATATAGATATAAAAAGATAATTCACAAAATCTATCATCTTCAGGTAGAGAATCATTTGAATAGCTAAAATTATCATCAAGGAAAATAGTATATTTCTCAACTTTATTTTCTAGTTCATCTAATTGCGATTCAGTAGTAGCTGATTTTATTTCATCAGCTAATTTTAAACCATCACGTATTGCTATTTCGGCTAAGTTTGTACTCATTTACTTAAGTATAGCAATTCTCTTGCGTAATTCAATAAAAATTTCAGAATAAAAACTATACCCAGCTCTCACCATCAAGTTCTTCAATAAAGCCGTCCATGAAATCTTTTGCCAGAATTTGTGTAGGTTCGCAATTTAAATTTTCTGGGTAAAGTGATTTTCTTTTCCAATCTAACGCCACATAAAGTGACGTAGTTAGACTGCATTCTTTTTCATCATCAAGATCGGATGGTTCACCAAAATTTTCATCAACAAAATCAGCGTATTTGTCAATAATTGGTTTCAGTTCTTCTAATTCAGAAGATTTAGAAATAAGACGCATCCTATCGATGATTTCGTGGCCATCTTCAATAACTTTATTGATAAGTTTAGCTCTTTCTAAATAATCCATATCACAAATATAACATTATTTTTATAAAATAACCTAATCAAAAAAATGGTATAATATATCTTATGAATAATACGCGCGATGATATTTTACACTTAGCCAAGCTGTCCAACTTGCAGCTCACGGATGCCGAAATTTCCGCCCTTCAGCAGGACGTCACTAATATCGTGGGTTACATTTCTCAGCTTGATGAATTAGATACTACCGGGGTCCAACCGACTTATCAGGTCTTTGAAATGGAAAATGTTTGGCGTGCCGATGAAATTAAGCCTCAGGATGCCACCAGGGAGCAACTTCTTGCACTCGCACCTGATCAAGCTCAAAATATGATTAAAGTACAGAAGGTTCTCTAATGAAAATTGCTGATTTACATACTTCCGCGGTTTCGCTCGTCAAGGAAGCCTTGGAAAAAGCCAAAAAATACGCTAGCCACAACATTTTTATTTCACTGAACGAAGAGGAAGCTTTGAAAAAAGCCGCTGAAATCGATCAAAAAATCCAGAATGGCGAATCGGTCGGGCGACTAGCTGGTGTGCCATATGCTCTCAAGGATAACTTCCTGAGTAAGCAGGGAAATACCACGGCCGCTTCCAAGATTCTTTCCAATCTACGTTCGCCAATCGATTCCACTACTGTCGCCAAGCTCGAAGCTGAAGGCGCCATTATGATCGGCCGTACTAATCTTGATGCCTTTGCTCACGGTTCTTCCACGGAAAATTCTTTCTTTGGTCCTACCCATAACGCCAAGGATTTTGAACGCGTCGCCGGTGGTTCGTCCGGTGGTTCTGCTGCTGCCGTTGCACTCGATATTGTGCCTTTTGCTACTGGTACTGACACTGGTGGTTCGATTCGTCAGCCAGCCTCTTTTAACGGTGTTTATGGTTTGAAGCCGACCTACGGCACGATTTCGCGTTACGGTGTGGTGGCGATGGCTTCCAGCACTGATGTAATTGGTTTCTTTACTCAAAATCCGGAAGACCTTGACCTCCTGATGTCGATTACTAGTGGTCAGGATGAAAAAGACCTCACTTCTTTGCCAGATTATTATAATGAAACTGTCGTCGAAACTGGTGCGAAGAAACGTATCGGTGTGATTCGAGATTTCGATAACGATAACGTCGCCCCAGAAATCCGCGAAGGTCTCAAATCTCAGATCGAAAAATTGAAATCCGAGGGTCATGAAATTGTCGAACTTTCGATGCCGGTCTTAAAGTATGCTCTTGCGGTTTATTATGTCGTGGTGCCAGCCGAAGTGGCCTCCAATCTCTCACGTTATGACGGCATTCGCTATGGCTATCGCAGTTCTGAAGCTCACAATATCGAAGAGGTTTTTGGCCTCAGTCGCAATGATGGTTTTATGCCAGAAAACAAGCGCCGTATCATGATTGGTAACTTCGTTCTAAGTAGCGGTTTTTATGACGCCTACTATCTCAAGGCTCAAAAAGTCCGTACTCTCATCATTAAGGCTTATGAAGAAGCTTTTGAAAAATGTGATTATATTCTCACGCCAGTTTCGCCGTCTCCGGCTTTCAAATTAGGTGAAAAAATCAATGACCCAGTCGCCATGTATCTTGAAGATGTGATGAGTGTGCCTATTAATCTCGCTGGCTTACCAAGTTTGGCCATTCCAATCAATCGTGATAAGGATGAACTTCCAGTCGGCTTACAATTAATCGGCCCACGCCGCAGTGATAAAAACCTCTTGCAATTTGCCAAGGAGAACTTCGCATGAATTCGCCAGTCTTTATTCTCTTAATCGCTGTACTAGCTGTGGGGATTTTGGTTTTTATTTCAATCTCTCAGCTCGGCAACCGTACCCATACTTTTGATAAGGAAGATTACCAGGCTAACTTCCTCAGGATTGAAAATAATCTCTCGCGCGATAATCCTTTGAGCTTTAATTATGCTCTTATCGAGGCCGACAAACTACTCGATAAGGCCATGATGGAGCTTGGCGCACCGGGTAAAACTATGGGCGACCGCCTGAAGGCTTCTGGTCAACGTTTTTCTGAATTAAATTCCGTCTGGTATGTCCATAAAAAGCGCAATCAAATTGCTCACGAGCAAAACTTCCAACTTGATTACAATCAAAGTCGCCGCGCTTTAGAAACTTACAAACAAGCATTAAAAGATTTAGGAGCTATCTAATGTCAGAAAATTCAGCTTACGAAATTACTATCGGTATCGAATGTCACGTTCAGCTCGCGACCAAGACCAAGCTTTTTTCCGAAGTCGACAATGATGCTCGCGGCAAGGAGCCTAACTCTTGTGTTTCGCCAGTCGAGTACGCTCTGCCGGGTATGTTGCCACGCTTGAATCAAGAAGCCGTGCGTCTCGCCACCCGGGCTGGTCTAGCGCTTAATTCCAATATCAATCTAGTTTCGCGCTTCGATCGCAAACATTATTTCTATCCAGATTCCCCGAAGGGTTATCAAATCACCCAGATGTATCAGCCAATTATTGGCCCAGGTTTTGTAGAGCTACCTAACGGTACCAAAATCCGTATCGAGCATGCCCACCTCGAGGGGGACGCTGGCAAGCTTACACATTTTGATACCTATAGTCTCGTCGATCTGAACCGTGCCGACACCCCACTGATTGAGATTGTCTCCATGCCAGACATTCATTCGAAGGAAGATGCTCGCGATTATTGTAAGGAACTTTGGCGTATTCTGACTTTTGCTGGTGTGACTTACGGTGACCTTTATAATGGCAATATGCGTTTTGATGTGAATATTTCGCTCGCCAAAAAAGGTAGCACTGAGCTTGGTACGCGTGCCGAAATTAAAAACCTCAACTCTTTCCGTTCGGTTGAAATGGCTGTCGAATACGAATACCACAGGCAGAAAAAATTGCTGGATAATGGCGAAAAAGTGGTTCAGGAAACCCGTGGCTGGAATGATAATACCGGTAAAACCACTTCTCAACGTAGCAAGGAAGAGGCTAACGATTATCGCTACATGCCAGAGCCAGATATTCCGCCAATTCATTTGACTGAGGAATATGTCGAAGCTGAGCGCGCTAAATTGGTACGCTTGCCAGCCGACTACCGCGCAATGCTCCGCGTAGTAATTCCAGAAGAACAACTTGAAATCCTTCTTGATCATCAAAATCTCGTCGAAAGCCTAGCTGAACTAAAGTCGGCCTACGATGCTGATGATATTGAAAAGGAAATCACCAAGAATGCCATCCAGAAGATTTCTAATCTTTATACTTCGGTGCTGCTTGCGGAAGAAAATAGCAGCCTTCTGAACGATGAACTTCCGACCACCATGCAGCTTCGCGAACTCTCTGAAATGATTAATAAGAACGAGCTTTCTTCGACTAGCGTAAAAGAGGTTTTCTTGCGCTTCTTTGATCCAAATATGCATCACAAATCAGCTCGTGAAATCGCTAAGGAACTTAACCTTCTTCAGGAGAATGACCTCGGTGCGCTCTCTGATATCGTTGACCAAGTCCTAGCTGACCCAGCCTGCGCCCAGGCCGTTGCCGATTTTAAAGCAGGTAGTGAAAAAGTCATCGGCTTCCTCGTCGGTCAAGTCATGAAGGCCTCCAATGGCAAAGCCAACCCAGCCATCGCTCAAAAACTCCTACGCGAAAAACTGCAATAATCATCTAGTTAATCACTTGGATTAATTCCTATCAAAGCCAGTTAAGGCTAAAACCTAAAATCCGGCCATAGTGCCGGATTTTTATCACTTAAATTTTCGTCACCCGATTCTACTTATGCTATAATAAGGAAAAGTTAAGACCACAAGAAAGAAAATATGAAACTATACAGTAACGAGATTGTTTTTCGTGGTCATCCTGATAAAGTTTGTGATCAAATTAGTGACGCTCTGCTAGACGCCTTCCTCTCTGGTGATTCCAGCTCACGCTGCGGTATTGAGGTGATGGGTGGTAAAGGTAGAATTTTTATCACCGGTGAAGTGACCTCGGCTACGAAGGTAGATGTCGAATCTGTGGTGATGCGAGTCTTAAAAGAGGTCGGTTACATTAATGGTGATAACGCAGAAAATCTCACACCTTCTGGCACGCTCGCTGATTTTGAAATCATCAATAATCTCGGCGTCCAGAGTCAGGATATTGCTCTCGGTACGAATGACGAAGTGGGTGGCGCGGGCGACCAAGGTATGATGTTTGGTTTTGCTTGCGATGATAATACCGAATATAAACCGACCGCCATGGTGATTATGCAGGAATTTTCCAAATTCTATGATAAAATACGTCAAAAAGATTCACGCTTTCTCGCGGATGGTAAAACCCAGCTTACTGGTGAATACGACGAGAATATGCATCTTTTGAAGATTAAAGACTGGACGATTAGTTATCAAAATACCGAAACCGATCGCGCTGAAACTGATCAAATCCTCATTGATAGGGCACGCGAAATTGCTGGTAAATATGGCGTAGAGGTCGAAAAATTCCTCGTTAACCCTACTGGTAAATTCCTCATTGGCGGCTTCATGGGTGATGCTGGTCTCACTGGTCGTAAAATTGTAGTCGACAGTTATCAATCCTTTGCTCCGGTTGGCGGTGGTGCCTTCTCAGGTAAGGACCCATCCAAGGTGGATCGTTCCGCTGCCTATAAGGCGCGTGAAATCGCCGTGGATTACCTCAAGCGTTACAATTTACATTCTTGTGAAGTGCAACTTTCCTACGCCATCGGTATCGCTGAGCCGCTCGCGATTTATATTAAAGGAGATGGCAAAAATATCACACCAGAGCCAGAATTATATACGGCCTGTACCCCTAAAAATATCATCAAGGACCTCGATCTTCTACATAGAAAATACGAAGACACCGCCAAATTCGGTCACTTCTAAAATCAAGAAAACCCGAAATCAAAACAAAGAACCTCGTTTCGGGGTTCTTTTTATGTGAGTGCTTGCCATTTCTTGTTCTGGGTTAAATGTTCTTTTTTCTTCATTATAATCCTTGAATAAAACCATAAATACTATAAAATAAAACTAAGAAGCATAAGCACAAAAAATCAACATGAAAGGTTGTATGTCTAAGAATAAAACATTTTTTAAAAGGTCGGCACGATTGAGGCAACGTATTCTAGGTTTCTTGCCTATTATTTCGTTTGGTGGCGCGGCTCTTATTTTCGGCACCCTAGCCCTCGCCCCGAATTTTATGAATTTCGCGCACGCGGAAGAAAAACCTGCCCTGAAGCCGAGCGACATTAAGTTATCTATGAGTGTGAATGAAACCTCTCATAAATTTAATGACGTTTATCTTACATCCGATGGGGTCGAACAAGAACCTCAAAACCATGTTATTTTTGGACCAACAGTTGAGACTAATAATCCTGCAGGATATAAGGTTTATTTCTCTAGTATTAATGAAAATACTGAAATGCGTAGTATCGATGCTACCGTGACGGACTCCATTCGCTCTGCCACTCCTTCCGATTTTGAAAATGGCGTACCGAAAAATACCTCTGATAATTACTGGTATTGTGGGATCTTTCAGGCCTATGACTACGGCTATGGAGGATTAAATATAACAAAAGCCGAGACTCATAATAATGATTTAGCTATTCCTACTAGAAATCACCCAAAACTAATCGATGAAGTTAAATATGTCAAAACTAAAGATAGCGATAAAACAAATGGTGTTTACTGTAATGTCGCGGTGAATAAACAATTGGCGCCATCAACTTATGTTGGAAAAATGATTTTTACAACCGTAGCCAATACTAATAACTTAAAACCAGCCACTTTAAAAAATGGATACTCTGCTTTCCGTAGAATCCCAAGCGGAAGAGGCTTTAAGAGCTTTAAATATGATAAACCATCTAAGGGGAATTTTTCTAGCGAAGTTATTAATGATGAAACGATTTATTCGAATATAAAACCAGACTATAAATATAATATAGGTGAGCCATCTCCAGCCTGCCCTCCAACTGTGCATCGTATTGATATGTATAATCTTACAGCTAATAATACTGACGACGAAGAGCCAGTTTTACTATGGACTCCAAAGTGTGATGATTATAACTTAAAATGGTGGACCCCATCAGGCACCTTGAAACTTGACGAAAATTGTTCCAATTTCTTCTCCACTGCCAATGCGCCACGCTTTGACAATTTAGATCTCTCTGGAATCGATATATCAAATTGTAAGAACATGGAATCGATGTTCGAGCGCACCGATGGAGGATTTAAGAGAATCAACTTCGGAGATAATCATTTTTCTTCAGAACTAAGTAATACCAAGAATATGTTCAAGGGTAATATTGAACTGAAAGAAATTAAAACCAATAATGATCTCGACTTAACTTATGTTCATGAGAGTACGGGTATGTTTGATGGTACGACAAGTCTAGTAGGTTCATATTATAATAACGGTTGCGTCTTTACCGAATATAACACTTTGAAAACTGACGGCTCTATGGCTAAAACCGTAATCGGCTACTTCCATCGTACCTATGGCGACGATCGTGAATGTGTAAAGATTAAGCCTGGACGACCATCAGTTGGTCCATAGTCTTTAATAAAAATTCCAAAGAGAGCCGCGTGCTCTCTTTTTTTCTTCTTGAAATTATGGTAAAATATCCTGAAAGTCTAAAAAACTATTAATTAATAAGGAAATTCATGGCAGAAGCTACACATGATTTATCAAAATTGCGCAATATTGGTATTATTGCACATATTGATGCAGGCAAGACCACGACTTCAGAGGCTATTCTCTATCGTACTGGCTTGAAGCACAAAATCGACCTCGTCAAGGGTGACACCGGTGGTGCTACTACTGACTGGATGGAACAGGAAAAGGAACGCGGTATTACCATTACTTCCGCAGCTGTTACCGCCACTTGGAAAGGTCACAAAATTAATATTATCGATACCCCGGGCCACATCGACTTTACCGCCGAAGTAGAACGTTCTCTTCGTGTGCTCGATGGTGCTGTCACCGTTTTCGACGGTAAGATGGGCGTCGAAGCTCAATCCGAAACCGTTTGGCGCCAGGCTACTAAGTACGGCGTTCCACGTCTCTGTTTCATTAACAAAATTAACCAAATCGGTGGTGACTTTTACAAGTCTCTTGAATCTATCCATAAGCGTCTTTCCAAGAATGCTTTTGCAATCCACCTCCCAATCGGTTTTGAAAAAGACATTTGTGGTGTTGTCGACCTCATCGACATGAAGGCCTACACCTACAAGGAATATGCTGACCACGAATTGACCGTTGGTGAAATTCCTGCTGACATGCTTGACAAGGCTAAGAAAGCTCGCGCTCTTCTCGTTGAAGAAGCTGTAGCTGCTGATGAAGATTTGATGAACAAGTACTTCGCCGAAGGTGAAGAAGCTATTACCGAAGCCGAGCTCAAGGTTGCTCTTCGTAAGCGTGTACTTGACGGTGATTTCTTCCTCGTTACCGGTGGTGACGGTCGTGGTGTGATCGTTGAAAAAGTTCTCGACCTCTGTGTTGACTACCTCCCTTCACCTCTTGACCGTGACCTCGGTCAAACTGTTGGTACTGATCCAAAAACTGGTGATAAGGTTATTCGCAAGGCTTCTATCACTGAACCTCTCACCGCTCTTGCTTTCAAGATCGCCTCTGACCCATTTGTTGGTAAGCTCGTCTTCGTCCGCGTCTACTCTGGTGTTTTGAAGTCCGGATCTTATATCTTAAACGCTACTACCGGCAATAAGGAACGCGTCGGTCGTCTCGTCCGTATGTTTGCTGATAAGCGTGAAGAAATTTCTGAGGTTGCCGCTGGTGACATCGCTGCTATCGTTGGTCTCAAGGAAACCACCACTGGTACCACTCTCTGTGATCCAGCCCACCCAATTCACCTTGAATCTATCGAATTCCCAGAACCACCTGTTTCTATCGCTGTTGAGCCTAAGACTAAGGCCGACCAAGAAAAAATGGGTCTCGGTCTCGCTAAGCTCGCCGAAGAAGATCCAACCTTCCGTGTTCACACCGATGAGGAAACCGGTCAAACCATTATTTCCGGTATGGGTGAGCTTCACCTCGAAATCATTATCGATCGCTTGAAGCGTGAGCATAATGTGGAAGCTAATACCGGTGCTCCTCAGGTTGCCTACCGTGAAACTATTCGTGGTACTGCTGAAGCTCAAGGTAAGCACATTAAGCAATCCGGTGGTCGTGGTCAGTACGGTGACGTTTGGATTAAGTTTGAGCCAAATGAACCAGGTAAAGGCTTCGAATTCATCGATATGATTAAGGGTGGTGTGGTGCCTCAAGAATACCGCAAGCCTGTCCAACAAGGTGTGGAAGAAACCCTTAATGGTGGTGTGATTGCTGGTTACCCAGTGGTTGACATCAAGGCTACCCTTTATGATGGTTCTTACCACGATGTCGACTCTTCTGAGCTTGCCTTCAAACTCGCTGGAAGCCTAGCTACCCGTGAAGGTATCAAGAAAGCCAAACCAGTGCTTCTTGAGCCATTTATGAAACTTGAAGTTACTACCCCAGAAGAATTCATGGGTGATGTAATTGGTGATATTAACTCTCGTCGTGGTCGCATCGACGCTATGGAAGACATTCAAGGTGGCGCTAAGCTTATTACTGCTTTCGCTCCACTGGCTAACCTCTTCGGTTACACTTCCGATCTCCGCTCCATGAGCCAAGGTCGTGCCGCTTCTTCTATGGAGCTCGCACAATACGAGGAAGTACCACCTAACGTTGCTCAAGAAATCATTGAGAAGCGCAATACTTCTAAGTAAGTAATCTCTTAAAAATAACCTCTTCGGAGGTTATTTTTTTATCTATAAAACGCAAAACTAAAAAATAGTTTACATCAAAAAGCCCCGCATTTTCTGCGAGGCTCTTTTTTTGGAGATTAATTTCGTCTTACGACTACATTTGCATCGATATCTTTAAATAAATCATCGCGATTAAGATTAGACTCGTGTCCAACCAGAGCATTGGTGCGCTCCACTACTCGCTTGATCAAATCCACCGAATCTTCACGTATATAATACAATGCACGATATTGATCCTTAGACGGGTCATAGTTAGGATTATTCTCGATAAAACGCTTCAGCTGCATCTCTGCATAGAAGGTAGAAAGTTCTGGCGAAAGCAATAAAACATTACCATCATTAGAAAAATAGGATCCGCCCTGATGATCGACGTCTGTAAGTTTCATCTTATGCATTACATGATAGAAATCTTCTGGTCTCGCATCGGTTCTTCCGTAGCCGGAATTTGGGAAAAGCCGGTCATCTTTCACGTAGTAAACTTCAATACCATTTACACCAATACCGTAAAATAGTCCGCTTATATGTCGGCGTGAATCAATGCGGTAGGGTACCAGACGTTTCTCGAAATCTGCCATGTTGCCAAGATCGTTTATTTGCTTGCCGTCCACTCCATAATTAGCATCAAACCGAATCATTAATTTCGGATTCGCTTCACAAATAAAGGTATAGACGTCCAGTGCCGAGAAACTGTCTGCCAATCTGAGATTAAAACCGTTATCTCTCATATAACCAACCAGGTCGAACTCGCCAAATCTCGTGTAAGTCTTTGGGTTATTTTTCTGGTGGGTCGGGAGTGACTCAGAGGATTCTTGTTTAATACGCCTCAACATATACTCCGCCGTAAAAGAAATGGTATCCGGTTCATCTGGTTCAATCGGCTCCATCGGATCGAGCTTCGTAGTATGAAATTCATCTACTAAATTCTGCACCAGGAACTGCGTATAATTAATTCCGTCAGCTCCGGTAAAGTTTGGCGTGCGGCCATTCAGATAGGGGTCCAAGAATCCTGCATCGGTACCGTCCTTGATATAAGTCGGGATATTCCGATAGTGATAATAGCTATTCTCTCCGGCATCGGTATTTACCTCGAGCACCGAATTTCCTCTGATACTCTGAGTTAAATGCTTCGGGAAGAGAATTACGTTACTTGGCACCATAAAATCCGAAATGTAACTGCCAGATTGTGATTCGAGTCGGTCTCTCAGGTCTTCCACTGCTCTGATATTAAATTCAGAAACCATTTGGAATGTTCCTGGGTGCGACCTACTTGGATCGGAATCTTTTAGCGGTGCCAAGCCATAATCATTTCTAGCTGCTCGCCTAGCTTCTAATACGTCAGGTGTGGCATCCCTAATCGGGCCGGCTACTTCGCCGCCACCGAATTCAGAAGCATCCACCGCTGCGGTAAGCTGGGCGTCCATCTCGTATGGGTTGTCGGTCTCTTCTTCGTGATTCACTTCCGCCTTCGCGGTAGTTTCTACTTCGGAAGTCTCCGGAACTACGGTTTTACTCTGGGCGTTGCAAGCAACTAAGCCGAGAGCGAGTGACAAAAACAGGAATTGTTTCTTCATCATGCACCTCCATTTTAATGTGCGTAGGATAAAAGTAGCCTAAAAGTTAGCTATATTCTACAATTTTTTGATAAAAAAGTCAATTTTAACATAAATGGATTAATTGCTGGCAAAAATCTGCAAAATATGGTAAAATATGCAAGTTAGTTTTTCAAAAAAATGGAAAAATCAGTAAGTTCTTTAGAAAAGGGGGAAATTGTATGTTTGCAATACTAGTAACGTTGTCGTGCTTTTTGGCTGGTCTATTCTGTCTGGTGCTGAACTATTTTCGCATTATTCTGATTCTACGGATTGATATTTTTGTCTGTGGTTGGATCGTGCTGACCTTACTTCCGGCACTCATGTCTATAATCTATCATGAACGTAAGAAACTTCTAGCGGAAAGAATTGCTAGAATCGATGAAGAAATGGACCAGGGTTGCTATCATTTTCAGTTTGATAGAAGCCCCAAGAACAGAATCCCTAAAATCGCAGACGACGAAGTTGATTTTGATGATTATGGCTGTGGCTGTGAGTGGGATCGTGAACACCATGATTTGGTCAAAATCGTACCAGAAGATTAAAACTGCAAATTTAAATTAAAAATCACACCAGCCCATCTGGGCTAATTTTACTATAACATCGAAAAACTAACAGTCAAGGCGTCAATTTGGCGCCTTTTTTCCTGAATTCTCTCTTTACTTATTCTTTAAAATCTATTAATATATAGATATATCTAGCTTCTTGGCTGGTTAATATTAGTGCCAAGGAGAATAATATTAAAGGAGAATAATAAAGAATGGCAAATTTCGACCGTTCCAAGCCACACATTAACGTTGGTACTATGGGTCACGTTGACCACGGTAAGACTACTCTTACTGCTGCTATTACCACCGTACTTGCGAAGCGCCTCCCATCTGATGTTAACAAATCAGTTGCTTACGATCAGATTGACAACGCTCCAGAAGAAAAAGCTCGTGGTATTACCATTGCTACCTCTCACCAAGAGTACGAATCAGAAAAGCGTCACTACGCTCACGTAGATATGCCAGGCCACGCCGACTACATCAAGAACATGATTACCGGTGCTGCTCAAATTGATGGTGCTATCCTCGTAGTTGCTGCTAACGATGGTCCACTTCCACAAACCCGTGAGCACGTACTTCTCGCTCACCAGGTGAACGTACCAAAAATCATCGTCTTCCTCAACAAGATGGATCTTGCTGACCCAGAACTCGTTGAGCTCGTTGAAATGGATGTCCGTGAACTTTTGAACAAGTACGGCTTCGACGGTGACAACGCTCCAATCATCAAGGGTTCTGCTCTTAAGGCTCTTGAAGGCGACACCGAAATGGAAGACCGCATCATGGATCTCGTCCACGCTATGGATGAATACTTTGATATTCCTGAACACGATCTTGACAAACCATTCTTGATGCCAATCGAAGATGTCTTCTCCATCAAGGGTCGTGGTACCGTCGCTACTGGTCGTATCGAACAAGGTGTTGTCAAATTGAACGACGAAGTTGAAATCGTTGGTTTGAAGCCAACCCAAAAGTCTGTCGTTACCGGTATCGAGGCTTTCCACAAGACTCTTAACGAAGGTGAAGCTGGTGATAACGCTGGTCTCTTGCTCCGTGGTATCGAACGTGAACAGATCGAACGTGGTCAGGTTATTGCTAAGCCAGGTTCTATCACCCCACACACTGAATTCGAAGCTCAGGTTTACATCTTGAAGAAAGAAGAAGGCGGCCGCCACACCCCATTCTCAAAGGGTTACAAGCCACAATTCTACTTCCGTACTACCGATGTTACCGGTGAAGTCGAACTTCCAGCTGACAAAGAAATCGTCATGCCAGGTGACACCGTTACCTTCCAGGTCAAGCTTCTTTCAGCTATCGCTATGAACAACAACGACCGTTTCGCTATCCGCGAAGGTGGCCGTACTGTCGGTTCTGGTGTTGTTACCAAGATTATCAAATAATCGATAACAGTCTAAATACCTCTCCTTCGGGGGAGGTATTTTTTTGTCTTGACGAAACTCTGTTTTTATCGTAAAATAAATCTACTATTATTAATTGAATTCTAAAAACTCATTGACGCATCAAGCATCTGAAGTTATAGAATTAGAAGGAAAACAATGGCAGACGCAAAAAACGAAGGCTTAAAGATCCGTATTCGTCTTAAAGCCTACGACCATCGTGTAATCGACCAAAGCGCTAAGCAAATCGTCGATACCGCTATCCGTACTGGTGCCGCCGTTTCTGGCCCAGTCCCACTACCAACTAAGCGCAGTACTTTTACTGTGGTGAAATCACCTCACGTTTACAAGACCGGTGGTGAAGCTTTCGAAATGAAGATTCACAAGCGTCTCATCGATATCACTAATGCTACTCCAAAGACTATTGATGCACTTCAAAACTTATCTTTGCCAGCTGGCGTCGACGCCGAAATCAAAATGTAATAAAACCTTAAAAACCTAGCTTCGGCTAGGTTTTTTTGATGTCTCTTTTTTTATTCCGTTTGTGCTAAAAAATAATATTAAACCATAAATGATTCCAAAATACCAATAATATATAGAGGTTTTGCTTTTGAGTTGCAATTCCTTTTATGTTAAAATTATGGTACATGACGTGCGATAAAAATCAAAAACTGCGAATCACTCGTCCATGGCAAAAAAGTCTAGGTGTCTTTTTTACACTAATGGCGTCGATTCTCTCACTTAATCTTATTTTTACTAATAAGACCTATGCACTTTTTGCACCTTCACTTTCAGCTTCCATTGATAAAACTGCATTGGTCGTCCAAGAGGGAAATAACCCCGCTGCTAGCTCATCACTTCAGGAAGTTTCTGCAAATTTAACTATCAATACCAATGATAAAAGTGGCTACCGTATTCTAGTTAGCACCGATTCCGCTGATACTGCACTGACGCATTCCAATGCCTCAGTCACAGATAAAATCAACTCTATCCCTGGATTAATGTCACTCAGTAGTTTTACGAACCGAACGTGGGGGTACAAATTAGAAGATGAAGCTGCATTTCGTCCGATCGCACCACTCTCGAACCCAACTAATCTCTTTGCTGCTGAGGAAATGACCGAAGGGAATGAAATTAAAAAGATTATCGTCGGCGTGAATCTGGGTAATAATCTCGTTAGTGGTCAGTATAAAAATACTTTGATGATTTCTGTCATTACCAATAATACTGCTGGAACTAATGCTACTTTGACTAGGGGCCCAGATTTTAACCAAAAAATTTCTCGTGCTGCTACTTTGGCTGGCACAAATTTTCAGTCAATCAAGGCTTTCGCCCGTAGTAGTGTGGCTCCTTCTGCTGCCATGAAGACGGTTAATATTGAAGATGAGAATTGGTCAAGTTATGAAATTAAGGCTTGGTATGACTCGGCCGACCAAACAGTATATTATTATTGTGAAAATGATCGCGTCTATATGAATGAAGATTCTCGTCAAATGTTTAATAACATGATCAATATTGTCGACATTGACCTCTCTGGGCTTAATTCGCGCTATGTTAAAGATACTTCCTTTATGTTTAATAATGCCAGAAGTGTAGAAAATTTAGATCTTTCGACTATGAAAACCTCTCGTGTCACCTCCATGGTGAATATGTTTGCCTATATGTCATCTCTTAAAAATCTCAATATTTCAAATTTTAAAACTAAAAAAGTGAAGAATTTTTCACGCATGTTTATCAATAACACAGCCTTGACTAGCTTAAATCTTTCTAATTTTGACACTTCCAGTGCGGTAAGTATGGACAATATGTTTAACGGATTAAGTCGCGTATCCTCACTTGATGTAAGCCATTTTGATACTTCTAATGTCACTAACATGCAGAATATGTTCTTTAATTGTTCCGGTCTCACTTCACTTAATGTTTCGAGTTTTGACACTTCTAAAGTCACCAATATGGAGAGTATGTTTGGGGGTGTAACTAAACTTGAATCACTTGATATTCGAAACTTTGATACTAGTTCGGTTACTTCTATGCTTTCAATGTTTGGTAATATGCGAGAGCTGAAAGATTTTAGAATTAGCGATAAATTTAAGACCCATAATGTGACAAATTTTGCCACCATGTTTGCAAACTGTGTCTCCCTCGAGTCACTCGATCTTTCTAATTTTGACACCGGTAAGGCTTTTACTACTAGTGCCATGTTTAATGGTATGAGTAAGGTCAAGAGAATCGATCTTGGTCCCAAATTCAACACTAGTAATGTCACTAATATGACGGGCATGTTTAATGGCTGTGCTCTACTGGAGAAGCTCGATCTTTCAACCTTTGATACGCGTAAAGTTACTGAGTTTTCCTATATGTTTAATGCTTGTGCTACTCTTCAAAAACTAGATGTTTCAATGTTCGATACTCGCTCGGCGGTTAATATGCTTAGCATGTTTAGCGGTATGTTGGCTTTGTCTGATTTTAACTTGGGTCATAATTTTAATACCTCTAATGTCATTACTATGCAAAATATGTTCTTCAATGACCGTAAGCTAACTAGGTTAGATCTCTCTCAATTTGATACCTCTAAGGTTACCCAGATGTCTAATATGTTTGGTTATATGTTCGAGCTTGAAGAGCTGAATCTATCCAGCTTCGACACCTCCAATGTCACTTCTATGGCAAGTATGTTTCAATATGTCGGCAAAATCCAAAATCTTGACCTATCTAGCTTTAATACATCGAGAGTGAATAGCATGAGTCTGATGTTTTACAGTGCTAATAGTCTTACTAATCTAACTTTTGGACCACACTTCGATACCTCCAATGTTACCGATATGGAAATGATGTTCTTTAATGTTAATGGCGCTACTGAGCTTGATCTGAGCACCTTTAATACTTCTAATGTCAAGAAGTTGTCTGGTATTTTTGGCTCCGCTATTCCAACTAATAATCTCCAAAGAATTTATGTTTCTCGCGACTTCGATCTATCAAAAGTTCCAAATAATGGCTTTGCAAGAATTTTCTCTAATCGTAATAACCTACGTGGTGGGGCAGGCTCATATCTAACAAATCCAGATACTGCCAACAAGACTTGGCTCCGTATCGATCGCGCTGGCGCACCAGGTTATTTCACTCAAAAACCATAACCGTTTAAAATTACCAAAAATGACAATTTTAAACGGTTTTGCTATAATAGAGTTATGATTAGTAACTCTCTTCGGCAAAAATTAGATTTCTTGATTGAACATTATCGTGATTTGGTACCAAATTATGCTTCTGGGATCAGGGAACTAAGCCTTGTCGAGCTTCCAGAAATGGTTTATAACTCCAATGCCATCGAAAACTCCACGCTCACCCTAGAAGATACGGAAGATATTTTAATCCGCCATCAGATTCGGACGGATCATCAGATTCGGGAGATTTTTGAAGCGACTAATTTAGCGAAGGCTATGAGGTTTCTCTTAGATAATCCTGAAAACGAAATTTCTGTACCGCTCATTCTTAAGCTCCACGGGATTTTGATGCAAAATATTCGTGATGACGCTGCCGGTCGCTTTCGCGCTAATAAGGAATGGGTGCGCGTAGGTAATCATCTCGGTGCAAATCCGCAATTTGTTCACGGTTTTATGTCGGATTTAGTTGAAAAATATAACGCGTCAGATGATCAGTATTTTCTCGATAAAATCATCTATTTTCATGCCGAATTTGAGAATATTCATCCGTTTATCGATGGGAATGGTCGTATCGGTCGACTTCTAATTAATGAACAATTGGACCTGCTTAATCTGCCGCCCATTTTGATTCCTAATAAATCGAAAAATGAGGAATATTATCCAGCTCTAGAGGAATATTCAAAATTCAACAAACTCGATCAATTATCAGAATTTTTTGCTAAACTTCTCATTGAGGCTCTCTATCGTCGCATCACTCGTCTCACTGCGCCGAAAATTATCTCCGTCTCCGACTGGGCGAAGCAAAACCAAATGAGTGTTCAATCTGCTACCAACAAAGCCATTCGTGGTACCATTCCAGCTTTTCGCCTCCGTGGTCATTGGATGATTGACGCTGATTATAAGGTTCAAAAATATCTTGATGAATACCATTTTCCAAATTTTTCAAGACTTTTCTTCCATTCTAGTTATGCTAAACTAAATGTAGTATAAAACGAATTAGGGAAAATATTGTGAATCATAAATTTTTGAAGCTTAGCTCGGGCCTTGCTTTGACCTTGGTCGCAGCCGCCTGGCTTAACACTAAAAACACTTCTGCCCTCTACCAGTCCAGTCTTTCGGCCTATGTTGATAATGTCAAAACTCAAGTTGACGGCGATCTTTTGCTCGATAATCCATCGGTTAAAAGGGAAATGAATCTAAATATCGGTGTTACCGCGAAAAATAAATCCGGCTATAAGGTCGTGGTTAATTCTAAAACCGATAATACCGCCTTGAATAATTCTGACCCGGCCAAACCAGATAAAATCGAATCAATCACTAGTAGCCAAGCGTTAAATAATTTTACCGCTAATACCTGGGGTTATAAATTATCTAGCGCTACCGACTACAGCCCAATCCCAAGTCTCAGTCACCCAGCCACCGTGGCAAATAATACTGAAAAAGAAGTCACTAACCAAAAAACTGTCCTCAATCTCGGTATTAATCTCGGTGACGATCTACGTCCAGGCGACTATATTAACCAGCTTGTGGTTTCCGTAGTGGCGAATACTTATCAAAAAGAAGCCATTATGGATAATGGTGAAGCATTTAATAAGGCCATCACTTATCTTGGCAAGCGTAGTTCCTCCAACTTCTTCGGTCATGGCCAAGAAATGATTGAGCATTTCCGCCGTAGCACCACCGCTCCAACTGTCGGTGATAAGCCTATCGAAATTCAAGACAATGCAAATTCTGATTATGCTATTAAGGCTTGGTATAAGGAAGCCGATAAAACCGTTTATTATTATGCCGAAACCGAGAAAATCTTCCTCGCACCAGATTCTTCAAATATGTTCAAGAATTTTACTCACGTGCAGGATCTCGATTTAGCAAAATTTGATACCAGTAATGTTGTAAATATGGCAAGCATGTTCGATAGTGCTGAAAAAGTTCAGAATCTTAACCTTGCAAATTTTGACACAACTAATGTCACTAATATGCGCAATATGTTCTCTGGTATGACTGAACTCGCATCGCTTGATCTTTCGAATTTTAATACCAAGCAGGTGACGGATGCCGCTAATCTCTTTAATAATCTTCAAGCCGCTACCGAAATTAAGCTAGGTGCTAATTTCACCCTAGAAAATGCCACTACCATCGCAGGTATCTTTGCTAATACCTGTAAAATTGCTAGCCTCGATCTTTCGATGTTGAATACTACTAATGTGCGAAATTTTGATAAGCTATTCAGCCTCACTAGTGCTGGTGGCGCCGCTAATGGTTGTCCAGCTGGCGATGCCTTAACTGTAATTTATGCTTCGGCAAATTTCGTCGTCGATACTTCCGCACAAGCTGAAAATCTCTTCACTGGCCGTACCAATCTGCGTGGTGGTAATGGATCACATGAAACCGACCCAGCTACCGCCGACAAGACTTGGCTTCGCCTAGATGTCACCGGCGCTCCAGGTTACTTTACCGCTAAGCCGTAGTTAAAACACTTAAAACCATATTTATAATTTAAAAAAACTCACAACTCATCGGAAAATATAAACTTAAAATCCAAAGATATCTAAAAAATCCAAATCTCGCATTTGGATTTTTATTTTGCTTATGTTAAAATAGAACACGACAAATCACACGGTCATATAAAAACTATGAAAAATCTCTATCATCAATCCAAAATATTTTTGTGGGCTCAAAAAGTCTTTAATCTTGCTGTTATCGTTTTTACGTTCACTATTTTAGGCAACCAATTTGGTACTTCGGATGTTTTTGCCGCCCCAACCCCAACTCTCTCCGCGGCTATCAGTAACGCCAACGTAACTATCAATGGTAACCAGGTGATTAATTCCACTAATAAAACCACTGAGTTTCCATTGCGCTTGACTGTCAATACTAACAACCGTACTGGTTATACTGCAACAATAAGTTCTGAATCAAATAATACCGCCCTAGTAAACAATAGCTCTGCGATGCTTGCAAAAATTGATTCAATCTCTACTCCTAGTCCATTAGCAAATCTTCCTAATAACACCTGGGGTTATCGTCTAACTTCCGCGCCAAATTACAATCCTATTCCAGCACTTGCTGCACCCGCTAGTTTCCGCCAAACTACCGAAGCTACCAATGGTGCCAGTATCACGGATTTAAATATCGGCATGAAGCTTGCGAGTAATCTTGAAAATGGTAGCTATACAAATCGTTTAATTTTTTCTGTCGTAACTAATCCGATTGACAGGCGTGCCGTTTTTAAGTCTGGTCCAGAAATTAACCAAGTCATAGCTAGAGTAAATATTAGTCGAGCAAACGCTTTTAGGCGATGTACTGTTACAGAGGCTATTAAAAAGCAGTCATTAACTTATAACGTTGCCGATCCGGTAGAGTCAGACTTTGATATTTACATTTGGCCAGATTGGAGTTGGGGTGATCAAAGTATATGTTATGGCTCGGATGCTGCTAAGATTTATGCTAACCCAGACAGTAGTTATATGTTCAGCTCGTTCTCGAGTGTTTACAGTGCGGATTTATCAGGTATTGATACTAGTGAAGTGATTAGTATGAAGGGTATGTTTAAAGATGCCTCATTATTAAACCCAATCGATATTTCAAGATTTGATACCCGCAAGGTGCAAGATATGAGTGAAATGTTTAGTGGAATAAGATTTTTTACTAGAGGAACTGCTACAATTAATTTGAATCTAAGTAACTTTAATACATCTAATGTAGTTAATATGAAGGGTATGTTTAAGGATTCTAGTAGATTCACCGATATAAATATGTCAAGCTTCAATACCTCAAAAGTTACCGATATGAGTGAGATGTTTCGAGATGCTGCAAAATTAACCACCATTAACTTAAGTAGTTTTGATTTTCAAAACGTGACTGATATGAATGGTATGTTTTATCAGCTTCGTAATTTGCAGACTGTAGTAGTCTCAAGGTTTAATACTGGCAAGGTGACAAATTTTAAAAACATGTTTTGGAACGCATCAATTACTTCGTTAAATACAGCAGGCTTTGAGACGCAGAGCGCCGTTAATATGTCAGGAATGTTCTATGGTACTAGGATACCGAACCTCGATCTCTCTAGCTTTAACACTCAAAATGTAACTGATATGAGCAAAATGTTTAGCGAGACAGAATACACGGTGAATTTATATCTAACTAATTTTGATACTAGAAATGTTCAAAATTTTTCTGGAATGTTTTCTCTGAGCCATTATACTAGAGATAGCCTGGTCCGTATTTATGTCAAAAACGATTTTAATTTATCAAACGCACCTAATCTAAGATTAGAGGCTTTTGGTGGACGTAGAGTAATTAAGACTAGTAACGGTTCAAGTTGTTATATTCCAACTGGAGAACAACTCAAATGTCTTCGCATTGACCGTCCAGGTGCTCCAGGATACTTTACTCAGATTTAAATCTCACCAAAATCAACGCACGTATATTGTTATTTTGTTTGCATTCTTGAATAATTACACTAAACAACTTATACTTAAACTATGCATAAGCCGAAACGAAATCCTGTCCGAATTATTAAAAATCTTATTATTCTGGCTGGTTTCGTCGCGGCTTTTTTCTGGATGTTTTTCGATATTTTGAAGCGCGAAACCGTGGTTTCTCATGATGCCTCGGTACTCGTCATGGGGACGAACGCCACTTTTAAGCCTTTTGAATATAAAGAAGGTGGACAGGTAGTTGGTTTCGATGTGGATCTCGCGCGCGAAATCGCGAAGGATTTGGGGGCTGAACTTAAGATCGAAGACATGTCCTTCGATGGTCTACTTCCAGCTCTCGAAGGTGGTCGCATTGATATTGCCGTGGCTGGCATGTCGGTCACCGAAGAACGCGCGAAGAACGCTCTATTTTCGGAGCCGTATTATCAGGCCACCCAGCGCATTATTGTCCCAGAAGATAGTAAGATTTTTAATAAATCTGGCCTAATTGGTAAGAAAATCGGCGTTCAACTCGGCACTACCGGCGATATTCTAGCTTCTGAAATTAAAGGCGCCAAAGTGATTCAGTTCCCAGCCGCGCCAAATGTTTTACAGGAGCTGGCTTCTGGTCGGGTTGATGCGGTAATTTTGGATGACGCACCAGCTAATCAGTATATCGTGGCATTCACGGGCCTAAAAATTCTTGGTTCCGCCATTGGCAACGAGTCATATGCAATTGCCATGAAAAAATCTAATCAGACTCTCAAGGAAAAAATTGATCAGACGATTAATCGCATGAAAGAGGACGGCCGAATGGATGCCTTATTAAGGAAATATTTTGGAGAGAGCAGATGAAATTTTTTGATGTGATATTTGGTAACGGTCGTTGGATTTATTTTTGGCACGGACTTGAAGTCACCATTGTCTTAACTATTTTGGCGCTCTTTTTTGGTTTTCTATTAGGATTACTTTTGGCCATGATGCGCACCTCCAGCTCGAAGTTTTGCCAAAGAATCTCGAATTTCTACATCACGGTGATTCGCGGCACACCTCTTCTGGTGCAGCTCTTAATTATGTATTACGTGATCTTCGCCGAATATCGCGCCATGCCGAAAATCATCGTGGCAGCTGTCGCTTTTTCACTAAATAGTGGCGCTTATATTTCAGAAATTATACGCGGCGGGATCGAAAGTGTATCAAATGGTCAAAAAGAAGCTGCGCGTTCACTCGGTCTTTCAGAATTTCGTACGCAACTTTACGTCGTGATGCCACAGGCCTTAAAAAACTCTCTGCCAGGTTTAATTGGTGAAGGTATTTCACTTTTTAAGGAGACTTCCATCGTGGGGTGGATTGGCCTCGGCGATATTATGCGTGGCGCCGACGACATTCGTTCTCTCACTGCCACAGCTTTTGAATCTCTGGTAGCTGCCGCGATTATCTACCTGGTGATTACTCTGATCTTTACTAAAATTATGTCGAAAGTGGAAAAGAGGTTGGCTTAATATGTCTATTGTCGTAAAGAAGCTTGAAAAAAGTTTCGAAAATCAAAAAGTTCTCCGTGGTATTGATCTCGAAATCCAAGATGGCGAAACCGTAGTTTTGATTGGCTCTTCCGGTTCTGGGAAATCCACTTTCTTGCGCTGCTTAAACTTGCTAAATGTTCCAGATAAGGGCCAAATTTTTATCGATGGACAGGAGATTACCAATCCCAAAACCAATCTTAATAAACTTCGTGCTAAAGTTGGTATGGTTTTTCAAAGTTTTAATCTTTTTGAAAATCTTAATATCATAGAAAACATCAAGCTCGCTCCCAGAAAAGTCCTACATCTATCAAATAAACAGGCGGAAAAAGAAGCCATAGAGCTACTGAAACGGGTTGGTTTAGGAAATAAAGCTTATGATTATCCGAAGAATCTTTCTGGTGGTCAGAAACAGCGTGTCGCCATCGCTCGTGCCTTAGCTATGCATCCAGAGGTAATTTTGTTTGATGAGCCGACCTCTGCACTTGATCCGGAAATGGTAGGCGAAGTGCTCGAAGTGATTAAAGATCTTGCTAAAGACCACAGTCGCACTATGGTGATTGTCACCCATGAAATGAGTTTTGCAAGAGAGGTTGGTACTCGCCTTATCTTTCTTGATAAGGGGAAAATTATTGAAGATGGTGAACCACACCAAGTGATGAATTATCCCACCACCGAACGAGCCGCTCGCTTCTTCCAAAATATTAAAAATTAACAGTATATGCTAAAATAAATATATGACGCTCGTAATGAGACTTAAAAAGAAATTTTATTTTTTAGCTGCGAATTATTTTCGTTTTTTTGCTAATATCTCGCTTAGGCGCTGGAAGCCTCGTGTAATTGCCATTACCGGTTCAGTTGGCAAGACCACCATGTTGAATTTGGTCGAATCCACTCTGAAAACTAAGGCGCACTATTCTTTTAATGCTAATTCTGCCTTTGGCGTAGCCTTTGATATTGTCGATATGGACGGTGTACGTGGCAGCAAGTGGCGCTGGCTTAGCTTAATCATCGGTGTGCCATTTAAATCGCTTTTTTACACCCATCGTGAAAAATTTTATATTGTCGAAATCGATGGCGAACGCCCACACGAAGCCGAATTTCTCGCCAAATGGTTAAAGCCAGAAGTCACGATTTGGGTTTCATTAGGTCTATCGCATGCCGTACAATTTGAAAAACAGGTGGAAGCTGGCCTCTTCCCGAATCTCGAAAAAGCTATTACGCATGAATTTGCTACTTTGCCAGAAAATACTCAAAAATTAATTCTCATCGATAAGGATGTCGACTTAATGAATCGTGCGATTGATAAAATTGTCGCCAAAGGCAAAACTAAGGCTGAAGTTATTAAGTGTAGTAAGAGTGAATTGCTGAACTATACTGTTTATCCGAATAAAACTGAATTTGTCATGGATTTTGCCAGTCAGCCAAAGCTGGGCGAATTTACTATTACTTTTAAAAACCCGATGCAGTGCGATCTGGCGATTCAACTATCTATGCTGTCTAAGCTTTGTGAATATCTCCACATTCAAATGCCAAATGATTTTTCCGATATGCGTGAAGCTCCTGGACGTAATACTTTCCTAAAGGGGATTAATAATTTAAAAATTATCGATAGCAGTTATAACGCTCATCTCATCTCCATGGAATCGATCCTTAAAATGTACCGTTCAATGCGCACTGGGCATAAATGGTTAGTAATCGGCGATATGGTGGAGCAGGGCAGTATCGAACGGCACGAACATGAAAAGCTAGCCGAGGCTATAATTGCCACTAATCCCGAACAGGTTGTTTTAATTGGACGCCGTACCCGCGAATACACCTACCCGATTTTACAAAAACAGGGCATCAAGACTAGCGTCTTTGATGAACCGAAAAAAGCCCTCGAATTCATTCAACAAAATGCCGTAAACGGAGAAACCATTCTCTTTAAGGGCAGTCAATATCTCGAATGGATTATCGAAAAATTATTATTAAATTCAAAAGACGCTGAGCGTCTGCCACGTCGCGAAAAAGCCGCAGAAAAGCGTCGCGAAAAAAGGGGACTTAATTAATATGAAAACTTTATACATTATTCATGGCTGGACCTACACCGTGGAGCCATGGACCAAAACTATCGAAATTCTACGCGATAAATATCAGATTGAAGTCAAAATGCTGCATGTTCCAGGTCTCACTGAGCAAAGTCAAAAAGTCTGGACGATAAACGATTATGTGCGCTGGGCTAAGCGTGAACTTCCAGATGAAGCTGTGGTACTCGGGCATAGTAATGGCGGACGTATTTTGATGAATCTCGCCGTTAGACATCCTAAGAAACTCGATCACTTAATTCTTCTAAATAGCGCTGGTATTTATGAAAAATCATTCAAGCGTAATATCCTACATGTTTTAAGTAAAATTTTTGGTATTCTTAAACGTATTCCAATACTACGTAAGGTTTTTCATAAAATTATCGGCGCCTCTGATTATGCTCATGCACCTGAAAATATGAAGAAGACTCTGGCTAATATGCACGAATCCGACAAGGACCTCGACCCATCTCGTGTCAAGGTTAAAACTTCGATTCTTTGGGGTGAAAATGATCAAATTACGCCGCTTCGTCAAGGTAAGAAACTTCACGAACTAATCAAAAATAGTACTTTTTACTCTTCCGAAAAATGGCGTCACGCTCCGTATATCGATGATCCAAAAGGTCTCGCTAAGGCCATTAATGAGGTGCTTGCTTAATGAAATTTATCGCGCACGCTAGTCAATTTGGTTTGAAAAAGACCTTGAGGCAATTATTCACTTTTGGCTTTAAGCGAGATTCTGAAAAATTAAAAGCTTATATTGCAGACCGCTATCAAGTGGAAGCGGAAAATGTTGCGCTTTATGGTTCAGGACGTACTGCACTTTCTGAGGCTATTAAATATTTCACTAAACCAGGCGATAAGGTGGCGATTACAGCTTTGACTTGCTTCGCGGTCGTGGAAGCAGTACGTAGTGCTGGCTGTGAGCCGGTTTACCTTGATGTGAATCTCGAAAATCTCCATTTTGATGCTAAAAATCTCGAAAAAGCCTGCGCGAAAAATCCCGAAATTAAAGCGGTGATTGTACAGAATAATTTAGCTTATCCATGTGATATGGTAAATATTGAATCTGTCGCAAAAAAATATAACCTCGCACTAATCGAGGATCTTGCGCACTGTGTCGGGATGGATTATCCGGATGGTCGCGAAGCCGGTACGGTGGGGGATGCCGTCATCATGAGTTTTGGTAAGGGGAAATCTCTCGATCTAATTTCTGGTGGATTATTATTCCTCCGTAAAACTGATAAGCGAAAAAAATCCTTCACTATTCCAACTAATCTGCCAAGCTTTGCTGATCGTTTTCGTACTCGTCTATATCCGCTTTTTGGCGCCATTACCCGTGCTTTATTCCATTTGCAGCTTGGTCGCCTTAATTTTGGTCGCCTCTATACCGCGTTTTTATTGAAGACTCATCAAATCCAGAAATCCGCTGATGCCAGGCTAGATAGTTCTATTCGCCTCACCCATTGGCAGGCCAAGCTTGCTTTATCTGATCTTAAGAAAATTAAACATCGCGCCCCACTTCGTCGATTCTATTTTGTGGAAAATCGGGAAGAATTATTGAAAAAACTCACGGCCGCAGGCTTCATTATGGATGATATTTGGTATAGCTCACCAGTCTCACCAGAGAGATACTATGCCCAAGCTAATTTTAATGAAAAATCTTGTCCAAATGCAGTTTCTGCCGCCAAGCATCTGATTAATTTGCCGAATTGGTTGACGATTTTCGAGCTTGCTGAAGCTAGGCATCTCATTAATCAATATGAAATAAATTCTCAAGGTGAAAAAATCGTACCATTTTCGACCAAGAAGTCTCTTTCTGAAGTCGAAATAGAACACATCGATACGCTTCGCCACGCCGCCTCTCACACTAATTTCTTGCAGTCCAAACAGTGGTATGAAGTCAATAAATCCATCGGCCATAAACCTATCTTCTTGATGTTTAGTGAAAAATCTTATTGTCTGGCCATTATTAAAGATGCAAAGCGTGGTCGTTTTCTCGAGATTCCGTGCGGACCAATTCTAGATTATACTAATCGTAATGAATTGGAACTGGCTATGGCTGAAATTTACCGCTATGCCAAGCAAAATAATTGTGTCTTCGTGCGTTTTCGTCCAAATCTCGAGGAGACCCCAGAAAATCGTGCACTTATCGAGTCGCTTCCGTCGCTTTCTGCCTCCTATTTTCTTCATGCCGAAAATACTATTTTCGTTGATCTCACTCAATCTGAAGAAGATCTCCTAAAAAACATGCGTCGTCAAACTCGTTATGAGGTGCGTCGTTCAGAGAAACTAAATTTCAAGGTTGAAAAATCCAATACACCTGAAATTCTCCGTGAATTTCACCAGATTCAAGCCGAAACCGCCAAGCGTCAAGGTTTTATTCCGCCACGCCGCAAGGATCTCAATGCCTATGCCAAGGCTTTCGGCTCTGATCTTCAGATTTACCGCGCCACCCTCGATGGTAAACCAGTAGCTTACGGTTTAGTCTTAACTGATGCGCTAGAAGGTGATTATTTTGAGGCAGCTTCCACCGAACTAAATTACAAATTCCCAGGCGCCTATGCACTTCAATGGTATGTAATGAGAGACCTAAAAAAGCAGGGAAAACTTCGTTATAATCTCTGGGGAATTGCTCCGGCCGGCCAAAAGAATCATAAATTTGCCGGGGTCACTACTTTTAAGACTGGCTTTGGCGGTGAAAAATTTGATTATCTACATGCTCATGACCTTCCGGTCAAAAAACTTCACTACACCCTGATTCGTCTAGTCGAAGACGCTCGTCGCAAAAAACGTCACCTATAAATTAAAAAAGGAAACTATGAAATACACCGTCAAAACTGTCGAAAATCAAACCGAATGGGATGAATTTGTTACCGCACATCCGGATGCTAACTTTTTGCAATCCTGGGATTTCTACGAATTCTACTTCTCCCGCGGTTTTGATATTGTGCGTCGTGGTATCTATGACGAAAATAACCAACTCGTGGGAGTTTATGCTGGCGAAGTTGAACCGGCCAAGCGTGGCCGTCATCTTGCCATAGCTGGTGGGCCGATTTTTGATTGGACCAACCAAGAAATTAAAAAACTGATTTTCGACGACATGAAGCTGCAGGCTAAAAAGCTCAAATGTACTTTTGTCCGCGTGCGTCCTCAGCTTCAGAATACCCCTGAAAACGCGAAGACTTTTCAGCAGCTTGGCTTCCGCAAAGCCCCGATGTATCTTTCGGTGGAATTTGCCGGTGTGCTCAATCTAGAAAATTCCGAAGAAGAAATTCTTAAAAACATGCGTCAGCGTCTGCGCCGCGCTCTTCGTAAAGCTGAGAAGAATCAAATCACCATTGAAAAAACTTCCGACCCGAAAGCGATTCATGATTTTTATCAAATTGAATTGCAAACTGCTAAACGCCATGATTTTTATGCTTTTTCCGAAGACTTTCTTACTAAACAGTTTGCTGCATTTGCCAAAAATGACGAGGCGGTACTTTATATTGCCAAGCTCAATGGTGAAATTCTTGCCGAAAACTTCATGATTTTCTACGGCAATGAAGCCTCTTATCATTACGGAGTTTCTTCCGAACTCGGTACTAAGTATTCCGGCGCTCCACTTCTCCATATGGAAGCCATGCGTGACGCCAGAAAGCGTGGCATTAAGCGCTATAATTTCTGGGGTATTGTCGACGAAAATGACACCAAGCATCGATTTTATGGAGTCTCAGTCTTTAAGCGTGGTTTTGGTGTCGAAGAATTAAAATATCTCGAAGCTAGAGATCTCGTTCTAGATAAAATCTCTTACTACACTAAGACTCTTCCGATTGAAACTCTACGCCGTAAAGTTCGCCACGTCTAAATTTTTAAGGTTGGCTATACCGCCTCGAATTTATCAAAAACGAATTCGAGGTTTTTTTGTGATATTTCAGTAAACTCAGCTTTATTTTCTTTTTTATGCTAAAATAAGCATAAGAATTAACAAGGAAAATTATATGTCAATCAAGCGAAAATATATTGATAGCCACTGGCTAATCTTCGCATTGCAGGGTGTGTTGGCACTTCTTTTCGGCTGGTACGCCCTCTTTACTAATCTTAATAGTCTCGAGGCAATTATTGTGATTGCTGGTACAGTCTTGCTCGGTCTCGGCATTATCGAGATGTTGAACCTCCTTACTCGTACCCACTTGAAGGAAACCTGGGGTCTTTCACTTCTCATGGCCGTACTAGAAATCGCCACGGCTTTCACAATGCTCTTTGCTAAGGATCAGAACGCCATCTGGCACCTCGCCATCATTGGTCTCTACACCATTACGCGTGGTATTCTTGAGATCTTTATTGGTCTCGGCTCCGTGGATGATTTGACGGACCGTTTTATTTGGGTGCTCACTGGTATTTCCGGTTGTATTATCGGAATCGTGGTTGTAAATGCTGGACATCTCGGTAATCTGCCATTTATTAAATATTTTGGCTCCTACATGATGATTTTTGGTATCTCTAATCTGATTTATGCCATCCACAATAAGGAACAAAAACACGAATACGAAACCGAGCTTCGTGAAAAACGCGAAGAATATCGTGCTAAGTCTATCAAGAATGCTAAGAAAATTGCCGCCATTAAAGAACTTTCTGTAAAACCAGATCGTGTCTATAAGTCAAAAAATCTTGGTGAAAAAACTGCGCATAAGTCAGTTAAAAAATCCGCTACCAAGAAAATCAAAAAACCAACTGCCAAGAAAATTTCTAAAAAATAATCCTCATCCTAAATAGGGCCACGTGCCCTATTTTTTATTTATTGAGTATAGTTCACCCCTGTAATCTTTGACTATTATGTGTCAATCTTGTATAATAAAGACTCAAGGAGAAATTATGAAATATAAGTTACCTACCAAGGCAGTTATTACTGACGCTGGCTTTGCTAGCCGCTATCTACCAATTACTAAAACCGTACCTAAGGCCATGCTCCCACTTGGCAATCGCCCAATCATGCAACTCGTAGTTGAAGAATGTGTGGATGCAGGCATCAAAGAAATTATCATCGTCGCCACTCCAGAAGGTAAGGGGATTTACGAAGATTATTTTAATAACTCGGTTAACCGTATTCGTAAGCAACTCGCTTCTCAGGGCAAGCTTGATCGTTATGCCCCAGTGCAGCGCGTTCTCGATTTTCCAAAAATCACCGTCATCGAACAAGATCAAAGCTATCCATATGGTAACGGTTCTCCAATTGCTTCCGCCCGTCCTTACATTCGTGATGATGAAGCCTTCGTCGTCGCCTATTCTGATGATGTAGTTTTCGGTCACTCTGATATCAAAACCTTGATTGATTCATACAAGAAACATGAAGATGCTAAGGCTATCATTATTTCTCAAGAAATGCCACGCGAAGTTTTGAATAAGTATGGCATTATTAAACTTCGTGACACTGAACTTCAAACTCTCGAAAATATCATCGAAAAACCAGCCATCGAACAGGCTCCATCTAATCTCACCTCCTATGGACGCTATCTTTTGACCCCAGAAGTTTTTGAGCACCTTGATCCAAAGAATATTGGTCTCGATAATGAACTCTGGACAGTCGATGCGATTACTAAGATGGCCGAAACTGGCAACGTCTACGTCGAAAAAACCAAGGGTCGTTGGATGACTACTGGTGACCCAAAGAATTACGCTCTTGCTTCACTTGCCTATAACTTCATGTACGAAGACTTTGGTGAAGATATCAAGAAATTTATTCGCGAAATCTAAATTTCATCTCAAAGTAAAATGCCATCCGTGAAGATTACAGTATAACCCGTAATCCGCTTGGCTAAAAAAATATAACTGGCAGCTCCAGTTATATTTTTTATTTCATCGAACTTATGCTAAAATAGTTACCAGAAAGGTTTATATGAATACAGCAGAATGGATTTTAGTAGCGATTTTATCAATGACTTTGTTAGTCTTTCTGGTGGTCGGAATTATTTTCTTGGTTAAATTCATTCACCTACTCTCTGAGATTGAAATCATGGTCCAGACTGGTCAATCTATCGCCGAAAAAGCCGATGACGTGGCAGATAACATTAAGGATATGACCTCGGTCGGACCTCTTGCGAAAAGTTTAGTGAAGGATATTCTGACTAAGAAGCTGATGAGTTTTATTAATCCATCTAAACCTCGTACTTCTACCAAAAAGACTACTGCAAAAAAGTCGACAAAGTAATATAATATAAATATATTAACAAAAAGGAGGAATATGAAAAAATCTACTGGTCATTTTGTTCTCGGTGCTATATTTGGTATGGCTCTTGGTGCGATTGCTGGGGTTCTTTCTGCTCCCAAGTCTGGCAAAGAAACTCGTGCTGAAATTAAAGCCAAAGGTGGCAAATTCTACCACGATCAAAAAGAGAATCTAGGCAAGATTTATCACGAACAGAAAACTAATTTTGGAAAATTTAAGCAAAAATTTGCAAAGAAAGCTGCCGAAATCGAAGACGAGGTTGTAGAGCCTGTCGAAGATGCAGTTTCTGAAGAATTAACCGACGATACTGAGGAGTAAATGTCGGCGCCCGCAGAGGCCTCTCCATCTACCGAGGCAAATAACGACGATTTTTTGAAGTTTTGCGAAGAAATTGATTCACCGGACCATATCTTGGCTCCGGCGGATTTTGTGCATCTGCATAATCACACGCATTATTCACTTCTTGACGGTCTGACCAAGGTTCCAGATCTCATTAAGTATGTCAAAGAAACCGGCATGCAAGCTGTGGCGGTCACTGATCACGGCACCATGTCGAGCTTGATCGAGCTTTATAAGGAAGGTCAATCTGCGGGTATCAAACCGATTCTGGGTCTCGAAGCCTACGTGGCGGCCAGGAAACGTACTGATAAGGATCCCGCACATGATAAGGTGCGTTATCATATTACTTTGCTGGCGATGAATGATCAGGGTTTTGAAAATCTTTGTCGTCTCGCTACCGAAGCGGAAATTAACGGTAAATATTACAAGCCTCGTATCGACCATGAAATCATGGAAAAATATAACGAGGGAATTATTTGTCTCTCGGGTTGCGCGAGTTCAGAGATTTCAGTTCGTCTGAAGAATGGTGACCTCGATGGCGCCAGAAAATTAGTTGATTGGTATAAAGAAGTTTACAAGGACCGCTTCTATCTCGAGATGCAAGATCATGGCCACCCCGAGTCACCGACTCACTGGGAAGTCCAAGATCGCATCAACCAAGGCTTACAGCAAATCGCCAAGGAAACCGGTTTGCCGCTCGTCGTTACCTGTGATGGCCACTATTTGAAGCACGAAGATCAGGATGCTCACGAAATTCTCCTCTGTATTGGTACGGCCGCCAATCTTTCCGATCAAAATCGTATGACCTTGAAGGACTTCCAACTTCACGTCATTCCCCCACAAGAAATTATTGATCGTTGGGGTAAAGAATATCCTGACGCTATTAAAAACTCTCGCAAGATCGCCGAGCGCTGCAATGTCGACATGAAACTCGGACGTATTTTGATTCCGAAGTTTCCCGTACCAAAAGGTGAGACCGATAAAACTTATCTCGATAAGTTGGTTTTTCGTGGCCTAGCTTTTCGCTATGGTGGTAAAACTCAGGAAGAGGTGCAAGATTGGTCGGTCGAGGAATGTCGAAAATTATTATCTCCAGAAATTCTTGAACGTATCGATTATGAATTAAGTGTTGTTGACCGTATGGGATACAATGGTTACTTCTTGATCGTGCAAGATTTTATTATGTGGGGCAAGACCAAGCGTATTATTTATGGTCCAGGCCGTGGCTCTGCGGCTGGTTCCATTCTAGCCTACGCTTTGCGTATTACCGAGCTTGACCCGATGAAATATGGTCTTCTCTTCGAGCGTTTCTTGAACCCTGATCGTGTCTCCATGCCGGATATCGATACTGATATCCAGGATACCCGTCGTGACGAGGTGATTGAATATTGTACCGAAAAATACGGTAAAGGTCGCGTGGCAAACATTGTGACTTTTGGTAAAATGATGGCTAAAAACGCCGTGCGTGACGTGGCGCGTGTACTCGAAGTGCCCTATGCCGAGGCTGACCGTATCGCCAAACTCGTGCCAGACCCGGTGATGGGGCACCATGTCAAATTAACTGACGCTATCAAAACCGCTCCCGATCTCAAGCATGAATATGAGCATAATCCGGTTGCTAAGCGCGTAATCGATTACGCTTCTAAACTCGAAGGTACCATTCGCTCTCACGGTGTTCACGCCTGTGGTGTGGTGATTGCGCCGGATGAATTGGTCAAATTCTTGCCACTTGAAGTTTCCGCGAAAGGCCCACTGGCTACTCAGTATCCTTCGACTCAGGTCGAGGAATTAGGTCTTCTTAAGATGGACTTTTTGGGTCTTTCCAATCTTTCGGTGATTAATAACGCCTTGCGTATGATCCGTAAAGTGTATCACGATGACGTTGATCTTTACAGCATTCCGCTCGATGACCAAAAATCTTATGAACTTTTGCAACGTGCCGAAACCACCGGTGTTTTCCAGCTGGAATCTGCCGGTATGAAGCGCTATTTGAAAGACCTTCGCGCCAGTAGCTTTGAAGATATCATCGCTATGGTGGCCCTTTATCGTCCGGGCCCAATGCAGTTTATTGATTCCTTTATTCGTCGTAAGCACGGGGAAGAACCGATCACTTATCTTCATCCAGGTCTCGAGAATGCTTTGAAGTCTACCTACGGTATTTTGATTTATCAAGAGCAGTTCATGCAGATCTCTAAGGAATGGTGTGGATTTACTGGTGGTCAGGCGGATACGCTTCGTAAGGCGGTGGGTAAAAAGAAGGTGGATCTGATGAATAAGGTGAAGCCGGAGTTTATTAAGGGTGCCCAAGAAGTTGGTGGGGCTACTGAGGAGCAGGCGGAAACTTTCTGGTCGCAGCTGCTCGACTTCGCTAACTACTGTTTCAACAAGTCTCACGCCGCGTGTTATGCTCTAGTAGCTTATTGGACCGCCTATCTCAAGGCACATTATCCAGATGCCTTCATGGCTGCGCTTATGACTTCTGATATGCGCTGGACCGATCGTCTAGCCATCGAGATTGCCGAATGTAAGCGCATGGGTATCAAGGTACTTGGCCCTGATATTAATCAATCTTATTCTGACTTCGGTATTGTGGGTGGCGAAAACACCATTCGTTTCGGGTTAGCTGCGATTAAAAGTATGGGTAAGGCCCTGGTGGAAGATATTGTCATCCCTGAGCGCGATAAAAACGGACCCTTCAAGTCGGTCTGTGATTTTGCGGCGCGTGTCGACGGTTCCAAGTTTAATAAAAAATCTTGGGAGTCCGCTATTAAAACCGGCGCCTTCGACCGCTTCCATAACCGTACTGATCTCTTGTTTAACCTCGAAGACATCCAAGCTTATGGCGCCAAAGTCCAAAAAGATAAGGCCTCTGGTCAAACCGACCTCTTCGGTATGATGGGTGACGCCGGCTCGATCCCAGAGCCAGTCATTCAACCATCGCCTACTCAAGTTTCCGAAAAAGACCAACTTCTCTGGGAACGTGATTTGATGGGGCTCTACCTTTCGGCACACCCGCTAGATAAATACGACACTTATTTCGAAGAGCAAACCCACCCATTTTCACTGGTTACCCCTGAAAATGACGGCAAGCAAGTGATTGTGGGCGGTATTATTACTAATATTCGCACCATTCTCACGAAATCCAATACCAAAATGGCCTTCGTGAAGATTGAAAGTAAGACGTCTGAACTCGAATTCTTAGTCTTCCCGAAAACCTACGAAGAATATAGTGACCGTCTCGCGGTCGATAATGTAATTAAGGTTACCGGTCGTATTAATGCCAAAGATAAGGATGGCAATATTACTTCTGATGTGAAAATTATTGCCGAATCCATCTCCGTTCTTTCTGATGATAAGCTTTCTTCCTATGAGTCCACCGGTACGCGTCTGGCCGACCCAGCGGAAGCCCCGAAAAAGGAATTCCGCCGTCGTAAACCAGCTGGTGAAGATGCTGCCAAGCCAAAATCTACCGATGTTCCAACTGTCACGATTTCAAAGCCGGCCGCCAAAAAAAGCGATTCTGACAAATCCGCATCTGATGCTAAGTCAAGCGTTAATACTGCAAAAACAGCTAAGCCTGCAGCTACTAAAGCTGCTTCCGCAAAATCTGAGGATGCTAAGTCTGCCACTGCAGGGTCTACTAAAACTACTACCACATCGGAAGAATCCGAAGCCCCGAAGCGCATTATCGCGCCAGAAGCTGATCCTCGTAGCCTCAAGCTTTTCGTTCTGGTGGAAAATCCCCAAAATACCGCCACACTCACTTCGATTCGTGAACTTTGTGATGAATCGCCAGGTTTTTCGGAAATTATTCTCGTACTCAAAGATGGTGAAATCAAAAAACCGCTCCGCATGCCATTCCGCATTGAGGCTAGCCCAGAATTAATCTCCGGCTTAAAGGAATTAGTTGGTGAAAACTCTGTGGTTCTAAAATAGTTGTTGGTGAAAATTCTGTGGTTCTAAAATAGTTGTTGGCCGACGAAAAATTAATTCACCAAAATCAAACCAGAATTATTCCATAATTCAACTACAAAAATTAAAAAGCCTATGCTAAAATAATACTAATGAAAAAGGGTGGTCATGAATAAACTTGCGAAGTTTTTGAATGAGCATATTTCTGGTCTTGTCACTGATAAACCGGAGATTCTTGCAGCCTATTCGCGTGATATGAGCGTCTTGGAAATGATGCCGCGCTTTCTTTGCATTCCGAAAACTGCAGAAGACATTCAGTTTATCTTGCGTTTTAGTGCTAAATTAGCCAAAAAGGGATACAAGCTGCCAATTGGTGTACGCGGCGCCGGTCTCGACACTACGGGTGCCGACCTGACTGACGGTCTCTTAATTTCCATGGAAAAATTTAACACCATCGAAGAAATTGACACTCGTGAAAGTCTAGTACGGGTAAAAGCTGGCATCACCCTCGGTGAATTAAACGATGCACTGGCACTCTTCGGCCTAGAACTTCCTGTAGTGGCCTCTAGAAAACAGACCATCGGTGGCCTAATTTCCACCGCTCTCATCGATGAGGCCGCCAAAAAATACGGCAGCGTCTATTATTTCACTGATCGTATCGAAGTAGTTTTACCAAATGGTGAAATTTTCCAGACTACTAGCCTGACTAAGCGTGGTATTAAATTGGCTCAGTTGAAAGCAGATGATCAAAACGCCAAAACCAATACCACCATCTATGACTTGACTGAGAAAAATCAGGCAGTAATCGCCAAAATTCGTGAATCCGTCCATAATCGCTCCGGTTATCGTATGGTGACCGAGGTAAACCGCGAAAATAAGCCGTTCGATGTGCTGCCAATTTTCTTTGGCGCCCAAGGTACTCTCGGGGTTATTACAGAGGTAATTTTAAAGGTTCAGCCAATTCAATATCACACTCGCCAGTATGTTTTTGAATTTACTTCAATTAATCAAGCCCTCGCCTTTTCTGAAAAAGCCAAAGAGCTTGAACCGCGTACCATGAATCTTTATGACGGTCGCATATTTAAAACTCTCGAAAGTCTTGGTCGCAAGGCTAAATTACTCGAGTCAAATACTGCCACCGCTCAATCTACCGCCAAATTTTATATCTATCTAGATTTTGCCGAAAACTTCTTCCGTATTAGAAAGATTGACCGCGAGATTGAAAAATTACGTCCCTTGGCCGATAAGTCCTATGTCGATCAGGAAAAATACAAAGCTGATTTTAATAATTTTAATTTTGGTCTCAAGCTATATCTAAATAGCCATGACACTGCGGAAAAACTCGCCATCGTCGATAAGACCTCGATTCCAGCCGAAAAATTACCAGATTTTCTGCGTAATTTACAATCTATCGAGCATAAATTCCATCAAAACCTACCGGTTTTTGGCTCACTTCTCACCGATCTTTATTCGATTCGACCAGAATTTGACCTTACCGACATTTTGAATCGCAAAAATCTCATTTTCTTCTTGCAGTCTTACGCTAAGATTGTCTACGAAGTCGGCGGATCGCTTGCGGGTGGCTTCGCCGAAGGTCGTACACTAAGTGTAATCACTAGCCCACATACTGATTTAGAGATTAAAGAATTTTATCATCAAATTCGCCAAACCTTTGACGCCGACAATATTATGTCTCCAGGGGTCAAACAAGGCGCTACGCTTATTAATTTTGTGCGTCATTTACGTGAAGCTCCTCTGATTGGCTTTATTGAATATTAGGCTTATGGTTTTCCACAGCAAATGTTGTAAATATAACTATCTCTCGATATGTTATAATTAAGTCATGAAAGTTACTACAAAGAATATATCTGAGACCAAGGTGGAAATTACCGTTACTCTAGATAAGAACGATTTGCAGACTGCTAAAGAACAGGCTGTGGCTCGTCTTGCTAAGGAAGTTAATGTTCAGGGCTTCCGCAAGGGTAAAGTTCCTGCCGAAATCGCTGAAAAACACATTAATCCTAATGATCTTGCTTCGACTACTGCGGATATTGCTGTTCGTCGTACCGTGCCAATGGCCTTTTCTGAGGCTAAAAAGGCTCCATTGATGATCCCTAATGTAGAAATCACTAAGTTTGTACCAGATGAAACCCTCGAATACAAAGCTGAAGCCGATATTCTTCCAGACATCAAGCTTGGCGACTTCAAGAAATTGAAAGTCAAACGCGAAGACATCGCCGTCAAAGAAGACGATATTATGGATGTCATCGCTCGCGTGCGTGAAGCTTATGCGGAAAAAGCTCCAGTCAAGCGCGCTGCCAAGATGGGCGACGAAGTAGTGATTGACTTCGAAGGATCACTCGATGGCGTAAAATTCGAAGGTGGTGCCGCCAAAGATTTTAAGTTAAAACTCGGTTCTCATGCCTTTATTCCAGGTTTTGAAGAGGGAATTGTTGGCCACGAAACTGGTGACCGTTTCGATCTCGAACTTACCTTCCCTAAGGATTACCACGCCGAAAATCTTGCTGGCAAGAAGACCGTCTTTAACGTTCTCGTTAAGCAAATCAATGAATTTAAGCTTCCAGAACTCGACGACGAATTTGCCAAAAAATGTGGTCCGTTCGAAACTTTTGATGCCTTGAAGGCTGATATTGAGAAAAATCTCACTGAACAAAACCGCGTCAAGGCTGACGAAAAGTTCAAGGATGACCTCGTCGAAGCTCTCGTGAAGTCTAGCAAGGTCGAAGCTCCAGCTATTCTTATCGAAGACCAGATTCGCTTCATCCGCCAAGATATGGAGCAAAATGCTAAGGCTCAGCGTTTTACTCTTGAAGATTACCTCAAGCAAAGCGGTCAAACCGAAGAAGATTGGATGAAAGAAGTGAAGGCTCTCGCCGAAAAGCGCGTCAAGGCTTCTCTTGTCTTACAAATTCTCGCTCGTGACCAAAAAATCGAAGTCGAAGATGAGATTGTCGAAGCTAAGATCAATGAACTCAAAGAAGTTTACAAAAAATCTAAAGAAGCTCTTGAAAGCTTGAAGAACCCTAATGTCCGCCAAGACATTAAAAACCGTCTTACCATCGAGAAAACCTTAAACTTCCTCGTCCAGGAAAACACTAAATAATTCCGTAGGTTAGAAGATAACCCCGACTAAAAATCGGGGTTATTTTTATCAAAAAAAGAGCTCTGCTGTCATAGCAGGGCTCAGTAAGCATTTAGTTAATCAGAAATCATTTTTCATAATAAGAGTCAACACCAAGAAGATTATAGGTCCAAATAAGGTTAAGATTAGCATTTTCTGGATCAATAAGTCTAAACTCTTCAAATAGGTAATATTTTTTCCCAGACTTAGAGGTAGCTTCAAAAACATCATAGTCTATGGTGTGATTAATCATAGCCTCTGTAGTCTCATCAATACTGCCAGAAATCTGTTGAAAATAATCCATGAGAAGCTGTTTTTTCTCAGAGACAGATAAAGAACTCTTTACCAGTTTCTTTAAAAAGAACTCCTTATTCTTATTGTCTACGTTTTCTTCCTGAGAATATATAGAATATTTGACCACTGTTTCTTCTGGAAATTCTGCCTCTTCTGCTAATTTATACCTAAGGTCAGAATATTTTTGAGAAATTTCATCATCTAACGATCTATCTCCGTTTAGTGATTCTAGATGCCAATTCCAACATATGATTGGTTGGTTTGATTTTGAATTGGTTTCAAGGTTACATTTTTTAATGGACATAATAATCCTCCTTTTTGTTTTTCGCTAGAAGCACAATCAAACATTCAGATAATACTGAAAACTAAATGTTTTAAGGTGCTTATCTATTGGGTTGATTTATAACTCAATATGTTCATATATTAGCATATTTATAGATTTTTGTCAAATATTCCATATTCACTCACAATCTGAACTAATATCTCAAAGTGTTACATTTGAGGGGTTAGAGCGGCGGGTTATTTTTATCAAAAAAAAAGACCCCCGACTAAAAGTCGAGGGCAGGAATGAATTTGTAAGATTATTGTAGTTTAATTATTCATCCTTCGAATAGAAGGTAGTTATAATAGATATATCTGACTGCTTTAAAGCAGTGCGGACCCGAAGGCCCGCACCCCTCAAACCACCTGGGTTATTGCTGTCTGTATCGGATTTGGTTACATAATTCAACCAATTCTTCTTCAGTACAGTAATAGCCCATGATACAATCACGATCTCCATCCTCATCTTCAAGGCAATAGCAAAGCTCGTCACGATATAGGATTGCGATCTCCCAATAGTAACGTACTTTACTTTGCTCGTCGGAATGAGGAAATGAGTCGTCGATTGGCACCTTTTTAATTATCGAAGCGCCATAGTTATTTGCATAACTAATTCTGATTCGATATTCTTCCTTGCCATTACCGCGATTCGGAGCATAATGTATGCTGAAATCGGTAGCATTGGCAGAAATACGGGTAATGGTATCGAGGGTAAGGAAGTTTAGGTTCATCATATTGATGACCTTTCTAACCGCGACTTTCGTTCCTGAGGAACTTATGGTCGTGAAAGCGGCACCCATTCTCTTTGAGATGGGCGGAACCTCAAGGGCCCTTTTCTAAATATGCTTGGCTTACGCCTCAAAATAGGACTTATGTCCTAATGCGGAACTTACGTCCAAAATCAATAATCTTAAAATTCGAATCCGTCACAAATAGACGAATTGCACATAGTTTATCATGTTTTTGCTAAATTGTCAAGATTAAACCTGAGTTAACATCCTAAAGTGTTTTACTTGAGGATAAGAGTTGGGTCGCCAATTTTAGAAGTTGTCATCGCACTTGCTTTTCTGAAGAAAAGTATTATCGTATATTGACAAATCAAAGTGTTTATGTTACTATACAATCAATTGAGCAATAGACTCAAGTCTAGCACTAAGAAGGTGAGTACATTGAAAAGTTTTTGAAGGAAAGATTAGAATCCTTTTATATTATTACTCCCTTTTCGGTTTTTAGGCTTTAGTCTAAACTTTACATATGTTCAAAAACTACTATTTACGGAGGTTTACACTATGAGTATTGAAACTGTAGGCAACATTTTAACAGAGACCAAGGAGGTGACTAATATGTCATATAATCCTATGATTAAGGAATGGGAGCTCTATTTTGAGAGGGTTAATGGTTATGACAACCGTATCGCCGTTGCAAAGGCATTTGCAAAATTTTGGGAAGACCCCGCAGCTGACAAACTTAAGATACCCGGAAAATGTATGCTGGGCGGAAGGGTGTTCGGGCGTAAAGGATTCAACGATGGAGACGAGATTTTCACTTCGGATGTTGAATTGATGGAGAGAATTGAGCACGGTAATTACAATGGTATTCCACATGATCTAATGTGCGCCACAACTGTCTCCGGTAGTAAGTACTACTTCTATTCGGATGGGCATAATGCCTACATGTTCCTAATGTTAGGCGATTTGTTTAATACAGGAAAACTCAGCCAAGATCGCTATTACTATCTTAAGCGCGAGTTCCATAGTTCCAAACTTATCTAAAATCATTCCTATCTAAAAACAAATAGTCCCCGGCAACCAGTCGGGGCTTTTTGTTTGCATTCAAATAAATCTATATTATCTATTTGCATGGTGCGTAGTAGAATTACAACGATTACTTTTTAAATATTGAGCAATAAAGAAATAGCGGCATTAAAAATTTCTTGGTTATTTCGCTCAAGTGGAGGTTTTACATTTCCATCCACGGCATCATCACCAATCAAAAATTGAAAGAATTTTACGTCTCGATATTTGGCCAGCGCAAGTAGAGCAGAGAGTTCCATGTCAACTCCGAGACAGCCACGTTCTTGCATTAATTTTACTTTACCATAAGTCTCACGATAAACAGCGTCCGTGGTCCAGATTTTACCTTCTATTACAGTCAAAGTAGTTTTATCAAAAACTGATTTTGCCTTCTACAGAAGCGACTTATCCACCTCAATTTCATCTGAACCTGGCAGGTAGTGATAACTAGTCCCTTCCTCGCGATATGCAGCGGTGGGAAGAATAATCGTATTTTTTGCAATATTTTTGTCCAGTCGACCACAGGTACCGAAAGCAGCAAACTTTTTTATACCACTAGCAATTAAAAGTTCCATATCGCAAACACTACCAGCCGAGCCAGTCGCAGGTGAAACCAATAGAATTTTTTCACCATCCACATTAAGGTGGCGATAGGTGTTAAAAATTCTGCCATAAGTGTTCTTGGCAGAAAAAGTTGCAAGATTTTTATTCGTCAAAACATAATCATCCCAGATCTCATCATCAAAAATCAAGAGACATTTATCTGGTTTAGCATCAAGATTAAGGTTACATGGTCCGAAAACAGTTTCTGAAGATGAATCGTAGATTATCATACTCATATTATATTGCAACAGTTCGTAAAATACGGAGCTAAGTCTTATTACAATAAAACTTCCTACTCTAATCTATTAAGGTGTTGCACTTGAGATGTTAACTTAGAGTTACTATTGTAATTATGTTAAAATGTGATATAATATAGACATTATGCAACTTGGAATTGTTAAATATCTCAAAAATCTTTATCAAAATAAAGAAGAACTCAAGCTGGTCGAGGTGACTTATGGCTTGGTGGCCTTAGTCTTCTTCTTGCTTGCTGCCATAGTTTCTCTCTTAGATCGCGCTCTTGGTGTCGCACTCCTAATCATTCCATTGATTAGCTTTATTGCGCTTGCTACTAACGTAGTAGTTTGGGCCCTGCTAAAACTCTTCCTCGAGTCGAAAATTAGTCAAAATCTCGAAAATGACGATCTTGGCTCACTTGAGATTACCGATAATCAACCTCGTACTTATCGCAAGTCTCTCACCGACGATGCCAACCAGCGAATTCTTGTCGAAAAATCAGTGGCTCGCACCCGAAAAACTACCGCAAAAACCAAATCTAAGAAATAATTCCAAATAGATATAAAGTACAGTCAGAAAATGGCTGTATTTTTTTGACAAAATTCCTAATTCCAAGTATAATAACTAACGAGTTTCAAGCCAATTCTACTGCTGTAAAGAAAAGGCTCGCTTGAGGTTGTAAAATATCGTATTATAGCTATTCAAGCTGTGAAGTTTTATCTAGAGCTTCACCACTGATGAAGAATCAGATTTTTATCAATAACACAAGAGGAAACTAATGCCAACAATTAATCAGTTGATCCGTAAACCTCGTAAGGTTGCTGCTAGAAAGTCTAAGTCACCAGCCCTTGGTTCTATCGTCAACACTCTTAAAACTCGTTACTACAACCAAGCTTCACCTTTCAAGCGTGGTGTTTGTATCAAGGTTACTACCAAAACCCCAAAGAAACCTAACTCTGCTCTTCGTAAGGTCGCTCGTGTGCGTCTTACTAACGGTCAAGAAGTCTGGGCTTACATCGGTGGTGAAGGTCACAACCTTCAGGAACACGCTGTAGTGCTCGTGCGTGGTGGTCGTGTGCCTGACCTTCCAGGTGTCCGCTATCACATCGTTCGTGGTACTCTCGACCTTCAAGGTGTTAATGGTCGTAAGCAAGGCCGTTCTAAGTACGGTGCTAAGAAGGAGGGTAAGTAATTATGCCACGTAAAACTACCAAATCTCTCGAACGTAAAGTTCTTCCAGATCGTAAGTATCAGTCAGTTCTCGTTCAACGCTTGATTAACAAGTCAATGCTTGATGGTAAAAAGCAGGCTTCTGAACGCGCAGTTTATGCTGCTATCGAAGGTGCTGCCAAGAAATTGAACTCTGAGAATCCAGTGGAAGTCCTTGAAAAGGCTGTCGCTAACGTTTCTCCAGATTTTGAAGTTAAATCCCGCCGTGTCGGTGGTGCTAACTACCAAATTCCATTCCCAATTTCTGGTCACCGTCAAATGCACTTTGCCTTCTCTTGGCTCGTGCAATCAGCTCGCTCACGCAAGGGTATGCCATACTCACGCCGTCTCGAAGCTGAAATCGTTGACGCTTTCAATGGTGCCGGTGCTGCCTTCAAGAAAAAGGAAGACACTCACCGCATGGCCGAAGCCAACCGTGCTTTCGCTCACTTTGCTCGCGCTTAAGTTACGAGTACGAAAATACCACCTCTTCAGGGTGGTATTTTTTTGTTTTCAGGAACTCTCTTATGCTATAATAAAAGAAAAAGGAGGAAAATGATTAAAATTGCAATCAATGGTTTTGGCCGCATTGGTCGAAATGCTCTAAAAATTGCTTTGATGCGACGTGATCTCGAAGTTGTAGCTATCAATGATTTGACCGACACTAAAACGCTCGCTTTTCTTCTCAAGCATGATTCCAGTTATGGTACTTACAGTCGTGAAGTGACTTTTGATGATCAAAATATTATCGTGGATGGCAAAAAAATCCGTGTCTTTTCCGAAAAGGATCCAGCTAATATCGCTTGGGGTGAATTGGGCGTAGATGTAGTAATCGAATCCACTGGCTTCTTTACTGATCCAGAGAAAGCCAAGGCTCATCTCACCGCCGGCGCTCGCAAGGTAGTAATTTCTGCTCCAGCCAAGGGCGAAGGTGCTAAAACTATCGTGCTCGGCGTGAACGAAGGTGAAGTTACCAAGGAAGATAAGATTCTTTCCAACGCTTCTTGCACTACGAACTGTATTGCGCCAATTATGAAAGTGCTTGAAGATAATTTTGGTGTGAAAAAAGCCATGATGACCACAGTACATTCTTATACTGGTTCACAGCGTCTACTCGATGCACCAGCGAAGGATCTTCGTGAAGCACGTTCGGCTGCTGAAAATATCGTGCCTACCACCACCGGTGCCTCGAAAGCTGCGGCCTTAACTATTCCAGCCCTCAAGGATAAATTTAATGGTCTTTCGATTCGCGTCCCGACCCCTGTAGTTTCACTTGCTGATATTACCGCGGTACTTTCTCGTCCTACTACCAAGGAAGAACTTACTCAGCTTTTCGAAAAAGTTGCCAGCGAGCCATTCTACGAAGGTATTCTCGGAGTTTCAAATGAAGAGCTTGTTTCATCTGATTATCGTGGTGATTCACATTCCTGTATCGTTGATCTTCCGCTTATTGATGTGGTGGACGGTGATTTAATTAAGATTGTGGCCTGGTATGACAATGAATGGGGCTACTCTAATCGTCTCGTCGAATTAACTGCTGATTTTGGAAAGGAATAAAATGCAACTCTACGTCGCCTCTGATCACCGCGGATTTACTGTTAAGCAACGTCTTCTGACTTTTTTGGCCGAATATCAAAATCAACATCCTGAAATGAATATTGAAGTGAATGATCTCGGCCCGCTCACGATTCAGCCAGGCGACGATTTTAATGATTCTGCAATTGCCGTCTCTCGTGCGGTGCGCGAAAACCCTACCGCACGCGGCTTTCTGATTTGCGGTTCCGCTCACGGTATTTCGATTCAAGCCAACCGCTTCCGTGGCATTCGTGCAATCTGTGGCTACACGGAATCTCTCGCTCGTATCGGCCGCAAGCATAATGACGCCAACGTCCTCTGTCTTTCTTCAGACTATATGTCAGAGGAAGAAATTAAGGCGTCCGTCACAGGATTTTTAGAAGAGCCATTTATTCCAGAAGAACGCTACATTCGTCGTAATCAGCGCCTAGATGAGGAAAATATTTACTAAAAAGGAAAAATATGGGTGAGGACACAATTATCGTACCAACGATTTTAACCGATGACACGAATGTTTTTGTTGAGCAGATGAAGGCCTATATTTCGTTTGCTAAGCGCATTCAGATTGATCTGATGGACGGCACTTTTACGCCGAATCGTAGCGTGCCAGAAAATTCAATTTCTCAGCTACCGAACGGTATTCAATTTGACCTACATATCATGGCTATTCGTCCGAGCGACCACTTATCAGAAGTCTTGCGTTTACGTCCGCACCTTGCGATTTTTCACGCCGAAGCTTCTGAAGATTTATTACCAATCTTCGACCAGCTGAAAAAAGCCGGAATTAAGGCCGGGGTCGCAATTCTTCCGACCACTTATCCTGGTCTAATTAAAAAATATCTCGAAGTCGCCGACCATGCTCTGATTTTTGCTGGCAATCTCGGTCAGCAGGGCGCCAAGGCCGATATTTTGCAGGCCGAAAAGGTCAAAATTATTCGCAGTATCAAGCCTGATATTGAAATTGGTTGGGATGGCGGTGCTAATCTGACTAATGTTCGCGCTCTGGCTAATTATGAAGTGAATGTGATTAATGTTGGATCTGCCTTGTCTCAACCTGAAGATAAAAAGGCCGCCTACGAGGCCCTAGTGGCAGAAGCTAAAAAACGTGGAGTCTTCCTATGAGTCGGGTAGTTTGTCTCGGTAGTGTCTTGCAAGATATCTACATGATTGACCATAATGATCTCGGCGAAATTAAGACCGGTGAAAAGCTGACGATTGATAAAAACAGTTTCGAAGTTGGTGGTGGTGCGGTCAATGCTGCCACGAATTTTGCTAGACATGGTCACGAAACTATCGTGATTTCTAATTTTGGTCGTGATAGTGCAGCCAATGCCATTTTAAATTTTCTCCAAAACGAAAACGTTGATACTAGCTACTTGAATTTTACGCGCAAGAAGACCGGTATTTCGGTAATTTTGCTCGATTCTGAAACCGGCAAGCGTACGATTTTAACTTGTCGTGGCGCCTCGGAAAGCTTTACTAAACTCGAAGCCTCTGACCTCGATCTATCTAACCCAGATTGGCTCTATGTTACCAGTCTGAATGGTGATATGAATACCGCGCTGAAGTTTTTTGAAAAAGCTAAAGAAAAAGGTATTAAGATTATGTGGAACCCCGGCATGGAAGAGATTGCCGAAAAGAAGAAGCTTTTAGGTCTACTTCAAGATGTCGATGTGCTAATCTTGAATGAAAAAGAAGCGAAAACCTTGATCAGCGGGGAAATCCTCGAAGAATTATTGGTCAAATTAGCTCGTTATGTTAAAACCGTGATTATTACCGCCGGAGCACGTGGTTCGATTGCGACGAATGGTAAAGAGACCTATCGTTTGGCGGAATATGAAATGAAGACTCCGAAAGACACCACCGGGGCAGGCGATGCCTTTGGTGCAGGATTTTTATCAGCCATCCTGGATGGTAAAAAATTCAAAGATGCTCTAATTTTCGCGGCCGCTAATGCCACCTCGGTGATTTCTTATATCGGCGCCCAAGCCGGTACGCTTTACGGTGATGAAGATCTTCATCCCATGCCAATCCAAAGACTTTAGCCTGAAATCTAAAAATAGAACAAAAAAATAGAGCTTCATTGGCTCTATTTTTGTTAAACCTTAAATTGTTTTTAAGCTATCTAGACCGATTTGAAAGTATTATAGATATTTTGATCAATTTTCAGGTGACCAATCTTATTTGCAGCAACCACCACTTCACGCACATCGTCCGTGACCTTGAAAATCTTCAGGTCCTCTTTCTTAATCATGCCTTCTTTCAGCATTTTGTTGGTGAAAAACTTGATCAGCGGCTTCCAATATGACTTACCGATGAAGAAAAATGGCATCTTCGGCATCTTTTTCCCCTGCATTAGCATCAAAACTTCGGAAAGTTCATCTAGGGTACCGAAACCACCAGGGAAGAAAGCGTAAGCCTTACTCGACATTACTAACATCACTTTTCGAGCGAAGAAGTAGTGAAATTCCATAGTGTCAGTAAGATATGGGTTAATTTTTTGCTCGTGTGGCAAAATGATATTTAAGCCGACCGATCGACCGCCATATTCGAAGGCACCACGGTTCGCTGCTTCCATAATTCCAGGACCACCACCAGTAATCACTGGGTGACCATTTTCCGCGAGTAGGCGGCCAAGCTTCATGGCTTTTTGATAATAAACGTCTTTTTCTTTAGTTCGAGCAGAACCGAAAATTGTCACCCCTTGGGAGAATTGACTAATCGTCGACAACCCCTTTAGGAGGTCCTTGGCGTAAGCCATCGAGCGGTCTATATCAGGTCCAGCGATATTATTATCTTTCAGCTCATTTAACCAGTTTAATGTTATTTTATCCATAAGCTTAATTATAACATTAAACATAACTGTTTTCTATCTAGTATAATGATAGTATGTCACGGGAAATTCATCTAATCTTGCATAATATTCGCTCGATTTTAAATGTGGGGGCGATTTTGCGCACCGCTGAGGGCCTGGGGGCGGAAAGAGTTATTTTCTCTGGCTACACTCCTACTCCGCTTCCCGTATCGAAGGAGTTGCCACATATCGCCGAGAATATTACCGCCAAAATCCATAAAACCGCGCTTGGCGCTGAGGCTTATCTTAACCTAGCGGCGACTGATAATATCATTCAGATCTTAGAGGATTATCATGCAGAAGGCTTCCAGCTAGTTGGCCTAGAAAATAATTTTAACGACCCACGTCTAATCCAGATAAATTCACCTAACTTTCAAAACCAAATTGGACAAAAAATTGTTCTAATTCTCGGAGAGGAAGTTGAGGGTATTTCCGACGAGCTCAAGGCGTTATGCGACCATTTTGTTGAAATTCCTATGGTTGGCCGCAAAGAATCATTTAACGTTTCAGTGGCCACTGGGATGATACTCTATGAATTAAAGTGTTATAATATAGAAAATAGGAGCTAAATGGAACGTTATAATCCCTTAAAAATCGAACAAAAATGGCAAAAAATTTGGGCCGAACAGGAAACCTACAAGGCAGAGGAAAATTCTGACAAACCGAAAAAATACCTCGCCGAAATGTTCCCATACCCATCTGGTGCAGGTCTTCATGTGGGACACGTGCGTAATTTTTCTATTGTCGATGCCTTAGCACGTTTTTATTCTCAGAATGGCTATAATGTTCTACGTCCATTTGGTTACGATACTTTTGGTTTACCAGCCGAAAATTATGCAATTAAGACCGGTGTTTCCCCAAAAGAAGCTACTCGTATCAATACTGAAAATTTCCGTAAACAAGCTCAGCGTCTTGGCTTTGCCATTGACTGGTCGCGTGAAATTAATACTTCCGATCCTGAATATTATCGATGGACCCAGTGGTGTTTCTTGCAGTTATTTAAAAATGGTCTAGCCTACCAGAAGGAAAGCTATCAGTGGTGGTGTCCGAATGACCAAACTGTCCTTGCTAATGAACAGGTAGAAAATGGTCATTGTTGGCGCTGCAGTACCGAAGTTGAGAAGAAGAAAATGAAGCAATGGTTCTTCAAAATCACGGATTATGCTGACCGCCTACTCGCTGATGTTGATAGCCTCGACTGGCCAGAGAAAATCAAAACCATGCAGAAAAACTGGATTGGCAAGTCTGTCGGTTCAGAGGTGGTCTTCCAGGTGGCCGATTCTGCACATCAGATTAAAGTCTTTACTACGCGCATTGATACAATCTTTGGTGCTACTTTCTTAGTGCTCGCACCAGAACATCCACTTGCTCTTGAGCTTGCTACGGAAGATCAAAAAGCCGAAGTGGCAGAATATGCCAAAAACGCTATTAAAAAATCCGAAATCGAACGCCAAGAAAACAAGGAAAAAACCGGCGTCTTCACTGGAAGCTACGCTATTAACCCAGTTAACGGTGTCAAAATGCCAATCTATGTCGCCGACTATGTCTTAATCGGTTATGGTGAGGGCGCCGTGATGGCGGTGCCAGCTCATGATGACCGTGACCAGGCTTTTGCCGAAAAGTATGGCCTTGAAATCAAGACCGTGATTGATGAAAATGAAATCTTAATTAACTCTGGCGACTATACCGGTCTCACCTCTGAGGAAGCCAAGGCAAAAATCACTAAGGATCTTGAAAAAGATCAGATTGCCGCCCCTCGCACTACTTATCGCATGCGTGACTGGTTGATTTCTCGTCAACGCTACTGGGGTTGTCCAATTCCAATTGCCTATGATAAGGACGGTAATCCTCATGCGATTCCAGAGGATCAATTACCCGTAGTCTTGCCGGACATCACTGATTACAAACCGGATAGTACCGGCCGTTCCGCTCTTGCTAAGGCTGAAGATTGGAAAAAGGTCATTATTAATGGTGAGGAAATGACGCGTGAGACTGATACTCTTGACGGCTACGCTTGTTCTTCTTGGTATCTCTGGCGCTATACCTCACCTAATGACAAAGAGCATGCTTGGAATCAAGAGGCTGTCAAATACTGGGCTCCGACCGATATCTATGTCGGTGGTGACCACGCTGTCGCTCACCTTCTCTATGTGCGTTTCTGGGCCATGTTCTTCCATGATTTAGGTTTGCTGCCTTTCGAAGAGCCAGTCAAGACCTTACTTTATAACGGTTACATCAATGCGCCAGATGGCAAAAAAATGAGTAAATCTAAGGGCAATGTCATCGATCCACTCGATGTAATTGACTCGGGTTACGGTGCTGATACACTACGCACTTATGAACTTTTCATCGGTCCTTACAATGAGGATGCCGCTTGGAGCACCAAGGCTATTGGTGGTGTTTACCGCTTCTTGAATCGCTGTTTTAATCTAGTATATCTTGAAAATACCACCACTAAGGTCGACGACGAGACTAATCTTATGGCTCGCCATAAAACCATCAAAAAAGCCACCGACGATATGAATCGTGCGAACTTTAATACCGTAGTGGCCGCCCTCATGGAATTTGTTAATCATCTCTATAAAAACGGCGCCGCCCAGGCTGACCTAGTGGTACTCGCTAAGTTACTCTATCCATTTGCCCCACATCTCGCTTCTGAAATGCTCGAGACACTCGGGTTCGACATTTCTTGGCCAACCTACGATGAATCGGCCTTAGTCAGCGAGACCGCCGAATATATCATTCAAGTAAACGGAAAGGTCCGCGCTAAGTTACAACTCCCGACCGATATCTCTCAGGAAGAAATTCAAAAGGTTGCGCTAGCCGACGAAAATGTTCAAAAATACCTGAATGGGGAACCACGAAAAATTATTTTCCCACCAAATACGCGCCTCGTTAGCATCGTGGCCTAAATCTAAAAATTTTTCTCAAAAATCCGCGAAAAAATCTCTCACCCGCTCTGATTTTTCTTGCAAACCACGGGTTTTTATAGTACAATAATACAAATTTATATATTAACAAGGAGCATTTAATGCCTGAACCTAAAAAGCAAAGCAGCCCAAGAAAGACTGGTCTACGCCGTAGCCACCTTCGTCTTGTCTTAGCTCGTGCAGTTAACAAGAAATCACCTGTTAAGGCTTTCGAAACTGCTAAGAAAACCCCAAATCTTAAAGTTAAAACTGTTAAAACCGCAGTTAAAGCTACTAAAAAGACAAAGAAAAGCGAAAAATAATGGCAAGTAATCGGCACCTTGGCAGAATTATTATCCTTCAAAGCCTCTATGAATATGAGGTGAGAAGTTTGGCGGGCGACGCTACAGCCGACATTAATGTTATTATCGCAAAAAATATCGAACCATACGTTAAAGCCGTTGGTGATACTGATTTTATTATCAATACCACCAAGGGTATTTTGGAACATCAAGAAAAACTTGATCAAGAATTACATCCATTAGCACCAGAATGGCCACTCGCCTCTATTGCCGCGATTGACCGTAATATTTTGCGCCTTGGGCTCTATGAGCTCGAAGCTCAAGCTGTGCCACCAAAAGTTGCCATCAACGAATCTGTTGAACTAGCTAAAGCTTTTGGTTCAGAAAATTCATCTAAGTTCGTCAATGGTGTTCTCGGTACCGCTTACAAACAGCTTGGGTTCGAGAAATCTGAAGGAACAAATGAACAATCAAAGACCAGTTCAGTCGAAGGTGAAAAACCTCAAGAAGACTAAACCAAAGGCCAAAACTGATTCTCGTCGCGCATTTACCCCAAAGACTCGAAATTCTCGCGACTCCAATCTCAAAAAACTTCAACAAAAAATCCTTAAGAAAAAACCAACCATCAAAGAAATTGTCCGCGAACCGACCTCTGGTGGCATCGTTTTTCGACTGACCAAAGATAAAAAAGATATTGAAGTTTTACTCATCCAAGATTCGAAAAACCGTTGGACTATCCCAAAAGGACATATCGAACCCGGTGAAACCGCAAAACAGACCGCTATTCGCGAAATTGGCGAAGAAGCCGGTCTGAACCACATCCAAGTTCTCTCTTGGCTCGGAAAAATCCACTTCAAGTATCGTCGAATTGATAAATTAGTCTTAATGACTACGCAGATTTATCTCGTACGTTCACTTGATACTACCGAACGCCCAACCAAAGAAAAATGGATGAATGGCATCAAATGGTTTAGCTTCCAGGATGCAATAAATGTCATTGAGTATGAAGATATCGAAAAACTTATGCTTATTGCCAAAAAACGCATCCGTCAAGGAGAATATTAAATAAATTTGAGTTTCTCAGGATACTTGAAAAACGCTTCAAGTATCCAAAAGATTCCCAAGAAAGTAGTTATGGAACAAGAAATTAATCTTGCTGATTATCAAATTAATATCGCGGACATCAGGCAGCATATTGATGACGTGGCGGTCAATAAGACCAAGAAGCAACCTCAAAACGCTGAAGAATTTACCGCCGATACTAAAGCTCTCTATGCCAACTTCGCCAAAGAAAAAATGGGTATCGAATTTAAAGACATCTCGCTCTTTATTACCGCCCTTACTCATCGTAGCTATGTCAATGAGCATAAAAAAGCCCATATCGAGCATAATGAACGTCTCGAATTTCTCGGTGATGCGATTTTAGAGCTCGTCACCTCTGATTTTCTCTATCGTAATTTTACCGAGCCAGAGGGGATTATGACCGCTTGGCGTTCCGCCTTAGTGCGCACTGAGTCTATTGGCCGCGCCTCTACCGAAATTGGCTATCTTCACCTCATTCGTCTCTCAAAGGGTGAGAAGCTCGGTAGTGACCGCACTCATGCCTCGATTATCGCTGACTGTTTCGAGGCGGTGACTGGTGCAATCTATCTTGATCAGGGGTATCTGCGTGCTAAGCAGTTCATTTATCAGCACATTTTGACTAAAATGGACGAAATTATCGTTAATGAATCCTGGCGTGATTCTAAGAGTTATTTGCAGGAATTAGCCCAAAAGACCGATGGCGCTACCCCTCAATATCACGTGATTAAGGAAGAAGGCCCAGATCACGACCGTATTTTCTCCGTCAATGTGGTGGTCGCCGGTCGGATTCGTGGCACCGGCTCTGGTCATAGTAAGCAAGAAGCTCAGTCCAATGCTGCCACCGAAGGTATTAAATATTACAAAAAGCACCTCGGCAATCAACTTCCTGCTACTGGCCGTCTCACCCTTCGCAAATAATTTATCATCTAGATTACATATAAGCCTCATTGCCTTTCGAATAATTTGCAATTTTTCATAAAATCAGTTAAAATATTTAAAATTAATTAAGGAGAAAACATGCTCGCGATTCGTATGCAGCGTAATGGTCGTACTCACTACCCAACATTTCGACTAGTCGTCCAAGAATCCCAGCGTCATCCACTTTCTGGACGCGTTGTGGCTGAGGTCGGCAATTACAATCCAGAAACTAAGAAAACCACCCTCGACAAGGAAAAAATCGAGTTCTATCTCAAGAATGGTGCTCAACCATCTACTCGTGTAGCTCGCATCTTGAAGCTCGAAGGTGTCAAACTTCCTGACTGGGTCAAGGAACCTACCAAGAAGCAAAAAGCTCCAAAGCACGCAGATAAGCTCCGCAAGAATCAACCAAAAGAAGAAGCTGAAGCTTAATTTCTTAAAAAACGCTCCGAAGAGGGGCGTTTTTTCACCAAAAGTGCTATAATATAACCATAAACTTAACCGGAGAACCTATGTCAACCATTGACCAACAATTTGTCGAATTTATCGTAAAAACTCTTGTCAGTAATCCAGAAAAAGTCGCTATTAACCGTGTAATTGATGAAAAAGGTGTCTTACTCTCACTTTCCGTCGACCCAGAAGATGTCGGTCGCGTCATTGGTCGCCGTGGTGCTACCGCTCAATCCATCCGCACCCTTCTTCGCGCTCTTGGTACGAAGAATGACGCCCGCTATAATCTTAAAATCGTAAACACTGACGAACTCGATGCTGAAGGTGAACCTACTGCCGCTCGCACCGTCGCGGATTATGATGATGAAACTGAAGCAGAAAACGACGGTCTCGCTGAGAAAACTCGTGCTGAGCTCGCCGATCTTGATGATCTCGAAGTCTAATAGGCTACACAGAATCAATTTGTAATTGCCGAAAATACCCCGGAAAATGGGGTATTTTTCTTACTAAATTCTCTTGACATTCAATATGATAATGGTTATACTAATGATAGTTCATTTTTGAACGAAGCCTAACTGCGAGTCGGCTTACATAAACAAGTTGAGAGCTTATATGTTCAAAAATCCCACCCGAAATCAGGTGGTTTTTTGATTCTAAAAATCAGAAATGCCCCTTGAAAAAATCCCTAAAATGCGTTAAAATAGCTACAAGAAGTAGTGTGCCTACTATAAACATGTCTTTTTATTTTAGCGAGGTGGAAAGACATAAGTGGCAGTAATCTTCGGCGCTAAAGATTATTAACACTAAATAAGAGGGAAAAGTGAGTAAAAATAGTACCATTCCAGATGGCAATCGTGTCTTTTTCACTGAAGGAGACAAATTGCCTATCCCTGATCTTACTGCACATCAGAAAGATTCTTGGGAAGAATTTGTACGTTCGGGTCTACGCGAAGTTTTCACCGAACTCAATCCAATTGATGACTATACTGGTCAAAAATTGTCACTAAAGTTTAAAGATTATGAATTTAAGGCTCCAAAACACACCATTCAGGAAGCCAAATATAATCTTGAAACCTACGAAGCTCCTTTGCACGTCAAAGCTGAACTTCAAAACAAAGTCACCGGCGAAGTCGTCGAACAGGAAATTTACTTCGGTAATTATCCATGGATGACCGACCGTGCTACCTTCATCATTAATGGTACTGAGCGTGTGATTGTTTCTCAGTTGATTCGTTCAGCTGGTGTCTTTTTTACCGCCGAAACCATTGGCATGAAGCGCTATTACGGTGCTAAGGTGATTCCAGGTCGTGGTGCATGGCTCGAATTCGAGACTGCGCCAAATGGTTGTATCTATGTAAAGATCGACCGCCGTCGTAAAATCCCAGTTACCACCCTTCTTCGCGCGCTTGGCGTTGTGAAGGATGCTGATATCAAGGCGAAATTCGAAAATGTCGACACCGGTGCGATTAATTACATCGATTCTACTATCGATAAGGATACTACCAGCTCTCAAGCTGCTGCCCTTCTCGAAGTTTATCGTCGTCTCCGCCCAGGTGACTTGGCTACCGTCGAAAACGCTCGTTCCATGGTCGAACGTACCTTCTTCGACTACAAGCGTTATGACTACTCTCGTGTCGGTCGTTTCAAGATTAACCAACGTCTCGGTTTTGATACCCCTAACGACAGCACTCATCGTACTTTGCAAATGGATGATCTTGTAGCGATTATTGCCGAAATTATTCGTTTGAATAATACTCAAGAACCAGCTGACGATATCGATTCACTCTCTAACCGCCGTGTACGCATGGTTGGTGAACTCGTTCAACGTCAATTCCGCCTTGGTATGCTTCGTTTGCAACGTAATATCTTAGACCGCATGTCGATGGTTGATGCTAAAGAAAAAGTTACTCCATCTCAGCTTCTTAACCCACGTCCAGTGGTGGCTGCAGTTCGTGAATTTTTCAGCACTTCCCAACTTTCTCAGCTAATGGATTCTTATAACCCATTCGGCGAGCTTGCTCACAAGCGGCGTCTATCATCTATGGGTCCTGGTGGTCTCACTCGTGAACGCGCTGGTTTCGATGTGCGTGATACTCACCCTACCCACTACGGTCGTATCTGTACCGTAGAAACCCCAGAAGGTGGCAACGTGGGTCTCGTCTTGAACCTTGCTACCTATGCTCGCATTAATGAGTACGGCTTCATTGAAGCTCCATATGTCGTAGTGAAAAACGGTAAAGTTACCGACGAAGTGATTTATGTCGACGCTAGTGTTGAACGCGACATGGTGATCGCTGATACCTCTGTTAAATTGAACGCCAAAGGCGAATTTGAAGACGAATGGGTCTCCGCTCGTGTGAACGGTCAGCCAGTTCAGGTTGAATCTGCTAAGGTTACCCACGTCGATGCCGCTCATAAGGAAATTCTCGGTATTTCCGCCGCTCTGATTCCATTCGTGGAAAAGAACCGTGTCGACCGTGCACTCATGGGTTGTGCCATGCAGAAACAGGCTGTGCCTCTTCTCCGTAATCAAGCCCCAACCGTTGGTACCGGTATTGAAAATGATATCGCTCGTGCCACTTCTCAACTTATTGTTGCCGAAGGTGATGGTGTAGTTGAAAAGGCCGACGGTAACTCCGTAATCGTGAAATACGCTGACAAAACTTCTAAGGAATACTTTGTTGAGCATTTCGAACAAACCAACTCTGATCAATGTTACAACCAACGCTGTGTGGCGGTGCGTGGTCAAAAAGTTAAGACTGGTGACACTCTTATCGAAGGTGCTTCTCTTGAAAATAATGAACTCGCTCTCGGTCGCAACCTTCTCGTTGCCTTCATGCCATGGCGTGGTTACAACATGGATGATGCCATCGTGATCTCTCGCAAACTTGTCGAAGATGATACTTTGACCTCTATTAATATTAAAGATTTCGACGTAGAAGTTCGTGAAACCAAACTTGGTCCAGAACAAGTTACTCGTGATATCCCTAACGTTTCAGAACACGCTCTTCGCCACCTCGGTGAAGACGGTATCGTCACGGTCGGCTCTGAAGTAAAGAATGGCGACATCCTCGTCGGTAAGATTACCCCTAAGGGTGAACAAGAACTCAGTTCCGAGGAACGTCTCCTTCGCGCTATCTTTGGTGAAAAAGCTAAAGACGTCCGCGATACCTCAGTTCGTATGAGTGGTGGTACTTCCGGTAAAGTCATCGGTGTCCGCATCTACACTCGCGAACAAGGTCATGAACTTAAGGCTGGTGTTCTCATGCAGATCAAGATCTACGTCGCTGAAATGCGCAAGATCCAGGTCGGTGACAAGATGGCCGGTCGTTACGGTAACAAGGGTGTAGTTTCCCGTGTGCTTAACGTTGAAGACATGCCATTTATGGCTGATGGTACCCCAATCGACGTCCTACTTTCCCCAATGGGTGTGCCTTCTCGTATGAACCTCGGTCAGCTTTATGAAATCCACATCGGTATGGCTGCTCGCGTCCTTGGCTACAAGGTTGCAACTCCATCCTTTAACGGTATCCCTGATGAAGTTATTTCAAAGGAACTTGAAAAGGCTGGTATCGATAGTAATGGTCGTACCCAACTTTATGATGGTCTCACCGGTGAGCCATTCCACGAGAAGACCGCAGTTGGTGTGATGCATATGATTAAGCTTCACCACATGGTTGAAGACAAGATTCACGCTCGTTCGACTGGTCCTTACACTATGGTTACCCAACAACCTCTCGGTGGTAAGGCTCAAAACGGTGGTCAGCGTTTCGGAGAAATGGAAGTTTGGGCTCTTGAAGCTTACGGTGCTGCCAGCATCCTTCAAGAAATGCTCACTATTAAATCTGATGACGTTTACGGTCGTGCTAAGGCTTACGAATCCATCATTAAGAATGAACCAATCCAAGGCCCGAAGCTTCCTGAAGGTTTCAACGTCTTAGTCAAGGAACTTCAAGGTCTCGGTCTTAAGGTTGATCTTCTCGATAATGGGGAAGCACGTGATGCCGACTCTGTAATCGAAGATACTTCTCGCGAAATTGAACGCGCTCAAGATGACCGCCAAATTTACGCTAGACACAATGTTCATATTGAAGATGACAGTAATGACACCATCGATCTTACTGAAGAAGAAACTGAAGAAGCATTAACAGAAGATGGAATATCAATAACAGAAGGAGACGACGAAAGCGTCGATCTCGGAGAGGAGCTCTAAAATATGGCTTGGATGGATAATTATATCTCAGCCAGCGACTTCGATTCAATTCGTCTTTGCGTAGCAAGCGCCGAAGACATCTTGAGCTGGAGTTATGGTGAAGTATTGAAGCCAGAAACCATCAATTATCGTACTCAGAAACCTGAGCGTGATGGCTTATTCTGTGAGCGTATCTTTGGTCCAGTCAAAGATATTAACCCACATGATAGCAAACTTAAAGGTGTCCGCTCTCGTGAAGCTGCCGTCGATAAGGAAGGTAACTTGGTTACCAAATCTATTGCTCGTCGCGAACGTATGGGCCACATCAAACTCGCTGCACCAGTTGCTCACATCTGGTTTATGCGTGGTACCCCATCTGCTTTGAGTCTTTTGCTTGACCTCACCGTCAAATCAATCGAAAAAGTCGTTTACTTTGCTTCTTACCTCATCATTAATGCTGATGACGCGAAGATTGAGCAAGTTAAAAGCGACTTGATCGCTCAGCATGATGCTGCAATTCAAGCGATTAAGATTCGTTACTCTGAAGCTGCTAAAGCTGAAGGCGCTAACGCTGAAACCTTGGCTAATGAAGAAGCCAAAGAGCTTGAAGCCCTGGATGCTGACTTCTATTCTCGCAAGAATATTCTTGAAGGTTTGAAAAAGGGTGCCGTCATTTCTGAAATTGATTACCGCAACCTTCCAGAAGAATACGAAGAACTTGTCACCGTTAAGATGGGTGCTCAAGCTATCCGTGAATTGCTCGAGGAGATTGACCTTGATGCCATGATCGAAGATCTTTCTGCGCAAGCTGAAGATGCTAAGGGTCAAAAGGAACGCAAACTTATCAAGCGTATTAAATTGCTTGAAGGTATGAAAAATTCCAATATCAAGCCAGTAGATCTCGTCTTGACTGTGATTCCAGTCATCCCACCAGATCTCCGTCCAATGATTTCACTTCCTGGTGGTCGTTTCGCGACTTCTGACCTTAACGATCTTTACCGCCGCGTAATTAACCGTAATAACCGTTTGAAGAAATTGCTCGACCTCAATGCACCAGAAGTGATTATCCACAACGAAATGCGCATGCTCCAAGAAGCCGTTGACGCTTTAATTGACAATAATGCCAATCATGGTCGTCAAGCCAGCTCCCAAAATGGTCGTCGTAAGCTCAAATCCCTCTCTGATCTTCTCAAAGGTAAGCAGGGTCGCTTCCGCCAAAACCTTCTCGGTAAGCGTGTCGACTACTCTGGTCGTTCCGTAATCGTCATCGGTCCTGAGCTTAAGCTTAATGAGTGTGGTTTACCAAAACTCATGGCTCTCGAGCTCTTCAAACCTTTCGTAGTTTCTTGGTTACTTTCTCACGAATACGCTGCCAACTCTCGTGCTGCTTCTCGTATGATTGACGCTAAGGAATCCGTGGTTTGGGATGCCCTCGACGAAGTTATTCAAGGTCGCTATGTTCTCTTGAACCGCGCTCCGTCTCTTCACCGTCTATCTATTCAGGCTTTCCAGCCAAAGCTCGTGGATGGTATGGCCCTCAAACTTCACCCACTCGTAGCTTCCGGCTTTAACGCTGACTACGACGGTGACCAAATGGCCGTCCACCTTCCTCTCTCTGATGAAGCTCAGCAGGAAGCTAAGACTTTGATGTCTGCTGCCAGCAACCTTTTGAAGCCTGCTGATGGATCTCCAGTGCTTTCAATCTACCAGGACATCGTACTTGGTGCTTACTACCTCACTTACGATAAGCCAGGCACCGAATCAGAAACCCCACGTGCTTATAGCTCAGTTTTCGAAGCTGAAATGGCTTACGAAGCTGGTGATATCGCCCTTCAAACTCCGATTCGTGTCTTTGCTAAGAAAGCTATTAGAAATACCACTCTCGGTCGTGTTTTCTTCAATGAAATCTTGCCAGAAGATTACCCATTTGATAATGGCATTCAAACTTCTAAGCATTTGAAGAAGGTAATGGCTGACATCTTCAACCTTTACGGTGCTGATGAAACCGTGCGTATTGCTGACGAACTCAAGGCTCTCTCCTTCGAGTACGAAACCATCGCTTCCATCTCGACCTGTAAGGATGACTACCCAACCTACCCAGAAATCCAAGATTTCATCGCCAAGGGTGACGCTAAGACTGCTCTTATTCAGGATCAGTACAACCAAGGCCTCCTCACCGACGAAGAACGCTACTCTTTGACCGTAGCTAACTGGCGTGAAATCGATACCGAAATCTCTAATTTCCTTAAGGCTAAGCTTGCAACTATGGATACCGACATTGCTGTGATGACCAACTCTGGTGCTCGTGGTTCTGTCTCTGGTATTAAGATTGCTTCCGCTGAAATCGGTATCATGGTGGATATCTTCAACCGTGAAATTGAGCTTCCAGTCAAGTCTAGCTACAAGAAAGGTCTTAACACTCTTGAATCCTTCATCGCTACTCGTGGTGCTCGTCAAGGTATGGTCTCGACCGCTCTCCGTACTGCTGACTCTGGCTACCTCACTCGTCGTCTTGTCGATGTGGCCCAGGATGTCTTTACTGTCGACAAGCCAAACGATGATCCAGGCTTCGAAATCTTCAAGTCTGAAACTGAACACACCGGTATTGAATTTGCTCAACGCATTGCTGGTCGCTTCGCTGCTGAAACCGTCCCAGGTTATGTGGAAGCCGATGAACTCATCACTCGTGAAATTGCCGAACAAATTGCTGAAGATGAAAATATCGAATCGATTAAAATTCAATCCGTTCTCACCACCAAGAGTATTAACGGTGTACCTCGTAAGGCTTACGGTGTCGACCTCGCCACTCGTAAACTTATCGAGCCAAACCAACCAATCGGTGTGATCGCTGCACAATCTCTCGGTGAACTTGGTACTCAGCTTACCCTTGATACCAAGCACAGTTCCGGCGTCGCAGGTTCTGGTGCTATCGCCCGTGGTCTCCCTCGTGTGGAAGAGCTTCTCGAAGCCCGTTCACCAAAGGGTCAAGCTTGGATTGCTCCAGTCTCTGGTTTAGTCGATGTTTGGGAAGATGGTAATCACTTTGTGGTTCAAATCACCCCAACTGCTGGCCGCTCCGAAAAGATTGAAATTTCTGAAGGTCGCAAGATTAAGGTCAAAGACGGTGCCAATGTTAAAACTGGTGATGTCCTCGCTGCTAAAGCTAAGGGCCTCGAACCAATCATCGCTCCATTTGATGGAAATGCTCAAATCGTCGATGGCGCCATTATTCTTACCGAAGGTGGTAGTGCTCCAGTCCGCGTCGAAATCCCTAACGATGCCGAAATGTTGGTCAAACCAACCGACACTGTCGAAGCTGGTGATCGTCTCACTACCGGTTCTTTGAATCTCCAAGATCAATTGAAGTTCAAGGGCGCCGAAGCTACCGCCCGTTACATCATGAACGAAATTATGTCCGTTTATGCTGCTAACGGTGATGAAGTTTCCGCCAAGCACCTTGAGGTAATTGTCCGCCAGATGTTCAGCCGTGTCGTAATTGACGAACCAGGCGATACTGACTTTGTAACTGGTGATATCGTCTCCCTCTCTGCCGTCGAAGATGAAAATCAAAAGCTCGAAGCCAAGGGTCGTATGCCAGCATCTTACACTCGTATGTTGCTTGGTATTACCAAGGTTGCTATCTGGTCGGATTCCTTCCTCTCTGCCGCTTCCTTCCAAGACACCACTCGTGTGCTTATCAACGCCGCCATCTCTGGTCGTGTTGACCACCTCAATGGTCTCAAGGAAAACGTGATTATCGGTCGCAAGATTCCAGTAGGTACTGGTGTCATCGCCCGTAAGAACGAAGAAGAAGCCGAAGCCGAAGAATCTACCGAAGCTGAAGCTGAAATCACTCTCGAGTAAGAGTAAAAAATAAAATATACCCCGCATCTGGGGTATATTTTTTCTGACAAAACCAAGTATAATAAACCTATGCAAACTTATGTCGATTCCATTCAGCAGGCCGCTTTTATCTTTCCACCTCTGGCCCTAGCTTTTACTATTCCATATTTAATTTATAACTACAAAAAATATGGCTCAATCTGGAGCATGCGTATTTGGATCGTCTATTCCTTTATTTTGTATATGCTTTGCACCTACTGTTTGGTGATTCTACCGCTTCCTTCTCCCGAAAAAGCTGCTACCTTGCACAATCATCAGATGCAACTTCTGCCGTTTAACTTTATCTTCGATATCCTGAAACATGCCAACTTGCAGCTAGTGAATCCGAAATCCTACCTCACAGTTATCAATAATCCCGCCTTCTTCTCTACAATTTTCAATATTTTCATGACTTTGCCGTTTGGTTTTTATCTTAAGTATTACTTCGAGAATAACTTCAAGCAGGTCGCCATTAAATCTTTCTTTCTCTCATTGTTCTTTGAGTTAACTCAACTCAGTGGCCTCTATTTTATCTATTCCGGCAATTATCGCCTCTTTGATGTCGACGACCTCATAACTAATACCCTCGGTGGTATTCTCGGCTTTATTTTGGCCACTATGTTGGCCAAATATCTCCCAACCAGAAAACAAATTGACGAAAAAAGTCTCGAGCGCAGTGATAAAATTTCACTTCTGCGTCGTCTCGTGGCTATGGGTTTTGATTTTGTCTTCGGCAGAATCTTCACTATCTTCTTTGGTGATATTGTACTAAAGCTAATTCATCTCGAATCCGATTTCTTCACCATCCAAATCCCACTCATTTTTTATCTCACCATTTCGACCATCATTTTACGCGGCCGCACGATTGGCTTTTTCATGACCAACCTCAAGGTCGAATCTAATCATAAAGTCGGAATCTTGCGAACTTATCTGCGTTATTTTCTACGTTACCTCTTTTTCTATCTTCAATTTATCACTTTACCACTGGCTCTAGTTAATATGTTGAATCTCGCCCTCGTTAACAATATTCTTAGTCATGAAACCATTACCTATATCGCTTTGGGTCTGCTCGTAATTTTCGGCATATATTATCTAGTCAACTTATTACTAGTCGCTACTCGCAAAAGCTTATTCTATGAAAATCTTTCGGAAACCCACCTAGTAAATACCACGAAAAAAGCTAAAGTATCTAAACCAACCGCAAAAATCACACAAAATAACGACTCAATAATCTCAAAAAATGACGACCAGGACGATGAGGCTGAAGAAGTCTAATTCTGACCTTGATAATCTGCGTCATTTGTGGTAAAATCATCTTTGTAAGTTTATCAAGGTGACATTTGAAGAACTAGACAATTAAGGAAAGCCACTTTTTTCCAACTGTAATATTTTTTAATATAGGCCAAACAGAGAAAAAAGTCGGAACTGCCTTACTGTCTAGCTAATAGAGTGTCTCCGTAAAGGAAAGGAAAAGATGAAAGTCATCCTCGGCACCAAAATTGGTATGACCCAAATCATCAGCGAAGATGGTTTAGTGACCCCTGTTACTATCCTCCAAGCTGGACCAGCCACAGTGACTCAGATAAAGACCGTCGAAACCGATGGTTATAATGCTGTGCAGCTCGGTTACGGTAAGGGTAAGAATCTGAGCAAGTCGGTATCAGCTCACGTCAAAAAAGCTGGAGAAACATTAAGTCCTAAAATCTTAAAGGAATTTCGTACGGATTCCACCACAGATTTCAAATTAGGCGACGTATTTACGGTCGATAATTTCGAAATTGGAGACAAGGTTGCGGTTACTGGTATTTCGAAGGGTAAAGGATTTGCTGGTACTGTCAAACGTTGGAACTTCCAAGAGTCACGCAATACCCACGGCTTCAAGGGCGATATTCGTAAAGTCGGTTCTATCGGCTCGATGTATCCTCAAAAAGTTTTCAAGGGTAAGCGCATGCCAGGTCGCATGGGCCACGATCAAGTTACTGTCAAGAATCTTGTCGTTGCTTATATCGATAAGGAAAACAACATCCTCGGTCTTAAGGGCGCCGTCCCAGGACCAAAGAAAGGTATCGTAACTGTGGAGGGAAAGGAGTAATATGGCAGATTTAAATCCAGAAATCTTCAATCTCGAAGTTACTAATCACGAATTGATTAAATTAGCTTACGATGCATATCTTGCTAACTCACGTAGCTCACACGCTAAAACTTTGAAGCGTGGCGAAGTCCGCGGTGGTGGTAAGAAGCCATGGAAGCAAAAAGGAACTGGTCGTGCTCGTTTCGGCTCTACCCGTAACCCTATCTGGCGCCATGGTGGTGTAGCTGGCGGCCGTACTGGCAACGAAAACTTCACCAAGAATCTCTCAAGAAACGCTAAGAAAGTCGCAGTCATGCAAGCTCTCTCCATCAAGAATACTGACAAGAGCATCATCACTATCGATTCTCTCGGTATCAAAGATGGTAAAGTTAAAGAAGTCTTGGCTACTCTTAAGAAAAATGGTATTACTTCAGAAAACACTCTGATCGTAGTTCCAGAGAAAGACGCTCTAACTCTACGTGCAACTAACAATATCGACTTCGTCAAAGTTGTTCGCCCTACATTCCTCAATGTCTTCGACATCATGAATGCAGACAAAATCGTGCTCGTAAAGGATTCTGAAGCTCAACTCGAAAACTGGTTAATCGGAAAGGAGAACGCATAATGCTACTTATTCCTCGAAGAACCGAAAAGGCTTACGCCGAACAAAGTAAATCTACTTATATCTTTAATGTTCCTGCTGACGCTTCCAAGCTCGCTGTAGCTAAGACTGTCGCTGAACAATACAATGTCACCGTCAAAGATATCCGTATTCTTACTCGTAAGGGTAAAGCGACCCGCTTTTCAAAGGGTAAACACGCCTATCCAGGCACAACATATCGTCGCGACCGCAAGTATGCTTATGTCACGCTTGCTGAGGGTAACAAAATCCGCGTCTTCGACGAAGAAACTGTTGAGGAAGGAGATAAAAAATAATGAGCATTAAAGCTTATCGTCCTACTACTCCTGCTCAGCGCCAGAAGACTACTCAGGATTTTGATCAAATTACGACCAGAAAACCGCTCAAGTCTCTCTTGAAGGCCAAAAAGCAGAACGCAGGTAAAAACAACCAAGGACGCATTACTGTTCGTCACCGTGGTGGTGGTGTGAAGAGACACTATCGTATTCTTACTCACAACCTTCCACAAGGTAAGACCTACGAAGTTATGGAAATCGAGTACGATCCAAACCGTAGCGCTCGTATTGCTCGTATCAAAGACGAAAACAACAACTTCCATTACGTACTTGCTGATTCCAAGATGTTTAAGGGTAAGAAATTCCAAACTGGTGTAGAAGCTCCAATTGAAGAATCTAACCGCTTAACTCTTGACCTAATCCCAGTCGGTACTATGGTTTACGCTATCGAGCTAACTCCAGGTCGTGGTGCTCAAATGGCCCGCTCTGCTGGTGCATCCGCTCAACTTATGGCAAAAGAAAACGGCTATGCCACTCTTCGTATGCCATCTGGTGAAGTTCGCAAAGTTCTCGCAACTTGTGAAGCTTCCATCGGTGTAGTTGGTAACCTCCAACACCAAAACATCAAGATTGGTGCTGCTGGTCGTACTCGCCGTAAAGGTATCCGCCCAAGTGTCCGTGGTGTTGTTATGAACGCTACAGATCACCCACACGGTGGCGGTGACGGTGGTCGTCACGGTACCGGTAAAGCTCCTCGTACTCCATGGGGTCAGCTTACTCTCGGTTTCCGCACTCGTCACAATAAGAAAACTAATAAAATGATCGTGCGTAGTCGTCACGAAGGAAAGAGGAAATAATCTATGTCTCGTAGCCTTAAAAAAGGTCCATTCGTGGATTTTAAACTCGAAAAGAAGATCAAAGCTCTCTCCGCTGAAGATCGCACCGTGATTAAAACCTGGGCTCGCCACTCTACCATCTTCCCAGAAATGGTTGGTCGCACTGTCGCTGTTCACAACGGCAAAGTCCACGTTCCAGTCTTCGTTTCCGAAAATATGGTCGGACACAAGCTTGGTGAATTTGCTCCAACTCGCAAGTTCAAACGCCATGGTGGTAAAAAAGCTGATGTAAAGGGAGGTAAATAATGTCCACTCATTTTGCACACGCTTACATTAAAGGTGTAGATTCTATGCCACGCAAGACCAATATCGTCGCTAGCCTCGTTCGCGATCGCTACGTCGCCGATGCTCTTGTCATTCTAGAACACACTCCACGCCGCGCTGCACGTCCAGTCATGAAGGCTATTGATTCTGCCAAAGCTAACCTCATTAACTCTGGTGTTTCAATTGACCCTAAGACTATCCGCATCGCTCGTATCTCTGTTACTGCTGGTACCCGCATCCGCCGTTTTGTTCCTGCATCACGCGGTCGCGCTCTTCCATTTGAGAAGATTAGCAGCAACATCTTCGTTGAAGTAGCTGGCGAAGAAAAAGCTAAAAAAGAATCAGCTAAGGAGGACAAGTAATGGGTCAAAAAGTAAACCCGGTTTCTTATCGCCTTCAAATCAGTAAAGATTGGGCCTCCAAATGGTTCACCAAGAACACTGATTTCAAAAAATGGTTAATCGAAGACGTCAAGATCCGCGAGACTATTGAAAACCGCTTCAAAGCTCGCCCAACCATTGCCCGCATCGAAATCGAACGCACCGACAACCTTACCACGGTTACTATTCGTACCGCTAAGGCTGGTGCAGTTATCGGCAAACAAGGTGCTGGTATCAATGAATTAAAGAAAGAATTGGAAAAATTCGTTTCTCAACCAATCCGCCTTAACGTGGAAGAAGTTAAGAAACCTGAATTATCCGCCAAGCTCGTTGCTGAAAATATCGGTTTCCAACTTGGTAAGCGTATGAACTTCCGCCGTGCCGTCAAGATGGCTACCCAGTCTACCATGACCGCTGGCGCTAAAGGTGTTCGTGTCGAAGTTTCTGGCCGTCTTAATGGCGCCGAAATGTCCCGCCGTGAGAAATTCATCGAGGGTTCAGTTCCTCTACATACTCTCCGCGCCGACATCGATTTCTACTGTCATCACGCTCCAACCATCGCCGGTATCGTAGGTGTTAAGGTTTGGATTTATAAGGGAGAAAAATAAATATGGCTATTTTACTTCCAAGTCGCGTTGCGCACCGTAAGGTTAGAAAAGGCAAAAACGATGGCGTAGCTACTCGCTGCAACACCGTAGCATTTGGTGAATTTGGTCTCATGTCTCTTGACAATGAACGCATCAATTCCCGCCAAATCGAGGCTGCCCGTCAAGCTATTACCCGCTATATCAAGCGTGGTGGTAAAATTTGGATCCGCATCTTCCCACACACCCCTGTCACCAAGAAACCTCTTGATGTGAAAATGGGTTCTGGTAAAGGTGAACCACAATTTTACGTAGCTAAAGTTAAAACCGGTACTGTGATGTTCGAAATGGCTGAAGTCACTGAAGAACAGGCAAAAGAAGCACTTCGTCTTGCCTCTCACAAACTTCCAGTACGTTGTAAATTTGTAAGGAAAGGTGAAATTTAATCATGGCTGATAAGAAAACTGAAACCGCCAAGGTTAAAACCGTCGCTGAGTTAAAGCAAGAACTTCTCGAAGCTAAGCGTGGTCTCTACGAAGGTACCTTGCAAAATCCACATCGTATCAAAGCTTTGCGCAAAGAAATTGCAAAAGCACTAACTTTAATTAATCAAGGAAAGGGAGCCTAAGTATGGCAAAAACACTTCAAGGAGTAGTTACCTCTGATAAGCGCGATAAGACCATCACCGTCTCCATTACCAGCCGTGAAACTCACCCACTTTATCACAAGCAGTACTCACACACCCGTAAGTACACCGCTCATGATGAAGCAAATGAGGCCAAGCTTGGTGATAAGGTTGAGATCATCGCCTGCCGTCCTTACTCAAAGACTTGTACCTATAAACTCGTCAAAATTCTTGAAAAGTCTCACGATTCAGTCGAACTTAAAGCTGAAGTTAGTGGTGACCTAGAAGAAGGAGAGGAAAAATAAGATGATTCAACAGGAAACTAGATTAGCTGTCGCAGATAACAGCGGAGCCAAGGAACTTGGCGTAATCCGTGTCCTCGGTGGAACTCGCGCTCGTTACGCTCGTGTTGGTGACATTGTCACCGCCAGCGTAAAGGACGCATCTCCTACAGGAAACATTAAGAAAAAAGCAGTAGTTCGTGCCGTTATCGTTCGTACTCGTGGTCAAATTCGCCGTGCTGATGGTTCTACCATCCGCTTCGACGACAACGCCGCCGTCATCGTTAACGACGACAAAACTCCAAAAGGTACTCGCGTCTTCGGACCAGTCCCACGTGAGCTTCGTGAACTCGGCTTCAACAAGATTATCAGTTTAGCACCGGAGGTTCTATAATATGGCACAGAATTTGAAATCTGGCGATATGGTAAAAATCATTGCCGGCGACCACAAAGGTCAGACTGGTAAAATCGTCAAAATGGATCGTGCTGCTCACAAAGCAATGATCGAAGGTATCGGCATTCGCGAGCGCCACATCAAAGCCACTCAATTTAATCCAAAGGGTGGTAAGAAAGATATTCACGTCGGTATCGATCTTTCCAATCTCAAGAAAGAAGGGAAATAATCATGGCTGAATATACCCCACGTTTGAAAGTCTTATACCAAGACAAAATCGTAAAAGACCTAGAAAAAGAGCTTAATATCAAGAACATCAACCAAGTTCCAAAACTTGAAAAAGTGATTGTATCTTGTGGTGTTGGTAAAAAGCGTGAAGATAAGCACTACACTGAAACCGTAGTCCTTACTCTTGCTAAGATTACCGGTCAAGCTTCCACCTCTAGACTAGCAAAGAAATCTATTGCTACCTTCAAAATCCGTAAAGGTATGGGCGCCCCAGTTGGTTACCTCACCACTTTACGTAATGATAAGATGTATGAATTCGTTGATCGCTTCATTAACATCGCTTTGCCACACGTTCGTGACTTCCACGGCGTTCCAAGCAAATCTTTTGATGAACAAGGCAACTACTCAGTTGGTCTTAAAGAACAAACCGTCTTCCCAGAAATTACCTTCGAAGATGCATCAGTTCTTCACGGCCTTGAGATCACTTTCATCATCAAGAACGGTTCCAAAGAAGCTAGCCGTAAATTATTAGAGGCATTTGGTATGCCATTCGAGAAAAAGGAGAACAAATAACATGGCCAAAAAGTCTGCAGTACTCCGTGACCTCAAGCGTCAAAAAATGTACGATAAGTACAAAGCAAAGCGTGCTGAACTTAAAGCCGCTGGCGACCTCGAAGGTCTTCAGAAGCTACCAAAAAATTCCAGCCCAACTAGGTTAAAAAATCGTGATATGCTCGACGGTCGTCCACGTGGCTACATGCGCCGCTTCGGTCTCAGCCGTATTAGCTTCCGCGAAAAAGCAAGCAAGGGTGAAATCCCTGGTGTAACAAAGAGTAGCTGGTAGAAAGGATAAGATATGTCATTACAATCAACAGATCAAATTGCCGACCTTATCACTCGTATCCGCAATGCTATTCTCGTCAACAAAAACGAGATTGTTGTACCAACTTCTAAACTAAAGCTTGCTGTACTAGAAGGTCTCAAGAAAACCAAGTTTATCGCTGACTTCTCAATCGAAGAAGCAAAACCACGCAATTTCATCCACGTCTTGATCAATCAAGCTGACGAAATCGCTCGTATTAACGAAATCACTAAGGTCAGTAAACCAGGTCGCCGCGTTTATACTTCCGCCGATGATCTTCCAAAGGTCAAATCCGGTCGTGGTGTCATCCTCGTCTCGACTTCAAAAGGTATCATGACTGGTGAGGAAGCTCGCAAAGCTCGCCTCGGTGGTGAAATCTTAGTCAAGGTTTGGTAATAAACTAGAAAAAATAAGGTCAGAACTCCTGGCCTTATTTTTATGCTAAAATTAATCTGTATCTCGTCCGACGAATATGCACTTTAAGTTAGGACATTACATCTTTCAGAAAGAGAGGTGAATACCATGTTGCTCAGTAAAAATCAAATCTACGATGACATCATGGCAGGCAAAATTAGAATAATCAATGCATGGTCTATTAAACACTGTATTCATCCGGATAATAAGACCTTTAATTTACCGATTTACTCCATTATTCACGACCTAATAACCAAGCAAGTTGACGAGGCAGAAATTCCTGCAGGCTTTTGTTTTCAAGGACTTAAGATTGCTACCCAATTGGAAATCCTTCAAGATTTAGACGTATTAAAAATCGAAAATCGTCGATATTCTAGACAGCTTGACACTCCAGCCTATATTCGTCGTATCAATTTTACGACACTGGAAAAACACCAAATTATCAAAAATCACGTAAGAAGAAGATCCTCCAAGTTCGTCGTCGATGCCTGTTTTGGTGATCCCTTCCTAATCACTTTTGGCAGAGAAGATATCCCGGTTTTAATCTTTAGCACAATGGTTAACTATGCATTTCGAACCAAGATATCCATAGTTTATCCAGAGCTTTTCAGTGATTTACCTCCAATACTACCCGAGCCAGTCAAACCATACACCTTGCGACGCGAAAAAAGAAAGCTTACCTGGTTTCGCGATATCTTATCGGACCTGCGTCTCTGGTCATAATCCAAACCAATCCTAACCACCCCTTCCTTCCGGAGGGGGGTATTTTTTGACAAAAAATATTTTAAGCATAAGCTAGATTGACAAATGAGTTCAAAAATGATACAATATAAGAATCAAAGATTTAGCTCTTTGATTGTAACTTATAAATTTGGTGAAACTAACTTATTACTTTGTCGTAACCAATTTTTCTATTTTAAAAAGGGGGAATTATTATGAAAAATAATTTTAATGAAAAATTAGATGTTTTTATGATGGGCATTTCAAGCTTATTTGCTGTAGCCGTGATTATTTACTTATTCTATAGTATTTTATCTCAAATATCTACAATAAATGAATATGCCACACTTGCAACCTTAGCAATACTAGGTCTATTTCTAGTATTTATCGTATTTGAAACAATAAAATGGGACTAGATTTCACCAAGCCCTCTCCATCCGGAGGGGGTATTTTTTTGACACAAAAATTTAAAAATGTATAATAATATTCAGTTAAACAATCAGTTTAATGCAACTTACTTCATAACGAAGTTTACTTCTGTGTTTATCAAGGAGGGGAAGATGGCTATTAATAGAAAAAATCAAGAAAAACGCGACGAGTATCGGACTCGATTGATCAACGACAATGAAATGGTAACCATCGGCAAAAATTATTATTGTCAAAAAGTCAAAATTAATGGTAAATGGGAAATCGTTAAGCTTGCGCATAGGATGATGAAGTCCGATCGCCCGTATTATCGCCGTTAAATCCTTGAACTTAAGCTTCACTGGTCCTCACCGAAAGGTGGGGGTATTTTTTATAAAAATCTAAAGCACAATTCTAAAATCTTTATATTTATCAGCAAATGCTTCTTCGATTGTCTTGTGCGTCTTCTCCAAATATTTCTTCACCAAATAATATCCCAATGAATAGCCAGACCAGCGTGGTAATTTATCGTTACCAGTGAAGAAAATCGTTTGGTAGTCATAATTTTTATCTTCAAGATTACCGCGAAGCTCATTTAGAATGCGTTCATTTTCTTCGTCACTGCGTTCCAGCATAGCTTTAGTGAAAAATTGCTTATCACTATTATTTTTTGCAAATTCTGTACCGAAATACGTCGCGATACCTTCCGAAATCATCCCGTCAAACAATGTATTCATCCATTCATTGTTCTTTCCCAAACGCGCAGCATGGCCAAGTTCATGAACCAACATCTCTTTAAAACGCGGAATCGACATATTCTTCAAATCTAAAGCACAAACAATAAAATCACATGCATAAGTATATCCACCCACGCCGTCTTCCGGAATTACCAAAAAATCCATGCGATTATTTACCACTAGGTCAATATCCCAATCGATTTTCAACTTAGTAAAAGTATATTTTTCAACTTCTTTTATGGCATTTATGATATCAATTTGAGTTTCATTAAACTCTCCGGCTGAATTAGCTAACAATACATTGATTTTACTCATATATTTATTATATATGTTTTAGATAAAAGAGCAAAAATTCGAAAGTTTGACAGTAAATACATAAAATTGTATAATATAGAAGTTACTATCCATGCGCTAGTGAAGTAAATTTTTATTAAAAATACTTTGTTAACATCACGGGTATTGAAGTTTCTAGAAAAAAGGGGGGATAAAAATGAAGAAAACCAAGAAAAAGCAAGGACATCATAGCTCAATTTTTGAGGAAAAGGGTGAGGTTGGACACTTTTTAAGAAACCATAACGCATCCGTGCAAGACTATACAGTTAATCATCCTCGAAAAATACTTAACTTATTTCTCTTATTTAAGTTAATTTATGCTGGGGTTATCTACTCAATTATGATTTATAAGTCAGACTTGAGTAGTGTATATAAGATTGCCGGAGGTTTATTTGGTTTCATGTTAATAGCGGCAAATATCCATCTAGAAGATTGTATACAGGGAGTAAAATCAAAAATAGCTAAATCAAATTATGGAGCTAAAACATTTATCATTATGGGAGCCTACACGGTCTATATTTTATTCTGTTGCATCCTTCGATATGATAATCAAATGGATAATATGGAACTATTATTTATGTTGACTCTGATGAGTATAACTAATGAAGTTCTGCAAATTATAGATTGTGTATATTCAGAACAAAAGAATTATACTAAGCTCTCTGGCTTTAAATACACCTGGATGATATTACTACCAATATTGCTAACATTACAAATTTACGGTAATTTACCATTTAAATATGTAACCTGCTTTATTTTGATAAATATCCTAGCAACTGTCGGTGTAGAGATAACCTCAATGCTTTTTCTATCTGGAATATTTCCAGGGTACTACATTTATTGAAAAAGCATCTTATTGCTATCTAGTCTGTTAATTAAGTAAAATTTTATCTATACCCTTTCCTTCCGGAGGGGGTATTTTTATTTTTCATCTTGAATTAAGCCTTAAATTATGTTAAAATTAACCGAATATTAATTGAAAGGAAGATATGAGTCGTATCGGAAAACAACCTGTACAGATTCCTGCAGGAGTGACAATCACGGTCGGCGAACAGTTCATTACTGTTGCTGGACCAAAGGGTTCACTCGAGGTTCCTGTACAAAAATTCGTTGTGACTAAGGTCGAAGACGGTCAGATTATCGTTACTCGTGAGAATGACGAAGCTGAAGCTCGTGCCTGGCATGGTCTACAACGCGCACTTCTAAACAACGCCGTTACTGGTGTTTCCAAAGGTTTCGAGAAAAAACTTGAAATCAATGGTGTCGGCTATCGTCTTTCCGGTGGTCCAAAAGAAATTGAAATGTCCCTTGGTTTCTCCCACCCAGTGAAATACGTAGCCCCAGAAGGTATCGAATTAAAAACTAACAAGATGGAAATCGTTGTTTCTGGCATTGACAAGCAAAAAGTTGGTCAAGTTGCCGCTGAAATTCGCGCCTTCAAGAAACCTGAACCATACAAGGGTAAAGGTATTAAATATGCTGACGAAGTAATCCTTCGCAAGGCTGGAAAGGCAGGGAAGAAATAATGAATAAGTTGTATCGCAAAAAACGTACCCGTGCAAAAATTCATGGTACTGAAATTCGCCCACGCTTGAGCGTTAATATCAGTAATCTTCACGTTTCTGCTCAAATTATCAATGACGACACCATGACTACTTTAGTCTCTGCTACCACCGTTGGCACCAAGCTAACCGGTTCTAAGACTGAAAAAGCCGCTAAAATTGGTGAAGAAATTGCCAAAAAAGCTAAAAAAGCAAATATCACAAAAGTTGTATTCGATCGTGGTGCTTTCGCCTACGCTGGCCGCATGTCAGCTCTAGCCGATGCAGCTCGTAAGGAAGGATTGGAGTTCTAATATGGCCGAAGCAAATTCTACCGCTCCTAAGCAACCAAAAGTAGTGAACAAAGCTGGCACCCTTAAAATGTCTGACGATGTCGCTGCCACCAAGCAAACTCGCGATATGGCTGGTCGCCCAATGCGCCGCAACAATCGCCGCGATCGCGTCCGTGGTGAAGCTGCACCAAAAGAATTTGAAGAAATCACTATCAATATCGATCGTGTTTCTCGCACCGTTAAAGGTGGTCGCCGTATGCGTTTCAAAGCTCTTGTTGCTATTGGAAATAAGAAAAACAAAGTTGGTGTAGGTGTCGCTAAGGGCGCCGATGTTACCTCCGCTGTTCAAAAAGCTACTCGTGTAGCCAAGAAAAACATGGTAACCTTCCACATGTCTGGCGAAACTATCTGCCACGAAGTGGAAACCAAAGTTACCGGTGCTCACGTTTTGATGAAACCAGCTGCCCCTGGTACTGGTATTATCGCTGGGAGTATCGTTCGTTCCGTAATTGGTTTAACTGGTATCAAGAACTTGATTTCCAAGTCTCTCGGTTCTACCAACAAGGTCAACATCGCTTACGCCGTTATCGATGGTCTTAAAGCTCAGGTTCCACGCTCTAAGTGGAATACTACTGCTACCAAAGAAAAGGAGAGCAAGTAATGAAATACAATGATCTAATCGTTGAAGCTAATACCCGCCCAACTCGTGCTGGTCGTGGTATTGCCGCTGGTCGTGGTAAGACCGCAGGTCGTGGTACTAAGGGTCAAAAAGCCCGTACTGGTCACCGCAAGATGCCTGCTACTTTCATGGGTGGTCAGCGCGCTATGATGCAAGCTGTCCCTAAGCTCAAAGGTTTCAAATCTATCCACGCTAAGGCTGAAGTCGTCTACACTGACATCCTTAATGCCTTATCTGGTAAAGTCGATAACTTCACCCTTTTCGAAGCTGGTTTCATTACTAGCCCATTCGTCAAGGTCAAGGTTATCACCCGTGGTGAACTTAATAGCAAAATTGATCTCGAAACCCAATTTATCTCTAAATCTGGTCTCGAAATGCTCAAAAAAGCTGGTGGTTCATTCACCAAGAACCCAGTACCAAAGCGCTTGAAAAAGCAAAACGACTAATTAGTCCGAGATAACCCTCGTAATTAACACGGGGGTTATTTTTTATCTTTAAAAACTTAAGTAAACATGGTAAGATAGATTAATAAATAGAGAGGATTCCATGCATTTCAAGACGATTTTGAAATCTCTAAAAAACAAAGACATGCTGAAACGCATTTTTACCGTGTTAGGTATTTTGGTAGCTTACCGTTTGCTTGCACATATCCCAGTGCCAATGGGTGACGCTAAGACCTTTAAGGACGCCGTTTCCAGCTTGATTTCCAAGTCAGATTTCACCGGTTTTATTAACTTAATTTCAGGTGGTGGCCTAGCCTCCTTCTCCATTATTTTGGTGGGGCTTTCTCCATACATCACCTCTTCCATCGTCTTCCAGCTCCTCAGTAAAGCTATTCCAAGTCTCGAAGAACTTTCCGAGGATGGTGAAACTGGTCGTCGTAAAATTAATCAATGGACTCGTATGCTCGCCGTACCGCTAGCCGTAGTCCAATCTATTGCTTATATTTACATTCTTTACCAATCTGTGGTATCTTCGAATACTCTCAGCTTCACCCCAACTCCACGTGACTGGGTGGTTTCAGTGATTACCATGACCGCCGGATCCATTATCTTAATGTGGCTAGGTGAATTAATCACTGAGCAAGGTATCGGCAATGGTATTTCGATGATTATTTTTGCCAGTATTATTTCTCAATTTCCAAGCACCCTTGGCTCACTCGGCCAACAACTTTTCGATACCAAAAATGGCTCACTGAATCTTTTCGGTTGGCTAGAGTTGCCAGTCAATCCGGTACTATTCTGGGTCGCTCTAGCTCTTCTAGTTGTCGTAATCCTAATTCTTTATTGGCTCGTCAAGCTCAACGAAGCTCAGCGCATTATCACCATCAATTACGCTAAACGTATTCACGGCAACAGTGCCTATGGTGGCATCAAATCTATTCTACCTTTGAAGCTTATCTCAGCCGGCGTTGTGCCAGTCATTTTCGCCACCGCCTTCCTTTCGCTCCCAGCTCTCGTCGGACAACTCATCTCCAGTATAGATAAGGGAAATACCGTAGCGAAAACCATCAGTGAAATTTTCACCATGCCAAACGCTTCAAATTTCAAAACCCTCTATCCAAACGGCATTAATGCACGTTGGTTCATCTATCCAGCTCTCTACTTCCTACTCGTAGTACTCTTTACCTACTTCTACACCTCCATTATTTTTAACACCAAAGAAATCGCTGATAACCTCCAAAAGCAAGGTGGCTTCATCGAGGGGGTTCGCCCAGGTATGACCACGGCAAATTACCTAGAAAAAGTCATGACTCGCCTCAATCTATTTGGCGCTCTTGCACTCGGCTTTATTGCCATGATTCCATTCATTACTGACTATGTCGCCATCATGCTCAGCGACGCTCCGATGGGTCTCTCCCTTTCCGGTACCGGACTTCTCATCGTGGTGACCGTAGCCCTCGAAAACCTCCGTCAACTCGATTCACGCGCCCTTATGGTAACTTACGACGATTATAAATAAGAAAGCTGGGTGGGATGTCTCTCGAAGTTAAATCAAAATCTAAAATCCTCATTAATCTCCCATTTATCATCTTGGCTCTAATTTTTACCATCGTCACCGCGCGTCTATATTTCTGGGAAGACCATTATTACAAATCCAAAGAAGGTAGTGAACGAATGCTACCGAAATCTAACCTCGATCTCGAAACCGATCAAGCTTCCGTGGATGAAACTCCAATTTCCGAAGAAAAAGCTAATTCATATTCTGTTGCCTACGATAAACCACGCTTCATGAGTATCGAGAAATTAGGCGTAAAAAACGCTCGTATATTACCGGTCGGACTCACCGGCAAAGGCGCTATTAGTACGCCAAATAGTATTTTTGATGTGGGATGGTACACCGGTACCCTTCCTCCACTCACTGGTAAGACCGCGCTCTTCGTCGGTCATAACGGTGGCCCAACTGCGGCCGGAGTTTTTAAACATCTAGATAATCTAGTAGCCGGCGACCAGATCCAGATTGAAATGGGTGATGGCACCAAACTCACCTATCGTGTTTATGAAAATCAGACAGTATCCCTGGCTGACGCCAATGAAAAAATGTCTGCCATGCTCGAATCACCAGTCACTGGCCAAGATTCCATCAGTATTATTACTTGTACCGGCGCCTGGTCAGACGTACAGAAAACCTATCTCTCACGCCAATTCCTCCGCGCTACCCTCGTGCAAGAGACCACCAAGCAAAGCCAATAGGTTATCAATAAGCCTAATCCAACCGCAAAATTATTACCGTCTCTAAGCGTAATCGGTTCAGTTAAACAATTAAGAAAGACATCAAAAGCAAAAAAGGAACAATCCTGTA
>CAUUFZ010000002.1:0-202089 GCA_963544575.1 uncultured Candidatus Saccharibacteria bacterium | reverse complement strand
TACAGGATTGTTCCTTTTTTGCTTTTGATGTCTTTCTTAATTGTTTAACTGAACCATTTTTAGTGCATTTATTTACAGATTTCATATCTTATGGTAAAATAGTCCCAATCATGTCAAAAAAGAGTAATACCAAACGCAAGCTCGTCGGTCTCGTTTCAGAGGAATCTGGTATCCGTGCATACTATACCAAGAAGAACACCATGAACACTCCAGACAAGCTTAGCTTGAAGAAATACGACCCAATTCTTCGCAAGCACGTCGTTTTCACTGAAACCAAGAAAAACCTTGGCCGTAACGAAGTGAAAGAGAAGAAGCGTTAAAATCTCCCTCTCCTTATGGGAGATTTTTTCTGTGCCAAAATTTTGCCATAAAAAATAGCTCTCTCGAGCTAATCTGGCAGGGGCGCACGGAATCGAACCATGATCTACGGTTTTGGAGACCGCTATACTAACCGTTGTACTACGCCCCTAGGCTTTTTTATTATAACATATTTCTATAGCACTTAAATCTCTAAATCGGTTATCTTTCTCCAGCACTTAAACTTTTATCTCAAATCGGTTATACTTATTTTAACCAATCATGAAAACTCAGGTTCAAAATTTCTGGTTCAGACTTCTTACCAATCTTAATTTTTGGCTGACGCTTTGGTCCATCATGTTCGCCTATTTCTTCCTCGTCGGAATTTTGAATTTATTTTTTGGCAGTCGCCTCATCCCAGATTTTCTCCTCACTATTGCCACCTTTACTAAAGTTTCCACCATCCTCACCTGTCTAATCTACACCAGTTTTTTCGCACCCAAAGATTATCTCTTGAGAACGGCACTTCTTTTTACCTTCGCCGCCGATGTCGTACTAGCTATCGATAATATCTCGCCATTTGGCATTATTTTATTCTGTTTTGCCCAATACTTTCACACCTCACGCTACGCCGATGTTAGCCCCAAATTCTTTATCGCTTGGAGCTTTTTTATTATTTTATTATTTATCTTTACCCATTTTTATCAAATTCCAACAATTTATGCCGCCGGCTTCGCCTATGGTAGCTCACTCATTCTTAACCTCGGTCTAGCCGTCCAGTGGTTAAAGCGCAAAACTCCTCGTTTCCGTCGTGCCGCCATCTGTAATTTTATTGGTTTTATGCTTTTTATCGCCTGCGACCTCACCGTCCTAATCTCTTTTTTCTCACGCATGCAATTTCTCCCGATTTTTCTTTATCAACCGGCTAATTTTATTTGTTGGATCTTTTATTTTCCATCACAAATTCTCCTCGCCAATTCCTCCGCCCTCACCAAATCTTATTACCGTCCCTTCGATTCCGAATTAAAACGTCTCAGTAAAAAATCAAAGCTCATAAATCAGCTTTAAATTTTAAATTATTTGTTCACCTAATTACTTCCATGATATAATATCTCCAATATGGAAGGTAAAAAGAAAACAAGACCTCGAGCTATCCTGGTATTCGGTGCACCATGTAGTGGAAAAACTACATTTTGTGAAAAATTCTCACAACGTTTCAAGGCTCCTTACTACGATCTTCGAGCCTTGCGTGAAGAAGCGGACTTCACTGAGAAACAAATTCACGTCGTCCTCGAGGCGATTGCTAAAACCGGTCAAAATATCGTGATTGAAGGTGGTCTCGATACCGAAGACGAGCGTAATTCCGTACGCAAACTATTGAAACTATCCGGTTATGCGCCGACTCTCGTTTGGATTCAAACCGATATTAACACCATCAAGCTGCGCTTAAAGCTTAAACTTCGCTCAATTGCGCGCGCCAAGGAAGAATACGACCGCCGCATCCGTCTTATGGAAGCTCCAGCCGAGATTGAAAAACCAATTATTCTCTCTGGCAAACACACTTTTGAGACCCAGCTTTCTCACGTCTTAGCTCAACTCCAAAATGATTCTCGCCGATTCTGAATTTGGTGAAATTATCATTCGCCGTAATGCCTTAGCTAAAAACATTTCTTTTTCACGTTCCACTTCCGGCCGACTCCAGATGTCGGTTCCATCTTATGTCTCCGAACGACAAATTCAAAAAAGTCTCGATTCCATGCGAGAACGCCTACGCGGCCTCAATCTTGCCGACCCCGCTACACAACGCGCTCGAGACACCCAGAAAAAGCTCCTTATGAAACAAGCCAAAGAATACCTACCTTACCGCCTCGAATATCTGGCAAAACTTTATGGCTACCATTATGACCACGTCACTTTAAAGCACCAATCTACCAGATGGGGCTCTTGTACCCGTCGCAAAAAATCGCTACTCGGCGGCTATGAATTTACCATTTCCATGAACATCGGACTCATGCAGGTACCCGAAGTTTTACGTGATTATTTAATTATTCACGAACTCGCCCATATCAATCATCCCGACCACTCCAAAGCTTTTTGGCAGGAAGTCGAAAGCCATGATCCAAATTACCGCGCACACCGTGAAATGCTTAAAAAACATAATCCAGGTCTATGATATAATATGTTTATGCAAGGGCAATCTATCTCTAAATTTCTTGATGCCACCAAGGTTCACACCAGTGTTTTTGATCGCAAATTCATGTATCTTTCGGACATCATCGACCCAATTTATCGTGAATATCTAATTAAGCTTGAAAAAATTGGTGTTAATCTCGACCTTGACGTGATTCGTCGTCGTCACCAAGTTGAAAACTATACCGACATCATCAAATTCATCGTCGGTTACCTCAACTCACGCCTTAAAAATCCGACTAAGGGGAATATCCTAATCTCTATGAACGCCACTTCCGCCCAGAGTATCGATATCACCCCAGCCAAATATCATCTCGTGATTACCGATGATAGTGTCGTGATGACCGTCGATAGCAGTGAACAGTATTCCGCACTTGGCGCCAAAATTAAATCCCGTCTTGGCTTCGGCACTTCAATCTCATTCCCAATTCGCGAGCCCTACGACTCTATTTAATTTTTTACAAAAACAGGGAAATCTACCCCAGTTTTTTCTTAAATAAAGCACACTTTGGTTCATCGTTTTAAATATTTTTCTTAGCATAAAACCACCCCCAATCTCTTGTTTTAAGCATAAGCTTTTGCTAAAATAAACTTATAAACGGGAGCATTATGAAAATCAAGAAATCATCAATTTTTGGTGTTTTTGGCGCATTATATCTATGCTTTTTTCTGATTTTTACCTTTTTAGCTTTTCAGCCTCAAACCGTAGAAGCTAATACCAACCTCATACTCGAAATTCCCAAAATCAACCTCACCTCACCGATTCGCTCGCTCGAGATTAGTGATGAAAATACTCTCACTTCACCAGAACGCATTGCTGGAGTCTATCACGCTAATCAAAATCACGATTTTATTATTGGTCACTCCTCTACAATTTTTCAAAATCTCAACAAGTTATCAATTGGCGATACTTTCCGCTTTGGCGACCAAACTTATCAAATCAAAAACCGTAAAATCCAGCAAAAATCTGACATCAATATGTCGAAACTCTTGACCAAAAAGTCCATCCCGACTATCACCTTGATGACCTGCCATGGTGAAAAAATCTCCGGCCACGACTACACCGAACGTCTAATTCTGACCGCAGAATTGACTTAACACCGAGCATTTAATTATCACCACAAAATTAATCTAACGTAGAGACCATCTCTACACTATATCTGTTATTTTTTATCAAAAAACCTGGAGTCCATCTCCAGGTTACCCCTGTTTTTTAAGCCTTTATTAGACGTACCGCGAAACCGCCCATTCCTACCACCGGAATTTCCAGCTCATCTTCTGCATCCACCACCAGGCGCTCAATTTTAAGATCCGTTGGGTTCATGCGAAAATCCGCTATGTCACCATCACGGAATATAAAAGCATTATATTTCACGTCTTTTTCCAAGAAACTTAACTTAACTTTCATCGTACGCGCCATATCATCGACAATACCACCAATATACCAGTCCGTCTCCCCTCGCCCGCGCCTGGCCACCGCATAATATTCACCGATTTTACCGAGCAAAGGCACTTCAATTTCAAAATTCACTGGTACTTTTTGAATAAATGACAACGCATCCCGATTTTTTTCATAAGATTCTGGACGGTCGGCCAACATCTGCATTCCAGAATGAAACACCACATAGTAGGCTAACTGCCTGGCCAGAGTGGAATAAACTTTTTTCGCTGGATTATTTAAATCAAAAATTCCCGGTGTAAAATCAAAGCCACCGGCGAGCATTCTCGTGAAAGGTAGAATCACCGCGTGTTTAGAATTCAAACCACCACCTTCATATTCCTGCCCCTTTGCCCCCTCTGTGCAGAGCAAGTTCGGATAAGTTCGTTCAAGACCGGTGCCCTTAATCGATTCGTGAACATTTAGCATCATTTTTTTCTGTGCCGCTAGCTTCAAAACGTTACTAAAATGCAATACCCCCGCCTGTGACTGATGAAATTCTTCACGCCCCTTAATCAACATCTTCGGACCTGAATAATCCAATTTCAAATAACGCACCCCTTGTGCCTCTAGCTCATCAAATTGTTTAACCAGATTTTTTTCATAATTATCAATCTGACTCGCAGTCTCACATTGTGCCACAATTTCAATATTTTTTTGCTTAGCACGCTCCAAAATTTTCTTTTTATCTAGCTTCTTTGCCAAATTTTGATCCAACCACCCCTCAATCAAGAGTCCCGAGATACCTAATTTTTCACACCAATCAAGATATTCTAAAGCATGCTCCGTCGTCGCACCTTGTCGTTCAGAAGCCGTAAAACTCCAAATCCCAATCAGCATCGCCCACCAAATTCCCAGAAATTTAATCGGTTCCACCCAATCAAAATTCATTCTTGGGCTTTGATTCAAGCTTAAAATCATCTTATTCTTCGTCAGTTGCACGGCAGAATCCGCCACCATGATTACGCGCCATGGCGTTTCAAAAGGTAAAGTCAAATAAGCCTTCATCCCATCTGAAAGTGGGGTGATATTTGCTTCAAGTCGCCCGATTTTATTCAGACCCAAAGTCATCGAACCGTAATTAATCAGTGCCGCCTCGTGAATCGAGATAACCTTACCGCTCGGAAGCTCTGCCGTAAATGGCGTCTGTCTCGAACCAGTCAAATTAAAAATCGCCCGCTCTTCATAATCCGTCTCTGACCGCGCCAAGGTAAAAGCCGGCATCGACCAACTTTTGGCGTGGATGTCCAGATTAAATTCCGTTAACTCATTCGTAATAATCATGCGTTGAAAACCTGGCTGCGGTGGGAATTCATAACGAAAAGCCACCCCCTCATCGAAGACTCGCACTCTTAAAGTAAAAATACGTCCGTCTTTTTCGCGCTCCGCCAGATAAAAAGTCGTCTCGTTATATTTATTCACGATATCCAAAGTTTCCCCCATCACACTCTGCCAAGTTTCATCCTTAAATTTTGGCAAAATCCTCACCACCCCTAAATTTTCCGCAATCGGTTTTTCATTATAAATTTCAAAACCTAACCTGGAATTACTCAGTAAGACTTCTTGATTTTTTAGCACCCGATAGCTCGGACTACCATTTTTCAAACTAAATTCAAAAACCAAACTCCCACTCGGTGATTTCACATTTACCAAAGAATTTGCTTTCGCTTCTTCTTTTTTAAAAAGTCCTTTCAAAAAGCCCATATGCTTAATATTATACCGCATATGCTAAATATGATAAAATATTTTTAAGATGCAAGACGATATCAATCTCGAAGAATTAACCAAAAATAGTAAACCAAGTTTTCTCAAAATTTTCTTTATCGTACTCGGTACTATTATTGGCGTATTTGCCATCGCTTTTGGCGTAGTTTCATTATTAAAATTACTCGCAAACACTGCTGAAAAAGTTGAAAATAAAAAACCAGAAATTGCTAAAGTTGCTGAAAAACGCGCACCGCATCGCATCGACATGCAGTATCTCGTCGATGATTGGCGTCGCGAACAGGGGATTACCGAAGAATCATCAGTGCTAATTTATGATCTTAATAACTCTGACATCGTCGGTCGTTTTAACGACACTAAAACTTTTACTGATTCAAATCTCGTTAACCTCCTAGTGGCTTACGAAAATTACCGCCGCCTTAGCGATGACAGTTTCCATTTCGACGACCAAATCAATCTAAAAAATCAAACCGCACTCTCTAGGAAAGACTGCCTCAATGAACTTTTCACTTCCGAAAATCCAAATTGCAAGGATGCTCTCCGCGCTGAACTTTCCGATGCCGTGCTCAATAATCTTCTCGCTAAAATGGACCTAGAAAATCTTAAGGTCTCCGCAGATACCCTTACTCTCACCGCAGGCGAATATTTAAAAATAATTAAGTTCCTTTATAATTCCGAAAATCTTCAGTCCGAAAACTGGGATAAATTCTTCGCACATTTTCTCATCACCGGCGATCATTTCGCTCTTATTTCCGGCATCAATAAAGCCACCATCTTCGATTACGCTTCTGCTAAATTGAAAACCGAAACCGCCGCGAACACTCTCCCATATTTTAGTGAATTTTCCATCCTCGAATTCAAAGATTTACCAAAATATGAAGACCGTAAATATATAGTCATTTCACTTAATCAAAATTTTAATCCAACTAGACTCACTCCTCTTGGTCGTAATATCGAAGATCGCATTTTTAACGAACGTTAAGCCCGCCCAATAATTACCATAAAATTTCCTAAGTAACTAAGTTTATTGTTACTTTATAAACTTATTTAAAATAGAACGCAACAAAAATAAATCCCCGGAGGGATTTATTTTTTACTAAGATTAATTAAGCTTGAGCATTCCAGCGAGCAATTGCTTCTTTTACGACTTCCTTAGCTTCCTCAGCACCAAAGAAACCTTTCACTTCAGTAGTACCAGGCTTCTTCAAATCTTTATAGTGATTGAAGTGGAATTCGATTTGGCGGATCAATTGCTTTGGCAAATCTTCCAAAGTTTGGTACTTATCACCATTATTGCGGTCGTCTTCTGGCACACAGATAATCTTGTCATCAACTTCATCAGAGTCAACAAACTTCATTACGCCAAGAATACGGGCCTTCATATAAATACCGGTCGTCAAAGGCTGATCGGTAATCATCAAAACATCAAGTTCATCACCATCCTCATCGAGAGTTTGAGGAATAAAACCATAATTACAAGGCTTTGCAAATGCCATTGGTTCGACACGGTCAAGCATAAAGCAAGCATTTTTGCGATCCCATTCAATTTTGTGATTTGAGCCAGTAGGAATCTCGATGACGACATTAAGTTCACCATTTTCATAGTCACCTGGGGTCAAGATTTTGTTAAAATCAGCCATATTTCTCCTTTATTTTTTCTTATTATACCATTTTTTCTCTCTGTGTTAAACTAGAACTATGGAATTTACCGATTTAAGAAAGCCTCTCGCCGAACGCATGCGACCTCAAAGTCTCGACGAGGTTTTTGGGCAAAAAAATATTATCGGCAAAGGCAAAATTCTTACGGAATTAATCAAATCAAAAGAACCTACCAATCTCATCTTCTGGGGCCCTCCCGGCACCGGTAAAACCACCCTGGCTCGCATTATCGCCAAAGAACTCGACGCCGACTTCGTTGAACTTTCCGCCGTCACCGCCCATAAATCCGACGTCGAGCAAGTGGTCGAACGCGCGCGCCAAAACTGGAACCTCAAAGTCCGCACCCTGCTTTTTATCGATGAGATTCACCGTTTCAATAAAGCTCAACAGGATGCCTTTTTGCCCCATGTAGAATCTGGTCTCATCACTCTGATCGGAGCCACTACGGAAAATCCGAGCTTCGAAGTCATCCCCGCTCTCATTTCGCGTAGTCGCGTAGTGATTTTATCTACCTTAAAAGATTCCGACATTAAAGATATTTTACTTCGCGCCATCGAAAAAGAATATCCTAAGGCCAAAATCGATCCCGAGGTCATCGACTTTCTCGCTCACCTCAGTCATGGCGACGCCCGTTCGGCACTTGGCGATCTCGAACTCTGTCTTTCACTCAAAAATAAGCTTACCCTCGATTTTGTCACCAAAACTCTCAATAATAAGGTCAACTATTTTGATAAATCCGGTGATCGCCATTACGATACAATTTCTGCTTTCATTAAATCCATGCGTGGCAGTGATGTCGACGCCACACTTTATTACCTCGCCCGTATGCTTGAAGGTGGAGAAGATCCCAAATTCATTGCTCGTCGCATGGTGATTTTTGCTTCCGAGGATATCGGCCTCGCTGGTAACGGCGCCCTCACTCTTGCCGAATCCGCCTTTTCCGCCATCGAAAAAGTTGGTATGCCAGAAGGGGGAATTATCCTATCTCATGTGGCCGTAGCTCTCGCAAAATCTAAAAAAGACCGTTCTAGTTATGAGGCCTGGAGTCGCGCTAAGAATCTCGCTAAAAATACCAGTCATCTGCCAATCCCACTCGAAATTAGAAATCCCGAAACCAAACTGATGAAAAATCTTGGCTACGGCAAAGACTATAAGTGGGAAGCCAATTTCCATCTTCAAAAAAGTTATTTGCCCGAAGAAATCAAAGACCAAAAACTTTATTTTCCACCTAAAAACTAGAGACGAAGTTGTCAAATCTCTCTTTTTATGCTTTAATATAAACAATTTAGCACCTTAATAGGAAAATTGTGTTGTAAAAGGAGGGGTAACCATGGAAGGTTTCTTAGACAAACGCAAATTAGAGAACGAAACCAGCTTCAAGGAAGTACTGCACGTTTTGGACGAAGCCTACAATCTTTTCAGCCTACGATTTTGTTGGTCCGATATGATCGAAACCACCAACGCTGAGACTAGAAGAAAAGATTACGACGAACTACAAAACACCACCGATTTCGATCGCAGATTACGTCTCTGGTATCAGGACAAAAATTCTGCACCGCTCGATGTCCCCAAAGAAATTCATGCCACTATCTCTGTCGACCGCATCACCAGCGTGATGCCGAGATGCGCCAAGCAACATGCCAGGCACTATCGTAATGACCACATTAAATTTCGTACTTTTCAGTTTAGTGTCAAATCACTTCGGCGTCTATCTAAGGAGGAAGCTCGCAAAATCTATAATGAGTATAGTCTTCCTACGGAACTCTGGGATGCTATTAGTAAAGGCGATGTCTATGTTATTACTACCACCAGCGGTGAAGAACTAAACCTCGTTCATCGCACTACCGACCAAAAAGCCTAGGACCAAAATGCCTAATGCCACCGAAAAACGCAACACAATTTTTCACCCCCGAAATCGGGGGTCTTTTTTATCCTAAGTGGTGTCTTTTTATTCTAAAATATTTACAAAAACCTCTTTACATGCTACAATCTACTTGGCAGTCTGATTATCAGACTATTTTTTATGGAAGGAGTATATGGCGCACATCACCCGCATTAAAGCTGGTCAATCTGGATCAAAAAATTCAGATCAAACCACCAAAGCTTCTGGCAAAAATCCAGAACCTAAAAAACCAATTCAAGACAACGCCGAAATCCGCGCGGATATCGCAGAATCAGAAACCAACGACAAAAAGTCCCTTAAAAATACCAAAAAACTTGCCAAATTAGAGAAAAAAGCCGAAAAATTAGCCGCAAAAAAGGCTAAAAAAGCTTCCGGTGAAAAATCCAAGAACCCACTTATTCGTTTCTTGCTTTTTATCACTACCCCAATTCGTGCTTTCTTCCGCTACCTTGCCGAATCTTGGCAGGAACTCAAGCAAGTACGTTGGCCAAACCGTAAAATGACCTGGAAGCTCGTCTTCGCCGTTATTTTATACACCGTCATCTTCGCCGCCCTCATTATGGTACTTGACGCATTATTTACATTATTGTTTAATAATTTATTGAAATAGGAAAGAGAAAAAGGAAATCACATGGCAGTAAACCGTTATGACGACACCCTCCAATGGTACACCGTAAGCACCTACAGTGGCTACGAAGACAAGGTCGCCGAATCTATCAAACAACGTCTCGATAGTGCTGAATTCGAAGGTAAAATCCTCGATGCTATCGTCCCAAAAGAAAAACAAATCGAAATCAAGAATGGCAAGCGCAAAATCGTCGATCGCAAAATCTTCCAGGGTTACGTTCTTGTTCAAATGCGTCTCTCTGATGAAACTTGGTACATCATCCGCAACACCCCAGGTGTCACCGGCTTCGTCGGTACTGGCACTCAGCCAACCCCAGTTTCCGAAAAGGAAATTAACAAAATCAAGAAGCGTATGGGCGTAGAGGATCCAAAATATTCCGTCAACTACGCACTTAACGAAGTTATCGCCATTACCGATGGACCATTCAAAGGCTTCGAAGGTACCATTGCTGAGATCGACTCCAGCAAAGGTAAGCTCCGCGTCATGGTCTCCATGTTCGGTCGCGAGACACCAGTCGAACTTGACGCCCTTCAAGTTAAAAAGATTGACTAATTCCATAAAAATTTCTTTAATCCAAAATCAGATCTCGCTCCGGGGTCTGATTTTTATTAATCCCGATCTATTATCAAGGCCGTTTTGTTATCAAGACTGATTTATTTTAATTGCTTATGCTATAATCAGCTTATAGAAATTTTAAACGGAGAATCTAATGGAACCACAAATCCAAGTTAATTCGGAAATTGGTCGCCTCAAAACCGTACTGCTTCACCGTCCAGGCGAAGAACTTGAGGCTCTCACTCCCGAATATATGAGCCGTATGCTTTTCGACGACGTGCCATACCTAAAGGTCGCACAAGAGGAACATGACGCCTTCGCTAACGTCTTGCGTGAAAACGGCGTAGAAGTGCTTTACCTTGATCAACTCGCCGCTGAAGCTCTCGCTAACGAAGAAGTGCGTGATCGCTTTATCGTCGAAATGGTCCGCGCTTCTAAGCAAGAGGAAACTTTTTCAACTTTTGCCATCGTTAACTATTTACAAACTCTCGACCCACTCACTATGGTACGCAAGGTCATGGCCGGTGTCAAAAAGAGTGAAGTTGAAGATATGGAACCTACCAATAAGCAGCTTCATCACTTCATGGTTAACGACTATCCATTCTATCTTGACCCAATGCCAAACCTTTATTTCACCCGTGACCCAGCCGCTTCTATCGGTAATGGTCTCACCATTAATAAGATGCACTGGCCAGCTCGTCGTCGTGAATCACTCTTCATGCAATATATCTTGAAGTATCATCCACGTTTTGCGAACCAAAATATTCCAGTTTGGTACAATCGCAATAATCGCTTCTCCGTCGAAGGTGGTGATGAATTAGTCTTGAATAAGCACACCGTCGCTATCGGTATTTCTGAGCGTACCGAAGCTGAAGCTATCGAACGTATCGCTTCACGTCTCTTCCATGACTCCGAATTTACTCGCGTTCTCGCCATTAAGATTCCAGCCAAGCGTGCCTTCATGCACCTCGACACCGTCTTTACCATGATTGATTACGACAAATTCTCCGTCCACCCAGAAATCATGACCGCCGGTGGTGAGCTCGATATCTATGTTCTCGACAAATCCAACACCCATGTTGGCTACGAAGTCACCCATCGTCGTGACCTCACTAATGTCTTAGCTGAATCCCTTGGCGTATCCAAAGTTCAACTCATCCAATGTGGCAATGGCGACCCAATCGCTGCCGCTCGCGAGCAATGGAATGACGGTTCCAATACCCTCGCCATCGCTCCAGGTGTCGTAATTACCTACGATCGTAACTATGTCACCAATGAAGCCTTGCGTAAAGCCGGTCTCAAAGTTATCGAAGTCGCCGGCAGTGAACTCGGTCGTGGACGTGGCGGCCCGCGATGTATGTCTATGCCACTTTTCAGGGAGGAAATCTAATGTTAAATCTTAAAGGTCGCTCATTTTTAACTCTTAAAGACTTCACCCCACGCGAAGTTCAGACTATGCTGGAAACTGCCAAACAACTCAAAAACAATAAACTCACTGGCGTTTCCAACAAAAACCACGCAGGGAAGACCATCGCTCTTCTCTTCGAAAAAGCTTCGACCAGAACTCGTTGCGCCTTCGTTTGTGGCGCTCGCGATCTCGGCATGCACGCTGAGTATCTCGGCAAGGATGACATCCAACTTGGTAAAAAAGAATCCGTCCGCGACACTGCTTTAGTACTTGGCCGCATGTTTGACGGTATTGAATTTCGTGGTTTTGCCCACGAAACCGTCGAGGAACTCGCTAAATACGCTGGCGTCCCAGTTTGGAATGGTCTAACCGACAAATTCCACCCGACTCAAGGCCTCGCTGACATGTTGACTATCATGGAACACGTGGGCCATCTACGTGGCACCCACCTCACTTACGTGGGTGACGGACGTAATAACGTAGCTAATACCTTGATGATTGCTTCCGCTCTCCTTGGTCTCCATTTTTCCATCGGTACCCCTCGCGAGCTTTTCCCAGAACAATCGCTTATCGATGAATGTAATGCCATAACTAAAAAATATCAAACCGGCGCCACTATCAAAATCGTGGAAAATCCTTACGAAGCCGTCGCCGATGCCGATGCGATTTATACCGATGTCTGGGTCTCCATGGGTGAAGAAGACAAATTCGAAGAACGCATCAATCTGCTTAAATCCTACCAAGTTAATCGTGAGCTCATGCAGGCTACTCGCAAGAAAAATACTATTTTCTTACACTGTTTGCCAGCCTTCCACGATAAAAAAACTAAGATTGGTAAAGAAATTCTCGAACAATACGGCCTTGATGCCATGGAAGTCTCCGACGAAGTCTTCTATAGTCCGAACAGCGTCGTCTTTGACCAAGCGGAAAACCGGGTTTACACCATTGAAGCAGTCATGGATTTAACTCTCTAGAACTCTCCAAAAAATTCTACCCAAAATCCAGACTGATTTCAGTTTTCCACAATGAAAAAGAAGCAGACCCCCCCTGCTTCTTTTTTAGCATAAGTGCTATACTTAAAATATATAAACCAAACTTATATGAAAGGACATATATGGTTGCAAAACCTCAAAAGGTGAAGAAACAACCAAAACAAAAAAGCCCTCATACCAAGAAGGTGTCAGCCTTTGCTGTTTTGTTTGCGATCATCGGCCTGATGGCAGCCCTCACCTGGGTCATCCCATCCGGTAAATACAATATGATTAAAGATCCGAATAATCCTTCTCAGGAAATTCGTGAAGCCGGTACCTACCAGCGTATCGACAAAGTCGAACGCACTGTCAATGAAGAAACTGGGGAAGTGACTACCATCGACCATCGCCAAGGTCTTTGGGATGTCTTTATGGCTCCAATCAAAGGTATGTCTGAACGTCTAGATGTCATCGTTTTCGTCTTGATTCTCGGTGGCTTCCTCGGTATTACCATGAAAACTGGTGCCCTCGACGCCGCTCTTGGTGGTCTTCTCAAAAAGATGAACGGTAAAGAAATTTTCCTTATCCCAATCTTGATGACTATATTTGCCATCGGTGGTACCACCTACGGTATGCAAGAAGAAGCTGTCGCCTTTTATGCCCTTATCATTCCAGTCATGATGGCTGCTGGGTATAATTCCATGACCGCCATGATGATGATTGTCTTAGGTGGCGGAGTCGGTGTGCTAGCTTCCACGGTCAACCCATTTTCTACGGGTATTGCCGCTAGAACCGCTGACGTTCAACTCGGCAACATCCTTTGGATTCAAATGCTCGTCCTCGTAGTCATGCTTGTTCTTGCCATTCTTTTTGTCATGAATTACGCCAAGAAGGTCAAAGCTGGTAAATACGCTGACGATTCTTCCGTCGCTTCCACTTTTAAGCCAATTAATCTCAATAGTGTGCCAGAATATAATTTCAAGCGCCAACTCATCATGGGGGTTTTCGCTGTCACTTTCGTGATTATGATTATCTCCCTCATCCCTTGGAGTGGTTTTAAAATTGACTTCTTTGATGTTTTGCATGAGTTCTTTGCTGGGGTTCCAGTACTTTCTACTATGCTTGGCGTAAACCACAACGGCGCCCTTGGTACCTGGTACTTTAACGAAATTTCTACCCTTTTCCTCATTTCAACTGTGGTAATTGCCTTCATCTACCGCAAAGAATTTAGCAAGAAAAATGTCTCCATCACCGACACTTTCATTAAGGGATCGGAAGACCTCTTGAGTGTCGCCGTAATCATCGCCGTGGCAGCTGGCGTTGCCATCGTCATGCGCGCCGGTGGTATCGAAGACACCATTATCCACTGGGGTGAAAAAGGTCTCACCAATTTCAACGGCGGTCTTGTCGGAGTATTGGCTTACATTTTCTACCTTCCACTTTCCTTCATTATCCCATCCTCCTCTGGCCTCGCTGCGGCTTCCATGCCAATCATTGCGCCAGTCTCTGAGCTCGTAGGTAGTAACAAAGAAACCATGGTGGTAGCTTTTGCTAATGCTAATGGTTTACTTAACATGTTTGCCCCTACCATTGCCTCATTGATGGCCGGACTCACCCTATCCGGTGTATCTTACAAAACCTGGATTAAGCGTGTGACTCCACTTATGGTAATCTTCGCTATTATTAGCTTAGTCGCCGTCTTCGTTATGGGGATGATTTAATTATGACCAAAATCGTCGTCGCTCTCGGAGGTAATGCTTTAAGCCGTGATGGCAAAGCAACCGCTAAAGATCAACTCGAAGTCGCCAACCAGACCGCCAAGGAGCTTGCCAAGCTCGTGGCGGCTGGCCACCAGCTCGTCATTGTACATGGCAATGGTCCACAAATCGGCAATATTATTCTTCACGAAGAAGCTATTAATACCGAAAAAACCCCAACCATGCCAATCGATGTGGCTGGAGCGATGTCGCAAGGCCAAATTGGCTATTGGCTACAGAATGCCATGCGCAATCAGCTCGAATCTGAGGGAATTAAAAAACCTATCGCGGCTATCGTGACACAGGTTTTGGTTTCTAAGGATGACCCAGCTTTCAAAAATCCAAGCAAACCAATCGGCCCATTCTATACCGAAGAGGAAGCCAAAAAGCTCAGCAAAGAGCGTCATTTTACGGTTAAGGAAGACGCTGGTCGTGGCTGGCGCAAGGTGGTGCCTTCACCAATGCCACTTTCGATTATCGAATCGGAACTCGTCGAAATTGCCCTCGGCAATGGCGCCATTATTGTCGCTGGCGGCGGTGGTGGGATCCCAGTTTATTACGACGAATACGGTCGCCTAGTTGGCCTCGAAGCTGTCATCGATAAGGATTTCGCCGCCGAAAAACTCGCCGAAACCATTGATGCGGATATACTTTTAATTCTCACTGCGGTAGAAAATGTCAAAATCAACTTCAAAAAGGACAATGAAGAAAATCTCAAGACTCTCACCGCCGATGAAGCCTTTAAGTATATCGCGAAGGGTGAATTTGCCGCTGGTAGCATGCTACCAAAGATTGAAGCTGGTATTAGCTTCGTTTCAAGTGGCAAAAATCGTACCTGCATTATTACCAATCCAGAGAATGCCATTAACGCCATTAATGGTGAAACTGGTACCCAAATTATTGGTGAATAGACACTAGATTAAAACACTTTAAGAACAGAGTAGCTCCAGTCTACTCTGTTTTTTTACCTCTGTTAATCATTGACTTTTATGCTTAAAAATGCTATAATATAGATGTCGTTTTGGTGTTTTACATTTAGGAGGGGATTATATGAACAAAACATTAACGAAGTATTTTTCAAAAATTTCACTTCAAAAACTTTGGGATGCAAGTCTCGATGATTTTGAAAATATTCCAGAAACTCAACGACTGATGCTGTTAGCTATCTGCGAAAATCGACCGGCCAACCTTGAGGAAATTTATCATTTTCTCGATCAACCGGACGCGCTTTTCAATGATATTTACCAGGAACGAGAAGTTCGTGATAGTGTATTCTTTTATACCTATCCGTTCATCCACGGTGCAGCTATTCCTGATAATATTGAAGAAGTTATCGCCCCAATCGGCACACAAACTTCCAAATATCATCACGAAAATCTTCGTGATCACGTCGCATTAGTGGCTGCCAATTTGGTAGACGCCGGCCTGAGTAGCACCTTAGCCGTGCAACTCGCTGTCCTACACGACGTGGGGAAAAAGTACACCGCCGCTACCAACAAAGTTGGTGACATTTGTTACTATAATCACGAGGCGGTTTCAGCTTTGATTGCAAAATATTGGCTTCGCGGCACTGCTAGCAAGTCCACCATCAAGCAAATCGTAGCTGTCATCTATGCGCACCTACTTCCGCTTACCACTTGGAACAGGACTGTGCATTGGAAAACAGGTCTTCCTTGTAACTTCCGTCAAGATTTTGAGCATGAGCTCGAAAGTTTTTATGACGGTAATCAGGTAGACGTTAAGCGTACCATGGAACTCATTGATACGCTAACCAAATGTGATGAGGGAATTCTGGAAATGACACCTGAATACGCACAAAAAATTGCACGTGGACGAGAGTTAATTCATGAATTTCGTCACGGTGCCTAAAATTTATCGTACTTTAGAAATAAACCACCAGAACATCGGTGGTTTTTTCTTTTTCTTTCTAGTATTTTTCTAAAAAATATGTTAAAATATATCCGTTACGCGCTCTAATTAGGAGTAAATATATTATGGCAAAAAAAGTAATTGGTAACTTAAAGTTACGCATCCCTGGTGGTAAGGCCACCGCAGGTCCTCCAGTTGGTTCAACCTTGGGTCAATGGGGACTTAACATGATGGATTTCATTAATCCATTCAACGACAAAACCAAAGAATTCGCCGGCAAGAACGTCATCGTTCACATCCGCGTTTTCGATGATCGCACTTTTGATTGGGTTTGTCTCGGTCAACCAGTTGATGATTTAATTCGTGAAGAATTAAAGCTTCAAAAAGGTTCTGGTCGTCCAAACACCGAAAAAGTTGGTTCTATCACTCGTGAACAACTCGAGAAAATCGCCAACATCAAGATGAAGCAAATGAACGCTGTCGATCTTGAAGGTGCTATCAAGACCGTCGCTGGTACTGCCCGATCTATGGGTGTCACCATCGCCGAATAATTAATTAAAGTTAATTAATCGTGGGAGAGTTCGCTCGTTATTACCACAGAAAGAAATCAAATGTCAGAAGAACAAATCAAATCTACTGAAGAATTAAACCAAACTCCAGTCGAAACCGTCGAAGCTGAAGAAAAATTTGCCAAATCTGGTAAAAAATCTAAGAAGCACATCGAAGAAGTTAAGGCTGAAGAAGAGCGCAAAGCTCGTGCTGAAGAGCACAAGCAAGAAGCCCTAGAGGAAAAGCCAAAGGGTGCCAAGCCAGTCACTCGTTCAATCTTGGAACGCCGTGGTAAAAAATACCAAGCTGCTTACAAGAATATCGACAAGACCAAGGCTTACAGCCTTACCGACGCTATCAAGCTTGCCGTCGAAACCAACCCAGCTAAATTTGACGCTACCGTTGAAATTCACGCTCGTCTCGGTGTCGACCCACGCCAAGCTGACCAAAACATTCGCACTACCATCGTTCTTCCAAACGGTAACGGTAAGACTGTTCGCGTCGCTGTCTTCGCTCCAGAAGATGAATGCAAAAAAGCTAAAGCCGCTGGTGCCGACATCGCCGAAGATGCCGAATTCATCAAGCAACTTGAAAAGGGAATTATCAATTTCGACGTTCTCATTTCTACCCCAGCTTACATGCCAAAACTTGGTAAGTTTGCTCGCTTGCTCGGTCCTAAAGGTTTGATGCCAAACCCAAAGGCTGGTACTGTCACTCTCGATATCGAGAAGGCCGTCAAGGAATCTAAGGCTGGTAAGGTCGAATATCGTGTCGACAAGCAAGCCATCGTTCATATCGGTGTCGGTAAAACCAATTTCACTCTCGACCAATTGAATGAAAATGCTACCGTATTCATGGATTCTTTGAAGTCAATGAAACCAGCTTCTATCAAGGGTCAATACATTAAGAGTATCTTTATTTCTACCACCATGGGTCCATCCATCGCTGTAGAAAATATCTACAACTAAACTCTTAATCTTTCTAAAATAAGCATCACTAATCCGGTGCTTATTTTTTTGAGACGTTTAACAATTTAATCGATATCTATTAAATTTTACATCAATTTTCTTTCGCCACTTTATTCCATTTATGCTAAACTCAAATTAGATGTATAAACATAGATTTATCTATTAGGACTAGATAAATAACATAAATGGGAGAGAAAAAACCGTGTCAAAGCGAGGAATTAGACATGCCATCAGTGGTAGGTCGGTTTTTAATATATTATCAATCTTTTTAGCCAGCACTTTATTTTGCTTACTTCATTACGAAAGCACCCATGCCTCGACTGCCTCACTAGGGATGCCTAGCGAGGTTAAAGTCGAAACCGATTTTTCGACTGGAAGTAGAATGGAATTTTCTAAATCTATCAATATTACCGTTAATACCAATAGTCCCTTAGGCTACAAATTACTTTTTAGTAGCGACAGCGAGGATAGCTCACTAGTGAGCAACGACCCTAAGAACGACTATTCCATCCCTTCCGTCTATGGTTCTGATCATGTACTTTCTAGAGACATGCATAACCAGTACGGCTATAATATCAAAGACACTGACGATCAGATTTATCAACAGATACCAAGTCTTAGTAGTCCGCTCAAAATCAAGCAAGTCAAAGATCCACTTACTGCCGCCGATACTGTCAAATTCAACCTCGGCTTCGAACTCGAATCCTCTGCACAACCTGGCGAATATCATCGCAATCTAATTTTTACCCTCCTAGCCGAGGATCAAGCTTCTATCCAATTAGTTAATGGTATCGAAATTAATAAGGCCATCAAAAAAGCCGTCGGCATCACCGAGGCCAGCTATCTCGATAACCCGCTTACCACTACCCCGAACGATTTATGGCCAGAGGTTAATATTACCGTAGGTAGAAATAAATGCAGTGATAATATCACCAAAGAACGCACCTCGGTTATCTCCCTGCCAGATTCCGACGCCGAAGTTTATCTCGGTGGCTATCGTAGCAGCTGGGATAATATCTGCATTTGGAGTAATGCTACAGAATTAATCTTCCCAGAAGATCTTTCCTATCTGTATGCCGGACTTGGCGGGACCGACTATCATGTCTCCTTCAATTTTGCCGACGGCCGCAGTAAATCCACGCTAAATTTTAAGAAAGTCAAAAATCTTGACCATCTATTCCACAATACTGTCGCATATAACAACAGCTCCTTCGAAGCTTCAGAATTTTTTGAATATCTCAAAGATTCCCCGATCGAAAGTGCTGAATCCATCTTCGAAAATTCCACAGTCCAGACCGTTGAGAAATTCGGCAATATCGTAAATCGTGCCAAAAATCTCGCCTATGCTTTTCGCAATACGAAATCATTAAATCAAGTTAATTTTTCCGATTGGATCATTGGCGAAGCCGAAGATACTCAGTCTATGTTCGAGGGTAGTGGGATTGGTCAGGCTATCCTAAATAATGCTACCTTCGCTAAGACTAAAAACACCGCAAACATGTTCAAGGACACCCAAAGTTCTTCACTAATCCAGCTTCCAAATGCAATATTTGGTGAAACCACTGACACTCACGCCATGTTCATGAATACCAAATCTTCAAAAATACTTCTAACTAAAGCCACTTTTGCCAAATCTACCGACGCAGGCTCTATGTTTCAAAAAGCACCTCTTAACGAGTTCAATCTATCTAGTGCCACTTTCACTAATACAGCTAACTTTAGTAACTTCTTTAAGGAAAGTGGATCCTATTATTTTACGCTAAAATTACCAAAACTATCCCTCATCTCGGCAGAAAATCTCTCTCAGATGTTCTATAAATCCGAAATTAGCGGTCTCACCCTCAATGTAGCACCCATGGGTGGTAGTCATATTACTGATATGTCGAGTATGTTTCAGGATTGCCCTTATCTTACCGAAATAGATCTCCATAATATTTCCACTGGCCCCCTAGAGAATATTGCCAGTATGTTCAAGAATCTTCCTAATGTACAAAAAATCACTCTCCCAAATATCTTTAATACCGCAGCTGTTACAGATTTTAGTTCATTCCTCGCCGATAATATTCGTCTTGCTACGCTAGAAAACGGTGATAAAATCAAATTGACTAGCGCTACCGACACCAATCACATGTTTGCGAATACTATATCGCTTGATATCAAAGATTTTATTCACCATATTGAATCTGAAAATATCACCGACGCTTCATATATGTTTTATCGAACCACCTCTAGCCAAAATACTACCGTTCCGACTACCTTTAAAACCAATCATATCTCTAATATGAAAGACATGTTTGGTGGTTTCAAGGTTCCATTACTCGATATTTCCAACATGAATTTTGATAGCGCCACCACCATGGAAGAGATGCTTAGTGGAGCAAATCCAGATGAGATTACCCTTGATGACAATAAGTACTCTGCCCAGCAAATCATTTGGCCGGATCATCCAGTTGAGGCTCCATACCTTGCCTCACTTCGAGGTCTTTACAAGGGGAATCACTACCTCGGCCAAATCGTCTTCCCAAAAATCAATTCCCATTCATTAACAGACCTAGGTTATATGTTTAGTGAACTTGGTACCCGTATTGCCCGACTAGATCTCACCGGACTGGACACCTCATTAGTGGAAAATACGGAAGGTATGTTTACTTACGATACTTTTGATTTTGCGCCAGTCAAAATCGCTTTTGACACCTCAAATGTGAAAAATATGCAGAGTATGTTTTATTACACTACGACTCAAGATGGTACTATTGATCTCACCGGACTTAATGTTAGTAACGTAGTAACTATGAGTAATACTCTTGGGTCTAGTTATCTCGAGGTAATTGACCTTACTGGCTGGGATACCAGTAGTGTCGAAGATATGTCTCATATGTTCGACTATAGCAACCGTCTTAATACTGTATATGCCTCAGATAGCTTCGTCACAACCAAAGTTACAAAATTCGAAGGTATCTTTGATCGATGCACTGCTCTCGTGGGTGCGCTCGGGACCACTCCATCCCCAGACGGTATCGAATATGCTCGTATCGACGAACCAGGAAAGCCAGGCGTCTTCACTAGAAAACCCTAATAACCCCTAACGACTCCATTCTTCATCCGAAAAAACCCATCATAAAAAACATTCTAAATCCTCGATTTTGCTCTTCCATTCATCATTCCATTTATGCTAAAATATAAGCATTAAGAGTAAATTTATTTCGACCTATAAAGTCAAAATAAGTTAAAGTGGAGGATTAAGTGCAAAAATCACGCACACACAAAAGAAGTTTTTGTGGTCTAGGCCAAAGAATTAGCTTTGCTCTAATTTTTAGCCTTGCGTTCTTCTTGATTAAAACTCAAGACACTTTTGCCGATTCTGTTTCAATCACCGTTCCATCAAATATCAACATTCAAGCCGACACTGGTACCCAGGCTAAAACTGAGGTCACAAAAACTCTCGATTTAACCGTCAACTCCAGTAGCTCGACTGGCTATAAGCTCTATTTTAGTAGCGACAGTGCTGAGACTGGACTTGTCAGTACTACGGGTAATAGTTTTAAGATTACTTCCGTCTATGGCAACAATAATAATCTGTCTAGTGCTATGAATAATCAGTATGGTTACAATACTGAAACCGTTGACAATAAACTATACAACTACATTCCGGCTCTTGCATCACCTGCACTGATCCGTAATGTCACTACTCAACTCACAGCGGCTGATAACTTTAAATTTAATTTGGGTTTTGCACTACGTAACAACATTCCAGCTGGATCTTATCAACGTAAATTAGTTTTTACCCTTATTTCCGAAGGTGAATCTACTGGAAAAATCGTAAGTGGCACAGAATTAAATAAAGCACTCAAAAAGGGCCTTGGCATTACTGATCAAAGTTATTTTGACGATCCTTTAAAAACCACCAGCAATTCTTATTACCCTGATCTTAGTATTTCAGTTGGTAAAAATAAATGTAGTAACGATATTACACCAGAACGCACGAGTTTAATTTCCACTCCAGATTCCGAAGCACCGGTCTATCTTGGCGGATATCGTAACTCTTGGGATAAATACTGCATTTGGACACCTGCCACCAAGCTTATCTTCCCAGAAAATCTATCTTATATGTTCTCCGGACTCACTAATATCAATAGAGATGTGTCTTTCACCTTTAATGATGGACGAGATAGTAACATGCTCGATTTTTCCAAAGTCAAAGATGCTTCACACCTCTTTCATAAAACGACGGGTTATTATAGCAACAAATTTAAAGCCGATGAATTCACCAATTATCTGAAAAAGGCAGAAGTTGAAAATATAGAATCACTTTACGAAGATTCTGGTATTTCCGTTATTGATGACACCTCTTTCATGTCAAATGCCAAAAATATTTCTAATCTTTTCAAAAACGCAAAATACCTTGAGACTGCCGATCTTTCTACTTGGACTATTTCCGACATGGAAGACGCCTCATCTATTTTCGAAAATTCGGCACTACGAGAAATCAATCTCAGTAATTCAACCTTCGAAAACACTACCAATACCCAAAATATGTTCAAAAATTCCGCCGCCACCACCATTACCCTCGGAAATGCAACTTTTAATAACGTTGAAAATGCTAGTGGAATGTTTGAAAACACCAAAGCCACCACGATTACTATGCCAAAAGCAACTTTCAATAACGTTGAAAATGCGAGTGGAATGTTTAAAAATACTCAAGCTGCTACAATTAGTATGCCAGAGGCAACATTTTCTAGCACCACTGACTTCTCAAACATGTTTAATGGTGCCACAAACGCAAGCAATATCGATCTGTCCAAAATCACCTTTAGTGCGGCAACTAATCTTTCTGGGATGTTTAAAGACACTTCTGCCGATCAACTCGTATTAAACAATAATAATCTAGGCGGCAACAACATTACTGATATGTCCTACATGTTTGAAAATAGTAAGGTTAAAAATATCGACCTTGGTAGTATGCAAACTGGACCACTTACCGCAGTCGCTGGTATCTTTAAAGGTGCATCCGAACTTAAAACGGTCACCTTACCAACCGTCTTTAATACTTCAAATGTTACCGACATGAGCTCTCTTTTTGAAAATGCCTCTAAGCTCACAACTGTTAATAATTTTGATAAATTAGATATCAAAAATGCCCTTAATCTCAGTCACCTATTTGCCAATACACCATATCTATCACAAGCCAACATCATCCCGAATCTTAAAGCCGATAAAGTCACCAACGCCTCGTATATGTTCGCAAAAGCTTATGCTAATGGCCCAGTAACCTTCCCAAGCACATTCAATACTGCAAATCTCACCGATATGAGTTATATGTTCCAAAATCTAGATACTCCTCAACTTGATATTTCTCATTTTGACCTCAGTAATGTCACCACTCTGGAAGGCACATTTAGCTCAGAAAGTAAAACTTCTTCAGCTGGCAAGATTATCTGGCCAGGCAATAATCTGAATCTACCGCACCTAACCTCGATGCGTGGCCTATTTAAATACAATTCATACCATACTGAAATCACCTTACCAATCTTCCATACTCCAAATCTTACCGACACTAGTTATATGTTCTATGGCATTGGCAATATCACAAAACTTGATAATATTAACACTCTCGAAACCGCTAATGTTGAAAATATGGAGGGCATGTTCGGAGCTAATAGTTCTGGTCTTCTAAGGGGGACTAATGTAAAATTTGAATTTAATACTGGAAAAGTCAAGAATATGAGCTTCATGTTCAATAATACTTATGTGCTTAATCTTGACCTCAGCTCCTTTGATACTAGAAGTCTAGTCAATGCCGAAAGTATGTTCAACTACACCTGGCTAAAAATCCTTGACCTTACTAACTGGGATACTCGAAATCTTGAAAATACCACCAGCATGTTTGCTCAGTCGACCTGGCTCCAATATGTCTACGCCTCCGAAAGCTTCGTAACTACGAAAGTTACAAAATCTAATGATATGTTCTATGGCGTTACTTCCAACCTTAATTACATTGGCAATAATGTTTCCTACGCTCGCATCAATAAGCCTGGTGCTCCTGGTGCCTTCACCAAGAAAACATAAACTAAAATACCCCACAGCATCTGGGGTATTTTTATCTCTTTCATAAAAACACAGCAAGGAGCAACCACTCGCTCATTCATTCATTCTTAAAAAATAAGCCATAAAAAAATATCCCACTTTAAGTAGGATATTTTGAATAAATTCGTAAACTTCAGAGTTTTAATTAAGCTAATTCGATGACAGCACCAGCTTCTTCGAGAGTTTTCTTCAAAGCTTCAGCTTCGTCTTTCTTGACGTTTTCTTTTACGGTTGAAGGAACACCATCAACGAGGGCCTTAGCTTCACCAAGACCAAGACCGGTAGCTTCTTTAACAGCCTTGATTACAGCGATCTTTTGAGCGCCAGCGTCCTTAAGGACGACGTTAAATTCAGATTTGCCTTCTTCTTCGGCAGCAGCGGCAGGAGCAGCAGCAACAGCAACAGCAGCAGCAGCTGGTTCAATACCGTATTCATCTTTGAGAGTATTTTTGAGTTCGTTTACTTCAAGAACAGTAAGATTTACTAATTCTTCAGCAAGTTTTTTAATATCAGCCATATTAGACCTTTCAAAAAATTAAATTTATTATTAATAGTACACTTGTTACTTGTTTTCTAAGCCAGAAACAATTCCGGAAAGACCACCAGCGAGAGCTGAGATGGAATCGTTGACTGGGGAAAGCAATTGAGCCACCACCTGGGCGACCAATTCGTTCTTGGAAGGAAGAGCTGCAAGAGCATTGATCTCTGCGGTATCCAAGGCGTTGCCAGTTTCAGAAAAACCACCCAAAAGTTCGAAAGCTTTGTGGGTCTTACCAAACTCTGCCAAAATCTTAGCAGGAGCGATTTCGTCGGTATCAGAAATAGCGTAAACTAATTGACCAGTGAGGTGAGTAGTGTCGGTGTCTTTGTAGACAGCGATTTCGTCCATCGCAACACGAACCAAGCGGTTCTTTACGATTTTAATTTTCACACCCTGCTCACGAGCACTGTGACGTAACTCTTCGAGTTCAGCCACAGACAAACCTTGATAGTTTGCATAAGCGGTAAGTTTAGCTTCTGATAAAAGCTTAGTTAAATCTGCAACCAATGTATTCTTTTTATCTTTAGAAATTGCCATAAAAAGTTCCCTTGATTGTTAAATTTTTTATTAAAAAGTTTACGAATTTTTAATTTTCGTTACCAGAAAAATTAATTAGAAGATTTTCCTCGGTGACTTTATTAAGATTACTCCGTCACTGTCTTTGGTAACTTCCTACATTATATCAGAGAGAAGAGAAAAATGCAAACCACCGCCACTGATTTTATTCATGATGGTATTTTCCACCATGCAAAATTTCTTGGGTGCGATAAATCTGCTCCACTAGCATCACTCGCATCAATTGATGGGGGAAGACTAGATTCGAAAAACTCCAGACCACATCGGATTTCTTTCTCACTTCCTCCGTCACACCATACGCACCGCCAATAATTAAGACAATTTCTTTCCCAAAATTAAACTCGCGTGACATAATTTCCGCAATTTGGCTATTCTTGAAATTTACTCCGCGCTCATCCAAAAGTATTACAAATTCTCGTCCCGTGAATGGCCAGCTAGCTAGATACTCATCAAGTTTTTTCTCTTCCAAAAACTGCCACTTGACATCAAACGGCTTCTTTAAGCGCTTTTCGTATTCCGAAATCATTCCCACAATCTCTGAAATATGCTTCTTTCCACCAGCAATAATTTTTATCATACCTCTATCATAAACGATTTTTCGAAAAATAGCATTTTTTAACATAATTTCTCCATAAAGTCCACTAATTTTAACCTTATCTTTCTTGACATTTTACTGAAAAGGCCGTACGATTAGAGTGATATTTATTAAACAGACAGGATGCGAGGTGATGTCTGAATTACCAGAAAAACAAATAAAACGACTCCGTTCTCTTATTCAAGAAGCAGAAACTAATTTGGCCGCCGCCAAAGAACTTTTAATTTCGATGCTTGGGGACGGAGAAACCATTACTACTCCGAGAGAAGTAGTCATTAGTAATAACGAAGGCAAGATTATCGAAGGTGTCTTTGATGGCCAAATCATGATCGACCAAGATGGCAAGAACTACCCGGTTCCAGCCAATTACGCCAGTAAGTCCAAACTTGTCGAAGGTGATATTATGAAGCTCACCATCACGAAGGAAGGCAAATTCCTTTACAAGCAAATCGGGCCAGTCGAACGTAAGACCGTGATCGGTACTTTAATTCGCCATGACGACAAATATTTTGTCGAAGTTAATGGTCGCGAATATGAAATTCTTTATGCATCGGTAACCTATTTCCGTCTCAAAGAAGGTTCTCAGGTTTCAGTAGTCATTCCAGCGAACAACGATGACGCCAATTGGGCTGCCGTCGAGGCGTCGCTCTAAATATGACGAAAGCCCTATATCGTAAATACCGCCCACTTAAGCTCGCAGATGTCGTCGGTCAAGACGATACTATTCGTCAGTTACAAACTCAACTCACTAATCAAAAAATTTCTCACGGCTATCTTTTTGTCGGCGCCAGAGGCTGCGGCAAAACTTCGGTAGCCCGTATTTTTGCCCACGAGATTAATCATTTCGACTATCAACTCGAGGATAATTATGTCGACATTATCGAAATCGATGCCGCCGTTTTTACTATGGTAGAGAACATCCGTGAATTACGCGACAAGGCCATGCTTGCCCCGACCACCGGCAAATACAAAGTCTACATCATTGACGAAATTCACATGCTCTCGAAGAATGCTTTTAACGCTCTCTTAAAAATTCTCGAGGAACCACCAGAACACATCGTTTTTATTTTTGCCACTACCAACCCCGAAAAAATCCCTGCCACCATTCTTTCGCGTGTGCAAATTTTTCATTTTAAGTTAGCGGACAAATCCGTCATGCAGCCATTCCTCGAAAACATTTGTCAAAAAGAGGGAATTAATATCGAAAAAGACGCTCTTTCACTACTTATCGAGCAAGGTGGCGGCTCCTTCCGTGATTCTTTATCGATTCTCGATCAGTTAAGTAATCTTCATCCTGACAAATCCACTCTGATTATCACCGAAGAAGTTTCTTCCGCCTTGGGTGTACCTAAGCAGGTTCTAATTCAGGAATTACTAGCAAGCTATGAGCAGGAAAATGTCGACCAAATTCGCAGTCTCGTCGAGGAACTCATCAATCAAGGCAACAAAGCCGAGGGAATTGCCACCAGCCTCATTAAGGCCATCGTCCAAAACCCCACCGCCAAAAATCTTCACCTCATCGAAAAGCTTTATACCGTCAATGGTGAGTTTGCCAGTGCCAAGCTCATCGTAGCTCTAATTTTAGATCACTTTAAAGCTGCACCGATTACCATTTCCGCCCCTTCAACTCCACAAATTCAGGCCACCAAGACCCCAGTAACTACCCAAACACCAGATGCAGTACGCGCACAGGCGACCACAGAAACCTCCATAGCCACGGGGGTACCCATCGCCGAACCGGCAGCCACAGCGACACCAGTGACTTCAACAACCTCGGCAGCCCCAGCGACTCCAGTGAACTCAGAGGAACCCGCCAAGCCTTCAATTAATCCCGAAATTCGTGAACGTCTAATCAAGATTTCTAAGTCCAGGCTTACCGAAAAAATCCAGGAGCGTGCGGAGATTCAGAATCAGCAAGTTCAAGCCGAAGCTATGACGATTCCAGAGGCCGTAGTTTCTGGCTCTGGTGATTTTAGTGCCAAGGGGTTCTTGGAAAACATCAAAAATATCGCGGAAACTCTTTTCGTTCCACTCAACAAATCCTATTTTGCCTACAAATCTAATCAATTAGAAATTTACCCGAGTGCCAAGGTTTGGTTCAATATTTTAAATAGCAAGAACAATCTCGAAGTCCTAAAAACCGCCATTAATGGCCTCAATATTATCATCATGAATCCCGACGAGCATAAAATTCCTAGCACCGCCGTCGATTTTAATCAATTTAGTGCTGGAAAATTGGAAGCCACACCAAAAACCGATGACGCTTCACTCAGCGCAATTTCTGATATAATGGGTAACATACAAGAACTTGAAGATAGTCCATTCTAGGAGGTAATATGGCGGAACCAGCTCAACCAAGGTCGCAAAAATCGACCATTTCTCAAAATGACCCTAGTCTTTTTGGTGGTAAAGTTCCACCTCAGAATATTGAAGCTGAAAAATCTCTCCTTGGCTCCATTCTACTCGACAGTACGACCTTCCCAGACATTCTTGAAAAACTTAAACCTATTGATTTTTATCACCAAATTCATGGACATATTTACCGCGCCATGATGAATCTGTATGAACGTAGTCAACCAATCGACCTCGTCACTTTGACTTCCGAGCTTAAGTCCCTAAAACTTCTCAAGGAAGTCGGTGGCGCCACCTACATTTCTAATCTCACCATGGTTGTTCCGACGGCCGCCAATGCTCTTTCCTATGCCAATCTCGTAGAGCAAGCCTCGATTCGTCGCCGTCTCATCAAGGCCGGCACCGAAATTGCTACCAAGGCCTACGATTCCGCCAATGAAGTAGGCGCCATGCTGGGACAAGCTGAAAAAGAACTTTTTGCAGTTTCTGATAGCAATACAAAAACCGATTACACCGCCCTTTCTGACCTTCTAGTCGACGCTTATGACCGTATGGAAATGCTCAGCAAAAATAAAGGTGCTCTCCGTGGTCTTAAGACTGGTTTCCGTGATCTTGACAACAAAACCGCCGGCCTCCAAAAAGGCGACTTGATCATTATCGGTGCGCGTCCGGCCATGGGTAAAACCACTTTTGCTCAAAACCTGGCCTACAATGTCGCCGGCATTAATAAATGTGGTGTACTTTTCTTTTCTATGGAGATGGCAAAAAATGAAATTGTCGATCGTATTATTTCCACCACTTCGAATGTCGATTCTTGGCGCATCCGTACTGGTAATATCTCCAACGATGACTTCGCTAAAATTGGTGATGCCCTTGGCGAAATGGGTGAAATTCCACTCTATCTAGACGATACCAGCTCCATGACGATTTTGGAACTTCGCAATAAAGCTCGTCGCGCACATCACGATCACAATATTGGCCTGATTATTGTCGACTACCTCCAGTTGATCACTGGTTCTGATCGTTATGCTGGTAACCGTGTGCAAGAGGTGACCGAAATTTCTCGTGGCCTCAAAATTCTCGCCCGTGAACTAGAAATTCCAGTCATTGCTCTCGCTCAGCTCTCTCGTGGTGTCACTGGCCGTGATGACCCAAGACCAGTACTTTCTGACCTTCGTGAATCCGGTTCCATCGAGCAGGATGCCGACCTTGTAATGTTCCTCCACCGTGTCGACTACTACCACCAGGAAGAGGGTTACGAACCGACTAATATCACCGAACTTTTGATGGCCAAGCACCGTCACGGCGCCATCGGTAAGATTGAACTTTATTTCCATCCAGAATTGCTACGCTTCATGAATCTCGACAAAACCCGCGAATAAATCTGCAAATTTGCTATAATAGAAACGTGGGTAAACTCAATCCAAACAAATACTTCTTATTTCGCCATCGTTTCAAACTTGGCTACTTACTACTTGGATTAATTTTCACCGGTTTACTTTTCTTTTTACCGCTCATCACCCCGAACGGCCTTTCGAATGACGAATTTAATTTTACTACCAAAACTTTTGAATTGAATCGCCACACGATTTTTCGCGAAGTAATTGTCGACCTACCTTACCATTTACTCCAAAAGGGAATCTTTAAAATTCTTGGTGTTTCACCATATACTATTATGCTTCCTAGCGTGATTATTGGTGCGATTACCTGTATTTTAATTATTCTTTTACTTAACCGCTGGTTCAAAAACAACACTGCCATCATGGCTAGCATCATCACCGTGCTTTCTTCTAGCTTCCTTTTTATCTCTGGTAGCGGCACCGCCTTAATCATGATTTTATTTTGGACCACCTTATTACTATGGCTCGGCTCCAAAGTCCAAGGCGAAAACAAACCAAAGGCCAGTTGGTGCTTCCTCTTTGGTATTTTTATGTGCCTAAGTATTTTTACTCCATACATGCTCTATCTAGATTTCTTTATTTTAATTTACGTTTTTGTCCATCCGCATCTACGTTTTACTCTTAAAAATCTGCCGAAAATTCCTCTTATAATTTTCAGCCTAATGGTAATTTCTGCAGTAACCATATTAATCATGCGTGGACTAAAACATCCAGAAATTTTTACCGAATTACTCCTCATGCCGGATTTTTCTCTTACCAACTACTTTCATAACCTCGGCAATGCTATGCGCGTCGCAATCACCTGGAACGGATTAGTTGAAAGCACTTTCCTCGCTCCGCTTTACGGCTTACCGGCCATTACCCTAGCCATTATTGGCTTCATCTCGACCTTCAAGGGCTTCTTTGCCTCACGAAATTCTATGGCCTTTTTACTTACAATTTTTACCCTATTAATTTCTGGACTCAATCCACAAATGATTATTCTTTTCATCCTACCACTCGCAATCCTGGTTGCCCACGGCATGAAATACATTCTACACAAATGGTCTAGTATCTTCCCATACAACCCCTACGCTAAAGTTATTGGCGTGCTTCCGATTGGCTTATTTATGCTCATCGTTATTGTCTCCGATCTCAATCACTTCGTTTACGGTTACCGCTATAGTGCACCAGTTGCCAATCAGTTTACCAATGACCTGAAACTACTCGATCGTTATTACGAAAATCATTTACTCTATCTACCAGAAAATCAAGAAAATCGTAACTTTTATATCCATTTAGCTGACTCATACACCATCTTCAATAAAACCCCAAAGTATCGATATATCTCGGATCTTAGCGAGAATACCGAGAAGCATAATATTATTAGTTTCGAAAAAATTACCGATACCGAAAATTACGAACTCGAACATATCGTCACCAACGAAAAATCTCAAAATGCAGACCGTCTCTATCTTTATAAATCTAAGTAAGAGATGTTATAATAAATATTAATTAAGAATAGAGAATAATAGGAGAAATTATGGGTGCTACCTTTGACCAGATGAAAATGCTTAATGAACTTCGTAAAGCACAAAAAGATCTCAAAAATGAAATCGTAGAAGTAGAAGCCGGCGACGGCGCCGTCGTAGTCCAGATTACTGGTGAGCTGAAGGTAAAAAAAGTTACCATCGATCCAGAACGTGTCGATCTCGAAGATATTGCTGAACTCGAACGTTGGATTGAAAACTGCTTCCGCGATGGTTACGCTAAAGCCCAAGAAATTGCTGCCGATAAAATGAAGCCTTTGATGGGCCAACTTGGCAATCTAGGACTTGGCGCTTAATGCTCCCTAGAGCTCTCATTGATACTATTGACGCCCTTGGCAAATTACCTGGCGTCGGGAACAAAACCGCCGAACGCTATGCGACTTATCTTTTTCGTAGCGATCGCAAAATCTCTGAGCATCTAGTTCATGCTCTAGAAAATTTACACGAACAAGTCAAAACCTGTCCAATTACTTTTGCGTTAATTAACGCCGACGAAGAGACTTCACCACTTTATGACGCTCCAGATCGCGATAAAACTACCATTCTTGTTGTCGAAGAACCACTGGATATTTACGCCTTTGAACAAACCAAGGAGTATCATGGCACCTATCATGTTCTTGGCGGCGCCATTTCACCGATTGACGGTATTACCCCAGAAGTTCTGCATATCAAAGAATTAATTTCTCGTGTCGAAAATGACGCAGTTAAAGAAATTATTATCGCCACTAATCCGAGCGTAGAAGGGGAGAGTACGGCCCTGCTTTTACAAAAAATACTTTCTGAAAAATACCCCGAACTTACCATCACCCGTCTAGCCCGCGGCCTTCCACTCGGCGTTGATTTATCTTTTGCCGATCAAATCACTTTAAGTGCCGCTTTAAACAATCGTACCAATCTCTAATTTATTTAAAGACTACATTAAATATCTGCGCGAATCTCGAATTCCCATTATAGCCATTTTCCTCTCTGTTTTTGTGTTATAATTTATCTATTAGCATAAGAGGATTTCATGGATATTACCACACTTATTTTACTCATCGTTTCGGTCGTCAACCTAATCATTTTGTTTATCGTTTTTTCGAAAACCAATCAGAAAAACACCGATCTGCCAGAACTCAAAAACCGCATTGCCACTCTTCAAGATCAAACTACGCAAACTTTTGCCAATATGAACGAGCGCATGATTCGCATTGAGACCAATGTTGATCGCGTCACTAAAGATATTGGTACTAATTTCCGCGAAAATCGCAAAGAAATCTCCGATAATTTTGGTTTAGTTCAAAAAACTCTCGACACTCGCGTCCGCGAACTTCAAGATCATAATACCAAAAAACTCGAAGAGATGCGCCAAACTGTCGACGAAAAACTCCAGGCTTCCGTCGAAAAGCGCTTCAATGAAAGCTTCAAGACTATCTCCACTCAACTTACCCAGGTCTACCAAGGCCTTGGTGAAATGAAAACTCTCGCTAACGGTGTCGGTGATCTAAAAAAGGTCATGGAAGGCGTCAAGACCCGCGGTATTTATGGCGAAGTTCAACTCGGAAACATCATTAGTGATACCTTAAGCTCAGACCAGTATTGTGAAAATATCGCTACTAAAAAAGGCTCCAGTGATCGTGTCGAGTTTGCCGTCAAGATGCCTGGCAAAGATGAATCCACTCAAGTTTTCTTACCAATCGATAGCAAATTCCCAGTCGAGAATTATCAACGTCTAATTGCTGCCTATGAGCAGGGCGATAAAACGGAAATCCTAAAATTACAAAAAGCTCTTGCATTGGATGTCAAGGAACAGGCCAAGAAAATTTCCACCAAATACATCGATCCACCACACACCACTGAGTTCGCTATGATGTTTTTACCAACCGAATCACTTTACGCTGAAATTCTCCGCATTCCTGGCCTCGACGATGAAATCCGCCAAAAATTCCACATCACCATCGCTTCACCAAGTACTTTGCCAGTTATTCTTTCTGGCCTTCTCATGGGCTTCCGTACTCTCGCCATTGAAAAACGCAGTAGTGAAGTTTGGCAAATTCTTGGCGCCGTTAAAAGTCAATTTGGTAAATTCGGTGACCTCCTCGAAGCGACTAAAAAGAAACTTCAAGAGTCTGCTAATAAAATCGATGCTGCCGCCACCACCTCCCGCGTCATTGAGCGTAAACTAAAAAACGTTGAATCCTTACCAAGTAGCGAGAGCCTTAAATTGCTCGACGGACTCGACGATCAAAACTTCGATGCCGAAGAAAATTAATTAACCTAAAAAATATAGTGCTCATCACACTATATTTTTTCATTTAACGTTCCTAATCTGCCAAAATCAGATTTGCTCGCTCGATCATTTCACTAGTTTCATCAGTACGCACCACATAAATTGGCTTTGACTCTTCACTCGAAATAAGCGTATGGCGTTCTGGCATTTCACCAGTATTTTTCTCTGCATCAAGCTCAAGGCCAAGATATTTCATCTTCTGAATCACCTGTCTACGCACATCATCTGAACGTTCGCCAATGGTTGCCGTAAAGACCAGGGCATCGACACCACCCATTGAAGCAATCATCTGACTAATACAAGCTTGTAATCGATAAATATAGAGGGAATAAGCGAATGACCCCATCTTATCACCCTCGTCACGTAATTGAATTACCGTACGAAGATCATCGGATACCCCAGAAACACCAAGCAAGCCACATTGTTTGTTTAGATAGCGTTCAAGTTCGACATCATCTTCAATTTTCAGCGCACGCTTCATTGCCATTGCCGCCGCCACATCCATTGATCCAGTTCGTGTCGCCATCATCACGCCTTCTAGTGGGGTGTAACCCATCGTCGTATCATGCGATTTACCCTTATAGACCGCCGTAATTGAAGCACCAGAGCCAATATGGCATACCACTACTTTCTCTGGCAAAATTTCGCTTTGCTTCATATAACGTACTACCGACCCCACCGAAAGACCATGGAAGCCCCATTTTTTAATATCAAACTTTTCTGCTAATTTCTGGTCAATACAATAAGCCTTAGCCAGCTCTGGCCTGGAGTTATGGAAGTTTGAATCGGAAATTTCAATCACCGGCACCGAATCAAAACGCTTCTTTAGTTCAATAATTTCATCCATCACCACTGGGACGTGAAGCGGCGCACGAGTACGGGCGATTTCTAATTCCTTAAAACACTCCTTATCCACAATATGATCATTGGCAAAATAAGCGCCTGGAGCCACCACACGGGCCAAAATCGCACTTAATTTCGAAACCCCTCCTAAAAATTCCTCATCAATTAAGATTTTTTCCAGATTTCCTGCCACCTCTGAGAGTGCCTTAAAATCCGTCACTACTTTCTTCTTCTGATCACCAGTTTTTAAAGTATAGACAATTTTCTTACCTTCAAATTCAAAGTGTAATGAACAAAGTTCCTTCATGCCTTTATAGAGCGCGTACTTACGTGAACTACTGCCCGGATTGGTAATTAAAATCAGTCTTTCCGATTCCATATTCTTTTTCTTCTCCTTTATCTTAGTCTATCATAAAACCAGGGATAAAACCGTAAGTCTCGCCCACCTCTTTAATCACATATGATAAAAAATTAATATAAAAATACAACTCTTCTCCGTTTAGTCCCATTCATAAAAAATCACAAAAAATTACTAGCACTCTTGCATTTTGAGTGCTAAATATATATAATTATGCTATGTCAAAACGTGATTATTATGAAGTTTTGGGCGTTAGTAAAAACGCTTCTGATGATGAAATTAAGAAAGCTTACCGTAAGCTCGCTCTCAAATACCACCCGGATCGTAATCCTGGCGATAAAGAGGCGGAAGCTAAATTTAAGGAGGCTTCCGAGGCCAATGAGGTGCTTTCTGATAAGCAAAAACGTGCACGCTACGACCAATTCGGTCATGCCGGAGTAGGGAATGGTAGCACTGGTGGTCCTAGCGGCAATCCTTTCGGTGGCTATTCTTATAGTGGTCAAGGATTCAATTTTGATTTTGGTGGCGCCGAGGGTTTCGATGATATATTAAGTAACCTTTTTGGTTTCGGCGGTGGACGTGCTCGCAGAAATCGCGGCTCTGATTATCGCACTACCCTAGTCATTGATTTTAAGGATGCAATTTTTGGTACTACCAAAAAGATTTCCGTCGAAGGCAATGAAATCACCCTAAAAGTCCCTGCCGGTATTGATGATGGTCAAGCGATTCGCCTGCGTGGACGTGGTGGTCCCGCTCCTGAAAAAGGTGGCGAGAATGGTGATCTCTTAGTACAAATTCGCGTTCAACCACACAAAACCATAAACCGTGAAGGTTATATTCTTCTCTCCAAACAACATATCTCAATGGTCGACGCCGCTCTTGGTACCGAAATTGAAGTTGAAACGATTGACGGCAAGATCACCATGAAAATTCCAGCAGGCACTCAGTCCGGCACTCCATTTAAGCTATCTAATCATGGCGTACCAATGAATAACGGTGAACGTGGTCCACATATTATCAACATCGTAGTCGATACTCCAACTGGTTTATCTAAAAAGCAAAAAGAACTACTAGAAGAATTCAAGACTGCCAAAAAACGCGGCTTCTGGAACTAATCTTAAAATAATTTTTCACATTAAGATTAGTTTTTCAAATCCTAAGTAAAATTACTCGTGTTTTACACTAAAATTAAACACGAGTACATTCACTTTAATGCTATAATTATTTACAGATGAAAGAAATCAAAAACCTTAAGCTTAAAGATTCCAAAGCAACTCATCTTTTTCTCGTTCTTGTAGCTTTTCTTTTAGTTTTTATTCTTTTCAGCTCTATTCACGTCTCAGCTAACGCGCCTAAGGCCAAACTTACCGACGACCAACGCGGTGAAATTTCTATGAGCTGTAGTTCAATTAAATCTGGTCTCAAAAAACTACAGGTTAGTGACGCTAAAATCCGCTCTCTACTCGGTGCAAATTATCAGACAATCCTCAATTCTTACATCACTCCTTTCAACCTTCGCCTTGTCAAAAATAACCAGAATCTCGGCGATCTTTCTGACCTACAAAGTAGTTTTGTCTTGCAAAAAAATGACTTTAGTTCACTTTATATTGCTTATAGTCAACAATTTGAAAATCTCCTTTCTATTGATTGCCAAAAAAATCCTGACGATTTCTACAATCAGCTGATCGTCACCAGGGAATCCCGCAAGGAGCTAAACCAAAAAGTCGAAGATCTTACCAAAACCGCAGAAAAATACCTTGCAGAGATTAAAAAAATTGAAATTGATGGCGAAAACATTCGTTTTACTCCCGAAAAAACCGACGCTACCAAAGCTTCAAGCATTACCAACCCTGCTAATCAAGTGGGGGGACGATAATTATGCCAAAAATGTCCTCTGGTGGTCGCAATCTTATGCGCTTAGGCTTAATCGCAACCCTAATTACCATTCTTACTACCACCATCTCTCTAGTTATCTATCACAATAGTGGTGACATTTATCTAGATCGCTCCCGCCCAGGTTTTTTGCCAGAGAAGCACGAAGTCAAATCTGACGACCAACCTGAAAAAACCTATTCTTTCCCAGAATCTGGCAATCTCGACTCCAAAACCCTTGAAGAATTCCGTGAAAATTTCGAAAAGACTCTCGAAGATACCAAAAATCTTAAAGACCCATTTTCCGCCGATAATCTATCTGATGATTTTGTTGGTTTGAAATCGCCCAATAAATAACCAGCACCACTCAACCTACACCCATCGCTCACTAAGAGTCAGTTACCTATGTTTTAGCACTTTTCAAAATGCTATTTTCATGTTATAATACAGCGATAATTATTAAGTGGGAATAATCTATATGAAACAATCTAATATTAAACTTATCGGTGAATTCTGCCTAGTTTCAATCTTTGCAGATGGCCATAATTTTCTAGATATTCCTGCCAAAATCGACTCCGGAGCCGACAGTAGTTCTCTCCATATCAACAGCGCTAAAGTTAACGAAGATGGTGATTTGGTAATAAGTCTCCCTAGTTTTTATCAACATAAAACTTCTCCAAGGGAATTAAAGCGCGATTATGCTCATCCAGACTACACACCCACTAAAGTTAATGAGAAGATTAAAAAATCCAAGACTTCAAAAACTATCATTATTCCCAAAGGAAAATATCGAGATATCACTATTGTTAGCTCCAATGGTCATGGTCAAAAACGTTACAAAACCAACCTAAAAATTAGCATCAACGGGTCCGAATTTGAAACTTCGTTTACCCTTAGCAGTCGTCATAAAAACCGCTACCCAATACTACTTGGTAAGCATGCCCTAAAAGGACGGTACCTAGTTGACGTTTCAAAATCCTATATCAACCAAACCAAAGAAAATCTTAATCAACTAATCAGCAAGGAAGACTAAAATGAAAATCGCCATTCTCTCCAACGGACCAAAGAACTACTCTACCACCCGTCTCTACGAAGAAGCTACCAAGCGTGGCCATGAGGTCGACATCATTAAGTATAAAAATTGTTATCTTTCACTCTCCGAAAATAATCCCGTAGTTTACTATAACGGAGAAGCACTTCCTCACTACGACGCAATTTTACCTCGTATCGCCAATGGTCTCACCCGTTACGGCTGCGCCGTAGTTCGCCAATTTGAAATGAGCAACACCTGGACACTTTCTAGCTCAATTTCGATTACTCGCGTCCGCGACAAGCTTCGCTCTGCTCAAATTTTCGCCAAAGCTGGCATTGCTTCACCAAAAACCTTAGTCTCACGCAACACTGCAGACATTGATGACCTTCTTGAACAAATTGGTCTTCCAGCTATTATTAAGCTTGCGACCGGTACCCACGGCAATGGCGTCGTTCTAGCCGAGACCAAGAAAGCTGCCCGCTCTGCTTTGCAGGCTTTCTACCTCTATAATGAAGACGGTACCAATATTTTAATTCAAGAATATATTAAAGAGTCTGCTGGTACCGATATTCGCGCTTTTGTGGTCGGCTCAAAGGTTGTTGCCTCAATGAAACGTCAATCTCTTGACGATGATTTTCGCTCTAACCTCCATAAAGGCGGCATTGGTACGGCTATTAAACTTACTCCGGAAGAAGAAAAGCTCGCAATTAAAGCCGCCAAAGTCATGGGCCTCCATGTTGCCGGTGTCGACCTCATGCGCTCCGCTCGTGGTCCATTAATCCTCGAGGTTAATGCTTCGCCAGGATTTGGTATTGAAAAAGCTACCAACCGCAACGTCGCTCTACCAATCATCAAATATATTGAACATAATGCAAAAGGCCGCACTCTTAAAGATAAGGTTGGCATCTAAGCTAAGATCTCTAAACCAAAATACCTAACCCAATCTGACGCCTCTAGGTGTCAGATTTTTATATCTCTTTCAGCCCAGAACAAGTTATCATATAGTATAATTAACTTATGATTATTTTGCTTTTAATCGTCTTGCTCTTTATTCTATTCTCTATGCTTAGACGACATATTGGCATTGCCCTACTTGCCACTATCGCCGGTAACACCATTTATAGCACCTTCGGCAACGATCTAACCGAATTATTTGCTAAATTCCTAAACGGCATCCCAGAAAATACAATTTCCAGCACTATCTACATCTCCCTAGTTTTTCTCTTTCCGTTAATTCTTTATTTCAAATCCAATAAAGACAGTCTTTTTGGCATTTTACGTTTTCTTGAAAGCTTGATTTACGCCGTGCTTTTGGTCTCCATTTGCGCCGCCAAGATCAATCTCCTCATACCATTTGATGATATAAGTATCCAGCTTTTGAACTTCATCGCCATCGTGCGCCCCTCGCTCTTGCTTTTTGCTATTATCGTAGCCTACCTTGATATTCTTCTCAGCAAATCGAATTAATATAAAAACCACTAACCATATCAAAAAATACCACCATTTTTTCTTCGGAAAATCTAAAATAGAAGATTCCTGTTCAGCCAAAACATTTATTACGTGTGTATGAATTTTCAATGGCCAAATTAGTATTTTTTCTAAACTGATCCCAAATATCAATAAATCACCCAATACCGCAATCAATCCCACCGAACCCATAACAATGGGTAAACTCGGCAATAGTACCATATTCGCCAGAATCGAAAGCCAAGTAAATTTACCAAAGAAATATAGGCTGATTGGCAATGTTATTACAGAGATTACAATTGATGAAGTTAAAGATTTTGCCAAAAATCCCGGCCTTCGATAAAGATCCTTTAACTCATCCTTAGTCCCATAAAAATAGCATGTAACTAACGGCACTATTTTTACTATGGCAAAATAAGCTAATACTGAAAGCCAGAAGCCAATTTGCTTTACAAATTCTGGTCGAATTATCAAGCAAATACTCACAATTACCACTGTTGTTCGATAAACCGAAACGTTTCGGCCAAAGTATTTAATCGTCATCATTAAAGCCAACCCGACTAACGCGCGCAAAATAGACGGACTAAAACCAATCATCATTGCATAGATGAAGCAGAAGATTAGCACAAAATAGGTTTTACTAATGATCGAAAAATGTTTAAAAACCAAACTCAAAATTCCAGCAATTATTGCAAGGTGAGTCCCAGAAACCGCAATTAAATGCATTACTCCAACATTTACCATATTATCTTTTTGTAGCGCCGTTAATTCATCCTTGTTTCCAGTTAAATAGCTAATACCAAGGGCCAGTTCGTCATGCTCGGAATATTTTAAAAGCCTCTCCTTTAACAAAGCGACGAATTTTCGCTGTGTATGCACCTTTTCGTTTCTTGCTCTTATAAAATTCGTCTTGGGTTCATTACCGGCAATAAATAAATCAGGAGACCGACAGAAAACTCGTCCAGCCGCAATTAGAATCAGACTTGCTATAAATAAATTTTCTATGCGTATTTTCATTTACAACCTCCAAGCTCAACATAGAAAAACTTTTGCATTTTGGCAAGTAATTTTTAAATAAAACAACATTTTTCAGATTAAAAAATCTTAAGCATAAGCAAGTTATTAAAATCTAATTTTCAAAGCATAAGCAAGTTATCAAAAAATTTAAAAACACCAAACCACCAGATATAAACTCTCGAAATTTTATCAATCCTAATATTTAAAAACTTGCGAAATTTTATATTTACTTTATGCTAGATATTAAGATGAAGCAGAAAAATCCAATTATCACCCCAGAGACCCCACTGGAAGTTATTAACTTTGCTACGACCGGACAGGGAATTGCGACCAATTCAGATGGCAAAAAAATCTTCCTATGGAACGCTCTGCCGGGAGAAAAAGTCACTGAGTATCAAATTTTAAAACAAAAATCCCATCTCACTGAAGCTGTAGCTCTGAAAATTGAAAACCCTAATCCACACCGCGTATTGCCGCGTGACGAACACTATCTTTCTAATTCACCTTGGCAAATTCTAGATATCAGCTACGAGAATTTAGTCAAAAAACAAATTATCGAAGAACTTTTTTCTAAGCTAGATGCACTAAAAATAGCCTTTGAGCCAAGTGATAATGAATATTTTTATCGCAATAAGATGGAATATTCACTTTACTACGATCATGAAACCGCTAAAATTCATCCGGCTATTCACCGTCGTGGTTCACATCATAAAATCCCCATCCTCACTTCTTCACTCGAAAATCCAGCCATTTATCATCGCGCCATGGAAATTATCAATGAGTTAAATGCTAAACAAGAAGATTCCAGAAAATATCAGTCTCTTCTTCTTCGTTGCAACCGTCAGGGCGAAGTTAGTGGTGGTCTTTATGAAAATTATCAACCCCATCCTATCTTTAAAAATCTGACAGATAAAATCTTGGGGTACGAATTTTCTTATTCACCAAACGGATTCTTCCAAATCAATCTTCCAGAATATGAAAAGGTTTTACGAAAAATTAAAGATTTTATCAAAGACCAAAACAAAGTCGTTGACCTTTACTCCGGCGTTGGCACCATCGGATTAACTGTTGCTGGAGATAAAAATCTCACACTTGTCGAAGTTGATAAATTTGCTCACGGTGAACTATTAAACAACATCGAATCGATAAAATCCAGTACAGGCAACTCCGAAATCACTGGTATCCTTGCCAAATCTGAGGACATTTATGATCATATCGAGCATGATTCAACCGTTATTGTTGACCCGCCGCGCTCTGGTTGCGACTCTAAACTTATTGACACAATCAATCAAAAACTTCCCGAAAAACTTGTCTACCTATCCTGCAATCCTATCACCCAAGTACGCGACCTCGAAAGGCTTACTCAAAATTATCAAATTACGGATGTTACCGGATATAATTTCTTCCCACACACACCACACATTGAATGTCTAGTCTTACTAGAGCGTAAATAAAAGCGTAAAATATAAAAAACATAATCAAGGTAATCTATGAACGATTTTTTACTACTCACTATAAAACTACTCATCGGCTTCCTCGCTCTCATTATCATTATCAATATTACCGGTAAGGGAAATCTTGCACCGACTTCCGCCAGTGATCAAATTCAAAATTATGTCCTTGGTGGTATTATTGGTGGCGTAATTTACAATAATGATATTTCTATTTTAGAATTCATCACCATCTTAGCTATCTGGTGCTTCTTGGTGCTTTCTCTAAAATGGATTAAAACCCACAACGTACGTATTAAGCAAATCCTTGACGGAAAAGCCCTCATCTTAGTTGATAATGGCAAGATTAATATTGATAATTGCCGAAAAATTAATCTCAGCGCTCATGATCTTGCTTTTAAATTACGCACCAATGGTGTTTATTCTACCGAAAAGATTAAGCGCGCGATTATTGAGCAAAATGGTAGTCTACTAGTTATTCATAAAGGGGAAGAAAACCCCAAATTTCCAATTATTACCGATGGTCAGGTCCAATTTGATATTTTAGAAGTCATCGGCAAAAATGAAAGCTGGCTAAAGCAAGAACTTAAAAAACACGGGATTACACATCCTAGCCAAGTTTTTCTTGGTGAGTATGAAGACGGAAAAGCTAACTTTACTCCATATCAATAATAGTGGCTTGTCTAAATTGCTTGACAATTTTTAAGACTATCCCTTATTATCGTTTATGTTTAATTTAAAAAAGGAGACTATTTTATGAAGCCGAATAATATTAAAAGCAAAATCAATACTATTGTTGGGTCAATCGGGGCTTTTATTGGTATCTTCGTTTTCATTGCTTATATCCCACAGATTATTGCAAACATCAGTGGATCCAAAGGTCAACCTTGGCAGCCAGCTATGGCCGCTTTCTCATGTCTAATTTGGGTGATTTATGGTTGGACTAAAGAGCCGAAAAAAGATTACATTCTAATTATTCCAAATACTTTTGGCGTTATTCTGGGATTTCTCGCTTTTATGACAGCCCTCTAGTCAAAGGAAAATATGCAAAATTATCCCCCAAACAATTCCAAAAAGATTAAATCCACTCCAATCACCTATCGACGAATGCGTAACCGCCTTGTAAAATATGGTGCTATCGGATTTATTCTTAATGCAGCCATTTACCTTATTACCGAATTTATTGCAGCTCTTGGCACTAACCAAGATCTAGGATATGTCTATTCTAAGCAATTCATCAGTGCACTGGGAGTGTATCCTGGGCAAATCGCCGATGGCGTACCAAACAATTTTTCACCCCTTGCCATAGTAATGAATCTGGGCTTCATCGTCACCGCTTTTGGTTTTTCTATTAGTTATGCCTTATTACTATATCCAAAATTTAAAGATAGAAACACCAAACTAGCCTGCAGTTTAATGATGGTGGCCACACTATTCAGCATTGGTAGCCTCCTAGTTGGGCTTTTTCAAGGCGGTGTCCCCAACCAAGCTTCTTTACATGGCATTGGAGCCAGATTATCATTCCTCATGGGTAATCTTACCCTGCTTCTCACCGGAATCTTTCTAAAACCAAATCATAAAATCTATCGCCTAACCGCTATTCTGCTTTCAATTATTGGCATCAGTTTTGCATTTCTTCTTCAATACGCCATCACGAACAATCTAACTGAAGTAGCCGCCATCTACGAACGTCTCACGGTTTATCCTATTACCACTTGGCAGATAATTACTGGTATAATCTTCTTAAAAGAATCCATTCAAACCAAACGTAATCTATCGCCAAAGGCCAAAAAGGAGAACAAGGATGAGACCAAATAAAGAACAACAAGCCGCCATTGAATATCTAGGCGGACCACTTCTGGTTTTAGCTGGTCCAGGTACCGGTAAGACGCAAATTATTTCTCAGCGCGTCGCTCACATCTTGAATGTTACCCAAACCAACCCAAGCAACATCCTTTGTCTCACTTTTACTGACGCCGCCGCTACCAACATGCGCGATCGTCTCCGCACCGTGATTGGCAACTCCGCCGACGAATTGAACATCATGACCTATCATTCCTTCGGCAAAACCATCATCGGGCGCTACCAAAATTATGCCACCGAAATTGAACGTTTATCCGAAAAAAATATTAGCCCCGTCGAAGCAGAGAACTACTTCCAGCAACTTCTTGACAAGCTACCTATTACTAATCCGTTGCGAGCTAATAAAGCTAGCGAAGTATCCGGGTTAATCAATAAACTTAAAAATGCTAATCTTTCCATCGCTGACCTAAAAATCATTCAGGAAGCCAATCAAAAAGATATTGAAAATCTCAACCAAGCGCTCGCCGCCACCGCCATTGATAAAGCCAGTAGTGGCAATTTTGAAAGTAAATGCAAGAAACGCTATCTTCCGATTCTTACCATATTAGGTCAAGTCAGTTCTTCCCATAATCAAAATATCTTACCAAACGTACCATATATTTCCAGCGAACTCTATCGCCAGATGCTTGACCTTTATCAGTCCGAAATTGCCAAAGATAAACCTTCTATTGCGGCCCTAAAAAAATTTACCGATAAACACTTCACTTTAAATGCTAATGGGGTTTGTTACTATAAACAAACTAACGATATTGTTAAATTTTCCACCATTCTAGAGTTTTGTCAAAAATACCAAACTTATCTCGCCGAAAATCGCTTGGTTGACTATGCCGATATGATTCTTGAAGCAATTAAACATCTAGAGACTGACCCAGATTTTAGAGCCATGATGGCTGAGCAGTTTCAATATATCATGCTTGATGAGTTTCAAGATTCCAATCCGGCGCAAGTTCGTTTAATTCAGCTTATTACCGACTATGATAAGCCAGAAATTATGGCCGTAGGTGATGACGACCAGACCATTTACGAATTCCAAGGAGCACTTTCTTCTAATCTCGTCGATTTTTATCAGCACTACCAAGCCAAAATCATTATTCTTAAAGAAAATTATCGTTCAACCAGTGAAATTCTTACTTTATCGCGTAAAATTGCCGACCAAATCCCCGATAGCTTCGTTAAATCCGAGTCCGTCCTAACCAGCCTGGGTGAAATTTCTGATGACTTCACTAAAAATCTTCATGCCGCCAGAAACTCAGAATTATCAAAAATCACTAGTGACGATCAGGTGCTTCAACCAATCAACCACCCAAACACTCGTATTTCTCGTCATCACTTCAGCGACACCATTTCTGAGTATCAGTGGGTCGCCGAAACCATTCATAATCTTATCCAAAGTGGGGAAGAGCAAAAAAATATTGCCATTATCGCCCGAAAACACGATATCTTGAAGGCAATACTGCCATATCTTCGCAAATACGACAATATTAACGTCACTTACGAGCGAAAAGAAAATATTCTTGAAGATGCCAAAATCAAAGAACTTCATGACCTACTTCGTGTCGTTCATCAGCTCGCATCTGGTCAAGACCCCCTTGATTTACTTTCAGAAATTATGAGCGCCGACTATCTCGGACTTAATCCACTTGATTTTGTGCAACTAGTTCACACTGGATATCACGACCATCGTCATTTTCTTGATTATTTGCTCGGATATCAAAAACTTCCCGCCGTACGAAATTTCGCCAAATTCCTCGCTGAACTTGCCAAAAAATCTCTCACCTCGTCTGTCGAAGACATGATAAATTTCCTCATCAACTTAAAACCAATTTATCTTAATCTTGAAACTTCAGAAGTAAATCCTGAGTCTAACGAAACACCAAAATCAGATCCTGATTTCACCACCATTGATCCATTCGAAACCAATCCAGAGTCTACCAACTCCTCCGAAAAATCTCTCTATATTTCACCATTTTTACCAAATCTTGATTATGAAAATCCGGAAACCCTAGCCAAACAACTAACCTCCAAGGAAGTTCGCCAAATGGTAGATTTTTACCAAAATCTCGCCACCTTAAAAGAGGAATTTTACAATTTCACCAAGGCTGATCATCCAAAGCTTGCCGACTATATTGATTTTCTCGACAAGTATCAAGCCACCAATACCGCCATCCAAAAATCTGCCATTTTTTCCGATGACCAAAACGCTGTCACTCTAATCTCCGCTCATAAATCTAAAGGTCTTGAATTCAAACACGTCTTTCTCCTTGATCTTTCAGATGCTCATTGGAATCAGAATCGTGGATCGCAGGGAATTAAACCTCCTTTTAATTTGACTTTTGTTAATGGTGCTTCCGAAAGTGAAGGTTGTAATCTACGTCTCCTCTTTGTGGCCATGACTCGTGCCGCTAAATCTCTCACCATGACCAGTGCCACTATTAATCACAACCAGAGCATCACCAAGCCGCTTGGTATGATGATGGAAATAAATGAGGAAAAAATTATTAAAACCTCTCCATTATTAGAAGCACCTGAAATTTTTCAACACCCATCCGATAATTCTGAAATTACCGAATTACAACATCTAAAATCTACCTGGCTCGACAAATATCTCGATCCAAAAGACGATTTACTCAAATACCTTCACGCCAAGGCCGACAACATTTGGCTTTCCGCCACCGACGTTTCAAATTTCGTAGACCTCGAATATAACGGTCCACTCAATTTCTATCGCAACCGCCTCATTGGTGCACCACGCAGTATTGAAAATGTGGTGAATATTGAAAAGGGTAATCTGATTCACAAATGTTTTGAGATGATTACTAATCAAAAAATCACCGCTGATCAGGCCCTCGAATATTACCTTGAAACTGCCAAAAATCTTGATCTTTCGGAGCGTGAAATCGAAGATCTCATTACCATTGGTAAAACCGAATTGCTTCAAAGTATCGAGTATTTCCACGACATTCTCTTTGACGAACATGCTAAGGCCGAAGTTTCATTTAGTCATGAAAAACTTTCCTTTGAGGGCGTCCCTATCACCGGTACCATCGATCATCTTACCATCGATGAACAGAATAAAACTATTCGCATCTACGATTTCAAAACTTCAACTGGTATGCAAGAAAAGGACACCTGGAAAAATAACAAAAAACTTTTCATCTATACCATTCAGCTGCTTTTCTACTACTATCTTGTTACCACTTCGCCAACCTATAAAAATTACACGGTCGAATCTATGAGCTTACTTTTCGTTCTCCCAAGTTATAAAAACGTCAAACCAGGCGAGCCAGGTGAATTCTTCGAAAAAACCATCACTAAATCTGAGATTGCTGAATTTGATATCAACATTCCGAAACTCATTCACGCTATTCGTCATCAACTAGATACTCTTGATTTTCTCAATACCGAATCTTTTGCCTGCAAACCAGTCGGATACACCACCAAGAAAGCTGAGATTATCGACTTCGCCAACCAGCTAATCGCCGACTATGATAAAATTAAAGAGTAATGTATCAAAATTTTTCAGAATTTCTCCAAAATAAAAGCAAAATCTGCATCATTCAAGCCGAAAATCCTGACGGCGACTCCTTAGGTTCCAGCTTAGCCCTGGAAGCACTCCTTGAAGATAAAGAAGTTTCACTTTATTGCCCGGTTAATGTGCCAAAATATCTCCGTTATTTTTCTGGCTGGGAACGCATTGATCAAAATTTTGATTATCATGCAGACGGCTATATTATTGTCGATACCGCCGCCACTATTCTCCTTAGCAAGCTACTTGATGATTTAGTGATTCACAATATTCTCTACACCAAACCCATTTTCGTCATCGACCATCACGAAACTGCCGACGATTTAGATTTTCCGCATCAAAGCATCATCGAACATTTGCCGTCTTGCACTAATCTGATTTACAAAATTGCCATTGATCAGAATATTAAAATCAATCAATCCGCCGCCGAAAATATCTTCCAAGGTCTACTTTCCGATACTCTTGGACTCACCACTGCAGGCGTCACCGCTGATACTTTCCGCGTCGCCGCCCACCTCACCGAACTTGGCGCCGACATTAATAAGCTCGAAGAAAATCGCAAAGAATACATGAAGAAATCGCGCCGTATTCTCGATTATAAAGCCGACCTTATCAAGCGCATCGAGTATAGCCTCGACGATAAGCTTTCCACCATCCATATCCCATGGTCTGATATTACCGAATTTTCCGATGAATACAATCCAAACGCCCTCATTCTCGAAGAAATGAAGATGGTCGAAGGAGTAGAAGTAGCTGTTGCTATCAAAACTTACCCAGATGGCAAAGTCACCGGCAAAATTCGCACTTCTAAGCCAATTGCCGATAAGGTGGCTGGTTATTTTGGTGGTGGTGGTCACCCATTCGCCGCTGGTTTTCGCACCTACGACGCTACCTATGATGATGTTTTGCGTGACTTAGTTTTCTGTTGTAATGATTTACTTTTTAAATCCGAAGATACTAATTAATCGAGAAATATCATGACTAAACTTCACTTATTCAATACCAAAACTCGCCAAATCGAAGAATTCATTCCTCAAAATCCTGAAAACGTCAAAATCTATACCTGTGGCCCTACCGTCTATAATTTTGCCCACATTGGAAATTTTGCTAGCTACATTTACTGGGATCTCCTAGTTCGCACCCTCAAAATTAATCATTTAACCCCTCACCGTATTATCAATATCACCGATGTTGGACACCTCGCATCTGATGCCGACGACGGGGAAGATAAGCTTGAAAAAGGCGCCAAGCGTGAAAATAAAACCGTTTGGGAAATTGCCAAATTTTACGAAGCTGCCTTCATTAAGGATTTTAACGCTTTGAATTTACTACCACCTACCAAATTCTGCCGTGCCACCGACTACATTCAGGAAGATCTTGAGGTAATCAACACTTTAATTTCGCGTGGATACACCTACGAAACCTCCGATGGGATTTATTTTGACACCAGTAAATTTGCTACCTATGCCGATTTTGCCAGACTCGACCTCGACAATCTTCGCGCCGGCGCTCGTGTCGATTTTAATTCCGAAAAACGCAACGTTTCCGATTTTGCTATCTGGAAATTTATTAAACCTGGCGAAGATCATGCCATGCAATGGGATTTTCAAGGCAAAAAAGGCTATCCAGGCTGGCATCTCGAATGTTCCACCATCTCACATTTCGAATTAGGTGAACCTCTCGACATTCATGCTGGCGGCATCGACCACATTCCGATTCACCACACCAACGAGATTGCCCAATCCGAAGCCGCCTTTGGTAAAACTATGGCCAACTATTGGCTCCACGCCAATTTCATCACTATTGATAATCAAAAAATTAGTAAATCTCTCGGCAATACATACTCCATTCAAGATTTAAAAGACCGCGGCTTCTCACCGCTTGATTTTAAGCTCTGGATTTTGCAAGGACATTATCAATCCGAACGAAATTTCACTTTCGAAGGTCTTGCAGCTGCCAAAAATCGTCGTCTGCATTGGCTAAATCGCCTTGCGAAAACCCTGCAGGAAACTACTACTATCGAAAATCAAGCTACACTTCTTACCAAAATTCAAAAAACCAACTATCATACTACAGAATTACAAGAGAAGCTTACATATATCATTAATCAGAACCTTAACTCCGCTGAAGTTTTTGCTGAAATTGATCAAAACGAATTAACCATGGATGATTGGCGTTTTGTCGATGAACTATTCGGGCTTCGTTTCTTCGATAGCCTCATTCTGCCATCAAATGAAATTCAAATTCTCATCGAAGAGCGCGCCAAAGCTAAACAAAATAAAGACTATGCTAAGGCCGACCAGATTCGTGAAGATTTAAAAGCCCATAATTTCAGTATTCTCGACACCAATCAAACCAGTTTCTGGCAATATCTTGAATCACCAATGATATAATCATATCACTTAAAAAACTTACATGGTTGTAAAATAACACGCCCCTGTTGGTGTGTTTTTCTTATCACGGTCTCACGAAGACCGTTTTTTGTTGTTTCGTGAGGCTATTAAACTCCATTCATCAATTTTTAAGTTTGTAGCTTCACGTTGACACCAAAAACTAACAGCGGACACTCGTCAGTTCAAACAAGTAAATGAATGGCAGAAAAACAAAAGCAGTTAGAGGTGAAATTAAATCAAAAAGGAGAAAAATATGGTTCGACGCCAAAACAAAAACTACAAAAAAGAAAAAATAAATAACAACCAAATTGAAGGTATATCTACTATCGAGAGCATTATTACCATCGGATTAGGGATCTTATTGCTATTCATAGGTGGTGGAAGGTATCCAATTATCAATTGGACGAGTCTATACCTATTAGTATTTGGGGTTATTAGCTTAATTAAAAATCTTGAAGAAAGATGAAAAAATGAAAATTAAAGTAAAAGTAATCGATGACACTACTTGTCTACATGAAGAAACCCACCAAGACAAATACGATTTTGGTCATGCAGATCCAATTAAGGGCGATTATGTTGAAGACTATCAGGATGTTGAAGTTTGCAACAAATGTGGTGCATGGCGGACATTTAAGCGTGGCAAATTGATTGAATATCCAGATGGACATAGTAGCGAAGTAGTAGATGATGAAGAAGGAGAATGGCAGGAGCCATTACAGTAAAAATGACAGAGACACGATTATCAATAGCTCAATATATCCGAGAAGATGCTGTTAGCGCTCGTCTTAACGATCTACTAGGTAAACGAGCATCACAATTTATAACGAGTTTAGTTGCAGCAGCGAACGCCAATAAACTACTCAATACTTGTAAGCCTGAAAGTGTAGTTTCGGCGGCACTAATTGCTGCATCAATGGATCTACCTATTAACCAGAACTTAGGTTTTGCTTACCTAATCCCATACACATTAAATAGGAATAAAAAAGACGAAGAAACGGTCTGCCAATTTCAAATGGGCTACAAGGGCTTTATCCAACTGGCTCAACGTTCCGGTTTTTACAAAACTATCAATGCCACTGAAATAAAAGAGGGCGAAATTATCAATTTTAACCGTCTAAGCGGCGAGATGGAGTTCAAATGGATAGAAGACTCATCTAAACGAGAAAAAGCTCCCACAATTGGCTTCGTGGCTTATTTCAGACTATTAAATGGCTTCGAGAAGTCGCTCTATATGACGGTCGAAGAATTAAATACACATGCCAAGAAGTATTCTAAAAATTTTGCCAAATACGGCTCGGGACTTTGGAGCGATGATTTTGACTCGATGGCAAAGAAAACTGTATTGAAGCTTTTGATTAGCAAGTTCGGTCCTCTAAATACTCAGCTTCAAAAAGCAATTCAAGAAGATCAGGCTGTTGATGGCGAATATGAAGACAATCCTCAACGCAAGCCAGAACTCACAGAATCTCAAGAAGCAGAGATTGTCGAAGAGGTAAGTAATCTAGCTGACCAGTTAGAGCAGGAGAATAAAAAGTGAATGAAAGAGATATAGCTATGCTCAAAAATTTGCGCGGTACTATTTATCATTCTTATGAATATATGCGTGAAGAAATGAGCGAGTATGTAATTTTCGACAAAGGTAAGCCAGACCAACAGATATTTGATGATACTTTTAATGACTTAGCGAGGCTTGGGCAACAAGTTTCAATCTTGATAAAGAAATATGAGAAGAGGACAAAATGAACAACGAGTTAATAGTAAAAATTAACCCAACTGAAATTTTTCAGACACAGAATGAAGGTAAAGATTTTATTGTTAATCCTAATGCTGAAAAAGCAATTATTCGCCTTCTTGAAATTCAAGCTGAGGTCGATAAAGCAGTTGAATTACTTAAATCAGAGATTGAACGCCAAGCATTAGAGTTTAATCCAAATATTTCAGCCATTAAGGGCGAGAAGATTAAAATTAACTATTCTGCTGCTGGAGCAAAATATAAAGACAATGGCGAAGCCAAGTTTCATAGTTCTAAGTTTTGGACGAAAAAGACCACGTGGTCAATTAATTCAAAAGCGGTTGATGAACATCGAACGAAATATTATCGATTACCTGCCGGTATTGCAGAAGTAGAACGTAAAAAGACGATCAGAATAACAGTCAGCGAGGCTTCTAATGAATAACGATGGTTTTGGCGCAATTCGTGTCAGCTATTCAATTTTAAGTGCTTGGGCGAGTGGTGATATTGATCGCGCTATTGCTCCATACACTGGTGTTGAAATTGAACCGAATGATGCAATGGAGTTCGGAAAAAAGATGCATGGTATTTGGGAACGATATGTCAAAAAACATAAAGCAATCCCAAAAATCTTTGGTGGTCGCAAATTAGAAGCACCAGAAGTTGAACTAGCAACCAAACGAGTCCGCAAATTAACAGATTGGTGTGTAATTTCTGGCGTGCTAGATGTTAAAGACGGCACAACTGGAATTGATTGGAAGACTGGCAAAGCTACGGCTTCAGATTATACCAATTCAAAGCAGCCAGAAGTCTATCAAGTACTTTATCCGGAACTTAAGCGCTTTGAGTTCTATTGTAAGAATCAGCACATCCACCATACCGACAAGAACCATATCACGGTTGGAATCGTTTATTTGAATCGTAAAACACTTGAAGATGGTTTGAACTGGATTCTGACAATGGCGGCGGAACTTCGTGAATACTTAATCAACAACGGATATGGCAATAGGTTAGATCAAGGCAAAGGGCTAGAGTAATAATTTAATTTTTAAGGAGTAACTATGAAAAACAACGAAATGAACGATGGATTAAATGAGTTAATAGAAAAATTAATCAAGTCTACAGGCGCTAGAACAATTAAACACAAAGAATTAGAGGATCTTGACTCTGCGGTTGAAACAATTAAAGAATGTGTTTCGAAAGATAAACTTATTGGATATATAACTATTGGAGTATCCAATACTGGTGAAGTAGTAAATACCACAGTAGGCTCAAAATTTGCAATCTATGAGATGATAAATCTACTTTTTGAAGCCGTAGCAAAAATAGATACCGATCTTGGCGGAGAAATCTTAGAAAAACTTAAATCTAATTTCGAAGAAATAAACACCTCAAAATCTGAAGATGAAAAGGGCAGTGATAATGACTGTGATGAAGACGATGAGGATAAGAAAGCGAAGAATAAAGTTGCCGAAAAAATCAAAAACATGCTCGCCAAATGTTTTGATATTGATCTTGAAGATTTGTAATGATAGAGGATTTAAGAAGCTATTAAAAAGCTAAAAGGACTCAAATAAATCGTAATGTGGTGCTGGTATACCCCCTTAAGTAAATAATCAGTTAAATGTCAATACAGACGCAGCCACTAATCCCACTAACTTAAAACTAATAACTATTAGCTATTGAATTTCTACTATTGTAGATTATTGGTACAAAGTAATTTGTATTATCTCCTCACGTTAGTTTTAAGTTGTTGTCTCCACTGTATGGTTCAATGTTATGACCTGCAGTGGAGAACCAAAAGAAAGGAGGTAACAAAAAATGAGGCGAATTCCAAAATATAGTTCCGAGCATAATCTCTACGAGCAGATTGCTCGTTACCTACAACTTCAATATCCAAACGTAATTTATCGCTTTGATGTTGGCTCAGACCTCAAATTAACACCTGGTCAAGCGGCGAAGCATAAGAGGCTACATCCAGAGCGTGGCTATCCGGATTTATTCATAGCTGAATCAAGTATGAATATATGGCATAGTCCCGTACGTGAGTGGGGGATTCACTTCGGTCTCTATCTGGAAATTAAAACAGAATCAAACTCACCCTATAAAAAAGACGGCACTCTGAAAAAAGATAAACACCTCGAAGAACAGGCTGAAATGCTTGAAAAACTGCGTGCGAGGGGTTATAGAGCCGAATTTGGGGTTGGATTCGAGGGGTGTAAGAAAATAATTGACGAATATTTACGTAATTAAATAAAAATCTTGCGAGGAGGTAAAGTGGCAAGAAATTATCAGGTATCCGTTCGGAAAACGAATGGTCTCGAAATATGGTTCGTTGATCCACGTGATATTTACATCAAAGATAAATATGGCTGGCAGAAATTTACGAGATGGGACGTTCGACAGAGGAACTTTTGGACTTATCACTGGCGACCATTCATGCGAGCATTGCGAGACTACCGCTATCTAGACATGAGTACGATACGTCGTCTTGCCACCCTACACGACATTAGTATTACAACCGGAAACTTACCTGATTGGGTAAGAAAATCCACAGCTAGAATAATTCCAGAGAAAGGTAGAGCGAGGAATAATGAAAGATTTTATGATAAATCAAGATACTAAAGTTACCCTCTATCTTAAAGAATGTTATGGCTGTGATAGAGCCGGCAAATACACTCCTCTTCATCAGTTTATTATCAATCATCAAATTAAATTGGCTAATTTTACAGTCAAGCGAGTTGAATTAAATCCAGATTGGCAACAAGAAGCAAATTCTTTTGATATTGAGCTACCCTTAGTAGTTTTTGAGAACGAAGATGGTGAAAGAGAAGCTATTACTTATTCAGAATTTTTAGATAGACAAAATGAAAGAAGTGCCAAACCAAAAAGCTAAGCTAATGGGATCCATGTCAGTGAGTCGAGCCACTGACGGCACTCCTCCGAGAAGAGAAGCAAAAATGAAATTATCAACAATCAATCAAATAGTAGAGGCGATTTTATCCCAAACTAAATCAGATACAAAACTACCTCACGAAGACGTCCGAGAGGCGACATTTAAGCGAATGGCAAACGAAGCCACCATAATTTTGAAGACCGCCATGATATGTGAGTCTAACGGAATAGACGAAGCCATGAAGTACTACAACGGCACCCATTCGGAGAATGAATATCAGGAATACAGAACTGGCGTAGTAGACTACGATGTTAGCCTCTGTAGGAATTGCTGGTGTATGACCCACACGATAAATTGCAAATGCGGTAAGTGTGGCACTAGAAAGGAAAATTTATGAAAAAGATGCGCACATACGTAAAACCGATTGTTCCGATCAACTACATAATCCGCTATACCGCCCACGATGACACTAAACATAAAATCATGAACTCTAATTTATCAGAAATTAAAAAGACAGAGCGATTTTTGAGAGAAAAAGGAGTGAAAGATATTGATATCGCAGTAACATTGCCACAAAAATCAAAGGGATCAGAAATGTTTCCCGTGAATTATTAAGGAGAGTTGTATGGATGACGACAAAACTGAATACATAGTTATAAACGAATCAGTAATTGGTTCAATTATTAAAGATATAGTTACATTTTCAATGTTTGCTGGATTACTTATGTTTAATCATCAGTTATTAGGTGGATCTACGATAGTAGATGTTATGTTCATCATTTTAACTTTAGGATTTCTCGCCGGGAAACATAGCAAAACTCGTTTTGAGGGGACAAAAGAAGAAGTAATTAAGTATTTAAGCAAGAATAAATAAAATGGAAGAAAAATATAAAAATTATCTAGAAATGTCATATGAGGATTTTTATAATGCAACTCATATGTATTCTAGATATGATGGTGGAGATTATATTTATGCCGTCAGTAAGGAGAACGACGATAAAGAGAGTCGGTTATCTTATATTGATTATTTAACCAAAGAAAAGGGGTATGAATTATAATGCGTGAATTAAAATTCAGAGCGTGGAGCGATAAGTATGGAATGTATAAAGTAGGTTGTTTGGTTACCGAAAAAGGGACGGGGGATTTTAAGCCAGATGATAGAAACTTTATTTGCGTCCATATGCTATATCAACCATTTTTTATCATTGAGCAATACACTGGACTCAAAGACAAGAACGGTAAAGAGATCTATGAGGGTGATTTAGTAGAAGAAGCTATTGGAAAAAAGTTTGTTGTTTGGGAAGTAAGATATTGTCAAAGTGAATGTTGCTTTGAACTTCATTATGTTAGAGGGGCTTTATATGGCGATAGCCTATTAAATAGTGATAGCCAATACGAGGTTATCGGCAATATTCATGAGAATAAAGACCTACTTGAATATATTAAGAAAGACCAGAAGACGGAATGAAAAAGAGCAAGAGTAAAAAAGTAGTAAAATCTGCTGTCAAGCCAACCACAAAAAGCGGACATAGACTAACCCCACAGCAGGAGTTATTCTGTCAGCTTTATGCAGGTGATAGAGAGTTTTTTGGTAATGGCGTTCAGTCATATATTGAGGCTTATAACGTTGACACCAGTAAGCCTGGTTGGTATAGAACAGCTAGAGCATGTGCGTCAGAACTCCTAACAAAACCTAACATCTTGGAACGAATAGATGAAATCTTTGAAGCTCACGGATTAAACGACCAGTTCGTTGACAAACAACTCGAAAAGCTCATCGTGCAGGATGCTGACTTCAACGCAAAAATGAAAGCAATTACAGAGTACAATAAATTAAAAGCTCGCATCACTGAAAAGCGTGATATTACATCCGGTGGCGAGAAGATAGAAATACCGGTAGCATTGGTGGAGTTTGTGGATGGTGATAGCAAAAACAATCGTAAAGCTACCAAGTGAGTTTAAGCCACTTTTTGATAGTTGGTGGCGACATGCTGTTATTGAGGGTGGACGTTATTCTCTAAAGAGCCATACCGTGGCTCGATTTTTGCTACTAACGGCTCGTTCAAAGCGAGTACGTATTGCTTGCTTACGTCAGTTTCAGAAGAATATAGCAGATAGCTCGTATCAACTTCTGATTGACTTAATCCAGCAATATGGCTTTTCGGAGTTCGTCTGGACAAACGATACTATTACGAACACCAATACTGGCTCAACTTTCATTTTTAAGGGTTTGGATCGCAATGTAGAAACCACCATCAAATCGCTCGAAGGTATTGATATAGCGTGGATTGATGAAGCTCAGACTATTACTCTTAAATCAATACGTATTCTCAATCCAACTATTCGTAAACCTGGTAGCAAAATTATCTGGACACTAAACCGCCTCACCGACCTTGACCCTGTAATTTCCTATTTCATCACTAACCCACCACGTAAAGATGTCTGGCATTTAGAAGTAGATTATCGAATTGCACAGAAAAATGGCTGGCTCTCTAACGAAATTCTTTATGAAATTGAACAAGCTCGAATAAATCACCCAGAAGATTACGCTCACGATTATTTAGGTAAGGCGCTCGCTATTTCAGATAAAAATATCATCCAGACCGCCCAAGTAATTGAGGCGATGGGGAGAGAAGTTGACGACGAAGGAGTAATTGAGGTCGGGGTGGATGTGGCTCGTCTTGGTGGAGACCGGACTGTGTTTGTGAAGCGAAAAGGTCTGAAAGAAATTGGACGAGCCTCGTTTACTAAAAAACGTACAACCGAGGTTTGTGATCTATTAGTCAATTTTATTGGTGCGGACAAAGATGTCCTAATCAAAATTGATGATACTGGCGTTGGTGGCGGTGTTACGGATGAAATGATTGCAAGAGGCTACAATGTTATTCCAATCAATTTCGGAGCCAAAGCCTCAAACTCAGACAAATATCCGAATCTCATTTCTGAAGCATGGTTTTACTTACAATCCATTATCGATCAAATTTCGATTGCTAATGATAAAGATTTATTAGTGGAGTTGTCGAACCGTGAGTGGAAGATGGATAGCAAAGGGCGTAGGGGCGTTGAAAGTAAGGATGACTACAAAAAACGTGGCTTCCGTTCGCCTGACCTAGCAGATGCTACTATTCTCTGTTTTTACACTCCACCTGCACCACCAAAAATTGAATATGGTGGAATAATCGTTGGTTAGATATAACATTTTTGCTTCATGGATTTAACAAAAACCGCTATTTTACCTCTGTTAAATTGCTTCATGGTTGCTTCATATATATTCAACTATATAAGTAAAGATTTAACATTATCGCTTTATTCATCTGCCACCCTGTATAAACGCATAATTTGCTACAAGGAAATATTTCATGTTCAATAAAATTAAGAGCTTATTCAATACAAAATCAAAATCAGCATTATATAATACTAGCTCTCATCCTGCTGGTTATTATCGCCAAATGCCACTTGCTTATAGTTTTTATAAGGGCAACAGTTATGATAATACATATCCGTCAATCAAAGCGATTGTCAATAAATTCATCGTTATTAGACCGTACGCGATAGACGCTAATGGTAAGCCAATCAAAAACAATCCAAATGTCGTAAATGCATTATATCGTCCAAATAAGCAGATGTCTGCAACTGACTTCCGCGAAGCTTTAGCTGTAATGACGTTAGTCCATCCGAAAGTGTATTTGCTTTTGTGGCGCTACGAAGGTAATACGGCTTCTGCTGGCGGTGAAATCACAGAGAACAATTTCGCCGGTCTGACATTTCTAGAGGGCGTAAGTGAAGTTGTTAGTGGTGGTAAAAAATATTATCAATGCAGTGGTTCAACCTATTCGGAAAACGAAGTTATTGAAATCTATTCAGGCTATGATCCATACAATTTAGGCCGTGGCTATGCTCCAAGCAACGCTATTTCCAAATGGGCTAATGTCGATGATTATATTGCTGCCTATCAAGCAGGCTTTTTCGAGAATGGTGCCGTGCCAGCTGGTCAATTCATCGTTACAGCTAAAGACGGAGCGCAGTTTGAAGATATCGTTAGTAAAATGCAAAGCTCACATCGTGGAAGTGGTAGAAATAATAATGTTATCTATTCTCACCGTCCTATTGACCCTGCAACCGGAGCCGCAACATCTGCACAAATTGAATGGGTGCCATTTTCTCAATCCAATAAAGATATGTCGCTTGATTCAGTTTTTAAGCAAGCTAATGATAAGATTGACAGCGCTTTTGGTGTACCGGCTTCAATCCGTGGCGTAAATGATAATAATACTTACGCTTCAGTCCGCGTCGATGAGCAAATCTTCATTAAATATACAGTAGAACCATTTGCGACTAAGATTTATTCTAGGCTTACTCATGAGCTTAATCGTGTTACTGGTGGTCTTGGATATGCTATTACTTTTGACTTAGATATTCCTGGTATTGCCGATGAGGAAAAAATCGATGCCGAACGAAAAATGACTGAGTTTAATTTGATCAACCAAGCAATAATGAACGGCTACTCACTTGATTCAGTAGTTGACGCATTCGGTCTATCTAAGGGCTATAAGCTGTTGAAGCAAGGCTATGTTAAGCCAGTTATTGTGAATGATAAACCAGAAGTAGACGAAGGTGATGAAGTAGAAGACGCTCCTGATTCGGCACGGTCTAATGATACAGATAAAAATAAAGCCATTAATAATGACCATGAGAAACATCACAATCACTGTACTTGTAGTCATAAGGCTCATACCCCAACCAAACAGGAGCAGAAGTTTATCGATGACGTTTCGTCTGTTTTGAGAGACCAGATGAACCGTCAGATTGAACGCGCGATTGAGAATAATGAGCTTAATAAAGACGTAAATGATATCGATGAGGAAGAAGCAAATAAAACTGCACAAGAAATTCTAGCGTTCATCATTGCCTACATGTCAGTAAGAGGTCAAACAACCTATACAGAGGGCATTGCATTACTTAAAGCAAATAATATTCCGATTGACGCTACTTCTGAATTTATCGTATCAACTTTAACTCGTGCGGATTATCAGGCATATTTAATAAATGTAGCAAAATCTTACTCTAGAGAAACTGCAGAAAGTATTCGTAATGTTTTGGCTCAAGGTCAGGAAATGGGGCTAAATAAAGAAGAATTAGCCACTCGACTACGTGAGATTATGAATACTGACGAATGGAGAGTGCAGAGATTAGCGCGCACCGAAGAGCATCGTTCTGCTAATAAATCCAGTGTTGATGCGATGAGCCAGTTAATGAATGAAACGGGTACTAAGATTTACAAGGTATGGCACACTGTTTCCGCAAATCCATGTGAGTTTTGTCAGGCTATGAATGGCAGAAGAGAACTCGTAACAGACTCATTCTTACCAAAAGGTGAAAACGTCGTTGGCACTGATGGTGGTATTTTTAATAATAACTTTGTAGATGTTGATGCGGCAGATCTACATCCAAATTGTCATTGTCGTGTTAAATATGAAGTGGAGAAGTGATGAAAATCAAATGTCCGCACTGTGATAGATATCTGTTTGAAACAGACAACACATTGATTGCTCAAAACGTAAAATGTTCATATTGCAAGAAGCGTTTTAACCTCAAGGTCGTAACACCTAAATCATCTGAATCGGAAATTAGATTAAAAGTGAATCAGAATTTTGGATCCGAACAGGTATAATTAGCTATACAAAAATTATACTTATCCTTTGGATGTCTTTTATTTTGACAATCCTTAAATGGGATTGGCATCTTTTCTTTGGCGTCTTTTATTTTAACCTTTTTACCATGCCTAGATCTACATGTATCACAGCAACAATAGCTGGAAACATACAAATAATCTTGGTCGACTTCATTTTGTGCAAGCATAATCTGGCAGTAAGCTATGTTATTTTCAATACCAGTCTTTAATAATGGTCTAGGGTCTCTACCACAATCGTCCTCATATCCAGCCACGAGTTTATTCATCATGGAAGCCATTTCTGCCATCTTTAATGGCTCACTTGATAAAGTGTCCGGAAATTTTCTCATAATATCCCATATAATATCGCGAGGAGCTGGAACAATACCAAAAGATTTAAGCCTATCCTTGAATATTTTTTTTGCAAAATCAATAGTTACTCCAAAATTACACATCTGGCTAAAACAATCAGCCGCAGCAACATCTTGAGGTTTTAATAGATCACTAGCAAACAATCTATTATTAGATCTTATATAAAATTGATTGCCACACTCTGGGCATTTTCTGCCACGGGTAGGTGGCTCATCAAAAATGTGTCCACAATGTGGGCATGATTTAGTGTTACGGTTTTTATAATCACCATAAACAGTTGCTATTTCTCTTGGACGGTCTTCTATTGAATCAAAGTCAAGCTCATCATCTTTAACGTTATTATTATCAATTTTGAATGCATTGATTGGTTCATTTACCTTATCAGTGATATTAGGTATTGCTTCATCTAATTTTGGGACTATTTTATTTTTATAAAATTCTTGTGCTTTTTTCTTAATTTCGTCGAGCAACATAATACCTCCATATGTTACTGCTTATTTTATCACGTTTTACTGCCACCCTATATCTTTACATAATCACTTTTGATGAAGCAGATGTCCATATGGATGCAGAATCGCAAATATTAAATTAACTTTAAGGAAAACATGACAATTAAACAGAAAATTGTTTCAGTTACCGGCAAGCTCTCTACTAAGAGTGTTGATGGTGAAAGAAGAATTGTCTTTGTCGCAAGTTCTAATAACGAAGATCGTCATTATGAGCATGTAGATGTAGCAAGCTTACGTCTGCCTCTGAAAGGTGGCGGAGATATTACTGTTTCGGCTATCCCAAGCGAAGGCGTAAGTGAAGTCATTGATATTCCTTTAATGTTGAACCACAGCGGTGATGTTCGTGATGTGATTGGCTCTATTCGTGCTGCTTACTTCTCGAATAATGAACTAACATTTGAAGCTGGTATTTCCAAGCGAGAAATCGCCCAAGAAATGCTCACACTGCTTGAAGAAGGTCATCTGTCTAATGCGTTCTCAATCACAATGATTGATTACGATTACAATATTGACTCCGAAACAATCAGCAAAGCTGAAGTGATTGAGGTCTCACTGGTATATCGTGGGTCCAACAAGGAAGCAAGATTACTTGCCATTAAATCTTTATTAGGAGACGAAATGAAGACAAAACAAAACGACAATTTTGGTGATGCTAATGGTGATGGAAAAAACCACACGGTCGCTCCAGAAGCCCCAGAAGTTGAGACTTCTGAAACAGCCGAAGCATCAGAAACAGCTGGCGAAACTTTCGCTGATAATTCAGAGGAAGAAGCCACTAACGAGTCAGAGGGTGAAGCTCAAGAAGTACTCGAAACTAATAATACTGAAGAAAAGGAAGAAACTATGAACAACAAAGAAATTGCAAAAGATGCAGTTGTGGAAAAAGGCGTCATGCCTAATCAGCCAGCCTCTGCAAATAACTACCTCAAAACAAAAGCTGCACTTGTAGACTTTAAGAATATTGTTCTTAAAAACCACCGTGGTTCTAATGAACAAATCATGCGTGAATGGAACGAAAACCTTAAATCTAAAGGTGTAACCGGTGATGCTATCATGCCATCCCAGATTGAAAATATCTTCTTCAAGGCTTGGGTCGATAATCCTGGTATTTTGGCAACTTTCCGTACAGTAGGAGTTAAAAGTGCTGCCGTTTACGCAATTGGTACTAGTGATACCGCTAATGGACACAAAAAAGGCGATACAAAAGCTGACCAGTCTCTGACCAACGTTCGTCGTGATCTTAAAGGTCTTGGTATCTACAAAAAGCTTCCAATCGACTTGCAAGACCTCTACGATGATGAAACTGGTGAATTGCTTGCCTTCCGTGTTGAAGAATTAGCTGCACGTGTCGCTAATGCCATTGCAGTCGGTGCTTTAATCGGTCAAGGAACTGGCGATAAGGCTACCTTACAAGGTACTCGTGGTCTTTATCCAATGCTTTCCGACATCAATGCAACTAGTGGCTATGGCTCAAATGTTGCTACCAAAGTTACAGGTGAAACTGGAGAAGGCAGCTATGAATTGGCAGTCCGTGCCGTTGGCGCCGTCAAGGACGAGAAAAACGCAGGTAAAATCTTGGTTGTACCAACTGGATTTACTACTGAACTTAAATTAGCTAAAGGTTCTGACGGACACTTGATGTTCCCAGCAGGCTCTAACTTTGCTAATTTACTTGATGTAAAGCAGATCTTTGAAATTGACGAGCTTGTCGGTAAAGACGTTAAGGCTATTGCATACGCTAACCAAAGCTACGTTTTAATTGGTGAACCTACTGCTACAGTACGCACTGACTTTGACACCAATAAAAACCAAGACGTTATGCTTACTGAGCGTTATGTCGGTGGTTCTGCACAAGGTTACAAGACCGTTGCCGGCGCATTTGCACATGCTTAATCAATTAAACTGAGGAAAGGACGATCAGATGAATAATTACCGACCCGTGCTATCACAAGATGAAGTAGTTGCTCTGCTTGGTCGTCCTCTTTCTGAGGTTGAAATTAAGAACTTTAATATTTACTTTGAAATCGCTGATCTAAAACTAAAGGATTTACTTTGCTTATCTAGTCTTCCAAATCCAATTCCTGCTGACCTCAAAATGCTTCTAGCTAAAATGTTTGGCAGTATTAAAGCGACACAGGATTTTGAGCATAATAATGGAGTGGAATCAAAACGAGTAGAAGATTTTTCTATCAACTATGCGGCTGACAAGAAAAGTCCGATGAGTTTGGTTTTATCTCATGAAAGTGCAACGCTATTAAAGTACAGTCAATGTTCGAGCGGTATTATGCACGGAAAGACGATGTTATGACCGTGTTTGATATGTTTGTTGAGGTACCCTTTGAATATCTAACGATTAGCCGAGGTGAAGTATATGGCAACCGAATCATCGGTCAAAAAACTCTCCGAGGTATCGTTAAGATTAAAGAAGGCATGATTTCGCAAGGCAATCAAGAAATACGGAAATCCAACAACACCGTCCATGTACATCCAGAGGACTTTGTCGGTTTGACTTGTGAGCAAATTATCGGCAACGGTATTCGCTATAACAATACTGATTATTCGATTGTTGGCGTAACTGAAGGGCGTAATTTCGATACTAATGAAATCGAACATCTAACCTTAACGCTTGAAAGAGCTGAATATGTCGGTGATAATTAGAACTAACACGAAGCTTTTCGAGCGAGTCGAGCGAGAGAACTGGAGAAATGGTTTGCGTGCTATGGGTGATAGAATCCTGATGGATGCTATTGCATTAGCTCCAGAAGATACTGGTAAACTTAAAAGTAATGGGCGAGTCGAAGTTATATCTGACACCGAAATTCACGTTAAGTTTGGTGATACTAGAGTACCGTATGCACGTCGTCGACACTTTGAGAATAAGAAAAATCCTCAAAAGCTGCAATATCTAAAAAGAGCTGGCGATAATATCGTTGCTAAATCTGGAATTCAGGAGTTTCTGAAATGATTGTATTGTCATTACTTAAATTCCTCGAAGATAACGGTCTAGGTAAAATTGACCAGGATTTATTCTGGGAAAAAATTGGCTTAGGCAAAAATGGCATTTATATTGCCAGCGTCGGAGCGTCTCAAGATAGAGGTATGCGTAATCGCCAAGACTATATTATTTATTCCAGAGGTAAAACCGACATCGAAAGCTATCAAAAGCTCGAAAAAATAAGAAAGTTCCTAAATAACTCATACGATATCTGTACACTCCCACCTGTACCGCCAGTGTTCAATCGGGAGTATCATAATGTAACTATTATGCCGCCATCATCCATTACTAATGTAGGATTAGATACTAATGGACGAATGGTCTGGTCGTTTGCTGGCACAATCTATTACTAATAACCATAAAGGAGAATATATGGACGAAACACTCATGGCTGGTAAATGGGAGATGAGTATTGGAAATACCCTTATTCCAGCAAAATGTCTTGGCGATATTACGCCAAACTACGCTGAAGGCACAGTAGAGGCGAAAACTCAGGCTGGCACCCGTAAGCAACCATCCGGTAAAGCTGAAACCGCAGAATTAACTTTTACCGTTTATTTACCAAACTTGGATTACCTAAAAATCTTATGGGCAGATGCCTATCAAAAACCTACTGCTGAAGCTCAAAAAACTGGTGCAATTGTATTCGGTAGTAACAACTGCAGTATGCGTAAAGCATTACCTATCAATATCCATCCAGTCTGCGAAAAAACTGACGATAATGATATTCACATTTTTGCAGGGCTTGTAAATATGACATTTAATCCGACACTATCTACGACAGACGCAGTATCTATTGAAGCAACCCTACAAATGCAACCAACTGATAATGGTTACTTCCGTGTTGGCACTGGTGATTTAGCTAAGCCATCTAAATGGGATGTAACTGCACAGAAGACTGTTCCAGTTACTGAACGTTAATAAAGTCTTAATAACTAAAATAAGCTCCTTATGAGAGCTTATTTTTATAGATGCCATTTATGTTTTTTGGAGAAGGTAAAGTAAATTACAGGAATATAGGCAAAAATACCACCAAATAAAAGCCACAAGATAATTGAATGCTCGATCGGATAAGTTTTAGGACTATTTTTCTTCTTATTTTTTTCGTTGTTTTTAATAACGGTCCATGCTCCAATGAATGTACCCATATCCATAACACCTCAATTATAACATATTTTCAGAAAAGCACAAGTTTTTATTGCCACCCTGTATAAACCCATAATATTAAACATAAAAAGGATTTTAATTACAATGTCAGTATCTATTTCAACATCAGTATACACAAAACAAATCACTGCCGAGATTGACGGTGTAGAATTCAAGGTTACACCAATGTCTTCAGCTCAAACATTATCTTATGTCGACCTATGCGACGAACTAAAAGAAGCAAAAAGTACTAATGATCCAACGAGAGTCAAAGAAGCTATTAGAAACTTGAACGATATTCTTTTTAGCGTGTTTGATAAGCCGGATGAAGCTCGCAAAGTGTTGGCAAAAGTGCCAATTGAAGGCGTTCTTGAAATCTATCAAAAAATTGTAGGCGAAAAACCTGATAATCAGGAGTAAATATGGCAAATCTGCTTGATTTAATGACTCCAGAAGACCGTGAAGCGGTGGAAGTAGCTTTTAAGAAGCGAATGTCTGGAGACAATACATTCCGCAAGGGTAAAGTATCTAGGGTGGCATATTTACTAGCTGAATTCGGTATGCTTTATGGCTGGGAAGCAATCGTTGCAGCAAAGCGTGGCTATATTGAAACTTTTGATGAGCATACAGGTAAAAAGCAGAAGATGCCATTATCAATGGAAGAGTTATCAGCCTTAGTGGATGCTGGGCAAAAGGTTAAACATAGTGATTATGTGAACTATGCAAGAATCGTTTGTGTCGGCACTGGCAGCGCTTTCAGTAAGAACCCTAACGAAACACTTCGTGATGGAATGAAACCATTTATTGATGGAGTAAACAAATAATGAGTACTAGCAGTACCGTAGTCGGTGAAATTGAATATCGAGTCAAAATTGATACTAAGGATTTTAAGTCTGAGATTTCTCATGTCGAAAAAACAATGAAGACTGAACTTGGTTCTGCTGGTGATAAAAGTGGTAAAGAATCAGGTGAAAAAGCTAGCCATGGCTTTGGAGAGAAGTTCAAAAATGGTCTAAAAAACATTGGTAATGGCTTTTTGGCTGGCATGGGTGGATTTATGGGGCAAAAACTCATGTCTGGTTTCCAGTCAGCGTTTTCTAGCCTCACGAATATCTTTAAGTCATCAATTTCTGCGTTTAGCGACTATGAACAACTTACTGGTGGCGTAGAAACTTTATTTAAGGATTCTCAGAATCAAGTATTTCAGTACGCAGATAATGCTTATAAAACTGCTGGACTTTCCGCTAATCAATACATGGAAACCGTAACTGGTTTTTCAGCCTCACTACTTCAGGGGTTAAAGGGTGATACTGCCGCAGCGGCTAGATATGCAGACATGGCAGTAACAGATATGTCAGATAACGCCAATAAGATGGGTACTGATATGGGGCTAATTCAGACCGCTTATCAAGGCTTTGCTAAGCAAAACTATACTATGCTTGATAACCTTAAGCTTGGCTATGGTGGCACAAAAACTGAGATGGAACGTCTGCTTAAAGATGCTGAAAAGCTACCACAAGCAATGGGTAAGAAATTCGATATCAGTAATTATCAAGATATCATTGAAGCGATTCATTTAGTTCAAGAGAACACCGGAATTGCTGGTACAACACAGAAAGAAGCTGCCGAGACTATCAGTGGAAGCCTAGGGATGCTTAAAGGTGCGTGGAGCAACCTTGTGGTTGGACTTGCTGATGATACTCAAGATTTTGGTAAGTTATTAAATAACGTTATTGAATCAGTCGAGGCAGTAGGTAAAAACTTATTACCAACAATTGAAGTTGCTTTGGGAGGTATGGTTCAACTCATTCAGGATGTCGCACCGCTTATCATTGCAGAAATTCCTAAACTAGTTAATCAGCTATTGCCACCAGTACTTGAAGCAATAATCAGCATTGCAATGTCGATCGTGGAGATATTACCGGGACTTATTGAGCAGCTATTTAATGCTTTAGTAGAGGTTTTGCCTAAGCTAATAGATGCAATAGTTACTATTTTACCTAGCTTGATAGACGCTATCACTAATTTAGTTATTACTATTGTTACGAAACTTACGGAACCAGCGACACTCACAATGCTACTCAACGGAGCAGTAAAACTATTTATGGCAATTATTGAAGCATTACCACAAATCCTTACTGCCTTAACTAATGCGTTGCCACAGATAATTACAAACATAATCGCGTTCTTAATCGACCCAAATACAATTGCGCAATTATTATCAGCAGCGATAATTTTATTTATGGCACTTGTACGCGCTGTCCCTATGATTTTTGGGGCATTGATTGTTACTTTGGGTGGCTTATTTGCAGAGGTCTGGAAACGAGTGAGCGAAATGTTTAGCCACGGTGGTGAAAAAATTGGACAAGCGTTTTCTAATGCATTTAAGACCGCAATCAATAACATACTTGGAGTAGTAGAAAATACAGTCAACTTCTTTGTTGATATGATCAATGGAGTTATTGGGATTATCAATGCTATTCCAGGTGTTAATCTCGGTAAGCTAGATAGGCTTAAAATTCCACGTTTAGCGTCTGGTGGAATTGTGCCAGCAACGGCTGGCGGTAAAATCATCATGGCAGGTGAAGCTGGTGAAGACGAATGGGTAGTGCCTGAATCCAAGATGGCGAATTTGATAGAAAAATTAGGTGCTGGTAATGGAAATGGCGGTGGCGAAACATTCAACTTCACATTTAATGGCGTTGTCGGAACCAAGAGCGAGTTGAGACAATGCGCCATTACTTTTCATGATGCTTATGAAGAAGTAAAGAAAGCGAGGATGGCAGCATGAGTTTAGCTCTTACAATCACAGATGATAATACGAGTATTACCTATACACTGTTGCCATCACCGTTTAATAAGAACCGAGAAATAGGTAAAAGCGAGGTTTTAGTCGCAAGTGGTGATATTTATACTGATTATGTCTATAAGAAATTTACATTTGAATACGAATGGAACTTCTTATCAGCTGAAGAATATGCCGTCCTAGAGGGCTTCTTCAATCGTCAATATGAACTACACAAATATCCTCGCATTTCCATTCCTGAACTCGGTGTTGATAATATGGTAGCAAGAATGGAGTTAAGCGACCAATCAATCGTCAATAATTGTGGAATGGTGGAGAATGTAAAAGTATCATTCAGGGAATCGACACAGTTATGATTACCGTCTCAGATAAATTCCATCAACTAGCAGCAGCCTCAGTTAGACCACTAGATTGGGATGTGGCAATTTCGTTCACTAAGAAAAGAAATACCGGAATCAAGTGGTTTACACTTGACCAATCAACACTGGATGGCGCTGACCTTCTTGGATCGAGTGATCAAAATCCAATTCAGTTATGGGATGCGTATGATTATATGTTTTTGAAAGAGCGTCTCGTATCTATGAACTTTTCACGTTCTGTGGAGTTTCCATACAATATTCAGAGTTGTATTGCTGATTTTGAGTTGAATAATTACGATAAACGCTTCAGCTTCAGTGAAGACGGAAGTGCCTCGCCAATTGGAAAGTATATTCTTCCAAAACGACCATGCCGGCTATATATGGGTTTTAAGGGCGGTGGCTTAGCGCCAGTTTTTGTTGGACTTACTCAAGGCTTACCAACATATGATGGGAACCTAGACGAAGTTGTAAGTTTCACTGCTATGGATTTCTTAAGTGAAATTGGCGAGATGAGCCTCAAAAATATGGTGATGATGCGAAATGTTCGCACCGACCAAGTCATCGCTACTATCTTAAATCAGTTTGGACTCGATCCCGCAATGTATAAATTATCAGCAGGACTCAATGTCATTCCATTTGTTTATTTTGCTTCTGGCAAAAACGCCGGCAATGCCTTAAAAGAATTGGTTCAAGCTGAAAATGGTGCAATGTGGCTTGATGAACAAGGCATTATCCGTTTTCAGCCACGAACTTCAATTATCGGCAAACAGCCAGTAATGACATTTAATGCCACTACTATTATCAAAGCCACGCCAAGCCGCACCGACAGTATTATAAATACTGTTAAAGTAAAAAGTGAAATCCGCGCCGTTCAGGCATTTCAGTCTATTTTCACAATGGACAATTCCAACGGATATTCTGGTGAATCCAAAGAAGATGCCTACCGATTACCAGCCAATAGTACTAAAGATGTATGGATTTCATTTGATGATCCAATCTGGCAATGTTCTGCTAATCCATTATTAAAAGGTAGTTCCGATAACTCAAATTTTACAGCTGTAGATTTATTTGGTAAATCAGTGTCCGAGAAAGTCTCGGCTACTGGCACATTATTTGCTGATTCGATGAAGCTTACATTTATCAATACGAATAGCTTTCCAGTTTCTGTGAATTTCTTGCAGATTTTTGGTGAACCAGCCAAACAGGTTTCAGGGAGTCCAATAGAATATGAAGCTCATGATAGTGAATCTGTCGAGAAATATGGCGTTCGGGCTCTAGAAATCAACGACAATGATTGTTTCGGTAATTACAAGAATATTGATGGCTACGCCACAGACATCCTCAAAAAATATGCCAATTATTCACCAATTTTGAAATTAGAAGTTAAAGGTAATCCGGCGCTTCAACTTCAGGATATTGTGTCAGTAGATTTTAAGGAATTTGTTGGAAACTACCAAATTATAGGTATTGAAATGTCGCTTGGTGATTCACAATTAAAAACCGCTCTAACACTCAAGAAAACTACAGTTGTCTCACCATTCATCTTAGATCAATCAGTATTGGATAGCACAGACGTATTGGGATAGAAGGGAGAGAATATGACAATTGAAAAAACAGTGAAATATTCAGGTAATGTAGTTACGTCATCTAATGACGGCAAAATGATTATAGATCAGACAGCAGGGGAAATTATTGTGAGGGATGGCAATAATGTTAGGCGCTATTATCTTGGCTCTGAAAAATCACCAACTGGGTTTGGTCAATATATATCAAAACCAAACGTTGATGTGATTACGGAGCTTAATCAATAATGACTCAACCTAGAAATTTTATAATGAGTAGCGATTATCCTATACCAATACTTGCTCTCAAATTGTCTACTACCATAAATGTGCCAGTTGGTCAGTATTGGAATGAGAATAAAAAAATAGTGCCACACAATCTTCCATTTACCCCTCTCATTATTGGACAATGGTCTACTAATGCTAATTTTAATCCAGCTTTTGACTTATCGACTCAAATTCCTATTTTTTATGGTAGTAGCCAGCCACCATTTGTAGTTAATATCGGGGCGGACGACCATAATATTTATATAAATTGTTCACATAGTAATTCATTTGAAACTGTTTTTTATTTTAGGCTGACTGGATTTGTTCCACCAGATTATGAAGGTGAAGTAGATAATGTAGATGATATTACTAATTTCAGGCTTAATTCTGATTTTAATTATCCTAAAATCCTAGAGCAAAGAAAAATAACAGTCAAAGCTAATACCGATTCAATTATTAACCATAATCTTGGATATATTCCTCAAGCTAGGCTCTGGAAAATTGGTCAAGTTGGCAACTACTCACAAGGGTATCATAACTGTGTTATGCCACAGGCTACTACAAGATCTACTAATAATGATGGTTATTTGGGTGCATTAGTTAATGACAAGCAGTATATTATCTGTAATAAATCAAATAGTTCATCACAAGAAACTTTTTATTATCATATATATGGAGATGAAATATGACGATTTCAAGGATCTCGAATTTTTTACAAAATAGTGATTTTACGGCTCAAAAACATAAGAACAAGATACATTTTGAACTCAATATTCCATCAGGAAGTTATAAGACTGGCGATTCGTGGCACGTAGACAAAGATTCTCCAAGCGGTGTATTTTTTGAAAATGTTGTAATGAAAACAAATCTTGAGCAAAATTATCTACCAACAAACTACACTATAATTTTGCCAAATCATGAAGCGGGTATTTTTGTAAGCGTTCATAGGCTAGATATCAACCATTATAGGCTTTTCGCAGTGTTCCAAAGACTTATGACGCCGGAAAATTCGAATCCGTACGCACAAATACCTAATATCAACATACAAGCATGGCTTAATTTATCTATATCACCGTTTTAGCTATTCTAAGACGTTTTGAGAAGTTTTTCTTAATAGATGATAAAACTATCGTCTAAATTAAAATAACCCCTTTATCGTTTATGATAGAGGGGTAGTTTTTTTGAGGTAAACTAAGATTTTTATTTTTTCTTCTTCAAAAGCTTAAAAATTAGTAAAATCTGTGAACCAAGAGTTGCCAAAATACTGGCAAGTGCAGTACCAAAGGCGGTCATATTCTTATCATTTAAGCTCATAATAGCAAGCACAACTTGTGGCGTGATAGCTGACCCAAGAAGCAGAAAATCTCCAATTAAGTAAGCGATAATCTTAGTTTTCTGGCTAAAATCGAAACCACTTCCGACTTCTTCGATAATGCCACTAGCTTGAGAGAGTGAAGCTTGGTAAGCATCATTAAATTGTTTGATTTTGTCGTCAGTAAGTTCAGGGGTCTTGTCCATAGGTTTTTCCTCCTCTTTAGATTTATTATCTTCAGTTTTAGGTTGTTCAACAGGTTTCACTTCTTCCACCTTAGGTTGTTCAACAGGTTTCACTTCTTCCACCTTAGGTTGTTCAACAGGTTTTTCCACAGGCTTTCCTACACCTTTATCGATTAAAGCTTGAACAGCTTTCCAGTCGTAGCCTGCACTAGTTAAACGGTTAATACGGTCTTGACCGTTGCCCCATTTGTTCTGCCAGACTTCGGCTGCGATTTCTTCGTTAGGTTTTAATTGTGGTGGATTGACCCACTCAACAACTCTTGTAGTGTTCATAGTTTCAGTCCAACCTGCGTAATTAACACCATAGATACGAGAGATATTGTCAATCGTTGCATTTAGCTCGCCTTCAAAATAGTCGAAAAATGCTTTATGGCGATAAGGGCTAGACCAAACCTGAACCCAATTACCAGACCTCTTAGCGATAGCGACATGGCCATAATTGCCAGTTCCGCCAGTCCACCAGATTGGTACAAAGCATCCATCTGGAAGATTACGGTCTTGGTGTTTCGTGTTGTTCCAGTTCCATGCAATTTGGGCAGATGCTGCGAACGGTGCGACATTAAATGTCCTCTGTGCGACAGCTAGACACCACAAGAACCAGTCTAATAGCGGTTTACCTTGATAATAAACAACTAACTTTTTATCATCTAGGTTAGGGTATAGTGTTTGCTTAAAGCTCATTTTAATTCCTTAAACATTAAGATTATAAATAATATCCCAATAACGAGATATGAGATCAATGCCTGGATAAAATATCCCTTTAAGGTTATAAATAGCCAGAATAAAATGTTAAATAACATTATTCCTCCCCAAGTTAAAACTGATAACCAATTCGTCTTTTTCATCGATGCGCTCCATCAATAATCACGAATTTAAGGATTGCCCCGAGAACTGCTGTAATAATCGCCCAGACGATTTTAGCTTGATTTTCTTCAAGTTTATGAAGACGACTAGATCGGTCTGCAGCTCGTTCTTCTAGGACTGTAACTCGCTGAGAAATGACATTATATGTATCAACTTTATGGTTTACCTCATTTACAAGATCCCCGATATTTTTAATATCTGCTTCCATCTTGCCTAGTTTCTGATATAGGGCTGAATCGTTATTCATATGAATATAGCGTAAGCGATTATAGGGTGGCAATGGTATGATTCCATTACGTAAATTAAAGCCTAACTGTATAACAGTAATTGGTGGGGATTCATATCAACAGCCTATTGGAGCTGGAGCAAAGATTCCTTTTAGTAAGATAGAAAACAAGATTGGAGATAGTTTATCTTTAAGTGATAGTTCTATTGTTATTGGTGAAGATATAAGTTATGTAAAAGTTTCAGCTTCTGTTTATTATCAACAAAATGGAGTGAATTATGGCTGGTTTGAGTTAATGAAGAAAGAAAAAGCAGTCCCACATACTAGAACAATCACCACCATGATGTCGGGATTTGGAACTGCGACTCTCTCGACCGTTTTAGTGCCGGTATCTAAAGGTGATTTTTTCTGGCTTCAAAATCTTGATCCACGCAATATAAATGAAATAAATACTTTTATGACTATTGAAATTATAAAATGATCCTATTCGGGACTTACATCGATACAATAATCAATAACTAAGTGCCACCAATAAGCGCTAGCCATGTTATTTTTAAGCTGCATTACTACTACTTTTCGCAACGAATCCATATAAAACCCTGCAACCCAGCTATTGTCAGCCGTATCATATAACCAAGGCACCGTCCTCCAAGACCCATTATTTGCTTTATTTTTGACAACCATTCTCATGTCGATAACGGTTGCGCAATTTATCACAGACACTTCTTTAGGAACGTCTCCTTTTCCAAAATAGACTTTCCTATAAATTTTCCTACCATCAATCCATGTACCAATTTCTATCTGTTCTTTTGAATAGTTAGGCTTTAATTTACGTAATGGAATCATACCATTTTCTACGTTAGTTCCGTTCGCTAGACCAGTACAAAAATCAGCTAAATATTTGTCGTTAGCGACCATCTGATCCATCTCTGCTGCGGTTAAAACATCGAGTGGCGTAAAATCCATATTGGGGTATGGTAAAACTGCTGCCATTATTTCGTCTCCTGATTAAAATAAAAATCTGTGTACTCAAAGCTAGTATCGGTCGCGGTCATCACAACTCGCTGAGCCGAAGCAATATCAATCTGTTTAGCGACATTATCTAAGAAGCTTTCAATGGTCTTTTCAACTTCTGAAGTTGTCAAAATCATTAGACAGAACTTGACGACATTTTTGTCCCCAATGGTGTAATTTTTGGCGTAACGATATGTCGGAGCTTGAGTAGTTTTTGCAATATTATGTTCAAAATAAGTCCGTCCAGCCGGTGATTGACGAACGGAAAAATCGTCATTTAATTTTGGTTTCCAAATCGCAACTCGATCAAGAATAAGTTTGTTTATCATATTCATGATTATGCAATTTAACAGGGTGGCAATAGTATGATTCCATTGTCTAAATTAAATAACAAATATACCACTGATGAACAAATTATAGGCAAATGGGAAGATGGTAAAACTATATATCGTAAAGTAATTAAGAGTACTGGACATATTCCTGCTTCTACAAAATTCGCTGAGGCAAATGTCGTTAATACGGTCGTTTTTGCTCACTGTGAAGCTTTGTCTGATTATGATGAATGGCGTCCAATTCCATGGCTTTATGGAAATAGTGCCAATAGCGTTGATGGAGCATGGCATAGTGGCTTCTCTATTCGTCCGAAACTTGGTGATATTGCGTTTCAAGTCGGTTCGGCTATTGGTAAAACTAAAAAGTGGCACGTAATTGTAGAATACACGAAAGCATAATAAAATGTGGAATTTTTAAGTATTTATAAGGTGTTTTTTGTTGAGAAAAATTAATAAAACCCCTTGACTTTATACGCCATGCGGTGTATAATTAAGATAGTGGTAAAGACATTGGCACATTAAAAAATGGTAGAAAGGAGGAAGCTATGAGTATTTCATTCAAAATCTCTCGATTAAGACTTGAAATAAAAATTACTCTCGCCGGTCGAAGACGAAAGTAATCTAACATAACAATTCCATTCTAGCAAGACATAACTGAATAGTCAAGTCTTTACCACTATTAGGAGAAAGCATGAATAACGACATTGAATTTATTACCATCCCAAAAACCGAATACAATGAACTAAAAGATAAAGCTGATAAATGGGATGAATATACGTCTAAATTAGCCAAAAATCTGCCAAATAAGAGCCTTAGCGCTAAGCAACGTTCTGAAGCAGCCAGAAGAGCCGTACAGGCTCGTTGGGCTAAAATAAAGGATTGACATATTGTGTAATTTTTATTACACTCAAGGAAATTGATGTAATGGAGTTTGAGCCTCCTCGTTTTAATGACGAGGGGGCTTTCTCATGGAATAGCCTCACAATCATAAGCGAGGTAAAATGTCGACTAATAACTACTACGTCAGGATGGATAAGAGGACGCTCCCCACCGTTTTTAATGGTGATTTAGTAGCGTGGAGTTGGTATTACTCGCTGAAAGATTATATATCACGATTTAAGCCAGATAAGTATGGGTATGCTAGGATCTCTAATCGTGTCATACTGCAGGACTTTGGACTTGATCGGTTCCAATTTTACAGATTAAATCACAAACTTGCAGACTTAGGTTTAATAGCCATTGATGACGTTAAACGAGGTCAGAGGGTCTTTTCAGGGATAAAAATACTTAGAATAATATAGGTTAAATTACAAAAAACTATGGAGGTAGCTGAAGAAGCATACCTCTCTTTATTTGTCAAATTTTACCTGTGGAAAACTATGCAAAATCTGTGGAAAACATGTGGAAAAATACCCCATTTTTTGTGGATAAGTCTGTGGAAAAGTACCATGAAGTGTGCGAAATCCGCACACTTCCCGACCCCTGTTAAGTGTGCGAAATCCGCACACCCATATAACCATATATACCAATAGTAATAGGCTTAACTAAAAAAATAATTTAATTTTAATTTAGACACGAAAAGCTTCCCAAGCTCTTGCTCGGTGATTAGCCGAGCTTGGGGCTTTTCTTTCAATAAAGGAAAGTATGAAAAATATTAGACAAATAGATAAGCAAATTGATGAATATTTGAATTACTGCGAGAATGTTCGTCGTATGAGTGAGCAAACTCTTCACGGAAAAAGATGGATTTGTAGGGAGTTCCTCAAAACAATTAAGATTGACAGTCTTAGTGAATTATCAAATAAGCACATCAATGAATGGATAGCTGAGCAAACTGCTCGTGGATGTTCTGGTAGAACAATCAATAGTAGGTTAGTAAATTTAGTCGCTATGCTTCGATATTTTCAAGACATGGGAATATCATTTCCGAAACTAAAACTACGATTGATTATTAAATGTAAAGAACAACCACCCCGTAGGGTCTACTACACTAGAGAACAGATTGAGCAAGTATTGAGATATGCTGATCATTTAGAGTGGCTTTTAATTAAGCTTTGCTTTGATTGTGGACTTAGAATTTCCGAATTACGCAATCTTCGACTCATGAACCTTAATGGAAGAATGGTAACGTTTATTGGTAAAGGATCGAAAGCACGTGAATCATATATGAGCGAAGAAGCAAGAAGTCGGTTAGACGATTGGATTCAAAGAAACCGAATAAGCGATTTTATCTGGGTGAGAACGCCCGGAAAAAATGAACCAATGTCGGTTGAAGACATACGATATTTGATGAGAAAGCCGTTCTATCAAGCTGGATTCAAAAACTTCTATCCGCACGCTTTACGCCACTCTTTCGCAACTGATATTCAAAAACATGGTGCTTCACTGATGGAGACCAAAGAAATGTTAGGACATGCAAGAATCGAAACTACAGAACGATACATCCATGGTTTAGAAGGACACTTGGAATATTTCTTCGATAAATATAAATTTACAACGGCTTAATAAGTGGTAGTGTTGGTCATGCAGATTAGTGATGGTTGTGGAAAACTATCTGCATGGCTACAATATCGTTATTGACAAAATGACAAATCTTCGCTACACTAAAAATATCTTAGCGAAGTCATCAAGACAAGCTATATACTCTTTAACACTTTGAAGAATAGAAACCGTGGTAATTTACTATCATGGAAAATTTTTAAGTGTTATAATCAAACAAAGGAGTATATGTCACGCACAATTGATATCGACACAAAAACATTTGTCCGCTTCTGGCTAGTCTTAATCGCTTTTGCCGCCGCCGGATTTTTCATTATTAAAGCTGCCGGCGGTCTAATTATCGTCGGAATTTCCGCTTTTCTAGCGATTTCCCTCCATCCACTCGCCAAGCAAATCGACAAGATTGATAAGCGTAAAAGTCGCCCAGGACTTTCTTCCGCATTAGCCGTCTTTACTATCGCTCTGGCTTTTACCATTATCGTGGGCGTGATTGGCCCGGTTATTGTCGAGCAAGTTTCTAATTTTCTCGCTACCGCACCTGCTAAGATTTCGGAAGTTATTGATCATTTAGATATCAATGGTATTGGTAATTATTTTGGCATCTCCAATCTTCAAGACAGCCTAACTTCCGGTATCAAGAGTTTCAGTAGTACGATGCTGGGTAATATTAGTAATATCGCCGTCGGCAGTATTGGTGCCATCAGTAATATTATTACCAGTGTTATCCTCACCATTGTGCTTACTATTCTTTTTATGCTCGATGGACCAACCATGTTAAAAGACTTCTGGCGCGTCATGGCTGTAAAAGATAAAAAATCCGCCAAAGTCTGGCAGCACGTTACTAGTCGCATGAGTAATGTCGTCGCCGCCTACGTTTCATCTCAAGTCTTCATCGCTCTCCTCGACGGCCTGATGACTATGCTCGGCGTTTTTGTTATCACTCTCATCTTCAATCTTCCAGTTACTCTTGCCGTACCTCTCGGCCTCATTTCCTTCCTCTTCTTCCTCATCCCAATGTTTGGTCCAGTCATCGGCTGTATCTTGAATACCACTCTACTTTTCATCAACGCTCCAGGCGCCGCTATCGCTTTCTTCATTTTCTACCTCATCTATCAGCAAATCGAAAACAATATCATCGGCCCCCGCATTCAGGGTAAGGGACTCAATCTGCCGCCACTTGCGATTTTAGTTTCCATCACCATCGGTATGTACGCTTTTGGTTTGATTGGTTGTATTGTGGCAATCCCGATCGCTGGCTGCATTAAAATCCTCTTCGAAGAAGCCGCCAATATTCGCGCTGCACTCGATGATGAAAAATAATTAAAACTCTAAGCATCATCTAGAGATAGACTAAGCCTCGAAAATCAAATCTCTCCGATTTGCTTGACTAGTCATCTAAAATCTCACATAATTAATAAGCACTTAAAAAGGAAAAATTTACTATGGAACAAGTTTTACCATTTCTTGAAGGAATGTTTTATATTGCAACTACTGATGGCGATCAGCCACATCTACGCATTTTCGATGCCGCTGGTATTCTCGACGGCCACCTCTACATTGGCACCAAATCCAACAAACAAGTTTACGCTCAAATCGAAAAAAATCCTAAGGTTGAAATCTATGTCTTTAGCAACGAACTTGGCCTCATGCGTTTTACCGCCGAAGCTAAGACTGTTGCCGACAAGGAGCTAAACCAAAAAGCCTACGAATCCACCGGCAAAACTTACGACGAAACTTCTGCCGCTATCGAGCTCACCAATGTTCGTGGTTCTATTAAAACTAAGGACGGCGAAACCGTAGAACTTAATTTCTAGGATGGACAAGCAAGTTAGAAAACGCAATCTCTTAATTTATTTCACCGCAATTTCGGCTGGAATCCTTTTGATCTCAAACTTGGCTGCGACTAAGCTTTGGGACCTCTTCGGCATTCCAGTTGACGGGGGTGTAATTAGTTTTCCAATTTCCTACATTCTCGGTGATATTATCATTGAATTTTACGGACACAAAACCGCCAAGCACATCATTCTCGGCAGTCTCTTAGTTAATATCATTGCTGCGCTCACTTTTTGGATCGTTATCGCCCTCCCACCATTTGCTGGCACTGAAGGCATGCAGGAATCAATTGCTAACGTCTTAGGTTTTGCGCCACGTATTATTATTGGTTCACTCACTGCCTACCTATTTTCACAGTTTTCCAACAACTATATCTTCGAAAAAATTAAGCAAAAGACTGGTCAAAAACTTTTCATCGTTCGCGCTCTCACCTCTTCTTTCGTAGCTCACTTTTTCGATACACTTGTTTTCGAAACCGTCGCCTTCCTCGGCGTCCTGGCTTTTTCTGATTTCCTAAATCAAGCAATTTTTGCTTATATTATCGGGATTGGTATCGAAATCGTTTTGTCACCAGTCGAAATTCTGATTGTGAATAATCTCCGCAAATACATTCCAGCCCATAAAGTTGAAACCGCAAAGCTCACCGAAGAGGCGTCTGAAAAATAGAGAATTATGACAACTCCCGGTTTCTCATTCGAAATTAACGAACGTATTCCCGGCGCACTTGGTCGTGCCGGAATTATTCATACGCCACATGGCGATATTAAAACTCCAGCCTTTATGGCGGTTGGTACTACCGGCGCCATTCGTTTTCTTTCACCAGAAGAATTGCATCAAACTAAAGCCCAAGCCATGCTCAGTAATGGTTACCACCTTCGTCGCAAATCGCACGAAATTGCGGAAGCTGGCGGTTTAGCCAACTGGTCAAATTGGCATGGGCCGACCCTCACCGATTCTGGTGGCTTCCAAGTCATGTCACTCGGTTCTGGCCTTGGCAAAGTCGTCTCCATGGAGCGTGAGCGTGGTGTAGTTAATACCGCCCACCAAGAACGCCTAGCCCACGTTACCGAAGACGGGGTTAATTTCCGTGACCCCTTCGATGGTCAACCGGATTTTATTGGCCCAGAAGAATCTATGCAGATTCAATGCCGTATCGGCGCCGATATTCACATGGCTTTTGATGAACTTACTTCCTTAGCCGACAGTTACGGATATAATGTCGAGGCGCTTGCTCGCACCGAACGTTGGGCTAAACGTAGTCTCGACGAGCATTTTAAATTACGTGACTCACTCGGCTACCGTCAAAGCCTTTATGGAGTTCTACAGGGTGGTCGCTGGGAAGATTTAAGGCGCAGTACGGCCAAAAAATTTGGCAAAATGCCATTTGATGGCTATGGTCTTGGTGGCGCCTTTCTCAAAGAAGATCTTGGTGAAATTTTGCGTTGGTGCAATGAAGAATTACCCGAAAATAAACCTCGCCACTTACTGGGACTCTCGCATCCTGATGACATCTTGATTGGTACCGAAATGGGCGCCGACACTTTCGACTGCGTCGCGCCAACACGTGAAGCTCGACACGGCAAAATCTACACCAAATACGGCGACATTAACCTCCGTAAATTTAAAGACAGCAACGAATTACTTGACGCCGATTGCGACTGTACTACCTGTAAAGCCGGTTGGACCAGAGGACAACTACGTGCACTTTGGAAATCCGGTGACCCAGAACTCAAGCGTCAATATTACAATCTTGCTACCGCCCATAATTTACGCTTCATCATTCGCCTCACCGAACAAATTCGCGAAAGCATCCTAAATCAAAACTTTTTTGAATTCAAAAAACATTTTTTGCGTGATTATTATCAAAAATAAGAACCATAATCGTGATAAAATAGATTAGTGGAAAATAAAGTTTCATTCTTCAAAAGATATCCAATTGTCAAAGATTTTGTTAACTTAATTGTTTTTGTCGCCTGTGTCATTCTCGGCACCATGTTCTTAAATGCCTACGTTTTTCGCTCCTATAATGTCGTCGGACATTCCATGGATAACACTTTAAGCGAAAACGACCGTTTAATCGTCAATCGACTAGCCGTCAGCATGAGCCATCTATCAGGCAAGGAATACGTACCAGAACGTGCCCAAATCATTGTTTTCTTGAATGGCGAATCTAGTGGCAAGCTAACTTGTAGTGTCGATCCTACCATTAAGGATCAATACATCATCAAGCGTGTCATTGCTTTTCCAGGCGAACGCGTGGTAGTAAAAGACGGCAAAATTACGGTTTATAATGACCAGAACCCTAATGGCTTCGACCCAGATGCCGCTACCAGAAAGTCCACCACTGATGGCCCAAAGGCCAACACTTCTGGTGAAGTTGATATCACGGTGCCAGATGGTGAAATTTTCGTAGTCGGCGATAACCGTGAGGGTACCCATTCCTACGATTCTCGTTATGGCCTTGGCACTATTCCGTATTGTCGCATCATCGGACCAGTTCTCATGCGACTTTATCCCTTCGATCACATTCGTTTATTTTAATAATAAGGTATAATATTCTATATGGCAGATTATGTAATCATCCGACGTGGCCGCAATATTCTCAGTACCATTCTTCATGTCTTACTGAATTTAATACTTGCCATTGCCACCATTTTTCTAAACCTCGCTACCGCAAGTTTTCTTCCTAGCTGCGCCTTGGTGCTTCTTTCCAAATGGCGTATGTTTGCCGTGCGTCCACGCTATTTATTTATTAATATTAAATCCAATCTAGTCGACCTCATCATGGGTTTTTCCTTCGTCTTTCTCGCCTACTGTGCCGGAAATATTTTAAGCCCATTACATTACGTATTAACGGCTCTCTATTCACTCTGGCTCATCGTTCTCAAGCCAATGTCTTCTAATTTTGCCACCAAGTTGCAGGCGCTTCTCGCGGTATTTTTCGGCAGTACCGCCATCACCCTGATGGTAGCTAGTAGCAGCTCCGGTCTCACCGTCCTATTAAACTTTATCCTCGGTTTTGCCGTAGCACGCCACGTTTTAGTACAGAGTGAAGACACTGAATATAGTTTAATTACCCTGATTTCTGGTCTAATTTTTGCCGAGATTTCCTGGTTAGCTGAATTCTGGCTCATTGTCTATTCTTTCAAGGCCTTCGGTCTAATCATTCCACAAGTTTCCATTATTCTAACAATCTTAGCATTCCTCGCCGGCCTACTTTATCAAAACGCCAGTCAAAATGACCAGAAGATTGAGAAAAAAGACATTCTCATTCCAACTATTTTTGCTATATCCGTAATCCTGATAATCGTGCTGTGGTTTAGTAAACCATTATTCAATGTCTAATCTTACGTTTAAGGAGGTAAAAAATGAACGAAGATAAAAGTAATTTTGAGCCAAAAGACTCAACCGATATAGAAGAAGTAAAAAACATTTCTGAGCCAGAAGATCTCGAATCTACCGATTCATCCGTGAATCCAGTCGAAGAGTCAGAAGCTACCGACACCTCAGAACATTCCGAAGCTTCAGAACGATCCAAAACCGAAATTGAAGATGAAGTCAAAACTGAAACCGATTCCGAAACCGAAGGTGAATCTGAGACTGAAGATAAATCTGAATCTAAAACCGAATCTAAAGATGAATTGGAAACTGAATCTAAAGACGAAGTAGAAACCGCCGACCAAAATAATTCTGACGATGACGCAAAAGCCGAAGAGTCTACAGAATCAAAAAACGAAAAGAAATCTCAAACCAAAACTGGCAAAAATCGTTTTGCTACCTTCGCTAGTCTCGTAGCCGTCGCTTTATCGGGCACCGCGCTTTATTATGCTTACAACCGTCCTACTACTTCAATTTTCCACAGTAGTAATTCGGCCAGCAATAACGCCGCTACCTTTGCTGAAGGTTCAATTTCTGAAATTGCCAATTCTGTCTCAAAGAGTGTCGTTTCAATCATCACCAATACTAGTACCACCGGATCTTTCTTTACTGGTCAAGTTTCCCAGGCTGCCGGTACCGGCTTTATCATCAGTAGCGATGGTTATATCGCCACCAATAAGCACGTCGTTGCTAATGCTACTAAAATTGGCGTCATCCTCGACGATGGTTCGACTTATGAAGATGTTGAACTTATCGGCACCGACCCAATCAATGATTTTGCCATTATTAAGATCAAAGACATAAAAGATCTTACTCCAATCAAAATTGGTGACAGCAAAACCACTAACATCGGCCAGCAAGTTGTAGCTATCGGCAATGCGCTTGGTACCTACCAAAACTCCGTGACCTCCGGTATCATCTCTGGTAAAGGTCGTAGTCTAACCGCCTCCGATTCTTCTCGCACCACCTATGAAACCCTTTCCGATATGATCCAAACCGATGCCGCAATTAATGGCGGTAACTCCGGTGGACCACTGGTTAATGCCGCCGGTGAAGTGATTGGTATTAATACCGCCTATGCTAGCCAGGGAAATAACGTTGGCTTTGCTATCCCTATTAATAGCGTCAAGGGAATTATGGCTGGCGTCCTCAAAGATGGTAAATTCGAACGCGCCGTATTAGGTGTCCGCTACCAAACCATCACCCCGCTTATTGCCAAAGAAAAGAAACTTGATGTTACGGCTGGTGCCTACGTCAAAGGCTCAAACAATGCTTCCGCCGTCATTAAGGGTAGTGCTGGCGACAAGGCTGGTATCAAAGATGGCGACATTATTACTGCCGTTAATGGCACCAAAATCGGCACTGCCGGCTCTCTTGGCAGCTTGATTGGCGAATACGCCGTCGGCGATACAGTTAAACTTGAGGTCTATCGTGACAAAAAATACGTTCAGCTCGAGGTTAAACTTGAAGCCTATGACGCCGATAGCGCCAAGGTTACCAACAATAAAAAATCAGACGACGACGAAGAATAAAATCAAAAAATAACCCTCCGGGGTTATTTTTTATCTATCATAATACGCATTATTAAAATTCTTATTTTAACTAAAATTCCACCAAAAATTATTTAAGCTTATCCACTGGATAGAAAAATCCTAAAATTAAATCTTTCTTTAGTCCCAACTCAAAGCCCAACTTCTCCGCGTATTCAATAATTTTTTGCTGCTGACTCATATCTGATTCTATAATCACATAATTAGTTTCCAGTTCCGCCTGAATTTCTGTCTCCGAGAGCTCCTCCGGGTTTTTAATGCTGAAGAAATTTCGCTTAATTTGATCGAGTAGACGATAAATCTGCGCCAAACCATCCTTATCTGCATAGAGCGCCAACTTTGGCTCGTATTGTAATTCTGGCGATTGCCATTCCCAAGATTCATCCACATATGGTAAATTTGCCACGATAATTTCTGGGCGAATCTTCAAACGTAAAATCGTCGAAAGAAGGTCTGATTTATAAAATTTAATATTCTTTACCCCAAGTTTATCCCGGTTAATTCGCGCTACAGTCAGGGCATCTTTCGAAATATCAAGACCAATCACCTGACTATTCGCACAATCCAAAGCCACCGAAAGCCCAATGCAACCCGATCCCGTCCCCACATCCACAATTGTCACCGGTTTTTTTGAAATTACCTGCTCTCCGCTATTAAATTTCCCATCAATAATTCGATAATAAAGTTTTCCCGCCAGTTCCGCCGCGAGTTCCGTTTCCGGACGAGGAATTAACACATTTTGATTCACCAAAAAAGGTCGCCCCATAAACCACTTGACGCCTAAAATATAGGCCAGCGGCACTTTATTTGCGCGCAAGGCCACCATCTGATCGGCCTTCTTCCTAGCCTCATCAGAGATTTTATCTGCACCATGAGTTACGAAAAAGCTCCGGTCCTGCACATCCATCGAGACCGCCAAAATAATCTCCGCCTCTGTCGGATTAATAATCTGTTTTGAAACATCCAGCCAACTTTTTACCGTGGTTGCCATTTTCTCATTAAAACTCTATTCAGCGATGCCGTTTTCCGTACGAATTACATCGAGCTCACACTTCTTCAATTCTGAGATAATATCGTCAATATCACCGTCCATTACTGCATTTACATTTGATCTGGAATAATGAATGCGATGGTCTGTTACACGATCTTGTGGGAAATTATAAGTACGAATTTTCTCTGAACGATCACCTGTACCAATCAAATTCTTACGTGCCGCCGAAGCATTTTTCGCCGCTTCCGCACGTTGAATATCGTTCAAACGCGTACGCAACACCATCATGGCGCGCTCCTTGTTTTGACGAAGAGAGCGCTCATCTTGCATTGCGACCATAATTCCGGTCGGCAAATGCGTAATACGAATAGCTGAATTAGTCGTGTTCACTGATTGGCCACCATGTCCACCCGCGTGGAAAATATCTATTCGTAAATCTTTTTCATCAATTACAATTTCCGACTCTTCTACCTCTGGTAAGGCCACCACTGTCACCGTAGAAGTATGAATGCGACCTTGCGATTCTGTGACTGGCACACGCTGTACACGATGCACGCCACCTTCAAATTTCATCGTCCCGAAAGGCGTCTCGCCATCCATTTTGAAAACTACTTCTTTTACCCCACCGGTCTCATTTAGGCTTTCATTCATTAGTTCTACTTTAAAACCATGTTTTTCCGCATAACGCAAGTACATACGATAAAGCTCAGCCGCAAACAACGAAGCCTCGTCACCACCGGCCCCGGCTCGAATTTCCATAATCACCGGCTTGTCATCATCCGGATCGCGTGGAATTAGCTTATCATCAAGTTGCCTAGTTAAATCAGTAATTTTTTCGGTAAGTTCTTGCATTTCCAGCTTTGCCATCTCGCCAAGTTCAGGATCTGAAACAATCGCTTCATCTTCCTTGATTTGTTGTTCGGCGCGATTAATTTCATTTTTCAAATCCAAAATTGATTCGACCTCTGCCTTCCTCTTCGATTTTGCAGCAAAATCACTCTCGAGATAAGCCTTCGGGTTTTCCAAGAATTGATTAAGTTGAGTTAATTCCAACTCTAAACTTTTGATTTTTTCGTCCATATTAGGTTAATTATATAATAATCCACCCCATATTCCAATCTCGTAAAAAACTATCTTATTTTTGAACTAAAATCTTGAAGTATAGACAGCAAAAAATCCCTTCCCGGGATTTCAAAAATATTTTGGTGGATCTTACTGGGCTCGAACCAGTGACCTTACGAATGTGAATCGTACGCTCTAGCCAACTGAGCTAAAGATCCATAACTTCTCCATTATAATATATAATTCCACTTTTCACAAAAAAAATAAGGCCATTTGGCCTTATTTTAGACTTAAGCTTCAGCTTTTTCTGCTTTTTTCTCAGCTTCTTTGATCTGCTTAGCAGCTTTGTTAGCGAGAGCCTGTTTCAAAGCTTCTGCCTTCATAGCGCGAGCCTTGAAGCGGTCAACGCGACCTTCGGTATCAATAATCTTCTCTTCACCAGTAAAGAATGGGTGAGAAGCCGAAGAAATCTGAACCTTCACGAGTGGATATTCATTTCCATCGGTCCACTTGATAGTCTCTTCGCTCTTAGCGGTAGACTTAGTCAAGAAAGAAAAGTTCGCAGCGTCATCAGCAAAAACCACAAAGCGATAATCTTTTGGATGCAATTCTTGTTTACTCATAATTAGTCACCATTTTATCAGATACTCGCGGTTTTTTCAATAGGGAATTAGCTTTACAGATTCCACCTCTTATGTTAAGATAGAAAAGTAATTAATTTAATGAAACAGCTTCATCCGTTTTCCTGAAGACAAGATGAAGTGAAGGGAAAGGAAAACATGTCCAAGACTATCGACATGAAAGAACTCCTCGAAGCAGGAGCTCACTTTGGTCACAAGACCTCACGTTGGCACCCAAAAATGGCCCCATACATCCATAGCAAGCGCCAAGATACTCACATTATTAATCTTGAAAAGACCGTAGCTGGCCTCGAAGAAGCTCTCGCTCTTACCAAGAAAATCGCTAAAGACGGCAAGAAAATTCTTTTCGTTGGTACCAAGAAACAACTCAAAGCTATCGTTAAAGAAGCTGCCGAATCTGTCGACATGCCATACGTCACCGAACGTTGGGTCGGTGGTACTCTCACTAACGTCGAAACCGTTAACCGCCAAATCAAGAAGGTTAAAGACCTCGAACGCCGCATGAAGACTGGTGAACTCGAAGCCCGCTATTCTAAGCTCGAAGTTCAACGCTTCCAAGAAGAAATTGCTGTTCTTAACACCCGTTACGGTGGTATCAAAGATATGACCGAACAGCCAGCCGCTATCATCGTCACCGATGCTTGCGAAGATAAAAATGCTATCAAGGAAGCTAAAACTCTTCACATTCCAGTTATCGCTATTTGCGACACCAATGTCGACCCAACCGATATCGACATTGTCATTCCAGCTAATGACGATTCCACCAAGGCTGAAAAACTCATTCTTGATTACTTTGTCGAAGCTATCAAATCCGCCAAAAACTAATTTTCATCTATTAAGGAGATAAAAATGGCAGAAATTACCATTGAAAACATCAAAAAACTCAAAGAATTATCTGGTGTAGGTCTTACCGACGCTAAAAAAGCTCTTGTCGAAGCCGATGGCGATTTCGACAAAGCCCTCAAAGCTATGCGCGAAAAAGGCCTCACCAAGGCTGAAAAGCGTGGCGACCGCGAAACTCGTGAAGGTGTTGTCGATGCTTATATTCATGATGGCCGCCTCGGTGCTATTATCGAAGTAAACTGTGAGACTTCTTTTGTCGCTAATACCGATGAATTTAAAGATCTTGCACACAAACTTGCCATGCAAGTTGCTTCTATGGCTCCACTTTATGTTTCTGAGGAAGACATTCCAGCTGAAACCATGAAGGCCAAAATGGAAGAATTTGAAGCCAACTTCAAGGGCCCAGAAAATATGAAGGAACAAATCCTTTCTGGCCAAGTCAAAAAAGCTTTCTCTGACAAAGTTTTAATGCTTCAACCTTACATCCTTGATGATTCTAAGACTATCGCCGAATTCATCAAAGAAATGATTGCTAAAACCGGTGAAAATATCACTGTCAAGCAATTCAAGCGCATCGAACTTGGCGTCACTGAATAAATAATTTATTCAAACCTGAAAATAGAATAGGCGAAAAACCTATTCTATTTTTCTTGTGCTAAAATAGATATATGAATATTTTATTTGGTGCTTTTATCGGCCTTATCGCCCTCACATTACTCGTCGTCATTCATGAATTTGGCCACTTCATTATGGCTAAAAAATCCGGTGTCAAAGTTAACGAATTCGGCATTGGTTTACCGCCACGCAAGCTCGCCTGGCTTCACCTGCCGGCCAAAGAAGTCCAAAAATTCTACGATAGCCTTAAAGACGAATCCAAGACCAAAGTTAATCAAAAACGTCTCCAAAAATTACTCGCCATGGGGAAAGACAAAACCAAAAAAGATAAATATGTCTGGTTTTTCATTCCTAGCACCGAATATAAGAATGATCCACTCTATAAACAAGATTATTTAATTTTCAGCATTAACCTCCTCCCACTCGGTGGCTTCTGCACCATGGATGGGGAATCGGACGCTGAAACCAAGCCCCATACTTTTGGCGCCACAAATTATCTTCAAAAAACTGCCATTCTTTTCGGTGGCGTTACCATGAACTGGCTTTATGGTATTTTAATTTTTACCATTCTCGCCATTACTGGCATGCCACAATTCATGAATAATCAATTTAATATTAATGAAAAAGCGCATTTTACTATGCCAAAAATCTATATCGATAAGATTATTGAAGACTCACCAGCTAGTCATAGCACCCTGAAAGCTAATACTATTATTCACGATGCCAAAGCCAAGAATGAAGATAACTGGAAAGTACTAACCTCCACCCTTGATGTTCAAGATTTTAACAAATCCCATCTTGGTCAAACCGTAGTCTATCGCACTATCAATCCAGAGACGCAAGAATCCAGTGAACACGAAGTAACGCTAAACTCTGGGGAAAATTCGCCAGCTCTTGGCATTTCCATGCGTATGGATGGACAATTCCTCGCCCGTTATTCCGTAATCGATGCCCCACTTATCGGCCTTGGCACCACCGCCCAAATCACTGGCGAAACTTTCCATGGTCTCTATGACATGGTGAAAAACCTCTTCTCTGGAGTCGCCAAACAAATCACTGGTAATCAAGAAGCCAAAGAGTCTGGCAAGCAAGAACTTGCCAAAGCCGGTGAATCTGTCTCTGGCCCAGTTGGTATTATCGGGGTTATTTTCCCAAGTTTTGTCAGCGCTGGCCTGACCGAACTATTTTTCCTCACCGCCATCATTTCCATCTCCCTCGCCTGTATGAATGTTCTACCAATCCCAGCCCTCGATGGCGGCCGTTGGACCATGATTGCGATCTCAAAACTAATCAAGAAAAAACTCTCGACTGAGACCGAAGGGAAAATTATCGCCACCACCTTCCTCTTCCTCTTCGCCATGTTTATCCTTGTCACGATTTTAGACCTAATCCGTATCTTCCATTAATATGACATCAAAATCTTCATTTTCAAGTAAAATTGTCAAATCACTAAAATCCGGCTCGGATCTCATTTATCTTCCAATCTTAGCTATTATCACTTTTTATGCCGCGCAATTTATTGTGGGGGTACCAATGTTATACATTCTTGGCTCCGACACTTTAAAAACACCCCTCGCTGCTACAATTTTTTCCGCCTTAGTCTATACTTTAAGTTTTATTTTTCTACTCTTCACCTTAAAACACATTAAACCTCTTAAGGATCCCGTCACCCGTAATGAGCTTGGGCTAAAGGATTTGATTACTTTCTCAGACATCGGTCTCGCTATTGCCGGATTTTTCGGCTATCTAGCTTTTTCTGCCATTCTGACCGCACTTTTCTCGGTTTTTCCATGGTTTAATTTTAACGAAGCTCAACCACTACTTTATTCCACCTTAATTTCGCCATCTGGCAAAATTCTAGCGGCCATTGCCCTGGTAGTAGTTGGGCCAATTCTCGAAGAGGTTATTTACCGCGGACTCATCTACGGCAAACTTCGCAAAAAACATTCTCTAATTACTTCGATTTTGATCGTTTCCATTCTCTTCGGCTTTCTCCATGGACAATGGAACGTCGGCGTCGACGTCTTCGCACTCAGCGTGGTCGCCTGCTTGATGCGCGAAACCACAGGTACGATTTATGCTGGAATTATTTTACATATACTAAAAAACACCATTGCCTTTTATTTTCTTTTTATGGCCTAATACTAGCCTTAATTAAATAAATATATTAAAAAAGAGGCCGCTCGGCCTCATTTTTTAAAATAACCAAAGTTTAAGCAACTTCGAGAATTTCACCCTTATTGCCATTTGGTAGGGTATATTCGTCACCCTCTTTTTTGCCAATTAAAGCTTTACCAATTGGTGAAATATCTGAGATACGACCATTTAACGGGTCAGCTTCTACGGCACCCACGATAGAATAAGTATGCTCTTTACCAAGCATCTTAATTTTTACCGTCGAACCTACCACAATTTTACCACCCTTCGCCGCCTTGATAATTTCGGCATTTTTCAAGATATCTTGAATCTCCAAAATACGTCCTTCCACTTGGCGTTGTTCCGCACGCGCGTCAGAATATTCTTGATTTTCCTTCAAATCGCCAAAAGAACGGGCAGTCGCCAAACGATCAGCGATCGCTGGGCGCATTTTAATCAGACTTTTCAACTCATTCTCAAGATTTTTCTTACCATCTTGAGTTAAACTTACTGTTTTTTTCATAGGAATAAAAAATACAATCTTTCTTTTAATATAATTACTTCATTAAAAAATACACGAAGCCCCAAAAATTGTCAACTTATCTCTGTTATTTTCATTTTTCTGTGATACAATTAGAATATTATTATTTAAACAGGAAAGGTAAAGGATGAAGTTAAGTCAATCATTTATCAAGACCTTCCGTGAAGTAGGAAAAGAAGAAACCAGCCGCAACGCTGAACTTCTCATCCGCGCTGGCTACATTTACAAGGAAATGGCCGGTGTTTATGACTTCCTACCACTCGGATTGATCACATTAAACAAAATTCAAGACATCATCCGTGACGAACTCGATACTATCGGTTGTCAGGAGATGCAAATGACTGCGCTTCAGAACCCCGAATCCTGGGTCAAAACCGATCGCTGGCGCGATGATGTAATCGATGTCTGGTTTAAAACCAAACTTAATGCCGGCGGCGAATTGGGCCTCGCTCCTACTCACGAAGAGCCACTCACCAATTTAATGACCAAATACATTTCTTCTTACAAGGACCTCCCAGTCTACGTCTATCAATTCCAAACCAAGTTCCGAAACGAACTTCGTGCCAAATCTGGTATCCTACGTACTCGCGAATTCCTTATGAAAGATCTTTACAGCTTCTCGACCGATAAAGAATCTCACGAGAAGTTCTACCACGAAGTCGAAGAGGCCTACAAGCGCATCTATGTCCGTCTCGGTCTTGGTGATTGTACCTACGAAACTTACGCTTCTGGTGGTGCTTTCTCTAAATACAGTCATGAGTTCCAGACTATCACCCCAGTTGGTGAAGATGTTATTTATTTCAACGATGATAAGTCTATTGTCTTGAACGAAGAAGTCGTAATCGATGAAGTGCTAAACGACCTCGGCGTTAAGAAGGAAGACCTTCATTCTACCGCCGCTGCCGAAGTTGGTAATATCTTTACCCTTAGCTACAAATTCTCTGATCCAATCGGTCTTAAGTACGATGACAAGGATGGCGAAAAGAAAACCGTCTTCATGGGTAGCTATGGTATCGGTGTTTCCCGCGTTATGGGTGTAATTGCTGAAAAGTTTGCTGATGAAAAAGGTCTCGTTTGGCCAGAAAATATCGCACCTTTCAAGTATTACTTGATCGGTCTTGGCGATGAAGCCGCTAAGCTTACTAACGAGCTTCACGATGCTCATCGTAAAGAAATCTTGCTTGATGACCGCGATATGCGCATCGGTGAAAAACTTACCGATTCTGAACTTCTCGGTATCCCTTACCGCGTCATAATTTCGGAAAAGACCTTGGAAAATAACCAAGTCGAAATCACCGACCGTAAGACTGGCGAAACCAAGCTTATCGACCTCGAAGAATTCAAGAATTCACTCTAAAAGTTAAATACCCCGAATCAGGGGTATTTTTCTCTCTAATGTGATAAAATATAGATAAGTATATAAGGAAAAATTATGTTTGATAACACCGAATATAAAATTGCATTTCAAGCCGTCATCGATCGCTTCCAACAGGAACTCAAAAAAGTTCGCACTGGTCGCGCTCATCCAGACATGCTTTCCAGCATCAAGGTCGAAGCCTACGGTCAGTACATGCCACTTAATCAAGTAGCTAATGTCACCATTGCTGATGCAACCATGCTTTTGATCACCCCATTTGACCCATCTACCATTGCCGGTATCTCTAATGCAATTCGTGCCGATCAAACCCTCAATCTCAATCCAGCCGATGACGGTCGCGTCATTCGCGTCCCAGTGCCACCACTCACCGAAGAACGTCGTAAGGAAATTGTCAAAACCACCTCCCAAAAGATCGAAGAAGCTAAGGTGGCTCTCCGTAAAATCCGCGATGACGCTAGAAAAGAATTAAAATCTATCGAAGACCTTTCCGAAGACATTAAGAAGCGTAGCGAAAAAGAAATTGACGACCTCACCAAAGATTTCAGCGCTAAAATCGACGAACTCTTCAAGGCTAAAGAAGCCGAAATTATGAAAATCTAATTAACAAGAAAAATTATGGCTACATTAAACGACTACCGCAACGAACGACTTAAAAAACTTACCACCTTAAAAGAGATGGGAATTAATCCATATCCGTCTCACTCTGATCGCAACACCAAGATTTCTGAAATTTTGGATAATTTTGCTGAACTTGATGGCAAACAGGTCGTTATTGCCGGTCGCATTATTGCCATTCGTAGCTTTGGCAAGCTTGCCTTCGTTAAAATTCGTGATTATTTTGGTGAAATTCAACTTTTCATGAAACAAGACCAAACTCCAGAAGGTTTTATCGGCACTAAGCAATTAAAGCTGCTCGATACTGGTGACTTTATCGAAGCCGAAGGTCTGGTCGGTAAGTCTCAAACTGGCGAAATTTCACTTTTCACTAATTATGTGAAACTTCTCACCAAAACCCTTCGCCCAATGCCGGGTCGCGATGGTTTTACCAATAAAGAGGAGCGCTACCGTCGTCGCTATGTCGATATGAACGTTAACCCAGAGGTTCGTGAGCGCATGGTGCGTCGCAGTAAATTCTGGCAAGCTACCCGTGATTTCATGAATATGCACGGTTTTATCGAAGTAAATACTCCAGTTCTCGAACATACCACCGGTGGCGCCGATGCTACGCCTTTTGTTACTCATATGGATGCCCTAGGTGAAGATTTTTACCTTCGTATTTCTCAAGAATTACCTTTGAAACGCCTACTTGGTGCTGGTTTTGAAAAAGTTTACGATATCGGCCCGCGCTTCCGTAATGAAGGTGTTGATGACGAACATTTGCCAGAACATATCGCTTTTGAATCTTATGCAGCCTACGAAGATTATCAAGATGGTATGGATTTTTACGAAGAAATGATTAAATATGTTGCCGAAAAAACTTGGGGCACCCTTAAATTCCAGGTTAATGGTTTTAATATCGACCTCTCGAATCAATGGCCACGCATTAAATATGCCGACCTCATTCGCGAAGAATTTGACATTGATGTTTTCAACCCAGACCGCGCTAAAATCACTGAAATTTTAAAATCTCACGGAGTCGAAGTTACTGCCGCTCAAGCTGATTCACGCCTGATCGATAATCTCTGGAAATTGATTCGCAAAAAATCTGGCGGTCCATTCTGGCTGATTGAAGAACCTCTTTCACTCTCACCGCTTGCCAAAATTTCCCCAGAAAATCCCCTTGTCACCGAACGTTTTCATCCTGTCATTGCTGGCACCGAAATGGGGAACGGCTATTCCGAATTAAACGACCCGCTCGATCAGCTAGCTCGCTTTGAAGAACAGCAAGCAATGCGCGATGGTGGCGACAGTGAAGCGCAAATGCTTGACCAAGATTTCGTCGAAATGCTCGAATACGGCATGCCACCAGCCTGCGGTTGGGGTAACTCCGAACGTAATTTCTGGTTGCTCGAAGGCGTCTCCGGCCGTGAGGCCGTACCATTCCCAATCATCAAGCGCCGCGCTAATTCTGAAAACAATTCTGAAAATTCTTCAAAATTTGAAGACTCAAGTCATTCCGAAGACCCCACCGAATCTTCCACCGTCGCATAATTCAGAATTTAAAATCGTTAATTAAAGTTATTAAAGAAAAGAGGTAAAAATGTTGGATATCAATTTCATCCGTAACAATAGAGAACTCGTCGAACATTCCATCAAAGAAAAAATGTATAAGAATGTTAATATTGATGAAATTCTCGCCTTGGATGACCAAAGAAAGACTCTCCTTCAACAAGTTGAAGTCCTTCGCAAAGAGCGCAACGATAATACCGCCAAAATGAAAAATGGCAAACCTAGCGACGAGCTAATCGCCAAAGGTAAGGAAATCAAAGAAAAACTTAGCGCCCTCGAAGCCAATCTTTCTAATTTTGAAAAAGAACTAAATACCAAGCTTAAGACCGTCCCTAATGTCATTTTTGACGACGTGCCACTCGGTGACGAATCGGCCAGCGTGGAAGTCAAAAAATGGGGTGAATGTAAGACCACCGGTGTGGATCATCTCGATTACGCCATTTCTCGTGACTGGGTGGATTTCGAACGTGGCGCCAAAGTTGCTGGCGCAAAATTCTACTATGTCAAAGGTGGTCTAGCCCTGCTCGAAAATGCCCTGATTCAATTCGGTATTAAGAAAATTGTTGAACACGGCTTCACTCTCATGGATGTGCCTGATTTAGTCAATTCTCGCGTGCTAGAAGGTACTGGCTTCGCTCCACGTAGCTCTGAACAAAGTGACGAATATTACATCGAAGGGGAAGACCTCGCGCTTATTGCTACTGCCGAAATGCCAATTACCGGCTATCACATGGATGAAATTATCGACGAAGACAAGCTTCCACTTTTCTATGCTGGTTTTTCTGCTTGTTTCCGCAAGGAAGCTGGTGCCTATGGTAAACACACCCGTGGCCTCTTCCGCGTTCACCAATTTAACAAACTTGAGATGTATTCTTTCTGTGCCCCAGAGCAAAGTCGAGAAATTCATGAAAAACTTCGCTCCATCGAGGAAGAAATCTGGCAAGAAATTGGTATTCCATATCATGTTATTAATATCGCCGCCGGCGATCTCGGTGCACCAGCCGCCAAAAAATACGATATTGAGTACTGGTCTCCAGTTGATCAAAAATATCGTGAGATTACCAGCTGTTCGAACTGTACCGATTTTCAGGCTCGTGGACTGAACATTCGCGTCCGCCGTAAAGACGGCACCGTCGAAGTACTCCATACTCTTAATGGCACTGCCATCTCTCTTGCCCGCACCTTGGTAGCCGTAATCGAGAACTACGCCGAAGAGGGTGGTAAGCTCCGTGTCCCAGCCGTCTTGCAGCCATATCTCGGTACCGACATGTTATAATAACCATAAGGAGAAATTATGATCGAAAAAATTGAAATTAGTGGCAGCAATTACAAAATCGAAGATAGCTTTCATAAATATGCCGTCAAACGCATTGGTAAGCTCGACAAATATCTACCACGCGGCAGCAAAAAAGACATTGTTGCAAAAATTGTCGTCACCGAAGTAGGTCGCGCTCACGGTAACAAATATGAAATTTCCGCCGCCATGGAAATTCCAGGTGGTAAAGTTATCGCCGCTAAGGATGAATGCTCCAATATCTTTGCTGGCATCGACATTATCGAAGCTAAACTGATGGGGCAGATTCGTCGTTACAAAATCGAGAGCACTCCACATCTTCGTCGTGGCGTCTTCTCCCGCTTTTTTGGCAAAAAAACTAATTCCTAATTTTAGCCTGAAAATTACCAGCTATTATCCCCCTACAACACCACCTCAAACTCAGCTCCGCGCCCCTCGCCGCTTCGAAGCACAATTTTATATCCCTGTCGCTCCGCCAAATTTTTCGCAATCGCCAGCCCCAGCCCGTGGCTCGTCTTGTCTTTCGTCCTCGTTCTCGCCGCATCCACTTGGTAAAATCTCTCAAAAATTCGCTTCTGATCTTCTTTCTTCACTCCCACTCCATTATCCTTTACGCTAAACACCACATTCTTTCCACGTCTTCCCGCGCGCAGATACACTATCGAATCTCCAGAGTATTTCATCGCATTGTCCGCAAAAATCGTCAACACCTGTTCCAGAGTTTTCTTCGCCACCGCCGCCGATTTGTTCTTCCCAACATTTATCTCCAGCTCAATCTTCACTCCGCGCTCCTTCGCCACTGGTGATAATTTTTCACGCAACTCTGTCATGAAATCGGCAATAATAATCGTCTCCTCGCTTTCTCGATCGCCATTTTCTCTTGCCACATCTAGCATTGAAGCGGTCAACTCCTTCATCCTTAAAATTTCTTCGACATTTTTTGCAATTACTTCGCGCGCTTTCTCTTCTGATAAACTTTTCTTGCGTAACGCCACCTCATTTCTGATCAGCATCGCCGTCAGTGGTGTCTTTAATTCATGGCTCGCATCAAAAATAAATTGCGTCTGTTTCATCATTGCCCGCTCGATTGGTGCCAGTGTCAGTCTTGCCAAATTACGGCTCACAAAAATCCCAATCAAGAAAATTCCAAGATTAAATCCAACCAGGGAATAAATAATCGTCGTGCGTGTCGAATTATCACGCCTTTCCAACCTCTTCCTAAAAGTATCTTCAAACGAATGCTCTTCAAACTCTGGCTCTGCCACCACTGTGCTTGAGTTTTCATCCTCGCTTGGCACCAGGGGTCGGTTCAAACTTGCCGTAGATAATAAATAAATAATTCCAGTAAAAATCAATGACAACGTCATAATTACGGCTAAGTAGCTCAGTGCTAAACGGTTTACTTCGGATTTTCTCATTATTTCGATTTCTCGCTCTCAATTTTACGATCAAATCCAGATATTTTCGAATTCTCACCCACAATTTTATAGCCAAATCCAGGCACGGTCTGGATCAATTTTTGCTTATAAGGCTTATCAATCTTCTTTCGCAAAAACATAATAAATAATTCCACATTATTCGGCAGTACGTCCGCATCAAAATCCCAGACATTCGAAATGATTCTCTCTTTCGATAAAACCTTGCCCTCATTTCGCATCAAGTATTCCAGTACGGCATACTCTTTGGCTGTTAATCTGATTTCATCTCCCGCCCGCGAGACGCTTTTTGAGCTTGGATCAAGTACAAGATCCGCCACCCGTAAAACTTCTTCCAGTTTCTGGGTCGGTCTCCTCAGGATTGCCCTCATGTGCGCCAACAGTACATCAAAGTTAAACGGTTTCGCTAGATAATCATCTGCCCCATGATCGAGTCCCCGCACCACATCCTGTGATTGTCCTCTTGCTGTCAGCATTATAATCGGGGTGGTATTCTTTTCTGCCCGCATTTTTTGGCAAACTTCAAATCCATTCATTGAAGGCAACATCACGTCAAGAATAATCAAATCATACTCTTCCGCCATCGCTGTATAGTAGCCGTCTTCGCCATCAAGGCAGCTATCTACTGCGTACGATTCGTCCTCCAACCCCTCCTTCAACGCCTCGTTTATCTCTTTGTCGTCTTCAATAATTAAAATCTTCATAAATATAATTTTAGTTTAATAAGCGAAAGTTACAGCTTCAGGCCACATTGCATTCACCAGTTTCTTGCCTTGACTAGTTACGCTTACTAGAATTTTACCATAGGTCTGCTGAATTACTGTGAGAAGACCCTTGGATTTTAGTTCGGATAACACATTCATCGTCACCTTTTTTGGCATTCCGGCCTGATCTACGATATTATCTACGTCATCCACTCCATCCTCAAAAACTTGCTGCAAAATAAGAGCCTCATTCACCGACAAATCCATCTGTTTATTTTTCTTGGATTTATTAGTTTTTTGGCTCTTATTTTTCATTGCTTTCTCCTTATTTAAAGTTTTTTTAGTTATAATTTCATCTTCTTCGTATTGGTTAACATCATAATTTTTCATTTTATTCCTTTCGTTTATGATGCTTATAGTTTACTAAGATGTTCTTTAAAACCACTTTAAATTTTGGAGATTTTTTCTTAATTCTCTCTCCCTGTATAACAGGGGGGTAGGGAAGTAACTTATATTTTTAAAGTACTCATGTTTCTTATTACTTAGTGTTGATAGTGTTGTTTTGAGGGCCACCTTGTCCACCAGCTCCTCGTGCCTGGCTACCGTTTTGACTATTTATTCCGCCAGGTCCGCCCTGTTGATTATTACTTTGTCCGCCCTGTCCCCCTTGTTGACCACCGTCTTGTTCATTGCTATCCGGAACGCCCTGTGTTCCGCTTGTGTTTACTCCGCCTGGTTCTCCTTGTGCGTTTCCATTGGTGGTATTACTAGTTCCGTCTTGGCTTTGACTATTCATCATTCCAGGTCCGCCCTGTTGATTATTACTTTGTCCGCCCGGTCCCCCTTGTTGACCACCGCCCGGTCCCCCCATTTGACTACTCATCCCGCCAGGACCGCCCTGTCCGCCAGGTCCACCCATTCCACCACTTATGCTATTATTGCCTGCAACCTGTGTTCCCACAAAGAAGCATAGTGCCGCAATCGTCACACCACCTGCCGCAATTCCGGCAATGGTTCCGACCTTCGTCTCTTTTTTATTTTTCTCTGAAATATCGTTCATTCTTGTCCTTTCGTAAAAATTATTTTCCCCCACATTTTTCCCAGAATTTTCCCCCGCATTAACCTGGGCCGCTTCATCAGCCCAGAAATCGTCACTTTTCATTTTCTTAATCTTCCTTTCTATGTACTTAATTGATATACCGTATACTGACTCCCCCCGTAGCTCACTACTGTCGCATTCTGTTTAATCCAACTTACAATCTCACTACTACCACCCGGTCCGCCACTCATTCCGTGACTACTAGCTACGTAGTATTTAATTTTTCCGCTTGCCACGTATTCCTTAAACTGTGCCAAGGTTAGTACTGGGTCACTACCATTAAAGCCCCCCAGTGCAGCTACTGGCTTTCCGGTCGAAATCTGAATTGCTGCCGATTCGTTTGCACTATTCACTGCCGCAATCCAGGTACTTTCCGAACTGTTTGCCAGAAGATATGTCACTAATGCACTTTCGGCCTCGGCATTCTCATTATTACTCCCCACTAAAGCCGTACTGCTTGGTCCCGCCGTTGGAATACTACCTACGTGAGCTTGCGTCACAGTAGCAATCGTATAATAAACTGGAGTAGCTAGGACACTAATTATCGATAAGACACTACCAACTTTTAAGAGAATCGCTTGACACATCTTTTCATCCTGTTCACCGCCCTGATGCGTTTTTGGCAGACTCTTCGCCAGTACAAGGATCAGGGAACTGATCACTCCCAAACTCAGAATCACCCACATCATTCCAGTTAGGCTACCCATACTTAGATTTATCGCTGCCGTTAAGGTGGTTACTCCAACCGTCACTGGAAGTAGCCAAATATTTTGGTCTGTTTTATAGAGTCGGATAATCAGTGGTAAACTAATTCCCACCAGTGCTGCGATTGCCGGTGCTAGTACCACTACATAATATGGATGAATTGTTCCGGAGGTCATACTAAAAATAAACATATGCGTAATCAGCCAAATCGTCCAAAAGGCGGTAATTCCAAATTGAATATTACTGCGTTCTTTGTTCCTTAATTTAATCACAACTGTAATCACTCCAACCAAGGCTGCCGGTATGAACCACGCAATGTTTGGACCAAACTCCTCATTGAACATTCGAAAGATCCCCGTCGTTCCTCCAAACCCAGTGCGTCCGCCACCACCCCCGCCATTACCAGGGCTATTACCCAGAAGTCGGCCAAAACCGTTATAGCCAAAGATTAAACTCCAAATATTATTATCATTTGTACTCCCAACCCACGGCCTCATTTCTGCTGGCGTTAAGTAGGCTAATATCGACCAGCTGAGGGCAGCTAGTGTCGCTACAGCTGTAAATATCCCAAGATGTAAAATTCGTTTATTCAGTTTTGGTTTTGCAAAACACAAGTAAACTACATAGATTGCAGGTAGAACCATTAATCCCTGCAGCATTTTTGTATTAAATGCCAGGCCCGAAAAAATCGCCGATAAAATTAAATTTCTGATCGGGTGTGATTCTAGTGCCTTAATGAAGCAATATCCACTCGCTGTCAAAAAACACATCAGGATCGCGTCGGGGTTATTAAAGCCGGACATTAATGCCACCACCGGCGTCACCGCCAGCACAACTCCTGCGATGAAACCTGACTTAAAACCGAAATAACGTCTTGTGATTCGATAAACCAGGTAGACTGTAATAACTCCCGCCAGCACATTTGGTAGCAACATGGAGAAGCTCGAGAATCCAAAGATTTTTGCAGAAAGCCCCATGATCATCGTTGCAAGTGGCGGTTTATCAACTGAAACGAAGTTTGCCGCGTCCAGGGAACCAAACATCCAGGCTGTAAAGTTACTTGAGGCTGCCTGCACCGCTGCTGCGTAATAGCTATTTGCCATGCCGTTTTGCATCGCCCCATAAAGATAAGTTGCGGCTGTGAGGATTAATAAAATTCCTATCGCCAACTTCTGCTTGCCGGTAGCTTGGATTTTGGGCCGCATCGCCTTGTCTTCATCGTGCTCCAATCTCTCCCGTCTCGTCTCTTTGGTTTTCTCATCGTTTTTCAGGTTTAATCCATCATGCCTTAACTCTCGTTTCACTCGCATTAGACCCTGAAGATCCTCCGTCACCGTCTTCATAATCTTTACTCGGCTATCCGTGTCCTCCACCCAGGTTACTGGCTGTTCATGAATTTTAATTCCTGATTTTTCTGCCTTAATCAAAAGCTCGGTGTCGAAGAACCATTGCGTGTCGGTAACCTTCGGCAATAAATTTTCCGAAACATCTTTTCGGATTGCTTTAAACCCACACTGTGCATCTGAGAACTTGGTCCCCATATAGGTCTTAATTATTTTATTGTAGCTTTTTGAAATAAAATCTCGCTTAAAGCCACGCGTTGTTCTTGAGTTTTTACTAAGCCTTGAGCCGATTGCCACGCCCGCCTCACCGCTAATCAATGGTTGAATCATCGGCATAAAATCTTCAAGACTGGTCGACAAATCAACGTCCATGTAGGATAAAATATCCGCATTGCTCTCCATCCAAACCTGTTTAAGTGCTCGTCCACGACCTTTCTCCGTTAAGCGTACAACGCGGATTGCTGCATATTTTTCGGATAACCCATTCGCAATCGCTTGCGTCTTATCTGTACTGCCATTATCGGCAATCGTAATCCGAAAATGTAGTCCATTCTGTTTTCGCAGGAAGTCGTGTAGTTTCTCAATGTTCGCTTTTAATGTTTTTTCTTCGTTTAGAACTGGCACCACGACTTCCACTAAAGGTTTTTCAATCGCCGGAAAATATCGTTTATGATATATTTCAACCAGCTCCGGCTCCCCTCGACAATGGGTTTTTAATCGCATTGACGAATTTATTCTCAGTGCTGTTGTTTGGCTTGTATTGTATAAATCATTCTTCATGCTCATTAGTCTACCCACTTCTTCTTTAAAATCGCTTTAAGGCTCTAAATTGTTTAGGTGAACCAAAAAATACATGTTCTCTTAAAAACATGTATTTTTTATGATAAAATATCCCTATAATATTATTCCGATTTGGAGGTTTCGACTGTTTATGTCTCAGAAAAAAAATGAAAAAGTTCAGGAAGCCAAAATTAAGGCCCCAAAAGTTAAAAAAGAACGTAAGCCAACCGATAAATTAGCTGATAAAACCACCACGACCCGTATTTTGCAGGGTGTTTTTGGTGACCCAGCCAAGCGTAATCTCACTCGCATGCGCAAAATCGTTAAGGTCATCAATGGCCTTGAACCAAAATACGAAGCCATGTCTGATGACGAGCTCAAAGCTCAAACCAACATCCTAAAAGAACGTCTTGACACTCTTAACAAGAAGGCCGAGGCCAATATTGCTCGTGCCAAACTAAAAGCTTCAGCCAAAAAATCTGAGACAAAAGCTGAATCTACTGACGGCACTAAGAAGCAGTCTACCTCTGTTAAATCGGAAAAACTTGAACGCAACGAAACCAAAATTTTAAGCGAAATCTTACCAGACGCCTTCGCCTTAGTGCGTGAAGCCACTAAGCGCGTCCTCGGTATGCGTCATTATGACGTTCAAATGATTGGTGGTATCGCCCTCCACGAAGGTAACGTAGCTGAGATGAAAACTGGTGAAGGTAAAACTTTGGTGGCACTTTTACCATCTTTCTTAAACGCCTTAACTGGCCGTGGTGTCCACGTGGTCACCGTAAACGATTATCTTGCTCAACGTGACGCGGGTTGGAATGCTCCAGTTTATCACTTCCTCGGTATGAGTGTAGGTGTGATTATTGCTGACGCCAGCTTCCTCTATGATCCAGAATATGTTAATGAAGAACATACCGATGAACGCATGCAGCACTTGAAACCTTGCACTAGAAAACAAGCTTATCAAGCTGATGTGACTTATGGTACCAATAACGAATTTGGCTTCGATTATCTCCGTGACAACATGGTGAACGAAGTTGACTTCCTCCGCCAACGCGAACTTAATTTCGCCATCGTCGATGAGGTCGACTCGATTCTTATTGATGAGGCCAGGACTCCATTGATTATTTCCGCTCCAGCTGGCGATAATCCAGATTCTTATTATCAATTCGCCAAAATTGCCTCTCACCTCGGTCCAGACGATTACGTGCTCGACGAAAAACACCGCTCCGTCTCGCTCACCGATGCTGGTATCGAAAAAGTCCAACGCATGCTCGGTATTGACAATCTTTATTCCGCTGACAATACCCGTCTGGTTTACCATATGGATCAAGCTTTGCGCGCTCAGGTCGTCTTCTTGCGTGACCGCGACTATGTCGTCACTAATTCCGGCGAAGTTATTATCGTTGACGAAAACACTGGTCGTCTCATGCAGGGCCGTCGCTACAGCGAAGGTCTCCACCAAGCTATCGAAGCTAAAGAAAGCGTCGTAGTCAAAGAAGAGTCCATGACTCTAGCTACCATTTCTTTCCAGAATTTCTTCCGTCTCTATAATAAGCTCTCCGGTATGACTGGTACCGCTTTCACCGAAGCTGAAGAATTCCAACAAATCTACGCCCTCGACGTAATTCAAATTCCACCTAACCGTCCAATTATTCGTATCGATAAAGACGATCTAATTTTCCGCACCGAAGCCGGTAAGCTTCGCGCAATCGTCGAAGAAGTAAAGAAATTCCACGAAAAAGGTCAGCCCGTTTTGATTGGTTCCGCCAGTATCGTGAAGAACGAATTAATCGCTAAATATCTCGACGAAGCCGGACTCTCTTATGAACTACTTAATGCGAAGAATAATGAGCGTGAAGCTGCCATCGTGGAAAAAGCTGGCCAAAAAGGCGCTATCACTCTTGCCACCAACATGGCTGGTCGTGGTACCGATATCAAGCTCACCGATGAAGTCAAAGAACTCGGCGGTTTAGTAGTAATCGGTTCCGAACGTCACGATAGTCGTCGCGTCGATAATCAGCTCCGTGGTCGTGGTGGTCGTCAAGGTGACCCAGGCATCACTCAGTTCTTTGTCTCTTGTGAAGATGATCTTATGCGTATTTTCCAGGGCAACCAAATTGGCGCCCTACTTAACCGTATCGGTATCGACGAAGATACTCCAATTCAAAATCGTAGTGTCACCAAGATGCTCGAAGCGGCTCAGAAACGTATCGAAGGTTTCAATTTCGATTCCCGTAAGAATGTGGTGCAGTATGATAACGTCATCAACCGCCACCGTCGCATCGTTTATCTCATGCGCCGTCGAATTCTCGAAGGGGCAAATATCTCTGACGAAATTAATCGCCTTATCAAAGAAGCTGTGGCTGATTTGACCGCCGAAAGTATCCGCGTGAATCGTAATTTCATCAAAGAATTCCAATCTGTTTTCGATCTTGATCGCGACTTAATTATTGAAATTGGTTTCAAACGCAAGGAAGAAGAGCGTGCCAAACTTGCCACTCTTGCCGTCAAAGAAGCTTACGCCACCAAGGAACTTGAATTTGGCGCCGATGTCATGCGTAAGATTGAACGCGAAGTTTATCTCAAGGTTCTCGACGCTCTCTGGATGCAACACCTTGAAAACATGCAGTACCTCCGTGAAGGTATCCACTGGCGCTCGATCGGTCAGCGTGACCCACTAGTCGAATACCGCACCGAATCTCAAAAACTTTTCGAAGGTCTCCAAAAGAACCTCCGCGAAGAAGTCTTAAAGATTCTTCTTTCTATCACCCCACAAGAAGCCGTCGCCACCGACACGATTGACGGAGAAGAATACGACACCGAACTTACCAAGATGGCCGAATCTGCCACCAATCGCGGCGTTAACACTATCGAAGCTGGCGAAAAGAATCTTGATAACGAATTTGCCAAAAAACCAACCAAATCCGCTAGCCTCGGTGAAAAACGCAATAAGACTAAAAAACAGAAAAAAGCTAAACGTCAAAACAAAAAGCACGGCCGCCGCTAAACATGAAACATTCCATTGAAGAAATCGAATTAAAAAATGGTGCCAAAGGTCTTTTAATTGACGTACCAGGTGCTTCCGTCATGAACATGAAAGTCCAATTTCGTGGCGGTATGCGCTTCGCCAAAAGTCCCGAACTTTACGAGATTGCCCACATTGTTGAGCATCTCAGTTTTGGCGCTAACGCTAAATACCCTGATGAATCCACTTACGAGGCGGAATTTACCAAAAACGGCGCCTATCATAACGCCTGGACTTCCGACTATTCTGTTTGTTACGAAACCGAATGTGCGGATTTTGAATGGGATCGTATTTTAGATCTCAAACGCATTGCTATTACTTCACCCAAATTTAACGACGCGGAATTAAAAAGTGAAAAAGGCAACGTTCGCGCCGAGCTCACTGGCTACATGAACGATTATGGCCGCCTACTTTGGCCACGTCTCCAAAAAGCCATTGGCGAAAACGTTCTGAATTTACGCGAACGTCTTTCCACCATTAACAACATCACCCTTGATGACATTAATGAGCATTACCGTCGCACCCACACCGCGAACAATATGCGATTTATTATTGCCGGTCAGACCAAGCATCGCAAAAAAGAAATTATTCGCAACCTCGAAAGCTGGGAATTAAGCCCCGGTGAACGTTTCGAAATTCCTGTCGACGATTTACATTCTTCTAATGCCGTCCTCATCAAACGTAAAGACGCTAGTAATATCACCTTTGGCTTTTCTATGATTACTCCGAGACGCCTTTCCACCGAAGAAACCCAGGCCATGGGCGCTCTTAACCACCTACTGAATGGCACTATGAGCAGTCGCATTTTTGGCCAAGCCCGCCGCCGTGGTTTAGTCTATGGTATGGGTAGCGGCATTAATAGTACTAATCATTATTCTTCCTGGGATTTTGATGGCGAAGTTAACCTCGAAACCTCTGAAGAGCTCTTCACCCTCATTCAGCTCGAAATGATTAAGGCTCTCAATGGTGAGATTTCTGACACTGATATCGAAGCCGTGAAGACCTACGCTCTCGGTCGCTATCAAATGGGCGCCCAGACCGTCAGCCAGATTTCCGATTATTACACCGATGACTATTTTATGACCGAAAAAGTCGAATTTTATGACAATTTCCCTAATATTATTAAACAAATCAGCAAGCCTTTGATCGTCGAACTGGCCCGCGAATTTGCTGGCTCTGGCATTCACGCCATGGTCGCCGTCGGTTCCGTCGAAAAGCAAATCATTAATCAGCTGGCTAACTGTCTAGTTTTCTAATTAAAAATCAAACCTCACCAGAGTGTTATAATAGACTTATGAAAATCGCAGTTTTAGGTAAAGGGGTGGAAGGTAATGCCGTCGCCGAATATTTTAAAAACGATGAAATTACTTTTTTCGAAAAATTCACCGATGAAGAACTTGATTCTTTTGGTCTAGAAAATTTTGACCTGGTTTTTCGTAGCCCTTCCGTGCATCCACTTTATCTAGCCAAGCAAAAATCACCTCATCTCATCGATAATTGGACCACCATTACTAATTATTTCTTTAGTCACGTCAAAGCCCCGATTATTGGTGTTACCGGTACTAAGGGCAAGGGGACTACCTGCTCGATTATCGCTTCAATTTTACGTGAATTCTCCGAAAAATTCGAGCATGTCCACCTGGTCGGCAATATTGGCAACCCCGCCATTCTCGAACTCGATCAAATCACCGAAAAAGATATCGTGGTTTACGAAATGAGTAGCTTCCAATGTTGGGATCTTAAAAAATCTCCCCATATTTCCGTGGTTTTACGCATCGAACCTGACCATCTTGATCGTCACCCCGATTTTGACGACTACGTCGATGCTAAATCACATATCGTACTAAACCAAACTTCCGAAGATTCCTGCATTTATTACGCTAATAATCTCTATTCCGAAACTATCGGCGAACTCAGCAAGGGTCAAAAATTCTCTTATCCAATCAAATCTCATCTCGAAGAATTGAACACTCTACTTGACCAGCTGCAAATTCCTGGTGAACACAATCGCGAAAATGCCGAAGCTGCCATTTTGGCTGTGCTCGCCCTACTTGATATTTCTTACGACGAACTTTTCTTACCAGAAAATCATCAGATTTACCAAAAAATCGCCGCGGGACTTCATAAATTCCAGGGCCTACCGCATCGTCTACAATTCGTCCGCGAGCTCAATCACGTGCGCTATTATGACGACAATTATTCTTCCGCCTCCCCAGCTGCTGATGTCGCCATCGCTGCCTTCGAAAATTATCCTACTTTCTTAATCGCCGGAGGTTTTGATCGCGGGCTCGATCTCACCGAGATGAAGCAGCGTTTCTTTTCCGCCAAAAATCTCAAAAAAATCATCCTCATCGGCGAAACCAAAACTCGCCTCGCCGCAGGTGAAGACCCAGAAAAATATTGCTTTGCCGAAACTCTCGAAGAAGCTGTCAATATCGCAAGAAAACTTGCCGAAGATCAGACTGAACTAGTCGCCAGTAATTACGATCTTTGTCTGCCAATTTCTAAAAACTGCCCAAAAGAAGCCATTGTTTTAATGAGTCCAGGCGCCGCCAGTTTTGATATGTTTAAGAATTTTAGTGATCGCGGCGAGCAGTTCCAGGCCCTCGTAAAAAGCCTAAAATAACCATAACCATCTACCAAAATCTCTCATTTTTGATAAAATTAATGTAATGAACGAAAACGCTATTAGTTTTTCTAATTCGACCAATCAGCCTTCCTCCGGGAACCCAGTTTTTCGTTTTGTCAGTTACTATCTTGATCGCGCATCTTTGACGGCTAGCTTCGTTTACCAGGGAATTGATAATATCTTCTTCACCGAAAAAATTCATTTCGCAAAAAAGGACGACGCCGATAAAAAATATCGCTTCAATCCTAATGCCGATCCCGCCCTTGACCAACTACTCGACAGTGCGATGTTTCTTGCTTTTATTTTGATTGGCACCAGTTATTATAAAACCCATCCCACCCCTGCAGTCAAGCTCGATGTACCGATTGATGCTTTTCAAGCACAATTCTTTAGCACGGTTTATCAAGAAGGCCTTAGCCAATACGCCTTCGAAAATCGTCTCACTCGTGCTCATTTAGCCCACTTCCAACCCACCCCGAATTATCAAGCCAAACCAGCCGTAAAATATAGCGGTCAAGGCAATCTCGCCCTCCAATCTGGGGGTAAGGATAGTCTGCTGGTTGCGAAATTACTTAAAGAAAAAAATATCCCGTTTGAACCCTGGTATGTCACTAGCGACCCCAGTCTTTCGCATCCACACGTCATCGATACGCTTGGCGATTCTTTCACCCACATGAACGCCAGCATCGTTTACCGCGAGATCGATATTGCTCATCTTCAAAAATCCCACGGCCTCAATGGTCACGTCCCGGTTACCTTCATCGTCGAAGCCCTCGCTTTGATTCAGGCTATCTTGAATAACCAAAATGTAGTTCTCACCAGTATCGGTCACGAAGGCGCCGAACCTCATGCCATGATCGGTGATCTCCCAGTCAATCATCAATGGTCCAAAACCTGGGATGCCGAACGCTTTTTCACCGAGTATGTGCGCCGCTATCTTTCACCAGAACTTCATGTCGGCTCAATCATCCGTCAATACACCGAATTAAAAATCGCTGAACTTTTCGTGCAAAAATGCTGGAAAGAGTATGGCTATAGCTTCAGCTCCTGTAACGAAGCTAATTACAAACAAAAGAATCAAAACTCTACCCTCAAATGGTGTGGTAAATGTGCCAAATGTGCCAATTCTTATCTACTCTTCTGCCCATTCGTCCCACCTCAATACCTCCAATCTCTTTTCAATGACGAAGACCTCTTCAAAAAACTTGAACTCTTTGACACCTTTAAGGGACTACTCGGAGTCGGCAATACCATGAAGCCTTTTGAATGTGTCGGAGAAATTGACGAGCTTCGCACCGCCTATCATCATCGCATGGCTTCTCCGCCAATTCTCATTGAAGACCTTAAACAGTTTAATCAAGAAAATAACGGTGGGATCATCTCTGGCCTTTCCGAAGCCACCAAGCGCCTTGGCCTAAACAATCTCTTAAAAAACCCACTTTCTTCCCGTACTTCCAAAGCACTTTCAAGTAATTCCAGCTATTGGCAGCCACTCTATGCCAATCTACCATTCCCAGTGCCTGAAAGTAATTTCGACTATAATCAAACCTACGAAAACCAACCTTTTTTCAAAGATTTTTTAAATAATTACGGAGCCGCGAATTAGCATGAAAATTTATACCCTAAGGCACGGCGAAACCGATGCAAACAAACAAGGTGTGAGCGCCGGTTTGCTCGACACCAATCTCAATACCACTGGCGTTAAACAAGCTCTCAAAATCAAACGTCAACTAAAGGATGTGCATTTTGATCGCTGCTATGCCTCGCCTCTGATGCGCACTAGTAAAACCGCTCAAATCGTCACCGGACACCTCGACCCTAAAGCTAGTCATATTAATCATCAGAATCTTTGCCATATTCAGTACGACCGTCGTCTTGTCGAACGGGCTTTTGGCGTTTTTGAAGGGAAGGATAGTCAAAAATTACACAGCATTAGCTGGAAAGACCGTTTCAATAGTGAAAGATTTAACATGGAGAGCATTCATTCCATGTATCTCCGCGCAGAAGATTTTGTCAAAAATGAATTATTCAAAAATAATGACCCAGATGCTACAATTTTAATTGTCTCTCACGGTGATTTTCTTCGCCTGATTGACTTTATTTTGCGTGGCGGCACCGCTGAACAACTTTTTTACTCATTCCTTTACGACAATATTATCGACGAACCTTACCCAAACTGCGTCCTACATTATTACGAAGTCTAACCTAGGTACTACACCCTTAAATCTAACCTAAGTACTACACCCTTACTTCTAGACCCCAAACAAAGCATTCCATTAGCACCAATTTTATTGTGAAAAATCATTTTTCGTGCTAAAATATAACAGATTGGATCGTCGCCAAGCGGTAAGGCACTGGGTTTTGGTCCCAGCATTCGCAGGTTCGAATCCTGCCGATCCAGCCACAGAAAAATTATGCTCCCTAAATCGCAAGATTTAGGGATTTTTTTGTACTTATTAAATATCTCTAAAGTTGGCCCACAAAGTTTAATGACATTCTCTATTATGTAATCACAAGTCATGATAAAATAGCCGAAAAGGAGAGAACTTAATGTCGACAAAATTTGAAGTCAACAACGTCTCAATCAGCACCCTACTTGGGTACGTCAAAGACGGAACTATCGCTATACCAGAAATTCAACGCCCCTTTGTTTGGGATTCCACCAAAGTACGCAACCTAATCGATTCTCTCTATAAGGGCTACCCGGTTGGGTATATTATTACCTGGAAAAATCCTGAAGTCAGACTAAAAGACGGTTCCAAATCTGAAGGCAAGCAAATTCTCATCGATGGCCAACAACGCATCACCGCTCTCACGGCCGCACTATTGGGTCAACAAGTTCTCAACAATAATTACAAAAAAGTTCGTATCAAAATCGCGTTTAATATTAAGACGGAAGAGTTTCAAACCCTTAATCCAGCTATCGAAGCTCAAGAAAGTTGGATTCCAGATATTTCGGCTTTTATGGAAGATGGAAGTATTAATACCTGGGAATTTATCACGAATTATTCCAAAAAATTCGATATTGAGCCAAACAAAGTAAACGAGAGAATTAATAAACTCATCCAAATAAAAAATATTTCTATTGGACGTATTGAACTTGGATCCAGCTTAGACATAGATACCGTTACAGAAATTTTCATCAGAATCAACTCAGCCGGTGTCGTTTTATCTCAAGCTGATTTTGCTATGTCTAAAATTAGCGTTAATAAAGAGTATAACGGCAATGAAATTCGTAAAACCATTGACTATTTTTGCCATCTTGCCAAAAATCCAATCGATTACGACAATATCAAGAATAATGATCCAGAGTTTACCAAAATTGATGCATCAAATAAAATTTCTTGGATAAAAGATAAGTCTGAAGATATCTATCGGCCTAGTTATGTCGATATTCTCCGTGTGGCATTTACCTACAAATTCAAACGTGGCAAACTTCAAGACCTAGTTAGCTTATTATCCGGTCGCGACTTTGAAACTCGTGAATATCGTGAAGACGTAATAGAAGATAGTTACGCCACGCTAAGTAGCGGCATCAATGATTTTGTTAATCAGTCCAATTTTGAGCGTTATATTATGATTTTGAAATCAGCAGGCGCCATTCGTGACGACCTAATTCGCTCTCAAAACGTAGTGAACTTTGGGTATATTTTATACCTCACACTAAAGAAAAGAAATATTCGTCCTGATTTAATCGAAAAGCAAGTGCGAAGATGGATTGTAATGTCGATTTTAACCCAACGTTATGCCTCGGCTCCAGAATCAGCATTTGACTACGATATTCGCAGACTTAGTAATAGTGAAGACATTTTAACTGTTATTGATGACGAGATTGATCGTCAATTAAATGAAACTTTTTGGTCTGATATTCTTGTAGAATATTTCAATACCTCTGTAGTTTCATCTCCATACTGGAAAACCTTCCTAATGGCACAAATCAAACTTGGTGATCGTGGTTTTCTATCTAAAGACATCACCGTTAGGACTCTAATCGAAAATCGTGGCGACATTCATCATATTTTCCCGAAGAATTATCTACAAAAGAATGGTCACGATAATCGCGGTGAATACAATCAAATCGCCAACTTCGCTATGCTACAAACAGAAATTAATATTCAAATTAGCGACCGAGCTCCAGTGGACTACATGAAGTCCATCGAAAAACAATGCACTGGTGAAGAAAATAAATTTGGCGCCATAAATAATCCTGAAGATTTAAGGAAAAATATGGCCGAAAATTGTATTCCTCTAGGCTTTGAAAATATGACCGAACCGGATTATAAAGATTTTCTATTAGCACGCCGCAAGCTCATGGCAAAAAAAGTACGAACCTATTTTGATAGTTTATAGAATCAAAATTTAATCAGTCATCTATGCTATAAAAATCCCCCTAAACCATAAAGTCTAGGGGGAAATAATTTCAACTTGGCTGGAGATGAGGGATTCGAACCCCCGAATGGTGGGACCAGAACCCACTGCCTTACCACTTGGCGAATCTCCAATGTATTTTTTATTATACCACATTTCCTCATCTCCTGTCACTTTATCAGTTATAATATCTATATGAATAACCTCGAAAAACGCCTCACTCTCCTACAAGAGGGAATTAATGACACCTGGGCTAAGCTAAATCTTGATGAAAAATTTGCTAGACTCGCCCATCTTCAAGAAGAATCCGCCAAGCCTGAACTCTGGAATGATCTTGCTCGTGCCAAATCCGTCAATACCGAACTTAAAAAACTCGAAAGCGAACTCAGCACCTGGCAAATTCTCAAATCTCAAGCAAACGACCTGCACGAATTAATCGAACTTTCCGCCGAAGATCTCGCTGAAGAAATCGAGGCTCAACTTACCGCCCACGAAGAAACTTATGCAGAACTTAAAAAATCTCTCCGCTTCACCGATCCACTTGATCAGAAGGACGCCATTATTCGTATTACCGCTGGCGCCGGTGGTACCGAAGCCATGGACTGGGCGGGCATTTTAGAGCGTATGTATCTAAGGTTTTTTGAGAAACACGGCTACGACATTGAATTAATTGAACGTAGCACCGGTGAAGAAGCTGGCATCAAAACTGCTGTTTATGAAGTTTATGGCCCCGAAATGTATGGTCATCTCAAATCCGAACACGGCGTACATCGCCTAGTGCGTCTTTCACCGTTCAATGCCGACAATCTTCGCCAAACCTCTTTTTCACTGGTCGAAGTTCTACCAATTCTTGACAGTGAAGATGATCTAAAAATCGATGAAAAAGATCTCCGTATTGATACTTATCACGCTGGTGGCCATGGTGGACAGTCTGTCAATACCACCAACTCCGCCATTCGTATTACCCATTTACCGACTAATACCGTGGTGGCTATTCAAAACGAACGTTCGCAACTCCAAAACCGCGAAAAAGCCATGGAAATTCTTCGCGGTAAACTACTTAAAATGCAGCAAGACCAGCAAGCCGAATCTATTAATCAATTACGTGCCGGTGAATCCGCCAGTTGGGGTCAACAGATTCGTAACTACGTCATGCAACCCTATAAACTCGTCAAAGATACTCGCACTAAATATGAAGAAACCGATGTAGATTCCGTACTTGACGGCAAAATTGACAATTTTATCGACGCTTATCTCGAGTCTTTAGTCGGTAGTAATAGCTAAACTCCTTCTCTCTGCCTTTTCCATTTTTAATTCTTACTGTTTATGGTAATATAAGAGTATGATATTGTTCGATCATGTCACCAAGCGCTACGGTAAGGGTACCCGCGCTGTTCTCGATGATATTTCCTTGCATATTAGTGCTAATGAATTTGTTTTTTTGGTTGGTAAATCCGGTGCCGGTAAGTCTACTCTCCTGAAGATGATTACCAAGGAAGCCACTCCAGATTCCGGCAAGATTATCATTGGTGGCATCGATCTTGATTACGTAAAACGTCGCCATATTCCAGATTATCGTCGTCGCATCGGTGTGGTTTTTCAGGATTACAAACTACTACCATCGCGTACCGTTTTTGAAAACGTCGCCTTCGCGCTTGAAATTGCCGGCATGTCGAATCATGAAATTGAAAATACCGTGCCAAAGGTACTTGATCTTGTCGGGCTCTCCGATAAAGCTAATCGTTTTCCAGCCGACCTCTCCGGTGGGGAAAGACAGCGCGTCTCGATTGCGCGTTCTGTCGCTCGTCAACCAAAAATTCTCATTGCTGATGAGCCGACTGGAAACCTCGACGTCTTAACTTCCAAAGAAATTATTGATTTATTACAGAAAATTAACAATTATGGCACCACTATTTTAGTCACCACCCACGATGCCAATATTGTTAACCTCTTGAAAAAGCGCGTCATCACCATGCGTGATGGTAAAATTATTTCCGACCAAAAAGAACACGGCATTTATCGTCTTGATACGGACAATGACGGTATTTCCGATTTACCACAACCAGGCCACATGCGCCCAACTTCTTATCTTTATAAAACCGCCGAAGCTGAGCTTCGCCGCGAAACCGCTCCGTCTTACGAACCTAATCGCCGCGAGGCCACCCCTCGACGAGAAACTGAACCTCGTCGCGAGGCCGAATTCCGCCATGAGACTGAATCTCGACGCGAAGCCACCCCTCGACGTGAAACCGAACTTTACCGCGATAGTCAACGTTCACAGCTCAGAGTTCCTCACGAAAATCCCAATTCTATCACCAGCTCCAGGCCGCCTGAATCCAACCCGACCAAACGCTCGCGCAATCACCGTTTAATTCAATAAGGAAGCCTATGAAACAAAAAAATGAAACCTTAAGAAAACTCAAAACCATGCAGAAAAATAGTCGCGGACATCTTCTTCGCACTAATTTTCGCATCATGAAATATGGCATCATTGGCTATGGTCGTAATATTTGGCTTTCAATCACTTCGACTTTCGTGATGACTCTTACTTTAACTCTACTTTTTGCTACCGCCACTGCTAGCTTAGTGCTATCTTCTACCGCCGATAAAATGCGTGAAAAAGTCGATATTACCATTTATTTTAAACCTAATACCGAAATTATTACGCTTGAAAAAATCAAGAAAAAATTCTCCTCCGACTCCAATATCCGTCAAATTTCTTACACTACCACCGAAGAAGAATTTAATAAATTCGTCGAGGAAACTAAGAAAAATAACGAAAATAATCTCCTTTCCACCCTCGACGATCCTGACATGAAAGAACTCATGCTCTCCTCTATGCCTTCCGCACTTCGCATAAAAGTCTACGATACGAATAAACTTAATGCTATTAAAGAAATCGTTAATACCGATTCGGAAGTTCACGAAAATCTCGATCCAAAAAAGGAACCGACCTACGACACTAATGATACCGCTATTGAAACTATTACTTCTTGGTCCAACATTGCCAAAACTGGTGGTCTCGCCATCTCTCTCATTCTCTTAGTCATCTCTGTTCTGGTCATTTTCAACACCATCCGCATGGCCATTTACTCTCGTAGTGAAGAAATCTACATGGAGAAACTAGTTGGCGCCGATAACCATTTTATACGTGGTCCATTTCTTATCGAGGCGATCATGTCTGGCTTCTTTGCCGGTATTTTATCAACCATTATCGGTTTCTTCCTCTTCCGCCTCATCGCCCCAAAACTCAGCGGCTATGACATTGACGTCACCCTGGTTTCTAATTTCGTAAATTCGCCAAGCATCTTTCTAATTGGCCTAGCCCTCACCCTACTTGGTATCTTTATCGCCTTCCTCTCGTCCTCCATTGCCGTCCGCAAATATCTCAAACGCCTCTAAACATTCCGCTTAGCTTAAAAAATCCACTCTCATCATTCCGATCTGCTTAAAATATCAAACAGCACTATTCCGCTCTGCTTAAAATAAGCAGAGCTTTTTCTTCCACCAAGTCAAAATAAGCATTGCCTTTTCATATTATTCTGTGCTAAAATATAGCAAAAGTATCGTAAGATGCCAAAATAACAAATTAAATTATAGTGGAGTATAGTTTAATGAGCAAAATAAAAAACAATTTTAAGATCAGAAGAAACACAAGAAATTATCGTAAAGTAAAGACCGCCAAAAAAGGCCGTACTCTTATTTTTACCCTAATTTTTGCGCTCATTTTAGGCTCTATTCCATTCATTCAAAAGAACGATTCTAACGTTTCAGCAGTAGAGAATGAGGCCTATTGTACTAGCGCCGCCTGTCGTACCGCTAAAAAAGCTGAAGTCGAAGCCGCTGAAAAAGCCAACCAAGCCGCTAAAGCCGCTGTCACTCTCGAAGGCGAAGTCGAACGTATGCAACAGGAAATCATCGTCTACGAAGCACGTATTAAGGCGAACGAAGCCGAAGCTAGTGACCTCAAAATCAAGATTGAAGATACTACTAAAAAACTCAAACTTCAACGTGCAGCTCTTGCAAATATGCTAGTTAATATTCACCTTGAAGGTGAAACCGACGCTATCATGGTGCTCGCTAGCAGTAACTCACTTTCAGATTTTGCCGAAAAGAAATCTCGCATCGACACCGCTAAAGACCAGGTGAATTCCTCAGCTCAAAATGTAAAGACCATGAAAGACGATCTCGAAAAGCAAAAGACTGAAATTGACCGCATTATTTTAGACCAACAAATCCAGCGCAAGGCTATCGAAGATAAAAAAGCTGAGCAACAGGAATTAATTTTAAAGTATAAAGATAATGCCGCTTCCTTCGCTGCAGAAGCTGCCGCTTCCAGGGAGGAAAAGATTAAGTTAATTAATAAAGAGTATCAGGAATATCTCTCCCGCGCTTCCACTAGTGCTGGATTCGGTACCAAAGCTGACGGTTTTAACAGTTACGCGGCATTTGTCGGCAATTACGGATATTCTTGCCCTCGTGACAATATCGCTGGTGTTCTAGATTCTTATTACATTTGTCAATGTACCAGTTATGCTGCTTATAAAGCTGTTGAATATTACGGTCGGAATATCCGCATCACCGGTTGGGGTAATGCCTATAGCTGGGCCGCCGCCGCTCGCGCCCGTGGCTACCGCGTCGATCGCGTACCTGCTGCACACACTATCGCTCAAACCACTAGTGGCCAGTTTGGTCACGTAGCTTGGGTCGAATCGGTTAATGCTGATGGCACTATTACGGTCTCTGAATATAACAACCCATACTCATCTAAATCTGGTCAATGGGGCGACTTCGGCGTCCGTACTCGCGTCAGCCCAAATCAATTCACCAGCTATATCCATTTCGACTAAACTCTTTCTAATCAACCAGGAACTACTAAAATACCACCCTCCATTCGGTGGTATTTTTCTAAGAATTAAAAGAATACCCTTTTCCCGATTATGCTATAATTAAGTAATGAAAACAGAGTGGAAACCACGAAAAATCAATCTTAGCACTTCAATTATCACCTCATTTATTTTCCTCGTTGCAGGTTTTTTTGTTGGTTCTAATTGGCAATTTATAATTACTAATTTTTCTCCTTATATTGGCTTTCGTAAAAGCGAACAAGCGAATTGGGATTCTCTTAACGAACTCTACACCGAGTTAAAATCCTTCTACGATGGTGAAGTCACGGAAGATAACGCCCTCACTGGAGCCAAGCGTGGTATTGCCGCTGCACTTGATGATCCCTACACTACTTATCTTACCGCCAAAGAGGGAGACGAATTCTTATCTGACCTCAATGGTGAAATTAATGAAGCCGGAGTTGGCATGGAGCTAACTTTTCGCAACAATCACACGGTGGTAGTACGCACACTTCCAGACAATCCTGCTCGTAAGGCAGACATTAAACCAGGTGATCGTATCGTAAAAATTAATGACGAAAACGTAGATGGTAAAACCACCGAAGATGTCGCCAAGAAACTCCGCGGCAAATCCGGTGATAAGGTTAAAGTTGAAGTACTCCGCGGTACCGACACTCTGACTTTCGAAATGACTCGCGAAAAAATCAACAACGTCTCCGCCGACATTTCCTATAGTGATAAAACCGCCATTATCTCTGTTTACCGTTTTGCAGAAGACACCGGCTCCCTTGTACGCAAGCTCGCTGAACAAGCTAAGGTCAAGCAGGTTGATAAAGTTATTCTTGACCTTCGCAATAATGGTGGTGGCTATGTCTCGGCGGCGGGTGAAATGCTCTCGCTTTGGCTTAACGGTGGTGATAAATATATGATCGAAAAATCTATCCACAACGACGACAAAACCGACTACGTCCCTCGTGGCAAAAATCCTATTTTCAAGGACACCAAAACCATCGTTCTAATTAATCGCTCTACTGCTTCCGCCTCTGAAATTGTCGCTGGTGCACTAAAAGATTATCAAAAAGCCACCATTGTCGGTATGACTTCTTTTGGAAAAGGCGTGATGCAAACCATGCTAAATCTCAGCGATGGCGGTAAACTCAAAGTCACTACCGCTCACTGGTACACACCAAATGGATCCTCAATCAACAAGACTGGCATCAAGCCAGACGTCGAAGTCGATCGCACTGTCCAAGATATCACCGAAGACAAAGACCCTCAACTTGATAAAGCTAAGTCACTCTAGTTTAATCCTTGTGATTTTTCCTAAAATGTTTTAGAATAATATAATAATTAACAATGAAAGGATGTTATGATTAAAGTCATTACGAGTCCTACTTGCGGCTATTGCCACGCTCTTATCGATTGGTTAGAGCAAAAAAATCTTGAATACGTTGAACTTGATGCTAGTAATTTTCCAGGCATTTCCGCGGTTCCAATTACCATCATTACTGATGAATCCGACAAAAACCCGATTCAAGTTCTTGGTTTTGATCGTGAAGGGATTTTGAACGCGCTCGAAAAAATTAAAGCTGTTTAATTAATGAAAAAATCCGACCAAAAACCACCCATTCTACTCGTCCATGGTTTTCGTGGCAATCATTTAGGTTTGGCTGAATTTCAAAAACTGCTCGAAGCTGAGGGGTACCAGGTTTTTAGTCCCGATATTCCACCAGCTTTTAACACCCAGAATGAGACTTTACCAAATTTTACCGATTTTACTAAAGACGGCTATGCGGACTTTATCGCGAATTATATCCTCGACAAACATCTAGACCACCCAATTCTGATTGGCCATTCCATGGGGTCTATTCTCGCTGCCGCCACTGCCGAAAAATACAGCCACCTCATTCATAACAAAATTTTCTTCCTTAGCCCTATCGCCACTCATCCCCCAAAATTTATTTTGCCCCTAATTCCACTAATTACCTTAGTACCTAATAAATTTGTTAGCTATGTCTGCACAGAATTTCTTATTGCGGGCGCTCATCGTAATAAGAAACGCCAAATCCTCGATCTCACCTATAAGTGTGCACACAAATTTACTTCGATCCGCGATGAAATGCGCGCCGCTGTTTTTTCTATGTCTTACTCCATTTCTGATTTTAATTTCGAAAAACAAGCTTACTTCATAGCTGGTAAAAAAGATCGCATGAATCCATCTCGTAAGGTAAAAGAAATTGCCAAAAAATTCCACGCTGAGGTAGATTTTATACCCCAGGCCGGCCATCTCATTAATTACGAGACTCCGGAAAAAATCGCTGAGCTAGTCTTACCAAAGCTTAAAAATTAACTCAAAATAACAACAATTATTTATTAGAGCCACAATGGCTCCTTTTTATTTTTCATTATTTTGTCTCCATAACTTGCTTATGCTTAACTAATTTTTTCTTAAAATAACAGGGAAGAAAGTTCATTTTTTCATCATTTTTACCCCTTTTCACTTGTTTTATTTTGCATTTCAGCCAATAATCAAATTAGAACTTTTACCGAAAATACAAAATAGAAAGGAAATTATGTCCTCATCCAGACAGTCTCATTTTGTTGTTTGTAAAAAACCCAAAATTAAGCCTAAGATACCCCAAAAAACTCCGCGCTTTCTCTATTTTTCCAGTGCTTTGGCTATATGTATTACTAGCCTGACACCACTAGCCTCTGTCAATTCGAAAGCCGTTGAGTGCAAAGACATTCAAGCCGTCTTCGCTCGAGGTTCAGGAGAGAAAGCTAAGACTAATATTAATTATCAAAAATTTAAAGATAATCTCGTCGGGGTTTTACAGTCAGCAAATAAATCCTACGATTTTTATGACCTCGGAGAATCAAACCGATATAAATATCAATATCCAGCCGTGAGCGTAGAGAATCTCGGAGCAATTGCCGATACCTATATTCATGCTGGCAAAAATGATTATTTTAACAATAGTGTAACGACGGGCATCAACGAAATACATACACTATATCACGATATCACTCATCGCTGTCCGAATACTAAATTTATTCTCGGTGGCTATTCTCAGGGCGCCATCGTGATGAGTCACGCCATTCGCACATTTGATCCCGAAAAAATTATCTACCTCTCAACTTTCGGCGATCCTAAATTACATCTCCCAGAAGGAGAAGGTAAGGACAAACCATGTTATCATGGTATACATTCCGATTATCGCATTAATGTCCCCGATTGTGATGTAGAGCATGGCATCCTAGGAGCGCAAAAACCTTATCTACCAAACACTAAGTTTTCCGGGAAAATTGGTACTTGGTGCAATTCCGGTGATTTTATGTGCGGTAGCTTCTTTGACCCACTAGGATTTTCCGAAATCAATCTCAGAAAATTCCAGTTTATCCATCAAAACCTTATTTCAGGGCATCTTGCCTATGCAGACCGCGATGCTTACGCCGAATCTGCACATATAATTGGTCAAATTCTACATGGCGCAAAAAAACTCGCAAAACCTGGCACTCTAAATGTTGGTTATTCGCCATATTTCATTAAGCAACTCCAGGATCGTTTGGCTCATCCAAAAATCAATAGTATCGATCATGAATATATTGTCGCCATTAATTTTAATAAAGCCAATCCAGCCGCCTTGTCTTTGCAATACAAAAAACTAATTAGCAATATCGAAGCCAGAAAACATAGGCATGCACTTTTTCATATCTATAAAGTAAATTTCGCTACCGACCATCATGGTTTTGCCAAATATCAAAAAATTACAGATTTTAATACCAACACCGACAATCTACTTCAGTTAGAGCAGCAACTAAAACAATATTACGACGAGTCTAATACTTCCGTGAAAAACGCATCGATCATTGACCTCTACCAAGCAATCTATCAAATTTCGTCCGAACAAAAACTTCAACACGACACCACTAAAGGTTTCATTCTCTCTACTCCAGCCGAAATCTATTTCGATTACGCTAGTGGTGAGTACATCCAGAAGCTTAAATATCTTTTAGAGGCTAAACATCTCACACCGTTTATCATCAATGGCGATGGTGGTAGGTCAGAATATACCCGTTCGGTTTATGATTTTACCCTTGATATGCATGGTCATTATTTTAGTAACGCCGCTAGTGAAAAATTCATCGATGAAAAATTAGAGTTAGTGGAGAATAAGCCAAAGACTCGTGCTCAAAATGGAGATATTCCAACCTATACTGTGACATTCGACGGAAATAATTTCAGTATCACCAACACCTACACTGATCGACCACTTCGTCTGCAACAAGATCCTGAGCATTATGCAACTAAATTTGTCGAATTCGAAGATTTAAGGCCAAAAATCGTCGAGCTTGAATTTAAAGGCCGTAAATGGCGTGCTGAAATCACCCCGCTTCCGACTAAAATTTCTGACCCAAATTATCACCATGAAACCAAACAGAAGCTACTGGTTATTGACGGTGTGGCTCAAGGGTTCACTTCCAGCGACAACCTAAATTTTGACAAACTCGACCCCACCAAAGCTCACCATATTTTAATCCATTATATCGGCGATGACGCTAGGATCTATAAAACCGAAGAGCAAAACATTCCAATCAAGGATAGCAAACCAGATAAAACCGACGATTCGGAAGATTCAGATAATCCAAGCAATTCAGGCGACTCCAATAAGACAAACGATTCGAGCAATCCGAGCAATCCAAGTAATCCAAATAATCCAAGTAATTCGAATAACTCCACCAATCCCGACCCTTCCGAGCCACCGAAACCACCAGAGGAGCCTGAAGACAATCATTTTGGCGACCTACTTCGAGAATTAGATATTCTAAAACATAATGCCTTTTCGGAACAAACTGAAAATCTTACAGACCGACTCCGTGGCATTTTTAATAAAAAGTCCGAAGATAAAAAGGAATCTGAAGGCAAAAAGGAGTCTGAAGATAAAAGGGAGCCAGGGAGCGGAAAGCCCGATAAGCAAAAAACCGATAATAAATCTAAACCAGATAAGCATTCTAATTCCGAGAAAAATAATGAAGACCATAACAATAACTCCGATACCCCTAATACAAAAAATCACCAAGAAGATCATTCATCTCATCCGAGCATAGAATCAAAAGAAAAATCTAATCATCAGAAACAGCCAGACTCAACAACTACCCAAGATAAGAATACTAAAAAAATTATTCCAGCCGTACCTGACTCTGGCATACCTAGATATCTTAAGAGAATACTGTATTCTAAGTAGATGTGTTAAAATACAGCACCTTAAATTTCTGTCAAGAATTACCGAGAAGACAAGTGATAGTGGTCGCCATATTCACAACGATACACAGATAACGTCGGCGCGTGATAATCATGCGCCGCCACCATAGCGGCCACCTCGGCTTCTTCACGAGTCTTGTAACAGATTTTCTGTGAATCACCCACCCAGCACTTTTCCGGCATAATAACTTTATTATTATTCAACTTTTTTCTCATCTCTGAATATTATACATCTATAACATAAAATGTCTAAATAGTACAACCAATTTTATGTTGACACGCTACATATAGCGTTATAGAATAAGCATAGACACTATATATAGCGTAATTGCCAAAACATATATAGCGTAAAAAGCAAACAAAAATAATTAAAAGAGAAGATTGTTAGAATAAGGAGATTTATTTTTTATGCTCAAAAAAGTTGTCAAGCGAGATGGAAAAGTTGTCCCATTTGATATCGAAAAAATCACCAATGCCATCAAAAAAGCTGGTGCTGCCACTGAAGAATTCAAAGAAGAACGCGCCAAGCGCCTAGCTGAAAAAGTTGTTTCAGAATTTGAAAAACTTGACCAAAAGAAAACCCCATCCGTCGAACAAATTCAAGATATTGTTGAAAAAGTTCTCATGGAATCAAGTTATAAGAAAACCGCCAAAGCTTATATTTCTTACCGCAATGAGCGCACGGTTCGCCGCATGGCTCAAACCAGCCTCATGGATGCCTATCGCACCATTGCCGTACTTGATGCCAAACAAAATTCAGACATTAAGCGTAGTAATGCGAACGTCGACGGTAACTCCGCTATGGGTAAAATGCTTCAATTTGGTGCCGAAGGTGCTAAGTTTTTCGCCAAATCTGTTCTCATGGAACCACGTTTTGGTGCCGCTCATGACCGTGGCGACATCCATATTCATGACCTAGATTTCTATGCCACCGGTACATTAACTTGCTGCCAAACTGACCCACTAAAGCTCTTCGCTAATGGTGGATTTAATACCGGTCATGGCCATCTTCGCACGCCGAACTCTATTGGCTCCTATGCTGCACTCGCTGCCATTATTCTTCAGGCCAACCAAAACGAACAGCATGGCGGCCAAGCTATTCCAAATTTCGATTATGCCATGGCGCCAGGTGTCGACAAAACCTTCAAGAAAACTCTCCGCGCTAATCTTAAAAAATATAACGAATTCTCCGGTAAAAAAGTTGATATAACCATTCCAGAAGATATTAAATACGGCGACGAAGAAACCCTAAAATCTCTCAAGATTCCAGCTATTGTCATTGATGAAGCAAAGAAGGATACTGAAAACCAAACTTTCCAAGCTATGGAAGGCTTCATCCACAACCTTAACACTATGCATTCCCGTGCTGGCGCCCAAGTCCCATTTACCTCTATTAATTTCGGTACCGACACTACCGAATCTGGTCGTCTTGTCTCCAAGATGCTACTTGAAGCCACCGAACGTGGTCTTGGACGTGGTGAAACTCCAATTTTCCCAATCTCAGTCTTTAAAGTTAAAGAGGGAATTAATTACAACCCAGAAGATCCGAACTACGATCTCTTCAAACGCAGTATGGAAGTTTCCTCTAAGCGTCTCTTCCCAAATTTCACCTTTATCGACGCACCATTCAATATTAAATACTACAAGAAAGGCGACTATAATACCGAGATTGCTACCATGGGTTGCCGTACTCGCGTTTTCTCTTCCATTTTCCCAGAATCCGATGGCGTTGCAACTAGCCGTGGTAACCTATCTTTTACCACCATTAATCTAGTTCGCCTTGGCATTAAGCATGGCATCGCACTAAAAGAGCGTAAAACAGCAGACTGGAAAGGTTTCTATAAGGAACTTGATGACTTAATGGACCTTGTTGCCGATCAATTACTTGAGCGCTTTGAATTCCAAGCTAATCAACACGTCCGCAACTTCCCATTCCTTATGGGTGAAGGAAACTGGTTTGGTAGTGAAAAACTCGGACCAGACGATACTCTACGCGATGTAATCAAGCACGGCTCGCTTTCTATTGGCTTTATCGGCGTTGCCGAAACCCTCAAAGCTATGCTCGGCAAACATCACGGTGAAGACGAAGAAGCCAGAAAAAAGGGTCTCGAGATTATCGAACATATGACTAAGCGATGTGATGAATATAGCCAAAAATATCACCTCAACTTTAGTCTCTTTGGCACCCCAGCCGAGGGTCTCGCTGGACGCTTTACCAAAATGGACCGCAAAGAATTTGGTCTCATTGAGGGCGTAAACGATCGTGACTATTACACCAATTCATTCCATGTTCCAGTTTACTTCCCAATCTCAGCCTTTGAAAAAATCGAAATTGAAGCGCCGTATCACGCACTCTGTCCAGCCGGCCATATTTCTTATGTCGAACTTGATGGCGACCCTTCACAAAATATCGAAGCCTTCGAAGCTGTCATTCGTAAGATGCACGATTCCGGTATTGGCTACGGTTCAGTTAACCACCCAGTCGATCGTGACCCAGTCTGTGGCTTCTCTGGAATTATTCCAGGTGAACGTTGCCCATCCTGTGGTCGTCTCGAAGGAGAGATTCCTTTTGAACGCCTCCGCCGCATCACTGGCTATCTCGTTGGATCACTCGATCGTTGGAACGACGCAAAGCGTGCCGAAGAACACGACCGTGTCAAACACAATGTTTCTGGCACCTACACCAAAGCCGAAAAAGCTGCTCGCGAACACGCCAAACATGCCACTAAATCCTCTCTAGGAAAGGCCTAAATGCCGTCCCGCGTCCCTGGTTCCGATAAAACCCATATCCGTCTTTCTGGTCCAATTGAACATGATAGTATCGTCAATGGCTACGGACTACGTGCCGTAATCTGGACTCAAGGTTGCTTTATCCACTGTGAAGGTTGCCAAAATCAAGAAACCTGGGACGAAGAGGGTGGGGTTCTTGTCGATATTGAAGATATCAAACAAGAACTCCGCTCCCTCAAGGGACAAACCGGCCTTACTTTCTGTGGTGGGGAACCGTCACTTCAAGCCGAAACCTGTATCGAAATTGCCAAATTCGTCAAAGAAGAACTTGGTTGGAATGTTTGGTCATTTTCTGGCTACACTTATGAAGAAATTAAGGCAAAGCAAAACGATCAATGGGAGTTTTTTAAAACCCTCGATGCCCTGATTGATGGACCATTCGTCCTTACTCAGCGTGATCTAACCCTAAAATTCCGTGGCTCCAAAAACCAGCGCCTACTTCATCTCAAAGATGGCGAAATTACAAAAATCGAATAATACCATCAAAAAGTCTTCCACTTTTTAGCACTTTAGATTCTACTCCTAAATTACAGTTTTCACCAAAACTTAACACCCCCGGTCTTAGGCCAGATTCACATAAAACTTTGGCGCATTTTTCGTCAAATACACCAAATTCCGCGCGTGCTTCACGATAAAATTTTTGTGATATTTCTCGCGGCGCCAACGATATAGCTCTGCCACTAAATCCGCCAGAAAATGGTCATAGATTGCCTCCATTAATTCTGGCTCATATCGATTCCAGAAGCGATAAATTAACATCTTAAATTCCACTCGAAACAGCGCCAAATTCATCATTTTATGAAAATCCATCTGCATCAACTCCAAACGATTTTCTTTATATAAAAAAATGAACAATTTTTCATAAAATTGCTCCATACTCATTTCTAATTGAAAATTTGTTTTTACTTCATTCTCCAAATGCTTCAAGAAGATGGCGCGATTTTTATTCATTAAATCCGCCAAATTATGATAATGATCATAAAATGTCGACTCTGCAATCTTAGCCACCCTGACAAGTTCGCATATTTGAATTTCGGCTAAACTTTTATCTTTTGATATATTTGCCAAAGCATTAAAAATTTTTCGTTCGGTTCTTTGATATACCCGATTTTTGATATGCTTTCTGCCCATCTTTTTCTCTCCGGATTTTATTTTTATTTTAGCATAAGCATTTCAAAAAAATGAGAGTAAAATATTTTTTTCAAAATCCAAAAAAAATAGCACCCCATTTCTGGAATGCCAAGAGATTTTCGTTTTATGGTCTAGTGGCCTTAACTAAAATCCTATTATGAATATAATGGAGCATCACGGCAAGAATCATTACGTAAGCTAGTTTAGACGATACACCAAAAACTGAACCGAAAATTATAAACATTGGCACCAATGCCAAGTTAATAAATCTTCCATTCGCAAGGTCGACGGCGACATTAATTCCTCTACCATACAAATCCACGTATTTCATATTATGATCTAAATTTGTCCAAGCTACTGTTAAAATTGCAAGTATCGATAGAGCCAACAATAGCCAAAAATTCAACCAATAAGCAAAATATCCCCAAATAAAAGCGCTTAATAGCATTTCAGAAAAAATAGTTATCATTTTCTGTGGTTTATCGACATGTAGACAAACTAAGCAGTTACGCTCAAAAACAATTGATCCGCCCACGCTAAAATTCATAAGCCATATCAATGACACTAAAATTATCGACACTGGCATAGGTATCACACCAAGCAATAATCCGAAAATCACAAAACAAGCTAATATTCTTGCCATGATTAGTACCCGAATTTCACCATTAGCAACATAAACTTCATTTTCGCATTCTTTTTCCATACGGAAACCTCCTCTTAAAGAACTACTGTCAAAAAGTCACACTAATTAATCTTAATCAGTTCTTATATTCTACAACCTTTTTCTAATCTTGTCAATTTTTTAACATTGACATATCAGCATTTTTATGGTAGAATTAAGCCGTCTAATCTAACTAGGATTTAGGTTAGTGTACGTGAAAATTGCTTGTTTATGGAAGGGGGTTTCCATATGGGCGTTATTATAACCAACGATGTTTATGGCAATAGCTATGATTCCAGCAACCCTGGGGATGTTCAGAGATTTGCGCAAGATTACAAAAATCATCCTGAATATTTTCAGGGAGCTTGGGATTCCGAAAAGGAGGTGATGCTAAATTCAGCTAGAACTCTAGGCTTCTACAACGATTAATCATAGATTAATCATACATAGCACCTGTAACTCGGTTATTAAAATCCAAAAAAATTGCTGATATCGAATACTAGCTCCCTGAAAAACTACTACTCGCTAGTACTCTTCTCCCAAAATATCAGTAAATGTCACTATTGACCCGCAATTTTCACGCTTTTCGGGAGGCTTCCGCCTCCCATTTTTATGTCTAAATTTTGAGCAAATTTTCATCTACACAAATTTTTATCTTTTGCATCCAAATATACTTTTTGTGCTAAAATTAAAGTATCTTGCTACACTTCGGTCACTGGCAATGAGAAAATGTTTTAGCTTTAAGTATCGTCATTTATACTTTTAGCCAGGAGCCAATAAATCAGGCTCACATAAATGACTCTTATATTTAAATTTAGGAGTTACTTATGCAAAACCAAACTAATCTTAACAATCTAGAACGTGTCGAAGTGATGGCCCTTTTTGGCTATCAAATGACTCCGTGTCAGCCGCTGACTTTCAAGCGACGTGGCTACGAGGAGTCTGAAGTGACGGAATTACTCCGCACTCACATCCGTTTCGTCGGCAATACCGCGATTCACGTCTTCGATGTCTTAGTCGGAAAGGAGCAATGTCGTCTGATGTTTAATGCTACAGATTTGACTTGGCACATTGCGGCTAATTAATCTAGAGAGAGGGAATTACACCCTCTTTTTTGTTACAATTTTGCACAAAATTCGTCTAGCACCGCACGAATTTCTGTCGTATTTTTGCAATCCATTAGCTTAACTCGCAAGTCCGAAGCTCCATCAAAAGAATTCACATAAATCTTAAACATGCGCTTCAATGGCTCAAATGGATACCTCGAACCGCGCTCTTCTAGCTCTCGGCATCTTGCATCAAAGACGTCCAAATGAAAGCGAAATAGTTCCATAATTTCCGGAATTTCAACTTCTCCACCTAACCCCACCGGTTTGCGATTAGTAAAACAATATGGATTGAAGAATACCCCGCGACCAATCATAAAGCCATCCACTCCCGGATAAGTTTCACTTAGTTTGGCCACATCCGCCATATCCGCAATATCACCATTAATTGTAATCAAAGTTTGTGGTGCAACCGCATCACGAATGGCTAAAATCTCTGGGATTAATTCGTAATGTGCTGGCACTTTCGACATCTCCTTGCGCGTGCGTAAATGAATCGTCAAATTCGCCACATCTTCCGCTAAAATTTTCGGCAACCATTCACGAAATTCGTCCACATAGGTAAAACCCAGGCGTGTCTTCACCGACACTGGCAAATTCGTGTTTGCTTTTGCCGAGCGGATACATTCAAGCGCTAATTCCGGCGTACGAATCATCGCCGCGCCACCACCCGCTTTATTGACATGGCGATCTGGACAACCCATATTAATATCTAATCCATCAAAACCAAGTTCTTCCAATTTGCTCGACAGCAAACCAAATTGTTCCGGATTTTTTCCCCAAATTTGCGCAATAATTGGTGAGTCCGTCTCTACTACATCGAGACGTTCAAGTGCATTATCGCGACCTTTCTCTGAAGCAAAAGAAGAAACGTTGGTAAATTCTGTAAAAAACACATCCGGTCTACCTGCCCGGTTAATCACTTGACGAAAAACCACATCCGTCACTCCCTCCATCGGGGCTAGAATCGTAAAGTATTTCGGCAAATCCTGCCATGACCATTTTTTCTGCATTATTTTCTCCAATCTCATTATTCCGCTTCTGCACGTTTTAAGCGAATCGCTTCCTCATAAATTTCTTCGAAACGCTTCAAGGTATGTCTCAAATCATGCTTCTTGGAAATCTCCAGGGAATTCTTACTATATTTCTCTCGCAACTTTTTGTCCAAAAGAATCTTTTTCATAGCTTCTTTGAACGCTTCGACATTGCCAGCCTCCACAAGTTCACCATTAAAGCCATTCACACAAATTTCCCCCACCGCTCCAGCATTCACGGCTACAAGGGGCAAACCGGTTGCCGCCGCCTCAATCAAAACAATTCCTTGAGTCTCAGTCTCAGAGCCCGTAGCAAACATTGTACCCATGCGATAAACTTTTGCGAGTTCCGGCATCATAATTTTACCGAGGAACTTCACCTCCTCACTGATATTTAGTTCCTCAGCAAGCTCTTTTAATCGCACCATGTCAATACCATCACCCACGATCACTAGTTCAGTATTCGAAATTCCGTCCGCCAAAAGCAAAGCAAAAGCCTTCACCACTACATCAATACTTTTTTCCGGATCCACCCGTCCGATGTACATAATTTTATCTTTATCGTCATCAAGCTGATATTTTTTCAAAATCTCCTGACTAGCTGGTGCCGGCTTAAACTGCGACAGATCCACGCCATTTGAAAGCGCTTCTACGGGAACTTTGAAATACTTACGATTTTTTGGTATTAAGTCGCCGATGGCAATCTCAGTTGGCATTGTCGCATATTCAGAATTTTTCAAAAAACTCATCATGTGCGCCTTCAAGATCGCATTCGATAATTTTTTAAGCGGCTTTGGTTGCAAGAAAAATAGTTGATCCGTAATATTATCCGGATAAGCGTGCCCAGTTGAGACTAGTGGAACATCTCGCTTTTTCACATAACTCATCACCGCAAGCGCAATAAATTCCGCCGTCTGGAGATGTATCACATCTGGCTGAAATTCATCCAGCACTTTTTTCACCTCCACCCAAGGATTCACCGTCCACCAAATACCATTTTTATAAGTTAATCGCGGCAATGGCATGCCCAAAAATTCTGGATTATCTGGCACCGGATTAATTTGGTCAGGATAAAAAGGGAATCGAATCGAAGATAAATGAACAGTCTTCACTCCAGTTTTTACATCGATTTCTTCGTAATATTCACCGGTAAAACTTGGCGCGATCACCAAAATTTCATGACCAGCTTGCGCTAAGCCATTGGCTAAATTATGTGCAAAGACCGCCACCCCATTCGTCATCGGATAATAAATATCAGAAGCAATTGCAATTTTCATAATCTCTATTATATAACACTTTTAGTATCTGTTATAATTAAGCTATGAGTAAAAAATCAAAACCAAAACAGCAATCTTCCGTAGCCGTCAATCGACGCGCAAGTTTTGATTATCATCTTGGCGATAAAATTATCTGCGGTATGAGCTTGACCGGTCCAGAAGTCCGCCTCATCCGTGACCACCACGTCCAACTTAAAGGCTCCTTTGTCACTATTAAGGATGGCGAACTCTGGCTAAACAATCTCACACTCGGCGCCGAAACTGCACGCAATATTCGTCTACTTATCACTAAAAAGCAGCTTCATTCACTCGAAAAATCTAAACAACTCGGCAATACTATCGTACCTACCAAATTATTTGGTGGCGGTCGTTATATTAAAATTGAAGTCTCTCTCGCCACTGGTAAAAAACGCTATGATAAACGCGTTTCCATTAAAAATCGTGACCTCGATCGTGAGGCCAGAAAGCGCCTACATGTCTAAAATTCGTCTTTTTTCCTGGAACGTGAATGGCCTGCGTGCTGTCTTAAAAAAACAGGCTATTCAAAATTTTCTAAGCAATGAGGATCCAGATTTTTGTTGTTTCCAAGAAGTTAAAGCCAAGCCAGAACAAGTTGAAAAAGAAATTCTAAACACTCCACTAGAAAATTATCAATTAAACTGGAACTCTGCGGAACGTGCAGGCTATTCCGGCACTATGACCATTGCTAAAACCGATCAAAAAATTCTTTCCATCGAAACCAATCTTTCCGAATATTTTAAGAGCCCAGATTTTGATCAAGAAAAATTGAATCTTCTTCAAAACGATAGCTTCGGCTCACCATTCTCTGAAGGCCGTGTCCTCACACTTGAGACCGAAAATTTCTATCTAGTGAACGTTTATACCCCAAATTCCAAAACCGATTTATCGCGTCTCAAGCTACGTCATGAACTTTGGGATCCACTCTTTTTGACTTATTTAAAACATCTCGAAAAAACCAAACCCGTGGTAGTTTGTGGTGATTTTAATGCCGCACACCAAGAAATTGATCTCGCACGTCCGAAACAAAATACCAAAAACGCTGGTTTCACTATCGAAGAGCGTCAAGGTATTTCCGAAATTCTAAAACAAGATTTCATTGATACTTTTCGCTCGCTTAATCCTGACTCCAACCGCTATACTTGGTGGTCACACTGGGGAAAAGCGCGCGAGAATAATATCGGTTGGCGCATTGATTATTTCTTCATCTCTAAATCACTTGAAAAAAATCTCGAAGCCGCCGAAATTTATGAATCCATTCTCGGTTCTGACCACTGTCCAATTTCTATCACCCTAAATTTTTAATATTTTGAACCCCAATATTATGAATCCTAATAATTTCACTTACTGGCATAAACTTATCGGCAACGAAGACCACAATATTTTATGGAACATCCCCACCCAAAAATCTGGTCGGCTTTCGGTTTTTGGTGGCAATAGTGAAAATTTCTTAAGTGAAATTCGCACCACCGAATTCCTCGAAAAACTACCGATTAAAACCCTTAAATTATATCTACCAGACGCTCTACAAAACAAACTTCCGGTGATTAATTATATCGATTTTCTCAAATCCACCCCTTCTGGATCATTTGATCGTCACGAAAAACTTACCGAAAGTTTTCTCTCTACCGATACGGTTTTTCTTTCCGGTAATTTTTCCAAAAATTCCACCACCTCCATCGCCGTTAACGAGGCCCTAAAATCACTGCACGAAAATCAAGTAGTAGTAGCTTGCCGTGACGCCATTGAAATTATTACTAATAACGCTGAAGAAAATCTCCAGCACGAAAATCTCATTCTGCTCGCCACGATGCCGCAACTCCAAAAACTTTTTCAAGCCATTTATTTTCCTAAAATGTTACTGCTTTCCATGCCACTCACATCTGTGATTGAGACCTTACATAAATTTACCATTAGCTACCCACTGACTCTTATCACCCTACATAGTGACCAGATTATTATGACCAAAGCTGGCGAAATCTACACCATCCGTCTCGATCACACTAATTTCACTCCGCTTTCTCTCTGGACCGGTATGCTTCCCGCTAAAATTGCCGCCCTTGCCACTTGGAATCCGCAAGCTCTTCTCGACGTCGCTACCGCTAGTATTAACTGGGACGTTCGTCAAATTTAAGACTCCCATTGCCAATATCAACTGGGATATTCGTCAAATCTAAATCTTATCACCACTAATGTTAACTGGTACACTCGTCGAATCTAATTGCAAAATATGTTAAAATAAGCATAAGCATTTCTATAATATTTTTAATTTCAGGGTGGAAAAACTATGTCGAACAAAGTAATGATTATTGGAACAGGGAACGTGGGTGCCAGCATTGGCTTTTCTTTGGTTTCTTCCCATAACGCCATCAATGAACTGGTTCTTATCGACCAAGACCAAGCCGATGCCGAAGGCGAGGCGATGGACCTACGCGACACTCTAGCCGTTTCACCGAATTTCATGAAAATTCATGCCGGCTCCTACGAAAAGGACAGCAAAGATACCGATCTGGTAATTATTACCGCTGGCGCCGCCCAGAAAAAAGGTGGCGAAACCCGCACTGAACTCCTTACCCGTAATGCTAAAATCGTCAAAGAAATTGTCGAAAATCTTGTAAACAATGGCTTTCAAGGTATTTTTCTCATGGTCACCAATCCAGTCGATGTTTTATCCTACCTCGTCATGGAATATTCTGGTTTTCCAAGTCACAAAGTTATCGGCTCCGGCACCGTACTCGATTCCGCCCGTCTTAAATATAATATTGCGAACCGCCTCGGTATTTCACCAAAATCTGTCCACACTTATCAAGTTGGCGAGCATGGGGATAGCGAATTCGCTCTCTGGTCGAATGCTAATATTGGCGGTCAACCGATCACAGATTTGATTTCAGCTTCTGAACTCAAAAATATTGAAACTGATACTAAGAATCAGGCTTATGAAATTATCAACAAAAAAGGTGCCACCTATTATGGCATCGGCGCCTGCGTAACTCGTATCGTGAATTGCATTTTTAATGACGAAAATCGTGTTTTGCCAGTTTCTACTTATGATAATTTTTCCGACTGCTTCTTCGGTTTTCCGACCATCGTCGGCCGCAAGGGAATCGTGCGCCGTCTCGATACCGAACTTACCGAAATGGAAGCCATCCGCATGCAATCTTCCATCAATGTAATCAAACGTTCTCTGCGCGAAGTTCTCTAGCAATCAAACGTTACATACGCGAAGTCCTCTAGCTTTATGGTAAAATTAAACCATGAGGAAATTCTTTTTAAGGTTTATTTTATTACTATCAATTTTTACTCTCGTCTTAGTTCCTGCCGAACCGACTTTTGCGCGTAAAAAGCGCAGTAGCTCAAGCAGTGAAAATTCCGCCGTTAATGATTTTACTTTCAAAAATTTTCATGCCGATTACGAACTAACCAAAGACGCCGAAGGTTACTCCAAGCTTGACGTTACCGAAACTTTAGTGGCCAATTTCACTCACGAAAATACCAATCATGGCATCATGCGCGTAATCCCGATTTTTAACCAAGCCGGCAGAAATCAAATTATTGACGATCCATACGCTTTTAAGGCCACGGTTACTCGCAATGGTCAATCGGAAAAATTTGAATCCAGCGTTTCCGATTCTAATATTAAACTCAAAATCGGTGATGCTGACGCTTATGTCTCTGGCGAACAAACTTACGTGATTAAATATAGCTTCGATAATGTCGTCGCCGCCTTCAAGGATGTTGCAAATTCCTCAATTTCGGGCGCTTATCAAGAGCTTTACTGGAATATTAATGGTGTCGACTGGAAACAGCCTTTTGAGCAAGTTTCTGGTACCCTTCATTTCTCTGATGAAATTGCTAGCACCATTTTCGGCGATCCAATCTGTTATTCTGGTGCTTATCGTTCCAATAATACTGACAAATGTCAAATCGAAAAAGCCAAAAATTCCATCACTTTTTCCGCCAGCAATCTTAAAGCCGGTGAAGGTGCAACTTTTGTCATTGCCATCAAAGCCGACACCTTCAAAATTCGTCCACCAAAATATAATTACATTGCCGTAGTAGTCTGTATTATTATCGGAATTTTCTCTTTCTTTACAATTTTCAGTATCGTTCGTAACTATCAAAAACATGTTCGCGAAAAACATCAACACTACAAGAGCTTAATCCGCGTTCCGGAATACCAACCTCGAAAAGATCTCACCGTTGGTCAAGCTGGTTTCTTTAGCTTCACTCCGCTTAATCAGAAGACTGCCACCGTGCTTAGCTTAGCCGTCCATAAGAAAATTGACATCATTAAAAATCCAATTGAAAAAAATTTCCTCGGCCTCAATAAGAAGCAATCTTGGTCGGTCAAAATCCTAAATACCGACAATCTCAGCTCCGAAGAAAAATCCATGCTTCGTGTCTTGGCTCAATCTTCCGCCCTACCTGAAGTCGGCGAAACCTTCAAGCTAAAGCAAAATGACTCCTACTCGGTCAACCAACTCATTATGAGTTATGATACAAATATCAAACTTGATATCGCCGAAAAAGGTTTAACCGAAGACAACAAAAGAGCTGGCATAATGGGCGTTCTCGATAGTATCATTGGGGTTCATTTTATTATCATTTTCGGTGGTATGCTCTTCGGTGTCGCTTCATTCTTTCCATTCTTCCCGAAGCTCCTTTCCTGGCTTCTGCGCATTGCCGATCAAACCATCCATATCACTTCTTTCTATATTTACAAGCCAGAGCTATTCATCTTAGCTGCCGCCATTTTCATCGGTACATCTATTGCCGCCTCTACCTATAACCATTTTGCTAGAAAATACCGCGATTTCACCAACGCCGGACTCGAAGTTGTAGTCTACATGCAGGGTCTAAAAGATTACATTAATCTTGCCGAGAGTGAACGTATTAACTACCTCCAAAATGTTAAAGATGTCGATACTTCTCCGGAGGGAATCGTTCATCTTTATGAAGAGCTTTTGCCTTATGCTGCACTCTTTGGACTTGAAAAAACCTGGATTAAGAATCTCGACAAATATTACGAAGAACTCGGCACCGATTATACGATTCCAACCTGGTATGCGCTATCATATGCCGATTTTGGTAGCTTCACCTCTAATATTTCAAGCTCGTCCTCAACTTATTACACTAGTAGCAGTAGTGGCGGTTCTGGCTATTCTAGTGGTGGTGGCTTCTCTGGCGGCGGTGGCGGCGGCGGTGGCGGTGGCGGCTGGTAAAAAACTAAAGCCCCAAAGCTTCAATTAAAAAATATCAGCTTCGTAGCTGATATTTTTATCTATTCGATTTCTGGTAACTTATCAATAATTTTATTCTTTAGAATTTTAATCATCACATTACGATAGAGCCATCGTGACATATTTTCAATTGTCATCATCAATGGCACTGTAATAATTAAAATCGCACCGAAGATTCCCCACTCAACCATCGATAAATTAATATGCACGCTAAACAAACTTTGTAAGAAAATCATACAGAATAACATGCCGAAAGTACAGCCACTCACAATTAATTTCTTCCAAATATTATCATATGGCATACAAATTCGCGCGAGATAAGTGATTCCTACCACTTCCCAACCTAAGACACAAAGCATCCCCAATTGTTCGCGCGTGAGCCCCAGCCAAAGCCTCAAATTAATTAACGCCAAAACGATCACCACATTAGTCAGTGCCGCCGGAATCGCCTTTTTCAAAATATTAATCATGAAATTTCCCCGAATCAAATCCTTATTCGGAATTTGCGCTAAGAAGAAACTTGGTACACCAATCGTAAACATCGTAACCAATGAAACCTGTGTCGGCAAAAGCGGATACATAAAACCAAAGCCAATCGAAAGTAGCGCCACAATAAACGAAAAGACGTTCTTCACTAAGAATAACGAGCCAGAACGCTCCAAATTATTTACCACTCGACGCCCCTCATCTACAATCTGTGGCATGCGTGAAAAATCCGAATCCAGTAACACTAATTGTGCCACCTGCGAGGCCGCCTGTGAACCTGAGGCCATCGCCACCGAACAGTCCGCATCTTTTAAGGCCAAAATATCATTCACGCCGTCTCCAGTCATCGCTACCGTATGTCCCGCCTTCTGTAAAATTTTCACCATCTTACGCTTTTCTTCTGGCTTTACGCGTCCAAAAACTGTATTCTCTAGTACAATCTTTTCAAAATCACACCCCTCCGGCAAGCTCGAAAGATCAATAAATTTCTTCGCATTTTTAATCCCCGCTTTTTCTGCCACAATCGAAACCGTCTCAGCATTGTCGCCCGAAATCACTTTCACTTCCACGCCCTGTTCGGCAAAATATTTAAACGTACGCTTGGCGGACTCACGAATTTCATTCATCAAAAGCACGATATTAATCGGCCTAATCGGCGAAATCTCTCGCTCTCCCGAAGCTAGTAATTCAATATCTTCCTGCTTCGTTACTTCACCAAAAATCAAGACACGGTACCCTTGCTTAGTAAATTCCTGGATGGTCTTTTCGTACTTTTTTAAATCTTCTTTCAGAACAAATTCCGGCGCACCAATCAAAAAAGTTTTATCTTTAAATTGCACACCACTATATTTATGCTTCGAAGAAAAACCGATGATTTGCTGCACCGAATCCTTATCGAATTTCGATCCTTTCGCGGCTCGCTCTTCGGTAAACTTTTTCAGCGCCTTCATCGTATCATTATCCGCTTCCTCCGCCATCATCGTTCGCCAAAAATCTACATCAAGATCATTTTTTACCTCGGATCCGGTCATCTCATAGACGCCGCTCACGCTCATTTTATCGTTCGTAATTGTACCAGTCTTATCCACACACAGAACGTCCACGCGCGCCAAAGTTTCAATACAGTGCATATCATGAACTAAAACTTTTTTCTGCGCCAAACGTACCGCAGATAAAACCAATGTCACGGAAGAAAGCAAGAACAACCCTTCCGGAATCATCCCCACTATCGCCGCAATCATCGCCTGAATGCTCATTTTTATCGGTGTAGCATGAATAAGATATTGCTGACCAAACATTAGCAGACCGATCGGAATAATCAAAATTCCGGCTAGTCTCACGAAATTATTTAACGATTTTAAAATTTCCGACTGTTCAGTGTTTTTAATCGCTTTTGCTTTTAGGGTTAGTTGCGAAATATACGATTCTGCGCCCACACGAGTTAATCTCGCGTAACATTTACCCGAAACCACAAAACTACCAGACATCAATTCGTCACCAGTAGTCTTTTTAATCTCATCCGACTCACCCGTCAGTAATGCCTCATTTACCAGAATCTCACCCGAAACTACCACGGCATCCGCGGGAATTTGCGCTCCCGCCTCCAAAATAATAATGTCATCTAACACTAATTTATACGTCCAAATTTCTTGCTCCTTAGCCTCTCGCACTACTTTGATTTTTGGCGTATTCAGGACACTCAGTTTATCCAAAATTTGCTTCGCTCTTAATTCCTGCAAAATACCAATCAAGGAGTTGATAAAAATCAGCGGCAAAAAACTCATATCTTTATACGCACGTACCAAAAATAGCAACGTCGCTAAAAACAAAAAGACAAAATTAAAGTAAGTTAGGGAATTACTGCGTACAATCTCACCAATGGTTTTCGTCGGCGCCTGAACCGCAGTATTCACTTGGCATTTTTTAACGCGATCTTCTACTTCTTCCTGGCTTAATCCTTGAATCCCACCTAAATCCTGCTTATTTTTTATCACTTTTATCTTTTCTTTCCGGAATTTCCATTTTTAATTTTGGTGTTTTCGGTATTTTTACCTCAATTTTTTCGTGTCTATTTTTCTGCTTGGTTTTTAGCCAAATCGCCACCATCAACATGAGCACCAAACAAATACTCTTAAACACAAAATCAATTCTTCTATCCGTACCACTCTGGAGATTCTTATAAAAATTACTTTCGACTTTATATTTTTCTTCTTCCAGATCCAAAATCTCGGCTTCTAGTGCATGAATTTTTTCCTCCGTCTCACGCACCGGATTTTGTTCTAGTTCCGATTTTAGTTTTTTCACCGCTTCCGTCTTTTCATTCAGCTGACTCTGAATAATTTCTTTGGATTGCCCCACATAATTCCGCACAGGATTATTTTCGTTATCAATTTTAATCTGTTTACTAAACAAAAAAAGGCCCAAACAGCCAACCATCAGGATTACCATCGAAATGATATTTTTTATTTGTTTATTCACCTAAAAATCTTTCTATTATTTTATACAATTTAAAATATCTATCTCTTATTTTAGCACAAAAAGAATAATAATTAAAAACACCTCACCTCTTGATTCTTTTAGGATTTTGATATGTAATAACACTAAATAACGGAGCATACCTCATGGAAGGACTTACCTATAAATATTATAGAAAGAATAAAAGTAAAAATATTTACCTAATCATCCATGGCGGTGGGCCAGTTGGCGTAGAAACAGATTTTATTTCCGCCATTTTTGATACAATCGCTAAAACCAATAACAGCGTGCTGTGTTTTAATTTTCCATATTGCGAGCGTGGGGAAGAAAACTCTAGCGGACCCGATTTATTAGAAGAAGTGTCAACCCTCAAACAAGTCATTGATTTTGTTCACGCAGAAGATTATGACCATATCACGATTATCGCCAAATCACTCGGCGGGATCATCTCTAGTTATTATTTTGCAAAATACCCAGACAAATCCATCGATCTCATTATCTTAGGCTATATTCCAAACGAAATAAAGCAAAACGAAATTTCAGAAAACCTAAAACTTGTTATACAAGGTGAAAATGACCGCTTTGCAACGTCATCCGAAGTACAGAAAATCGTCGGCAATAAAGTAGCCGTAATTGAAATAAAAAACGCCGACCATAGTTATCAAAATCATAACAAAGAACCGATTTATCAAAAAGAAGTACTCGACCATCTAGTTAATTGGATTTAATTTCTTTTAAAATTAACAATCAAAAAAGGTCAATCTCAGACAGAGAAGACCCCATAAATATCATTTTACAACCAATGTAATTCCGAAAAATACACTTGGTGGGCGAAGTGGGAATCGAACCCACACTCCATTGCTGGAACTAGATTTTGAGTCTGGCGCGTCTACCAATTCCGCCATTCGCCCATAGAGAAATTTTATCATATTTATAGAGTATTTCCAATAACTCTGTTATAATATTTTTATGAATTCTGTAACTGGTGGGCAATCTACAGAGGATAAGCAACGTCAAACCGTCGCCGATCTCGCTCGAAAAAAAGTCATGGAAGCCTTTCACCAAGGTGAGCATTCTGATGCCAACCAAAATCTAGCTAACGTCGCGCCCACTCGCGTGATTTCTTCTACCGCATATAATCAAAACCTCGCAAGCACTCCACCAACCACTTCTGCCAACTCAGCTACCACTAAACCATCGAAAAACTCTTTATTTAATTTAATCTCCAAGGCACAGAAAAAACTAAAAGATCTCACCCAGACTACCGAAACTTACGCCAAAAATTCTTTCAAACATCCATCTACTGAAGTTTCAAAGCTCCAAACCTCCACTAACGCGACTACCAATCAGCCGTCCCTCACCGATCGCCCAGTTTATCAAAATTTTGCCACCCAAAAATCTTCTACTACAGGTAATCCTTTCCGCCACACTTATCAAATTCAAACTGGCACGAATCGCTACAATCCATATCAAAATCAAAGCTCAGTTAATCAGACTTTCAATGGCCAAACTCCCGCAAGTTCAAATAACATCGCAGGGAATTACACCATAAATCAGTCCTACGCCACCCAGCCAAACACCCAAAATAATTCACAATATAATTACCAAACTCAACCTACTGGCGGTGAAATTGGCTCACTCAAACAAGCCCCAATCAATATGAACCAAAAAATGGATTGGCAAAACTACCACAGTGCCTGGCAAAATTATTATCAAAAATATTACAGCGAATATTACGCCAAAGCCGCCAAGTCCTACGTGGAAACCGAAAAAACTGAACTAAATAATCAGTACGAAAAACGCAATCAAATCGGCCAATTAGCTCTCGATAGTCAAAAGCGCCTAATCGAAAATCTCAAAAACCCCAACCCTAAAAATCCCGAAACTACCGAAAAAATTTCCGAAAATACGCAAACCGAAGCGACCGAAACTCCCCCTTCACTCGAATCAATTCATGTTAAAACTATCGAAGCTACCCTGAAAGAGCGCATTCAGAAAAAAGCCAGCAGCAGCTTCCAGCTCTCTAAAAAACACCGTAAATTCATCCCGATTTTCGCCGGAGTTTTCACCGTCCTTTTCATCCTGTTCTTGCAGTACAACCGCCTGATCTTTGCTCCGATTATGGCCTATATCGCTCCCGGAAATTCCAATGATACTGAAATCACCGCCATTGATCCGACCATCACTGCTGCTCCGACCGCCGAGCCAAAACTCATTATTCCGAAACTCAATATCGACGTTCCAGCGCACTTTAACATTGCCAATGACACTGCCACTATTGATAACGCAATGAATCATGGTGTTGCCCAGTTTAAAATCCCAGGCGCTGATGCGCTTCCAGGCCAAGTCGGAAACCTCGTGATTTCTGGCCATTCTGCAGGTGATATTTATAGTAATAACCAATATAAATTCATCTTCTCCGGTCTCGAACGTCTGCAGGATAATGACCTCATCTACGTCAATTACAATTCCGTTCGCTATACCTATAAAGTTACTAAAAAGCAAACCGTCGAACCAACTGATGTAGCCGCATTAGTTTACCCAACTAGTAAGCCAATCCTCACCCTCATTACCTGTACGCCACTCGGCTCCGACCGTTACCGCCTATTAGTGACCGCCGAACAGGTTAGTCCTACCTACGAAGAAAAAGCCGTTTCTACTCCGACCAACACTGATTCCACCACCGCTTTACCAGGGAACAACGCCTCTTCTGAATTACCAGCCAACGAAAAGCCATTCTTCCAAAAAATCTGGGGCTTCCTCACTAATAACCATTAAAGACCAACCAAAAATAGACCCCTACCACGGGTCTATTTTTTTAGCATTAGCATTATGTTTAACTAAACCCGAAAGAGACCCCATTATAAAAGAATTTCAGTCTAAAACTCGCGAATCCCCTTGTCATAAAAATAGACCCCACGCGGGTCTATTTTTATTTAGTCTTAGAATAGTTTATCGCGCTTAATCTGCAAGCCATTATCACTCGTCCCCACATAGTAAAGATAACGGTTATTATGATTAATCACCGCATCGAAGCCATTCGCTACATTTTCCAAAATCGTGCGCTGATTATCGTGATCAAAATCATAAACTTGCATCTTACCATCCACCACATCGAACATCAAATAATAATCCAATTGCCTGATCGTATTATTATTATGTTCGAATTGCAAAAGCTCCATCAATTCCAAATTCACCAACATCACTTTATTGCCGCTCACCCCCATAAAGAATTCACCATTCGCGGAAGTATAAAAGTCTGACGGCGCAGCCTCCAAAGTTTTCTCCAAAGCCAAATTCAAACCAGTATTTTCACTATCATGGTTTGGATAATCATCTGTATTGTAAACCCGGAGATTTTGCCCGATTACCGTATTGAGATATTTTTCACCATAAAACTCGGTTAGATTGACAAAAATGTGACTCAATCCCACCGCTTCATCAACTTCATCAATCTTAATTTCGCCCGTATCCCTCAATTTAAAAATACCAATTACGAATTTTTTCTCCGCATTCAGTTTCTTCACAAAAGCCAGTTCTGAACCATACATCGAAAACTTCGCCACGTCCGACACCATCGTTTCGTAAATAATTTTATCATTCAAGTTTACTTCACGAATCTTTCCATCGATCAGCATCATCAAACGCGTTGCCTGACCATCCGAAATTTGCACTTCCGAAATCACATAGCTATTTTTCGCTTTTTCAGTCTTAGTAAAATCCTCCGCTTCTTTAGCTTCCAACTTTTTTTCTTGCACAATTTTCTCAATATCTTTATCAGCAAAATTACTAATTGTCTTAGTCAGATTCACGCTCTTCACGGCTTCCTTAAAATTCAACAGTAACCATTCTGAAGCCTCGCCCGAAACTAAATTCACTACCGCTTTTTCACTATTTTCATTCCAAATAATCTTCTTCAAACTACCCGTGAATTTTCCGTTTACCACAAAACTCGAGACGCTCGTTATATCAAATTCCGAAGTCGTAATATCGCCTTCCAAATTCGTCACATACTTAAATTTTGGTGATTCTTTCAGACCGTAGAGAATTGCTCGGTGATTCGTCGCTGTCTCAAAAAAGCTCAAATCTTTTTCCGTCGCCAAAACCTCCGTCTCGCGCGATTGCTTAAACAAACGTGGATACTTCAAACGCAAAAGTTTGCCAGAAGTAATGGAAATTTTCTTACTCCAAGTATCATATCCGTCTTTCCTTAAAACAATTTCATGTTCACCAGCCGAGAGTAATTTCGAAATATTAGTCTCCGCAATTTCGCGGCCATCCGCCACCACTTTGGCGCCTGTAGGTAAAGATTCCGCCTGCACCATGCCGTATTGCTCAAACTCTAGTTTACGATTTAATCGCCAGCCTTTTACTACCGCCACTAAAATAAATACCATGAAAATCACGGCAAAAAATGAAATTACATCTACTATAACTACGCGAATTAACTGATTTCGCTTTTCTTTATCAAAATCCATATTGTCAACATTATAACACACCAACCTCTATAAAAAATCAAACATAATCACTATTGATTTGCATAAGTATTATTATTATAATTAAACAAAAATAAGCGAGGAAAAATGGAAAGAAATTTAACGAACCAGCGCGTTCAGAGTCGTGCCGCCCATATTACTGTCAGAAGCTCTGGCACCCTTAATCGTCACTTCGTTAAAGCTCCTCGCAAAATTGTCTTTTCTGATGAATTTTCTGCTGTCTCAGATATTCGTACTCCAGCCCCAGCCTCATATGCCACACCAGTCCCTACTGCCACCACGAAAAAAATAACCATTTCTTTTGATTCACTTCGCGAATCACTCAAAAATAATGCAACCATGCGTCCAACTTCAAGTACTCAAGCCATCTCCACTCCAAAATCTCGCCCTGCCACTTCTCGCATCCAAATTTCTGCACCGATAGATATTTCTGCACCGGCCCCAGTTACTACACCATTTAATTTTTCTGCACCCGCCCCGGTTTCTAACCCACTCAATTTCTCTAAACCTGTTCCGATCGCCAAGCCCGCTCCCGTCTCCATTCCACGTCCGCTCAATATCTCAGAACCAACATCCAACACGATAGGCTTTACGGCGCCAGTTGCTCCAGCTCCATTTACTGCGCCGGTTGTGCCAGCCATTCCGGCAGCTCAACCAACCCCAGCTCGCCCAGTGCGCGCCACTACTAAACCTCGTTCCACAGTTGCGCCTCTGCAATCTCTTGCCGAACGTCGTCGCGAAGCTGACACGATTTCACATTTCTCCGCCAAAAAACTCACGAATCGTGCTCGTCAAAATTCTAAGGCCCTAATATCTGCCATGAAAGAGGAGACGAAGCCAAAATCTGCTCCAATCATGGTTAAAAAACCAAAAGTTTCCAAAAAACATCTCATCTTTGCAGTCGCCAGCTCGATTTGCTGCATGGGCGTGCTCTATGCCACTCTCAAATTCAGCATGCCAGATATTAGCGCCAAGGTCGCTGCCGCCCAAAATGGTGCTTCTTATCCATCTTTTGTACCACGCGACTTTACTGCCCGCAGTGCCTCTTTCCAGAAAAATATTTTTTCTCTTGAATTTGTCGGGCCAGACAAGACCCGCTTTACCCTTGACCAAGAAAAACTCCCTTGGGATAGTAATGCTTTATTAAATAATTACGTCAAGCCAACCTGGGGCGAACAATACGACACCATTCGTGAACAGGGTCTCACCATCTACATGTACCAATCCAACGCTGCCTGGGTGAATGGCGGAACTGTATATAAGCTCAATACCACCTCTGGTAGTCTCAGTAAAAAACAACTTAAGAACATTATCACTTCACTCTAAATCACATCAATCTCCCAGAACTTCAAAAAACTCAATCCCTCAAAATCTCAGCTAACCATGCTGAGTTTTTCTTCTCTTATTAGTAGTGGTATAATTAAGCCATTATGAATAAGGAAATTAGAACTCGTTTTGCACCCAGCCCTACCGGCTATATTCACATCGGCAATGTTCGCAGCGCCATTTATCCATACCTGATCGCCAGACAAAATCACGGTCAGTTTATTTTGCGCATTGAGGATACCGACCAAAGTCGCTTCGTGGAAGGTGCCGCCGAACTAGTTTTTGATACCCTTAAATGGCTCGGACTAAACTGGGATGAAGGTCCAATAGTAGGTGGTCCAGATGAACCTTATTATCAAACCGAACGCAAGGATATTTATCTTGCCTGGGCTAAAAAACTACTTGAAAAAGGCCTTGCCTACGCCGACGATACACCTTCCGAAAAAATTGAAGAGTACAAAAAACTCGACAACGAGCAAAAAATTCCTTATCTTTACCGCAACCATCGCCCAGCCAATCCACCAGAATGGCGCGAAGGTCTGCCAATTCGCTTCAAGACCACTCCAAAGCATTACGAGTGGCACGACGAAGTCATGGGTGACATGCAAACCAGCCCAGAAGTTCTCGATGATATTATTTTAATCAAAAAAGACGGTCTTCCTACTTATAATTTTGCCCACATCGTTGATGATACTTTAATGAAGATTACCTACATCACCCGTGGCGTCGAATATCTCTCGAGTACACCGAATTATCTAGCTCTCTACGACGCCCTAGAGCTTCCTCGTCATCTTTTTGTTTCCATGCCACACATTCTGGCTCCTACCGGCAATAAGAAACTTGGTAAACGCGATGGCGCCAAATCCGTCACCGAATATCGCGATGATGGTTTTCTCCCAGAAGCCATGCTAAACTACCTCGCCTGCCTCGGTTGGAATGACGGCACTGAACAAGAAATTTATTCAATCGACGAAATGATCGAAAAATTTGAAATTTCCCGCATTCAAAATTCCGGCGCCCGTTTCGACGAAACTAAATTTCTTTGGATGAACGGTCAATGGATCCGTAAAATTGCCGACGAACAGGGAATTGACGCGCTCTATGCTAAAACCTGCCCTACTTCTGGTTCTGAAGATTTTTCTCGCTATCAGATTTTCAAACCACTTAATTTCTGGCCAGAATCCGCCAACCAAGAGACTGATGAGCATAAAAAATCCGTCCTCAGTATTATCTATGATCGCTTAAAGACACTCTCTGACTTGCGCACCACGACTACTTATTTCTTCGAAGAGCCAACTATTGATCTTGATTTGATTTATAATAATAAATTCCTCAAAAAACTTTCTGAGACCGAATATCGCGACCTACTTAAACTCACTATTGAAAAGCTCAACGAAGTCGAAGAAGAGGCTTGGACCGACGATAATTTGCAAGCGAAACTAAATGAGTTGCTTGCTGCCACCGGCAAAAAGCCTGCTGAATACTTCAGTCTAATTCGTATTGCGGTTAGCTTTGCGCCATTTAGTCCAGCCCTCCATCAAACCTTGCGCGTCCTCGGTAAAAATCGCACCCTAGCTCGCCTAAACCGCGTCCATACCGCAATCTCTCACGACTAAAATAGTCACAAAATAAGATTCACGCCCCAAAAACTTCAATTCATAAATAGCCCGTTCACTCTCAAAGCTTCCGTGAACGGGTTTTTATTTAGTGCATCTTTACAAGCCCAGGCGCCTCTGACATAATAGTAGAAAAGGAGTCGATTATGGCAAAATTTTATCAAAACGCGGGGGAACCAAATAGTAAAATGAATTGGGTTTCCGAGAGAGATAATCCAGACACCACGAACGACTCCTGGGACTCTGGTGCCTTCCAAAAAGATTTGCCAGACCACTTCCAGAATTACGAAGAAAATGATCCGTCAGACGACGATCACCTCGAAGACGAAGGTGACGAAAATGACCTCGGTGATATGTCCGATGAAGAATTCCGCCTCCGCAACCGCACTACCGACTCCGACACCGACCCACATCTTTTTGATCCAATCGACGACTGCGAATGGAATGACGCTAGCTTCGACTGCGACTAATTAAGCTCTTGCGACTGTAACCAAAAAATGTTATTATTATTTCACGGTTCCGTCGTCTAGTGGTCCAGGACGTCTGGTTCTCATCCAGAAAATCGCGGGTTCGAACCCCGCCGGAATCACCATTTTTAAAAAAGGCATTTATGTCTTTTTTTGTTTTATAATAAAATTATGCAAACACCGATATTATATGGCGAATTCATTCATAAAAATGTAAAATATCACACGGATTTTTATAGCCTAATCGGACAAGAAATACCAGGTTTACCCTGGTCACAGATTTATATTATCGGTAATTTTCAAAATCTAGTCCCTATCGTAAAATACGCTCACGCCTCAGATAATCTTCCCGGTGGAGGAGTAAAACCTCATGAAACTATCACCCAAACTATTTCTCGTGAAGCTAAAGAAGAATTAAATATGACCATCAAATCCTGGTTTCCACTCGGCTATCAAAAAGTCTATGACAATCAGGGAAATACAGGCTATCAATTACGTGTCTATGCCAAACTCGAAAAACTCGGTGAATTCACAAATGACCCAGACGGCTCCGTAATCGGTTATGAGTTAATCAATATCGAAGAATTAAATAATCATATTCATTACGGTGAAATTGGTGATTTTCTCGTAAATCAAACTAAGCATCTGTATAAATAATTTGTTCAAACACTAAGGTTTGCGCGTAAAGTAGCCCTTTACGCCCGGTCGATCCACGCGAAGCCAAGTTTTGTCTGCCGTAGATGGGTCAGCCAAATATGAACCATTGCCACCGCGAAGCTTTTTACGATTTCTAAACATTTCTGAAAAGTTTATAAGGTTAGCGGTATTAAAATCATTATTTACATAAATTTTTTCTAACCTATCTTTAAGTGCATCTCCATTTTCAAGATAAAACATACCGTACATATCTGTCACCTTAGAAGTATCGAAGTTAGATAGGTCAAGAGTGGTGAGGTCAAACATATAATAAAACATATAGCGCATATTCGTCACCTTAGATGTATCGAAGTTAGATAGATCGAGAGTAGTAAGTTTAAATATGCCTAGAAACATTTGGCTCATATTCGTCACCTTAGAAGTATCGAAGTTAGATAGATCAAGAGTGGTGAGATTAGACATACCCTGAAACATAGAACTCATATCCGTCACCTGAGAAGTATCGAAGTTAGATAAATTAATAGTAGTAAGTTTTTCGGACATATTAAAAAACATAGCGCGCATATTTGTCACCTTTGAGGTATCGAAACTAGAAAGATTAATGGTAGTGAGATTAGATATGTTAGAAAACATGAAGCTCATATCCGTCACCTGAGAAGTATCGAAGTTAGATAGATCAAGAGTGGTGAGATTAGACATACCCTGAAACATAGAACTCATATCCGTCACCTGAGAGGTATCAAAGCTAGAAAGATCTATCTCTAAGATATTTTTTATTTTTTGTCCATTATATTCTAAATAGAACATCTTGCTGCTATTTGCATTTAAATAAACTTTTTCCGGTTCAGTGTAATAATAAGCCGTCTTGTCGGTCGGGTCTAACCAAAGCTTAATCCCATAATCAGACTCTTCATCTTCAATATTTACTGCATTCATGGAGGTAGTTGGTGCTACAGTACTCTTTTTAAAATGCTCGATTTTATTTGTGGCTGTTTCCAAGACTTTTAATTTTGTATTGAAATCCGGCCCCTCCGTCATTATCGCTTTCCCCACATACGGGTTCGTCACCACCGAAAAAATCAGCTTATTATCATAGCTACCACTTTCAATATTCTGACTCAACTTCATACCAATATTTAAACCACGTACGTCATTACCATTGGTTTTTTCTGTGGTCTGAAAAATATTCGTAGGCGTCGCTAGGGATGGAATTGGATTATAGTTAGCTTCATTCGAAACTTTAAAACCCCAAGAATTCACCGGCAAATTCAAAAGACTACTAGGTCCCGTGATTGAGCCAATCTTCGCACCATTCGCCGAACCAGAATTCACCAAAGCCGTTTCATTAGTTTCCGTATTTAACGTGGCGGTATAGCCAGTTTTATTTGTCGTATTTATCGTTAAATTTAGCGGCAATTCCGTAGTACCATTCACAGAATTGATCACCTGATTACCATTCACATTCACCGCCGCATTATCCACTAATACCGATAAAGTTGGCGTCTGCACAGCAAAAACTGCAGCAGAATTAAGATTAAAAATAAAAATTGATAAACAAAGTCCTAATAGAAAAGTAAAATTCCTTCGAAAATTTACCCACAAAAAATTATGAGAGAAAGTGATTTTTGGCATGACTCTATTTTACCATAAGCAAAATCAAAAATCAGCAAAAAATCAGCAAAACCCAGCATTAAGATTACCTTTAAAAACTCCACTTCATCAAGCAGCGCACCAAGGCACCATCTTTTTATCATAATCAAAATAACATCAGCATGGATTACTTATTTTAAGTAATGTGTTGTAAAAATAAGCCTTATATTTACGACTTAGCTTTTTCTTTACTTATCCCATTTTCGATGTTATAATATAACGCATGAAAAAGCTTCCAATTGTCGCCCTCATCGGCCAAACCAATGCTGGTAAATCCAGCCTATTAAATCGCATGGCACACAAAAATATTGCCATTGTTGCGCGTGAGGCCGGCACTACCCGTGACAGCGTAGTAGCGACTATTGATCAAGCTTTTACTCTTATTGACACTGCTGGTCTGAAAAATCCTGAAGATGATTTCGAAGCTTCCATCCAGGATCAAATCGAGGACGCCATTGACTCAGCCGATTTAATTTTACTTACTGTCGACTCCACTAAATACCCAGATTTCCGCGACAAAGATATTGCTCGCATGGCTCTTAAATCCCGCAAGCCAGTCCTTTTAGTACTTAATAAATCGGATCTCAAAGAATCTCTACCTTTTGCCGAATATATCAAATTTGGTATAAAAGCCGACGAAACCTATCAAACTTCTGCCACTGCCGGCCAGGGAATTAAAGATCTTAAATCTCGCATTTATCGCGAATTAAACTCTTATCCAAATATCCACGAAGCTGATTCTGAAGCTAAAACCGAAACCTCTATCAAGGTCGCGTTGATTGGCCGTCCAAACGTTGGTAAGTCTAGTCTTTTTAATCGTCTTGGCCAAAAACAGCAGGCCATTACCAGCTCGAAGCAGGGAACCACTCGCGATATTAATCGCCTCGAACTCAAATTCAAAGGTCAGACCATTGAATTTCTCGACACCGCCGGCCTTCGTAAGCCGGGTAAGCGCGAAGTTGGTATCGAAAAATTCTCCGCTATTCGCACTCTTGCGGCGATTGAAGAATCTGATATTTGTTTGCTACTCATTGATTCCACCGAACCACATTCTAAGCTCGATCAATCTCTTGCTGGTCAAATTATCGAAGCCGGAAAGAGCGTAATTTTAGTTATCACCAAATCCGACCTTCTCGATAATTCTACCCCTGTAGTTTCTACAATTTCCGATAAGTCTAAACCAACTGAACTTTCTGAGATCGATAATATCCTCGATAATCTTGAACGCGATTTTAATTTCTTATCTTTTGCTCCAGTGATTATTACCAGTTCCGAAACTGGCAAAAATGTCACCAAATTATTCGAACTTATTACCGAAGTTGATCTCGCTCGCCACACCGAGCTTAAAACTTCAGAACTCAATAAGGTTCTAAACGAAGCGGTAATTTCTCACGCGCCAGCTGGTTTGAAAAATACTCATCCAAAACTCCAATACATTACCCAGACCGACACTTGCCCACCATGGTTTGTCATTCATGGTCGTGAAATGGAACTACTGCACTGGTCTTACAAACGTTATCTCGAGCGTTGTATTCGTGAAAAATTCCCATTCCTCGGTACTCCACTCAAATTCTCCTTCCATAATGACCGCAAAAACGGACCACGCAAATCCATCAATCGCACCAAAGATTTAATTTAAATTAAATATCTCATATATGAGATAATCACAAAAATGTCAAATCCTCACTCCAAGAACCCGGAAAGCCTTAAGCATCAAAATCTTAAGGGCCAAAACCTCAAAAATCCTGCGCCTACGAAAGCGCTTCGCATTGCTATTTTTACCGACGTTTTTCTCGGCATTCCTGGTGGGATTCCATCCTCAATTCGTGCCCAAAAAACTGCGTTAGAGTCACTTGGCCACCAAGTTACGATTTTTTGCCCAGGCACTCAGCAAGATTTTGAAAATCCTTTATCCCAATTTGGCGCCAATCACGACCCAAATATTATTCTTGTGCCTACCGCCAAATTCCTAGTCAATGGCGCCCCTTTTTCCAAATGGACCAAGCATGTCATACGTTTTATTGAAGAAAAATACCCCAACCTCACCGAATCCTTTGATTTTTTTCACATCCATTACGAAGCTACCACCAGTATGGCTGGTCTGATTTTGGCTAAGAAATATCACATTAAAACTATCCAAACCATGCATGGTCGCGAAGATATGGCCATCGCCATTAATGTGCCGCATCCCTTTAAGACTCTCGCCGCTACCGGAATTAATCTAATTCATCGCACCACTCTAAAATCAATCTTGAAAAAATTCCCTAAGCCAAATTATCAAAATCCAGAACCAAAGAAATCACCAGGCCTCAATTATCAGAACACCGAGATCAAAAATCTCGCGCCTACTATTGCACGTCGTGAGATGTGGCAAATGATGGTCCGCCAAGCCAATCTGGCCGACCAGGTAATTACCCCCTCCGCCCATTTTGCCAAAAAACTTCAACTTTTCGGTGTTACTCGTCCAATTTCCGTCATTTCAAACGGTATTAATGACCAGGAAATTGCAAATTTCACCCCTCAAATCCGCACCTACCAAGACCACGAACCACTTCGTATTCTCTGGTTTTCTCGCCTCTCTAAAGAAAAACGCATTCTACCATTTTTAGAATCACTTCGAATCGCCCAGGAACTTGAGCCTGATTTTCGTTTTGTTTTTACCATTATTGGCGATGGTAATCAGATGTCAAAAGTGCGAAAATTCTGCAAAAAACATTTCGACGAAGCATCTATTAAAATTCTCGGCACCATCCCGCACCAAGAAATCCTCCAAAAATATACCAAAGACCAACATCTTTCCATCATCAATTCCTACCAGTTTGACACCCAAGGCCTCACCATTTTAGAAGCCGCCGCCTGCAATCTTCCAGTTATTTATGCCGATCCCGACATGTCCGAAATCGTACCAAATCACGGTGGCCTCTGCGCCAAATCTCCAGCGCCTCGCTCCATGGCGGAACTTTTACTTAAAATCCACCACCAACCAGAACTTATTCAAAAACTCAGCCAAAATCTGGCCGCCAGCGAAAAGACTTATCTTCAATCTCATCAAATCAAAAAGTTACTCAAACTATATCGTCAATTATCTTAATACTTCATCTTAAGCTATCCTCAAAAATATACACTCAGATTCACCACTACCTCTATTTTTTACTCTTGAATTTTTAGAAAAATATGTAATAATTAGCCTAATAGAGGAAGCACCTCTATTCTTGGACCTCAAAAATCCAAGCCCCACCCTACAGAAATACCTAAAACGTATTTCTCGTACCTTAAAAAGGAGATAGTTATGAGTGAAATTAAAAGTATACTCAGTGCTCAAACAAGTCTTAAGGAGAAGACCTCTGGCAGCATCTCAAGTGCAGAACCTGTGGCTTACATTTCCACTGAACCCAAGGAAAAATATTACGTTATCGATACTAATATCATTATTGATAACCCAGATATTATTCCCACCAAAAACGGATTTAAGAAATTAGCTATTAAAAATATCGACCTGAAAAACTCATGTATCGTTATACCTGACACTGTGCTCCATGAATTAAAAAGCTTCAGAAGCGAATCTTCTGAACGCAGCTTCATCGCCGGTAAGGTTTTAAGCCGAATCGATGAGCTCTTTCAATCGGTTATAGTTGATGAATCTTCCAAACTTGGTCGTGATCCCAATCTTGCCATTGGTAATCAAATCGCCTTCAATAACTGCAGCCGTGCTTTTATGGTTATTAAAAGCTCCGAATCTGCCGTGGTTTCTTGGGATTTTGAACCCGTCAATATGGATGAACAAATCTTCTTGCAGACTCTCGATCTATCCTGTTACTTAGTAAAGGCTAAACAGGCTAAGAACGAATTAGATGCTCTGAATAAAAAGATTCGTTTAGTGACCAACGACAAGGAAATGCATGTTTGCGCTTTAGCACATAACATTAAATCCTTACCGCTGGAAACCGACCCCAAGTTTAAGTTCACCGGTCGACGCAAATGTGTCATTCCACCCGACCTCTATAGTCACTTCGTCCAAAAAGGTGGCTTCATCCCCTTAGAAGAATGGGAGGAACGTATGCCAGATGAGCCCACCTTGGTTCCCAACGAGTTCATTGAATTCAGTTGCGAAGATAGTATCGATGATGAAATCTACGGGAAAAGTAAGGGTGAATTTTGGAATATCGGCCGCTTAGATGTTAGTGGAGATGAAGATAAAATCGTCCACCTTAATAGCTACCTAAATAGCAAACAGAAACCCTTCCTGAAAGCCAAAACACCTGGTCAAGCCATGTATTTAGACTCTATCTATAATAAGAATATTGATATGATTCTAGTTTCTGGCTGTCCTGGTACCGGAAAAACTTTTATTGCCGCCATTGAAGGAATGAAGCAAGTTCAAAAAGGTGACTACAATATCGTTTCCGTTGTTGCTTCAGAAGTTCGTGGCGATGATGGCGTTGGTACTTTGCCAGGAGACTTGGAAGAAAAAATGTCTATCAAGTCTGCCAATATTATCAATGCATTGTTAATTTATCATGAAATTTACGATGACGACCCCTGCAATAATAGCACTCTAATCGATCAGCCGCATGAAGAAATCACGCATCAATCTTATATTCATGATAAAAATTGGATCTATGAAGATGATGACGAGTATACTATGATCGACAAAAAAGAGACTTTTACTTGCCGAACTAGCAAAAAGAGGAAGCATGAAGAGAAGAATAAAAGTAAGAATAAGTATTCTGAAAAATCATCTAGCCCTCAACCTCGTATCAAGCAGCAGCGTCTAGAAGACAAAGCTAATCTGTCCTATCAAAAATCCTTCCGCTCTATTCCGATTTTCTATATCAAAGGAAAGAGTTTTCAGAATGATTTTATCATTGTCGACGAAGCTCAAGATATGACCAATGAACAGATGCTGTCTGCCATGACTCGTATCGGAGAGGGATCTAAAATGATCTTCACAGGCGACGAAAGTCAACCTCATCCTTACGCTAAAGGTGTCAACAAAAATCACAACGGTATTCTTTATGCGCGCCGAGCCTTAAAGGGTATTCCTCGCGCAGCTCAGATTTTTATGAATGAAAACGACATCGTCAGAAGCTCCATTATTGGACAGATCCTCGATAATTTGAAACCTCTTGGACTAGACTGGGAGAGCGACAATGATTATATTGAGGATTAATCTAGCTACATAATGTTCATTTCATCAAAACTATTCCTTAATCTTTTCGAAGCCGTCACCACCTGTGGCGGCTTTTTCATGGTCCAAATATCTACACAATGGATTCTTTTATCTCTAAAACTTTTGTAGTAGTTTTTTTGTCATAAAAATCCAACCAAAAGATTTGCTATAATATTTCCATGAAACTTATTGTTGGACTTGGAAATCCTGGAAATGAATATAACCTCACTCGCCATAACTTTGGCTTTTTGGCTTTAGATTTTTACTTTAAAACCCACGGTCTCGAATTTGAAAAATCCGAAAAATTCCACGCCAAGTGGCAAAAATCCGGTCAAACTATCTTTATCGAACCTCAAACCTACTATAATGATGTCGGTTCTAGTATTCAGGAATTCATGAACTATTATAAAATTCCACTATCTAACCTCCTGATTTTATGTGATGATTTTAATCTCGATTTCGGCACCCTGCGTTATCGCGAAAAGGGAACCGATGGCGGCAATAATGGCCTTAAATCCACCATTCGCGCGCTTTCTACCACCGATTTTAAGCGTCTTCGTCTTGGCACCGCAAACAACGCTCTGCGTAAAAAGATGGGTGATGTTGATTTTGTGCTTGGCCGTTTCACTCCGGAAGAACGCGAAAAACTTCCAGAAATCCTCACAGATATTGCGAAACGTATCGACGATTTTATTCAAGAATAATCTTCTTTATTACTTTTTTCGACGCCAAACTTTTCTGAATTCTACTCTGAATATTAAAATTAATCTTCCAAAGCATCCGGCCGAACATCACACGTTCTTCTTTGGTAAATCCCTCGAAAATCTCGCTAATAAACTTCTTCTGCTCCATTTCGATATAGCTCGCCACGAATCTCCCCTCACCGAAAAAATCTAGCTGCAAATACCGCCGATTTTGCGGATTTAGCGCCTTTTTAATAAATTCACGCTCTTCCAAATGATTAATTGCCCGGCACAAACTAGTCTCACCAATCAGACTGCACTCTAAAATCTCGTTCAAATTCCGTTCGATCTGATTATTTTTAAGATAGCTCATAATCTTCACTTCGGTCAAATTCAACTCAAAACGCTTCGCCACCGTCATCGTATGTAAGCGCCGCATTTTCTCCATCCGTGCAAAAATATTCATCGTATCAATCCAAGTAATCGTCTTCGGTAATTGAAATTTTTCTACACACATAACATCCACTCATTATTGCCTAACGGTTTCACTAATCCTTTCATTTGAAGATTAAAAATTGTCACACTAAAATCTGAGACCGAAAATTCCTTTTTTCGTCGTATCTGCGCCAGGATTTCTTCTCCCATTTTTATACCTTCAAGCATCACCGAAACCATTAAGGCCTCATTCTCCGTACTACACATTTCCTTAATCTGATTTAAACTCTCACGCGGTTTACGAATCCTTAGCCCTAACTCATCCAATAATTCATCCACCTCAGTAAAAGCCACCGCCCCGCGACCCAATAACCGATTACAGCCCAGGGAATTACTACGACTCACATCCCCTGGCACCGCATAAACTATCACTCCCTGTTCCATGGCATGATGTGCCGTATTTAACGAACCAGATTTTACTCCACCTTCGACCACCACCACCAAATCCGCCAATCCCGCAATCAACCGATTACGTTTCAGAAAAGCTGAGCGCATCCCTAACTGACTATTTAACATGCGCGATAGCTTCTCATCCTTTGCCAAAATTTCCTGCGGTGGGTATTCCGATATCACCATACCACCCTGGTCCACAATTTCCCGCGCTAAACTGGTATGTCGTACCGGATAAATCTTATCGATTGGCGTCCCTAACACCGCCACTGTTAATCCACCCGCATCCAGGGCTGCCCGATGTGCGATAGAGTCAATTCCATAAGCCAACCCACTCACAATAATTACTCCACGTTTCGCTAATTCATAAGCAATTTTATAGGCCCATTCTTCGCCGTATTTCGTGTATTTTCTAGACCCCACGACAGCCACCGTCTTCGGTCGTATATAGGCTCGTTTCGCGGCCTTTTCTGAAATATTATCCTCACCATTAATCTCAAAATCTACCATCTCACCAGGCGATTTTCCATAATAATACAATATTTTAGGCTTAAGCGCAATGAATTCTAATTTACGCAAAAACCCATCTTCTAGAGGGGAAATAGATTTGACTTGCACAAAAACCTCCAATTTTGTACTTGATTTTAATATTTTTTACATTTTATGTATTGACTATTTTTATTTATAATGCTATAATACGAATCAGTTAGGGGTTGGAGCCAGAAAAAGGCACGATCTCTAAACCGCACCTAAATAAATCATAATTTCTGTTACTAATATAACAGAAGTTGCGTGTTCTTAAAAGACTTTCGGCTTACAATTTTTCTTTTATCGGTTGTAAGTATAAGTATTACCTCCACTTGAAAGTCAATTTTTAAGAACATAGCAACCCCTATAACCGGCGGGCCCCAATAGAGTGAGGTGGGTCACGCTCCGGGGCTCTCCCGGAATCAATAGAGATGCGTTGTAGGGTCTAATAACCCCAAGTGATGCCCACCCTTACTTGGGGTTTTTTGATGCTTAAATTTTTAAAATTCAGCCAGAAAAAGACCGCCCGAAGGCGGTCTCTAAAGCATCTCCACGCAGTTTTAAAACAAGATCCTTTAATAATTCCTCCGACCCCTGAGGTCTGTCGACCGCAGGGAATCGAAAAGAAAAGTGTTATTGGTTCGCAACTGCCGTAAAGAGCAATGTATTCGAATAAGCACCTACTGGAATAGAGGTAGTAGCACTTGCACCGACCGTAATCGTCTTAGCACTACCAGAGGTAGCGGCTGAAGTAGTCTTAGCAAAAATCGTCGAAGCATCCACGGTGCCAGTTTGTTTCACTGGATTATAAGTGGTGCCATCAGCAGACCAACCCCAACCCGTACCAGAAATCGTCGAGTTTGACTGACTGATTGAAGGGATTTTGTCCGCTACACCAGAGGCAGCTGGCTGAGACAAATCCGTATCCGTCGTCTTGGAAGTGACATAGGTGGTGTAACCCTTACCATTATTGGTAGAGACATTCACCGTGCCAGTCCCAGTATTAAACGCACCGGTAGGAGTAGGCGTAATATTAATATCAATTGAGCTTGGCGTAGTAATTGAAATCACAGGATCAATCACAACGCTAATTGTTGTTGAAGCAGATTGTTGCACTGCTGATACTGGTGTTGGCAAATCAAACAGCATTGGTGATAACGCCGCACCAGATAAAACCATTAATGTTGTCGCAATTTTAATTTTTTTATGGTTTTTATTTTTTATTCTCACAGTATATTTCCTTTCTATACTGCCAGAAAACCTTCACACACCTAAACTTTAACATAAACATTTTGACTTAACAAGTCCTTTTTCCAAGATTTTTTGGCTTTTTTGCAAATTTTTCTAAAATTCATCTCTAATTTATCTCTATAAAAATTCGCCCAATTAAAAATCCGAAAAATTTTTTCTAGTTGACAAGCGTGATAATATATAAGTATATGTCTAAAAATCTCCTCATCGTCGAGTCTCCCGCCAAAGCCAAGACTATTGAAAAATATCTCGGCAGTGATTTTAAGGTTCTAGCCTCGGTCGGCCACATTCGCAAAGATACCAAAGTTGACGTACATGATAATTTCGCTGTGACTTACGAAATTGACCCAGACCACAAAAAAGTCATCGCTGAGCTTAAAAAAGCTAGTAAAGATGCTGACACAATTTGGCTCGCAACCGATGAAGACCGCGAAGGAGAATCGATTTCTTGGCATCTTTTGGAAGTTCTGAAGTTACCAAAAACCACCCATCGTATTACTTTTCATGAAATTACCAAACCAGCACTTCAAGAGGCTATTAAGCACCCGCGCACTGTGGATATGAATATGGTCTCCAGCCAGCAGGCTCGCCAAACTCTCGACATGCTAGTCGGTTACGATCTCTCTGGTGTAGTTCGTACTAAAGTACCAGGCGCCAAATCTGCCGGTCGCGTCCAATCTCCTGCCCTTCGTCTGATCGTTGAACGTGAACAGGAAATTGAACATTTTAACGCTAAATCCAGCTTCAAAGTCACCGGTAAATTCAGCGACCAAGCCGCTAATATTTCCGATCTCGATTCTTCCGAAATTTTTGAAGCTAATCTCGATAAAACCACTTTTGCTACCAAAGAAGAAGCTAAGATTTTCCTCGAGCAGTTCAAAAATGCCAATTTTAAGGTGCAAAATCTCGAAAAAACCGAAGCTAAAAAAGCCAATCCAGTACCGCTCACTACTGCGGCACTCCAGATTGAAGCTAATAGTCGTCTCGGTTTTAGTTCCAAGACCACCATGTCGGCTGCTCAGGGACTCTATCAGTCCGGCCACATCACTTATCACCGTACCGACTCTCTCAATCTCTCAAATCAGGCCTTAGCCGAAATCGCTAATCTTATTAAATCCGAATTTGGCGAAAATTATCTCGAGGTTCGCCGTTTTCATACCAAAAACGCCAGCGCTCAAGAGGCTCACGAATCCATCCGTCCGACCCATATTGACGTGGAAGTGGCAGGTAAAAACGAATACGAAAAGAAATTATATCAATTAATCCGAAGTCGCACCTTAGCTACCCAGATGAAAAACGCCGTAGTAGCCAAAACCAGCCTTTATCTCGAGGCCGACACTGTGCCAAATGAGCTATTTAAAGCTACTGGGGAAATGGTGATTTTCGACGGCTTCCTAAAAGTCTACGGTAAAAGTAAAGACACCACTTTGCCAAATCTCCAGATTGGCGACAATGTAAAACGTCATATTTTACTAGCCAAACAAACTTTTTCCAAACCACCTGCTCGCTACACCGAAGGCTCACTAGTCAAAAAACTCGAAGAGCTCGGTATTGGCCGCCCAAGTACCTATGCCTCCATTATTAACGCCATTCAAATTAGAAATTATGTAGTAAAGGGTGAATCTGAAGGTGAGCCACGCGATATTTTGCAGCTCACTCTCGATGAGTCGAATCAAATTTCTGAACAAACTATTTCAGAAAAAACCGGTTCCACCAAGGGAAAGCTCATGCCAACCCCAGTGGGTGAATTAGTATCCAATTTCCTCTGTGAGAATTTTAAAGACATCGTCGACTATGATTTTACTGCCGGTATCGAAGAAAAACTTGACCTTATCGCCGAAAAGAAACTTACCCGCCTAAAGATGCTCCGCGATTTCTATGGTCCATTTTCTGATGCTATTGGCGCTTCCGCTATGGCCAACCGCTACAATTCCGCCACCGAACTCGGTACCGACCCTAAAACTGGCAAAAAAATTTACGCCAAAATTGGCAAAAATGGAGGCTTCCTGCAGCTCGGTGAAAACGAAAAAGAAAGCGGTGAAAAACCAATTTTCATCCCTCTGCCAAAGGGGAAAACCGTCAAAACCGTCACCTTGGATCAGGCTCTTAAGCAGTTGGAATTGCCAGTTCTACCACGCTCTCTTGGCTACGCTAAGGACGGCACTGAACTAATCGCCGCTAATGGCCCCTTCGGCCCATTTATTAAGGCCGGCGCCCATAATATCGCGCTTAGCAAGATTAACGAAGCGGAAAATCCTTATCACATCACCCTCGAAACCGCCGAAGCGCTCTATCAAAAGAAAATCGACTCTATTCTCGCCGACTGGGGTGATATTAAGATTATTAACGGCCCCTTTGGCCCATATATCAAGGGTCCAGCCATTAAGTCAGCTAGTGGTAAAAGTCGTGCTCGTCCGAATAATGCCAAAATTCCAAAAGATCGTGACCCGAAGTCCATCACCAGGGAAGAAGCGGAAGAAATTCTTCTAAGTTCCAAGGCTCCAGCCGCCAAAAAAGCCCCAGCCAAGAAGACTGCTGCCAAGAAAACCTCGGCGAAAAAGGCCACTACTAAGAAAAATGCAGCAAAAACCAAAGCAAAAGCTACAGCCAAAAAGAGCTAAAAATACCATTAGCCACAAAATCTAGCCAAATCGCAAAAAACTACCGCTAGCCACAAAATCTAGCCAAATCGCAAAAAACTACCATAAAATCAAAGTCGCCTCCTGTCTATTAGACTAATAGGAAGCGACTTTTTTGCCACCACCATAACATTAAACATAAGCATTATCTACAACCACACCATGAAACCGTCAATGTTTAAATTTAGATATAATTTTCTGTCCTAAATGTACAATTTATGATAAAATATTAAAAGAAGTTAGACGGAAAGCGACCACACAAGATTCCTATTTGACTTTTTATAATTTTATATTATAATTATAGTAATTTTTATATATTATCGGGTGGATAAGGAAAAAATATAAGATGGATCAACATGCGGAAACTATTCAGAAAGCCTTGACAGGAAGTCTTAATATTATAGAACAAGACCGTGAAAAGGAGATTATTTCTCGTCGTTTTGGTCTAAACGGCCAGAAGGAAACCCTCGAACAAATCGGGGAAGTGCTTTCTATCACTAGGGAACGCGTCCGTCAGTTGGAAAAAGCCATCATCATCCGTCTTCGCGTGATGGCCGAAGAAAATCAAATTCCTGAACTCGGTGCCGCCGAAAAAATTATCATTCGCTTCCTCGTCGAAGAGGGAAGAATCGCTCGCATTTCCACTCTTGCCCAAAAAATCTATGGTCACAATCCAAACGAAAAAGAACTCGCCGCCATTAATTTCATTAGTGAAATTTCTGCCCGTCTAGTCCACATCGATGAATCCGAGCGTTATTACAATGCCACCGGCATCGCTGAATATGGTAACGAACGCGAAATTAAGCGCAAAGCTGATGAAATTGTCACCCTTATCCGCAACAACAAGCTCCCAATGAGTCTAGATGAACTTGACGCTAAACTTAATTATGAGCACCCAAATCACATCCGCGCCATCGCCTCGATTTCCAAATCTCTCTCTTCACTCGATGACCAATGGGGTCTCGCCAAATGGCCAACCGTCAATCCAAAAAATATTCGTGACAAAATTTATGTCATTTTGAAGAATCAAAACGAGCCGATGCACTTTAGCGACATCGCCGATGCTATTTCTAATTCCAAATTCCGTCGCAAAAACGTCACTACTCAAGCCATCCACAACGAGCTCATTAAAGATCCACGCTTTGTATTGATTGGTCGCGGTATTTATGCCCTTGACATCTGGGGCTACAAACGCGGCACGGTTGCGCAAATTATTACCGACATTCTAAAAGAAGCCGGCGAGCCACTCACTAGAGAAGAGATCGTCAAGCGCGTACTCAAAACTCGCAAGGTTAAAGAGACTACCATTCTCTTAAATCTTCAAAACAAAAAACTTTTCCGTCGTGTCGACCGAAACACTTATACTTATGCTGACTAAGTTGGTCAGTAATGCTAAAATAGAAGTATGATAGCGGAATTAGTTCATTTTATCTTGATGCCCATCGTTTGGCTTCCAATCGTTGGCATCCTTGGATATCTCACATACAAAAATTACAAAAAAATCAATCAGCTAAAGACTCTTAATCTCGAGTCGGTGCTTTTAATGCTGGAAATTCCAAAAAATAACGACAAAAAGGAACTTTCCGCCGAGCAAATGTTCGCCTCGCTTCACGGTATTTTGAAAGATACTGAACTTTTACGTCAATCTGGCACCGCCCAGGAACATCTCAGTTTCGAGATTGTCTCATCTGGTGGACAGATTCGTTTTTATGTCTATGTACCGAAAACTCTCCAGAGCTTCGTCGAAGGTCAGATTTATGCCCAATATCCAAGCGTGCAAATTCACGTCGTCGATAAGGATTACACCGAAACCGTGCATAGCCATAACGTTGTCTACACCTCTGAGCTTTCACTTACCGAAAATGAAGTCCTACCGATCAAAACTTTCGATACCTTCGAAGTCGATCCGCTCGCTGGCATCACTGGCACCCTCGCCAAACTGAATCCAGACAGCAACGAAGAGCTCTGGATTCAAATCCTCACGCGTCCAGTCGCCGATTCTTGGCACCAAAAAACCGATGCTTGGGTCAAAGCCCAAAAGAATCCCGCTTCCTCTCTTAAATTATTTAATATCGATTGGACTTGGCTAGCCGAACTCCTTTCCGCACTTTCCACTCCACCAAGCGGTGGCTCTGGCAGCCCAAAGCCAGCCGTCGAACTTTCTGAACGCGTCAAATCGCAGATTTCCGCTGCCGAAACTAAGGCTACTAAGTTGGGCTATCAGGTCAAAATCCGCCTCGCTTACCTCGGTGACAGCGAGATTAACGCCCAGCTCGATATGCAGGCTCTCGTCGGTACCTTTAAACAGTACAACTCCACCAACCTCAACGGTTTTAAATCCATCGGTGGTAGTTTTAACAGAGAAGACCTCGAGGCCTACAAGCTCCGTCAATTCACCGATGAAGGCTTCATTCTCAATATTTCCGAGCTCGCCTCAGTTTATCATTTACCACACACTTCAGTCGAAACCCCAAATATCGTCTGGGCCACCTCTAAAACTGCTGAACCACCAGCCAAACTCCCTCTTATCACCGGTATTGCCAGCAACGATGAAAATATTTCTGCCTTCGGTCTAACCAATTTCCGCGGCATCAACCATCAGTTTGGCATGCTCCGTCGCGACCGTTCTCGTCATATTTATATCATCGGTCAAACCGGTGCCGGTAAATCTGGTCTGCTCGAACTTTTTGCCCTCTCTGACGTTTTTTACAATCAGGGTTACTGTATCATCGATCCGCACGGTGATTTTGCGGTCAATAACCTCCGCTTCGTACCAGCTTCTCGTGTGAAAGATGTCATTTACTTCAACCCAGCGGACACGCAATATCCGGTCGGCTTCAACCCACTCGAAGTTTCTGATGCCTCGAAGAAGCCAAACGTCTGTTCTGAAGTAATCGGCGTTTTGAAGCGTATGTTCGGTGATTCTTGGGGTCCACGTCTCGAACATATCTTGCGCTACACTCTGCTTGCCCTTCTCGATCGCCCAGAGACTACTCTGCTAGACATTTCTCGTCTCCTCACCGATAAAGAATTCCGCAAAGAAACTCTCGATTATTGTACTGACGTCACGGTCTTACAATTCTGGAAACACGAGTTCGGTCAATGGAACGACAAACAAATCAACGAATCCATCGCTCCAGTTCTCAACAAGGTCGGTGCTTTTACTGCCAACCCAATTATTCGCAATATTATCGGTCAACCAAAATCCACTTTCAACGTCCGTCAGATCATGGACGAAGGGAAGATCCTGGTCGTTAACCTCTCTAAGGGTCTCATCGGTGAAGATAATGCAGGTATTCTCGGTGCCTTCTTAGTCACTAAAATTCAGCTAGCCGCCATGTCGCGCTCGGATATTCCAGAAGTCGAAAAACGTCGTCCATTCTATCTCTATGTGGATGAGTTCCAAAACTTTGCCACCGATTCTTTCGCAGTGATTCTCTCCGAAGCCCGTAAATACGGCCTCAATCTCACCGTGGCCAACCAGTATATCTCGCAGATGACCGAAAATGTGCGTAATGCCGTCTTCGGTAACGTCGGTACCACCATTTCATTCCGTGTTTCTGCCGACGATGCACCAATTCTTTCCAAGCAATTCGCCCCAGTTTTCGATGAATCTGATTTGATTCAAATGAATAATCGCCACTTCGTGATTTCCATGATTATCGGTGGGGAAAAGGTGCCAGCTTTCTCTGCTACCACCCTTAATATTCCGCACAGTCCACACGATAATTTCGATCAAATTGTTGCCCACTCTCGTGAATACTATTCCCACCCACGTGCCGAGATTGAGCTCCAAATTCGTGAGACGATTGAACAGAGTGAAAAATATAAGCAAGAACTCTCAAATTCCGGCCGCCAACCAGCCGATAAAGCTCCTCGCGAGAATCTTCCGACTTTGACGTTTATCAATGGCAAGCCTTCGATGTCCGCTAAGCCTTTCGATATTAAAAAGTTTTCACCAAACTCTGTTACCAATCAAGCCAAACCTGGGCTCAAAGACCTTAAAGAGATTCTAGAAGCCAAGACCTCCGCGCAGACTCATTCCGAACCTCAAGGCCAATCTACCACCCAAAACCAAGAACAGGGAAATACTCCCCTTTTCGTTAATCACGGTACTTCTACCCCTGTAGCCGCCCAGAATTCTACCCCTGTATCAGACAAAAACCCTGCTCCTGGCTCTACCCCTGTTTCCACCCCTACCTCTACCTCTGTTTCCACCTCTGTTAATTCCCCTGTTACTAGTTCAAATACGGCAGATACTGCACCAGAGGCCTCAGAACAGGCCTCACAGCCAAATACGGCCAATCAACCAGATTCTACCGGAAACCACACCCAAGCGTCTGAAAATGCCTTAAACTCAGTTCCATCCACATTATCACAAAACCCAAACAGTGGCATCCACGAATCTCACGCTAAGCCACAAGGGAATCGTAGCTTCAAAAATCGCAATTTCCGTAACCGCAACAACTTCAAGAAAAAGGGAAATAAACCAACTTCCGTCTCCGGTCCGAAGCCTACCCCAATTAACTAAAAATAAGCCCATTTAGGGCTTATTTTTCTTCTTTTACGCTTCTCCAACCCTGTTTGGCCCGTAATCCACCCCTGTTATACTCCTATTCCACCCATCATTCTACCTCTATCTCACCCCTATTACGCCCTTGTTTTTACTTCTATCACTTCTCTGTTTATCATTTCCCCTCTCTGTTAACTAAAGCTTTTTATCTAATATAAATAAAAATCTGCACTAGTTGACCAAAATTCAAGTCACACAGGGGAATTACTCTAAATTAAAAATCAGGCCATACAAGCCATCATACGAGACTTTTTCTGCAAGACGATAAAAATACTCGTCCGAGCACCCAGAACCACATCTACAACCGTCTGACAGACCTCAAACCACTAATTTAGCATAAGCGGGATATTTTATAAGTTAATTCAGACGATAGTTTACCCATCTTTTTCTTAGATTCTTAATGTCGCACAATAACTATTTTGCGACAATAAAGAGGCGAATCCACCCATACATAATCAATCGTGTAGATCCAGCAATTTTCTTCTCGCAGACAGAGAATCATTAGATATTTTTCCCCCGGCCCACATCCATTGGCTCAGACTTAGCCAAATACTTCTATAATCAGCGTCAAAAACTCTTCTAAAGACCTGGGAATTGCTCCGCACGCGTTCGAAAATCCACCTAAAATATCATTTAACAGGGGTAAATTCATCTATCTTATATCAAAATACACGCGTTAATTCCGATAATTCTGAGACCCTGGAGAAGAGCTCCAGAATCGCTCAAACCCCACCACCCCTGTTAAGCTCCTTGACCTAGGTGAAATCTTCTTGTGAAATATGTATTTTGCGCCAAATTTCACGGAAAAATTTAAATTTTACGTTTCCCTCTCTCTAGCTTTTTCTTCTCTGTTCCCGGCTAATTCCCGGCCCACTCTCCCCTGATATTTGATTTTGTAATATTAATGAAAAATCGAGCTCTTCTCTACTTCTACCCCAAACCCGAACAAAAACCGAACTAAACCATTTTAGGCCAAATCAGCGAACTGGTCATCAAACTCGACATCCATGATCAATATTTTAAGCTCGATCCCCCGCCTAATATCCAATTAAGAAACTAGCTTTTCCTCGTAAAGTATCCTTGCACACCAGGACGATCTACACGAAGCCAAGTTTTATCAGCGGTCGAAGGGTCGGAAAGATATGAGCCATTCCCTCCTCTAAGCCTATTTCGCCTAATAAACGCATTTGTTGAAGAAGTTAATTTTGATGTATCAAAATCCTGATTTACATAAATCTTCTCAAGGTTATCCGAAAAACCCGGGTCAATCGCAAACATACTACCAGCATTTTCAAGACTTGGTGTTTCAAAATTTGAAATATCCAAAATTGTCAAACCAGACATTTGCGAGAACATACTAATCATTGATTTAACTTTTCTCGTATTAAAATGTGACAAATCCAAATTCACTAAACTTGTAGACTGATAAAACATTCCTGTCATATCCGTCACATTACTGGTGTCAAAATTTGCACCAAAATTAATCTGTGTCAGAGATGTCATTAGGCTAAACATATCATTCATCGCTGTTACGTTTGCAGTATTAAAATGTGACAAATCCAACTGCTGAATTGAGCTCGTTCCGGAAAACATCCTGCCCATATCCGTCACATTACTCGTGTCAAAATTTAAAAGTTCCAGCGAGGCTAATTTACTTGCCCCATAAAACATCCCATTCATATTAGTTACATTTTCCGTATTAAAAGATGAGATTTTTAATTCATCCAAATTAAACATACTATGAAACATCGCACTCATATTTGTCACTTTTGAAGTATTAAAATTAGTAAGATCTAACTTTTTTAGACTATTCACATAAGCAAACATTCCCGTCATATCAGTCGTCTTATCCGTATTAAAACTACTTAATTCAAGTGACCGCAAACTGTTCATCTTATAGAAAAAGTACGCCATATCTTCCACTTCCGATGAATCAAAATTTGAAACATCAATATCTTCAGCTTTCGTAAATCCCCTAAACGTATATCTGCTGTCTTTATTCAAAAAAATTTTATTCGCTTCTGTCCAATAAAATATAGTCTTGCTCGCAGCATCGTACCAAATTTTAATTGGATAATCTGATGTTTCATCACTTTCAACATCTATCGCTCCGGCTGGAATATTGTTAAAAGCTGCGGTACTTCTAAGGATATGATTCACACTTTCCTTATTTCCCCATCCATCATCATTGCTTAGACTCGCAACAATCGAATCCACTTTTCGATTAAAATCCTTCCCCGTCGTCATCACAGCACGCATCGTATATGGATTCGAAACAAAAGAAAGAATTAGTTTATTCGTATAATTCCCCGACTCGAGATTATCCGCTAATTTCATACCGATACTCAGCTGGTTCGATTCATTGCCGTTAGTCTTCCCTGCAGTTTGGAGAATTTGCGCCGGCGTAGAAAGAGCTGGAATCGGATCGTAATTCGTAGAGCTACCAAACTTATAACCCCAAGTGTTATTTGGTAGATTATTTAGCGTTAAGTTCGTACTTATCGAATCAATTTTCGCTCCCACAGCAGAACTCGCATTAGTTAGTGCTGTGTTTTCGGTTTCAGCGCTCAATGTAGCAGTGTAACCTGTGCGGTTATTGGTGTTCACGGTGAAATTAAACGGGATTTCTGTAGTTTTATCTGTGGAATTAATCACCTGATTCCCGTTCACTTGCAGATTCGCCTGATCCACGGAAGCCGAAAGGGTTGGCACGAAGAGTGCTGAAACTTCATTTGAATTAAAACCTAACCCCAGAAAAGAAGCGAAAAAGAAAGCGCCTACTACGAAAATAATTTTCCACAAAAATAATTTAAAAGAATATGATTTTTGGCCTTGCATATATATTTATTATACCATAAGAATCTTCAGAAAAACCAAAAGCATTATTAATCCCCTATCGCAAATTTAAGATTTTCGCGTAAAATAACCTTGCACTCCCGGACGATCCACCCGAAGCCAAGTCAAATCCGCTGAAGCGGGGTCGGAAAGATATGAGCCATTCCCTCCCCTGAGCTTGGTTCGCCCCGTAAACATATTCGTGTAATCCATATATGAAGTCAAACACGCAGTATTAAAATCATTATTTACGTAAATTCTTTCTAGGTTATCCCCATCCGCAGTAGCAAAAATCGATTTCACACTTCCCACCTGAGACGTATCAAAGTTTGAAATATCCAAAGTTTTCAGCGCAGTCATATTATAAAACATTGCCTCCATACCCAAAACATTACTCGTATTAAAATTCGACAGGTTAAGTTCTGTTATAGTTTTCATATTATGGAACATCCCACCCATATCTTTTACATTAACGGTATCGAAATTAGACAAATTCAAACTTCTTAAATTAGTCATACCAGAAAACATATTATTCATATTTGTGACCGCTGAAGTATTAAAATTATTTATATCCAAATCCTCTAGCGCAGCCATATTCCTAAACATGTAGCCCATATTCGTCACTGCACTGGTATTAAAATTCGAAACATTTATACTTCTCAACTTCTTCACACCAGAGAACATTCCATACATATTCGTTACCTTTCTAGTATCAAAAGAGGAGACATCTAAATCTTCAAGCTCATCCATATATGCGAACATTCCACTCATGTTTTCAACTTTTTCCGTATTAAAATTATTTAATCTCAATGTCGGAACTTTTGATACACCCTGAAACATATTGTCCATTTGCTTCACATTTCTAGTATCAAAACTCGATAAATCTAGAGAGGTTACGTTTGAAAGATTGTAAAACATACTTTTCATACTTGTCACCTTCCGAGTATCAAAACGTGATAAGTCTAAACTCGTTAGTGATGAATTATACTGAAACATCTCCTGCATTTCCGTCACGTTCTGGGTGTTAAAGGATGAAATATTTAAATTCTTTAACGCTGTCATGCCATTAAACATCCCATACATCGTAGTAGCGCTACTAGTATCAAACATCGATAAGTCTAGAGATTCTATATTCTTTGCATCATAGAATGTATACGTAAAATTTTTCACCTTACCAGTATTGAAACCAGAAAAATCTAACGATTTAAGTTCTGGTGAATTCGAAAACATCCGTGCCATATTTTCCGCTTCACTCGTATCAAATCCAGACAAATCAATAGTCTGAAGCTTCGGCATTCGATCGAACATAAAACTACTATCTTTACTCAAAGTAATTTTATCCGCCTCCGTCCAGTAGTATACTGTATTCTCCGATGGAATAAACCAAATTTTCACTTCATAATCTGAAGTATTTCCATTTTCAATATTTACTGCGTCTGTTGGTATTAAATCTTTAGCAATCGAACTTCTTTTAATATGATAGATATTGTCTCTTTTTCCTTTACCATCTATAACAGTTTGATTTTTGTCCAAATTACCCACACTCGTGTTAAAATCATAACCTCTTTTAATTCTCGCTTTTTTCTCATATGGATTCGATACGACAGACACGATAATTTTATTAGTGTAGTTCCCACTTTCCAGCGTGTCACTTAATTTCATCCCGATATTTATTTTATTTATCTCATCATATCCAGTACCTATCGCCGTCTGAATAATATTTGATGGGTTAGAAGCTGCCGGAATCGGTTTAAAATTATTTTCTGATTCCATTTTATATCCCCAAGTATTTGCGGTAAAATTATTTAGTGCTAAATTTTCAGTAATCGACTGAATTTTCGCGCCCAATGTAGAGTCTAAATTTTTCAACGAGGTATCGTCTGTTTCCGTGCTAATTGCCGCCGTGTAACCAGTTCGATTATTAGTTTTTACTGTTAAAATCATCAAGTTAAAACTTGTCTTACTATACGTGTTAATTACATCATTACCCGATACCGTCACATCAGAATTATCCACCGAAGCCGAAAGTGCCGGAGTATATAAAGCAAATGTATTGTCACTAAAAATCAAATTCGAAAAAGAAATAAAAGTCAAAAATAGTCCGAGAAACTTTAATTCCCAGCTAAACCACCCCCCCCCGTGAGGTTCCGTGGTAGTGATTTTTGGCCTTGCATATAGCTTTATTTTACCATAAGAAGAATAGATTTTTGATATTAAAAAAGAATGTCGTCTTACCTTTTTGAGGACGTAGGCCCGGGCAAGCGCCCTTGAGTGGTCCGAAAAAAGACATGCGACATTCTTCCATTTAAAAAATTCGGAACAGAATTTGCGGCGGTTTTTGATATTAAAGCTTTTTCTTCACTAATTCTCTGGTAAAGAATTTCACGCGATCGTTTACTTCGATCACTAATTTTTTCTCTAACTTAAAAGCGATACCACCAGTCTCACCAGCCACCAATTCATTCACATCCATTTTTTCTTTTTGCACTGAATCGACTTCCACTTCACCAATCAATTCTTTTTCGTGATACACGCGACCCATCAAGCCTTTTTTCACTAGACCCATCAAAACTTCACCACCAGCAATAATTGCCGTGCGCTCAGTACGGAAGACCCCTTTAATCTTCATTTCACCCATTTCGGTTTCCACGATTTCCGCATCCAAAAGATTTTCCATCGAAGTCTTCGCATCATCGAGTAGCTCGTAAATAATCTTATAATTGCGAATTTCCACCCCGTCACGCGCTGCCAATTTCACGATATTAGTTGGTACATTGACGTTAAAGCCATAAACTACCGTATTGTCACCCTCGGCCATATAAATATCATTTTCCGTGATATCACCCACGCCAGAAGACACGATATTTAGCATCACTTCCCCCTTCGTATCGATCATCTTCAAAGAATCAATCACCGAAGTCACCGAACCGAGTACGTCACCCTTAATAATCACATTAAAGACTTTTGCATTATCCGCATTATTCATCATACGAAGTAGATCCGAGCTCGTCACATTGGCTGAAGCACTTTCTTCCACCAAATTCTGCGCGTTCAGCAGTGCCATCTTGCGTGCTGATTTTTCATCTTTTACTTCAATAAATTTATCACCGAAATTTGGCAATTCCTTAAAACCAGTCACTGTCACCGGAGTCGAAGGTGTCGCTTTTCCCTTTGGCTTACCACGAAAATCTAGCATCGTACGAATCTTACCATAAGCACTACCCGCCACAATAAATTCTCCGGTCTTTAATTCACCACCGGTCACCAAAAGATTCACCACTGAACCCTTTCCAATTTCCATATGTGATTCAATCACCAAACCTTCAGAAGGAATATGCACGTCAGCCTTCAACTCTTCGATATCGGCGGTCAAAAGAATCAAATCAAGTAATTTCTCGAGGTTGTCTCCACGCTTGGCCGAAATTGGCACCATCGTAATATCGCCGCCCCATTCTTCTGGATTCAAACCATGCTGCGCCAAATCTGCCATCGTGCGTGGAATATCTGCACCTTCACGGTCAATCTTATTAATCGCTACAATAATTTTTGCGTTCGCACTCTGGGCAAATTTAATCGCTTCCACTGTCTGCGGTTTTACACCGTCGTCTGCCGCCACCACAATCACCACAATATCGGTCAACATTGCACCGTGCTGGCGAATCGCTGCAAAGGCTTCATGTCCAGGAGTATCTAGAAAAGTGATTAGGCGTTCATTATGTTTAAGCTGATAAGCTGAAATATGCTGAGTAATACCACCTGCTTCCCCCTCCACAGTTTTCTTATGTAGAAGCGTATCGAGTAAAGTAGTTTTACCGTGGTCCACGTGACCCATTACCGCCACTACTGGTGGACGCACTACCGCCTTATCCGATAATTCCCTTCTTAGATCCGAAGTTTTGGTCGAGGTATTTTTACGCTCTAAGCGCACATTTTTTAATTCTAATTCTTCAATAATAATACTTGCGGTATCAAAATCTAGGCGCTGATTAATCGTCGCCACGATTCCCTGCTTAAAAAGTTCGCCAATCAAAAATGTCACGGAAAGACCGAGCGCATTTGCTAGCTCATCTACGGTAATTGAACCCGCAATCTGAATCACCTTGTCTTGATTTTCTGCCATACTTACTCCTTACCGCCCCCAAGAGGACACATTTATCTAAATTATTTTACCATATTTTAGAGAGAGAAAAAAGCGGTAATTTCCGCCTCGCAAACATCCATTACCGAAAAGAGAAACCAAAAACAAACAATATTTTATCTTGTAAATCCTGCGGCGGTCGCGGTTTCCATATTCGACGCCACTGTGGAATTTTTGCTATTCGCAATCGACTGAAGCCTTGCCTGCTCCACTCGCAAATCGTCTCGTTCTGCCTCGAGATCGGATAGCTGAGTATTCACTTCGTTAATTTTGTAGTCAAAAGCGGTAGTTTGCGACTGTTCTGAGACATAAAAAAGCCCCAAAATAGCTACCATGATCGTAATCATCAAAGCTGATGAAAAACGACCAAACACATTACTCTTGTATTTCACACTATTTTGGTTTCTTGAATAGCCGGAAGAAACCGCACTAGCGTAAAAATTCGTTCGGGGCAAACTCGCGGCTGTACGCGTGCTTGTCATTCTGGTACGAACTGAAAAACTATTTTGCTTTGGTCCATTAACTGTAATTCGCATTTTTTCCTCGCAAAAAATACTCGCTAAAATCTTGTCGCAAAAAAGATTTTAATTAGTATTTCTAATTATTTTTATTTTTATTTTTTCTAATTGCCGTGAGTCTATCTTTTTACACAAAAAATATTCATAGACCGAAGTCCCATATTAACCGCACTACCGCATCGCTAATATGGTCTTCGGGAAGGTCATATTTTTTATATAAAACACACTCTACGATTTACTCACAACCGCATCGGGGCCTTCACCTTTAGGGAGAATTTCCCGTCATGTGGGAGCAAAAAGCTCCCAAAGTTTATCTAATTAACGAAAGTTAACTTTGATTTTTTGTGCGCGTGAGCTGTTTTTTACAATGATTTGCTTTGGCATATTGCCTCCTTTTTTGTTTTTATTTTTATCAATGGAGCTGAAAAGTTGCTTAATTTTGCCTAGCGCTAATTTCTTTTTGCTACTCTTAATTTTGCACTTCTCGCTCGCGGATTGATAACGAGTTCAGATTCCCCCGCAATTACTGGATTTTTCGTCAAAATCGTTAATTTTGATTCGTATCCTAACGCACTTTCCTGCTTAAAATATTGCTTCACCAGCCGATCTTCCAAGCTATGAAAAGTAATAATCGCCACTCTACCATTTGGTTTCAAAAGTTTAGGTAATAATGGTAAAGTTTTTTCGATAATCGAAAGCTCATCATTTACAAAAATTCTTACAGCTTGAAAAACCTGTGTGGCCGGATGTTTTTTATGCCATCCATTTCCAGCGATTCGATCCGCCAATTCCTTAGTTGAAGAAAAAGGTCGACTCGTTACAATTTCCCTCGCGTGTTTTTTCGCTAGACCAATAGATTCTTCGCCATATTCTTGGAAAATTTCTACCAGTTTTTTCTCTGGAAAATGGTTAATCACCGTTTCAGCTGATAATTCTTGCGTCCTATCCATGCGCATATCTAAAGGCCCATCATTTTTGAATGAAAAACCTCGATCCGAATTATCTAATTGCGGAGATGAAACTCCAAAATCTGCCAATATCATATCAAAAGTTTTTCCACACTCGATTAAGTGTTGCGCCGCACTATAAAAATCCATTTGTAAAATATCTAACTTTGATTCATCCAATGGATACTTCTCTCGAAGATATTTCACAGCATTCCCATCTCGATCTACCAAGATGGAATCTTTATAATTCTGCGTAACCGCCAAAACCTTTCCCGCATGACCCGCATATCCCGCTGTCAAATCTAAATAAGATTCGCCCAGTTTCGGGTTTAGAGCCTCGAGAACTTCTGATAGCATTACAGGTTTGTGAAGTTCATTCATAACTACATTATAACTTATCCGAGGTTTCTCTGATAGGTTTTTGTAGTTATTTGCTTCTTGTTTGAGATCGCTCAACTAGAAATTTTAGCGTGTTTGTGTTTGTATAGTTTTTGTTATTTAAACGAAACGTTTTACCTAGCAATAAAGTATCACAGTTTTACCACTCGCGCGGCTCATAACTATGATTGTTGAGAGACTTATTGTGTAGGTTGCATATTGAGTTAATTGGGAGGTGTTTTAAGAAGTACGAATGGCTTTGATTACGCGTGACCTAAACGCGCGCCAAGACTCCTAGTTGACCGACCTCAAACATTTTTTAATGTACTTTTATTTTTGTGGTTTTTGTTTTATTTATCCACTGACCTAATTCTAAATTATATTTATGCTTATTGCAAGTACTTTTTCACATAATTTTTTACATTTTTTCGCAGACTTTTCCACAATTAAACCACCATATCTATTTTTTGCACAAACCCCACCGTATATATATGGTCCACTCCACCTCTGTTAATTCTTGCGCAAATTATTTGTCGGGTTTTCCACACCTGTGCAAAACTTTTTGACGCTTCCCTGTTATTAGGATCAAATCCATCAACTTTATTCCAGCTTTATTGCATTTTGTCTTTTTTAATTTTTATTACATAATAACCGAACACTCACATTTGCGAACATTATCTTTTTATTTCAAAATATATTACTTAAAAAATATCTCCAAAAAACCCAACACGTCAAAAAACCGAACAAACTCCCCCACCCGTTTTTTCTAGTCCATCACAAAAACCGAACAAGCCCATGTATCTTAAAAACCTAATCTACTCCCCTACGCCCACTTTATTTTAAAAAACTCCGCCGCACCCTTCAATTATTCGTCACCACATAAAAAGACTCCATCGCGTGAAGTCTTTTTATAAATTTTGTATTCAATCCCCGTATGGCTATTTATAATACGCGCGACTCTCAATCCTCACATCCACATAAATTGGCGCGAGATTATTCGCTATCAAATAACGTTGCATCCGCTCGATATCTTCCGCCGATTCTGCTGGCGAACGGTCAATCAGGCACTTATAATACTCCGTACGACCCTCGAGATAGACATCTAGCTGTCTCGTCTTATCCGTCGGTAGTACCACCTTAGTCATTTTCACCCCCAAATCCTTCAAATCCTGTTCCAGTAATGCCACGTATTGCTTAATTTTGTCCGTAATCAGGTTTTTATTCCCCGATTCGTCGACAATCTCCACGCTCGAAGTTAAATTCACCACCGTCGGTTTCACTTCCGTCTTTTTTGCGCCACCCCGATTGATCAGACTCACCGCGCCAAGCGTCAGACCAGCTGTACCAAGCGCCAGAGCCGTGCTTAGCCCCACAAAACGCATCACTTTCTTGCGTTTTCGCCTTTTTTCTTCCTTAATCCTCGTCGATTCCAGAATTACTTCTTCACGTTTCGAGGCAATCGTCTTATTAATTCTCACTTTTTATCGCCTTTTTATTTCTTTAACCCCAGCACCAATTTTGCCAGTGACTCACTCGCATCTAATTTCGCATATTTCTTAAAATTCATCACCAATTTGGCTTGTTTTTCGCTATTTTTTAGCAAATTCAAAATCTTTTTCAATAATTTTTCTGGATCCGCTTCCATTTCACGGTCCAAAATCATTTCCACCGCCTCATCGCGCGCCAATTTTTCCGCATTTTTTACCTGATGTCCGCCCGGCAATTTTTCAAACGGCACCAAAATCGTTGGCTTCCCCAAGCTAGCTAATTCTGCCATCGTAGTCGCCCCTGCCCGCGACACCACAATATCTCCTGCACCTAAAATTTCATGCATTACTGGCGAAAAATTCCACATCCGAAATTCCGAAGTTAATTTACCTTTTTCCCAAGTTTCATATTTCTTAAGATCAATCATATCCTCGTAATGCTTACGACCAGACACCAATCCCACCGACGTATATTTCAAAAGTTCTGGCAAAATTTCACGTACCGCCTGATTAATATGCATCGAACCTTGCGAACCACCCGTCACGATCACTAAATTTCGCTCCGGGTCAAACCCAAGCTCTCTTTTCAATCGTCTCTTTTTACTCTCCGCTACTTTTTCAAATTCTTTCCCCACTGGAATCCCCACAAACACGTAACGCGAATCCTCTTTTTCTACCGGCGTACCCATGGCAATAGTTTTCGCTTTTTTACTCAAAATACGATTCGCTAATCCCATCGTTGCATCCGACTCGTGAATCAAATATGGAATTTTATAAATTCCCGCCACAATTCCGACCGGTAACCCCACGAATCCTCCCTTCAAAAAAATTACATCCGGACGATTTTCTTTTCGACTAAAACGCCACAAAGTTTGAAAAAACCCCATAGCAAATCCGAAAGCCCCCGCAATATTTCCGAACACCACATCGAAGAAGGTCTTCGCATGATTATCAAAATAATCTGACAATTTCAAACCATGATAACGATGAAATTTTCCCGCAAAAACCTTACGCACACGTAAGTATAATTTCACACCCGTCTCTTCTTCGCCACCCCAAGCCAACTTCGCTTCATTCGCCAGTTTCACTACATTCTTATAGTATTTCGCATCAGTCCAGAATTCAATTTTACTCTTCGGCTTCATTTTCAAAATTTCTTGCACCACCGACATCGCTGGAGTAATATGTCCGCCCGATCCGCCGCCTACTACTAAAATTTTCATCTTCTTCCTCCCAATCTACTACTTCTACTCATTCTTAAATTATTTTTGATTTCCTCATTTCGCTCATCGTCCGAAATCTCAGTTCTCGCCGTAAATCGTGAAATATTAATTACTAGCCCAAGCGAAAAACACGTAATCAAAAGGCTCGTTCCACCTTTTGATAATAATGGCAAAGTAATACCAGTCAGCGGAATCAACGCAATCATTGCGCTAATATTCACCGCCACCTGTGAAAACAGCCAAGCAAACACCCCCATTGCTATCAATCTAAAATAAAGATTTTCCGAAGTATTCGCTACCTTTAAAATTTCCATGAATAAATGTACATAAAGTCCAATTACCACCACTGCCCCCACAAATCCCCACATTTCCGAAACCACCGCAAACATCGAGTCGGTAATTGACTCTGGTAAATACCCTGCTGTTTGCACATTATTTCCAATTCCCACTCCGAGAAATCCGCCCGAACCCACCGTAATCAACGCGTTTTCAATATGATAGTCTGTCGTCGCATCACCCTTACCGGTAAAAGTAAACAGACGTTCACGACGGTGCGGCGAAGATAAAATCATTCCTACGCCTAGCACTAAAATTACCGCAAGCATAATCATAAGTTTCCAAATCTTAATCCCGGCCACAAATAAAATTGTTAGAGCAATAACTCCGAGTGGCACCGCTGAACCCAAATCTTTCTGAGGTCCCACGATTAAAAACAGCGAGAGCCCCAACACGCCAAAAAATTTCGCATAGAATCGATAGCTTTCTCGCAAAATTTCCGCGCTCGCCCAGCCAGAAGCTTGCCCACGGGCTATTTTTTTCGCCACAGAATTCATTACTCGATTACCTTTTGTATCACCTCGAGCAAAATTCACCTGATTAGAGAAACCAGTTCGATCTGTAAAATTAACCTGACCCGAGAAACCAGTTCGACCCGAGAAACTCACCTGTCCCATATAGCTTTTCGAGCTCTCATTTTTCCTGGTTCTACCTCTTTTAAATCTAGTGGATAAATCCATAATAAACTGCAAAAACATCCCCCATGCCGTCACCTTTCCTGTTTCTTCCAAAAACCCACCTCTTGCCTGAAAATCTGCCGTAATTTTCGCGAGATAAAGCATTACCCCTAACTTCAAAAGATCCGACACCTGAATCGTAATTGGCCCGAGTCTCAGCCACCTACAGGCCCCTAACTGACAATACGCCAAACTTGAATGTCCTGCCGACACCGCCAGTAGCAAGTTCAAGGATAATCCCAAAACCAACAAAATCATCGGTAGTTGTTTCGCTATAACATCCAGTATTCGCCAAATCCCATTAGGTTTTTTTGCATTTTCTACTTCTACCAAATTTACTCTGGTCTCGAAAAATAGCAGCACCGCCGTAATCACCAAATATTTCACTTGATCCACCCAATACACCGTATCTTCCCCCTTCACTTTCGCATAAGATGGACCCACCAAAGCTATCATCATTAGCCCAATGGCAATCAAAATTATCATCGTAATGATAATTTTATAATTTGCCTTATGTTGTCGCATCTAATCCCACTCCAAAAATTTTTATTTTTTCACAATTCCACTTACCGTCGCGAGAAATACCCCCACGATTGCACAAACCCCCGCAATCACCCAAAAACGCATCACGATTTTCGCCTCACCCCAACCATTTGCTTCTAAATGGTGATGAATTGGCGCCGAAATAAAAATCTTGCGCTTGAAAAATTTCTTCGAAATCATCTGAATTAATGAAGAACCTGCTTCCACCACGAATAATAATCCGATTACAGGCAAAAGTAACAATGAATTCGTCATCATCGACACCACTCCAAGCCCCGCACCTAGTGCAAACGACCCCACATCGCCCATCATAAAACGTGCTGGCGGCACATTGAACCACACATAAGAAAACAGCCACCCCACCACCGTCATACAAAAAGCAAATAGATAGATTTGCCCACGAAATAGCGCAATCGTACCAAACGCACCATAAGCCATCATCGCAAGACCCCCAGCTAACCCATCTAATCCATCCGAAATATTCACCGCATTTGAGGTTGCCACCACCGCAAAAGTAAATAATCCCACCATCACTACTCCGCCAATTTCAATATCGCCCGTAAATGGAATATGGATACTCGTCCAGCCCAGTTTATAGGCAAAAAACCAACCTAACACCAAACTCACCACAGTAATCATTGCAAACTTAATCGGCGCACGCAGCCCTGCCGCTCCTTCCCCTGAGCCAAAGACATTAATTCCGTCATCAATCAAGCCCACAATTGCCCCGCCCAAGAAACCAAAAATCGGAAGCCACGTTTGCGCACGGTCAAAATTACAAATCAGTGTCACCACCGTCACGGCAATCACCCCAATAATTCCCGCCATTGTCGGAAATACTCGCTTGAATTTATGCGCATGTAATTTCGTCATGATCGGCAAGCCATCACCCGAAACCGTCGTCTTTTTTTGCTTCTTCCAAAAATGATATTTATAAGCTACGTGAGTGTAAAAAGGCGTCAAAAACATCGAAAGCAAAAAGGTACCGAGTGACAACAGTAAACCATATAATGCATTATTATCTAAATTCCCCACGCCTTACCTCCTGACTTTATTATAGTTTATCATATACTTCGATATCTCATCAAAAATCGGCTTTGCATTCATTCCACCATCCAGCTTGCGGTTATCACTCCATACTTTAGTCATAATCACGTAATCTGGCGTCTCCTCTAGAGACTTCGCCCCAAAACCCACATAAGTACCAATCGTCTCATCGAAGCTATATTTACCATTTTTCACGGTTTGCGCCGTACCGGTTTTGCCACCCACATAATAATCCTCGTCATATCCCTTCACATTCGGAAAAACTAGGCGTCCCGTGTGCAACATTTGGCGCATCGTTCTACTCGTATCATTCTTATTTAATGCATCGTGGTCCGCTTTCGCGAGCTCCGTTCTCACAAACTTACCATCCTTCATTTCCCCAGCAATCAAAGTCGGACGATAATATTCCCCGCCATTCACCACCGCCGAAAAGGCTGAGGCTACTTGAATAATCGAAAGATCCAAACTCTGTCCGAAAGTCATATTTGCATACCTCGCATCCGTCGCGTCAATATCATTTGGTGGCACAATCGACCCCTTCGTCTCTGGTAATTCAATCCCCGTATATTTTCCTAAATTAAAGCGATTATGGTAATAATCATAAAGCTTTTCCTTACCTTGGTAAGTAATTTCCGAAGCCGAACCACCTAGCAGCTTCAAAGCCTGAATCGAACCCGTGTTTAATGAGTAGGTCAAAACGGTTTGCATTGAAATTTCCCCGGTATGCCCCTTAATCGCATTCTCAATTGGCCAACCGTCAATCACTAATCTATCCGTATTATAATAAGTCGTCTCTGGCGTCATCACTCCAGAATCAATCGCCGCCGCAATCGCAAAAGTCTTACAGACCGAAGCCGAGTCAAAAGCGTTCATCGTCGCATCGGTTTGAAAGACCTTCGCATCGGTCACTTTGGCATATTCCGCCGGATTATAACCTGGTTTACCCGCCATCGCCAAAATTTGTCCGGTCGCCGGATTCATCACAATCGCCGAGCCATAGGTGATATTAAATTTTTTCGTTACTTCATCCACCGCTTCTTCCGCTTTTTTCTGAATATTGCGGTCAATCGTCAACACCAAATTCTTCCCGTCTTTCGCCGGAATTTTCACATTTTCATTACCAATCGTCAGCGGCACATTATTCGAGTCTTTCACGGTTTTCAGCAAACCATTTTCCCCTGTTAATTCCTTATTTAAGCTACCTTCCACTCCATATTGACCTTCACCTTCCTGGTTCACAAATCCCAGCACTTGCGCCGCCATTTCCCCCTCTGGATAAACTCGTGTTGTAGTTTCCTGCTCGTAAACTCCCGTCAAATCTGCATTTTTCAAGTTATTCGTTTCGCGATATGGCACGTCTTTCGCCACTACAAAATATTTTCGTTCCGGATCTGCAAAAACCTCGTCCCACCCCGCTTTGGTACGATAATTCCCCACTATTTCATCAATTTTCTTAGTGATTTCCTCACGTTTTTTCACCACCAGACTTGGGTCAATTGAAATCGTATAAGTTTTTTTATTCATTACGATTGGCACCGGCGTATCACCATCTAAGAAGTAAATTTCACCGCGCTTAGCAAAAATCGTCGATTTCATAATTTGTTGCCGATTTGCTTTCGTCGCATAAATTTTATGATTCAAAACCTGCAAGTGAAACAACTGAATCACAATCAAACCGAACACCAAAAAACAGGGTCCTTGGATCAAACGAGTTCGCGACTTTATCCGCTGTTTTCTCATATGCTTAATTATAGCATAAGTGGCTTATTTTTTATTCACATCCGACTTCTTATTTACTTCGGTTTTTTGGTCGTCTCCGACTTTTTCGCCGTCGATGACCTAGTTACATCCTCTAACTTTTTACCATCATCGGTCTTCTTCGTCTCGCTGCCCATCATCATTTGAATCGTATGATTTAGTTGTTGTTTAATTTTGCTTCGTGCGTGTGGCGTAATAATTTTATCCAACCAGCTCGGTTTCACCATTTGATTTTTTGAAGTCAAAATTTCCACCACATCACCATTCTTTAATTTAGTGTTCAAATTCGAAAGCTTGCCATTAATTTTCGCTCCAATCACATGTCCACCCACTTCCGAATGTAAACGATAAGCAAAATCAAGTGGCATCGACCCCACCGGCAGGTCAATAATGTCCCCCTTCGGCGTATAAACAAAAAGCTTATCGGCAAACAGGTTAATCTTCAGCTTCTTCATATCCACTTGCTTGCCTTCCTTCAGTTGTGCTGCCGCCATCTGCAGTTCCGAAATCCAGAGTAAGTTCGTTGGTAAATGCTGAATCTTCCCCATCTTATAATTTTCTGTCAGCTTTTGCTCATTATAGAAAAAACTCGCCGCGAGACCTCGTTCCGCATATTCGTGCATATCTTTCGTGCGAATCTGAAATTCCACGATACGTTTATCTTTCGTAATCACCGTCGTATGTAAAGACTGATAGCCATTTTGCTTTGGCATCGCCACATAATCCTTAATTCTCCCCGTCATTGGCGTATAAAGCGCGTGAATAATTCCCAACGTCAGATAGCAATCCGTCACATCTTCCACAATAATTCGAAGCGCCGTTAAATCATAGACCTCATCGATATTCTGATTATATTTCGCTAATTTCTTATGCAAAGAATAGACTGATTTCACCCTTCCATCAATTTCAAATTTAATCTTCTCTTCCGCCAGTTTCTCTGAAACTTCTTTTTTGATCTTCTCTAGACTCTTCTCCGCGGATTTATTGCGCTCTTCGATTAATTTTTTCAAAAATTCAAAACGCTTTGGGTCAACATAAGAGAACGCAATATCGGAAATCTCCACACGCAGCCTCCCCATATTCAAACGATCCGCTAGTGGTGAAAAAATTTCTAGCGATTCCTTACCAATCTTCTTCTGTTTCTCTGGTGGTAAAGCCGACAAAGTCCTCAAATTATGCAAACGATCAGCTAGTTTAATTATCAAAACTCGAATATCCGCCCCTGTCGCAATCAAAAGTCTCAAGAGATTGTCTTTCGTCGCTGGTAAATAGGTATCGATATCGCGCATTCCCTGTCTAGCCTTACCCAGTTTGGTTACGCCATCCACGAGAAATGCTACCGTTTCACCAAATTTTTCTTTGATTTCATCCAGTGTCACCCCGGTATCTTCCACCGTATCGTGAAGCACCCCGGCGATCACCGTATCTTCATCCATTCCCCACTCACGTAAAATATTCATTACCGCCAGTGGATGGATAATATATGGCTCACCCGATTTTCGTTTCTGCCCCTCATGCGCCTGGGTCGCAAAATCAATCGCGGCCTGTTCTCTCTCTGTTATTTTCGGTTGAACACATTTTTTACTCATTGTAATCTCGCTAATAATCTCTGTAATTCTTCTTCATTTTTGCAAGCAAATGTCACACTGCGCCCCCTTACGCGCACCTTTGCCGCGTATTTTTCGCTCAATTCATTCTCTTGGTGCAGATAAACATTGGTTTTTAGCAAATTCGCCGAGCTTTTCTTCTTATGTTCCGCGATATAACGCTCGACTTTACGTGCTGTCCAACCTTCTTCAATAATCATCGGCAAAATCTTCTTCACCATTTCCGGATCTGCCGAAATTAGCGGCCTCATCACCCCCTCTGTTAACTTATGCTCTACCATCGCATGTTTCACTTCATCCGGCAAATTCAAAAGTCGCATCGTATTAATCACCGATGAAGTACTTTTTCCCACGCGCTTCGCAATTTCCTCTGGCTGAAGATTGAATTGATTTTTCAATTTCGCATAAGCCGTCGCCATTTCAATTGCATTAAGATCCTCGCGCTGCGCATTTTCAATAATCGAAAGCTCTAGTTGGTTTTGCGCATCGAGAGTACGAATAATCGCCGGAATTTTTTCTAATCCCGCCATTTTCGAGGCACGATAACGCCTCTCACCCGCCACAATCTTATATTTATGACCCTCAGCCACCACTACAATCGGCTGCAAAACCCCATGCTCGCGAATCGAATCTGCTAGCGCTGTCAAAGCTTCTTCTGAAAAATCTTTACGTGGCTGGTCGGTTTCTGGTGTAATCTTCGTAAGGTCTAGCTCCGTCAACTGACTCTTCGAGCTATCTTCCGACAAAGTAATATCAAAATCATCCTCTACGATGTCCGTAGGAATTAAACTTTCAAATCCGCGACCCAAACCTTTTGCCATTTTCACACTCTCTTTTTCTTTTTACACTCTTTTTAATACTTCTTTTGCTAATTCCTTGTAAGCCTTCGCACCCTTACTGAATCGGTCATAATCCCCCACCGGCACTCCGTGGCTTGGCGCCTCCGCCAATCTCACATTACGTGGAATCGTCGTCTCGAAAACCTTATCTCGGAAATATTTCTTAATTTCCGCTAATACCTGTACCGATAAAGAGGTACGCTTATCATACATCGTCGCGAGCACCCCTAATAATTTCAAATTTGGATTCATTGCCTTACGCACCAATTTCACCGAATCCATTAGCTGTGCTACCCCTTCAAGGGCGTAAAATTCCGTCTGCACCGGCATCAAAAGGTAATCCGCTGCGATCATCCCATTCACCGTTAATAATGATAAACTTGGTGGCAGGTCGATAATCACAAAATCATAATTATCACGTACTTCATTAATCGCATTCTTCAACTGAACAAATTTTTTACTCAGCTTCGTCATCTCGACTTCGGCATTAGCCAGCTGGGGTGTAGTCGGTGCCAAATCCAAACCCTTAAATTTAGTGTTCAAAATTATTTCTGGTAATCGCCTCTCACCTAGAATCACTTCCGACATCGTATTCGAAAGTTCATTATTCATATAATTACGTTCGAACTGCGCCTTATCAATACCCAGGCCCGATGTTGCATTTCCCTGTGGATCAAAATCAATTACTAAGACTTTTTGTTTTTCTTTCATCAAATAGTACGCCAAATTAATCGTGGTCGTCGTCTTACCGACCCCGCCTTTTTGATTTGTGATACAAATTACCTTCGCCATATCTATTTATATATTACCATAATATTCATAAGAATAATCATTATCACAGAAAAAAACGTCTCGCTCTTATCCAAAACCACCTTATCTTCCAACCAAAACCCCCTAAAACCCCGCCTCATCTCAAAAAATCACAAAAAAAAGACCCCGTAGGGCCTTTTTCTTATTTGATTGAAGTAATTTCAATCACACTATATTTTTGGCGGTGACCAGTTTCTTTATGGACACGCTTCTTTGAGTGGTAGCGGATTACGCGGATTTTATCACCAGCGATTTTCTCTTCTACTACTTTAGCTGAAACCTTGACACCTTTGACTTCTGGCGTACCAACGAGGGTTTTATCGCCATCAATTACAAGTAAAGCACCAGTTTCGAGCTCTTTAGTTCCTTCCGGGAGGAGGTCCACCCGTAGGGTCTCACCCTCAGCTGCGATATATTGCTTACCGCCGATGAGTACAACTGCCTTTTTCATAATATTCCTTAATGTATTATTAACTTTGACTATTCTAGCATATTTATCTCTTTTTTTCAATAACTAAGCCAAAAAAAGAACCCCGCTCTCATAGGGTTCTTTTTCGTACTTAATCGTCTATACGATTACATTAAATCGAAAGGGCTTTTTATTCTTGATCTTCGTGTTGTTTTTCTAAGGCCTTGAGTTGCTTAGTCGAAGCAATGTAGTAAGCAGTACCAATACCAATCATGGCGGTCACCACTACAGCTAATACGGTTTCGGAAGCACCAGTGTGAGGGAGTTCCTTTGGCGTATTAGGAGTTTTTGGTTTATCTGCACAATCACGATGAACAGTAACCTTTACCTTACTATGAATCGTAGTGTCGAGCACCGCGATAGCTGAATTATTGTAAGTCACCGTGTCACCACATGGGAAGATTTTTTCGTCTTCAGAGAATTTTACCTTATAGGTAATGAAAGCCTCTTCACCAGCATTGTAATCACCGATATTGAAACCATTTTTGAAGAGATTTTCTTTTTCAAAACCAGCAGAACGAGGAGTCTTCAAGAAAGTCGTGCCAGGAATTGCAGTCATACCAGTACCGAGCAAATCGTAAGCAGAAACACCACGTTGGATTGTCGTACCAGTATTTTTATAACGCAATTTAAAGTCGATGGTTTCACCTGGAGCTACCGTAATTTCCGTACGGTAATCATTCATATTTTCCTTAGAAGCCATTTTTTCGCCAGTAAAACCAGCTTTATCTACCTTGATGCGGAAAGTCACATAACCAGCAAATTCATTACAACCAGGAATATAGCCCCAATGATTTTTTGTGTAACCCAGGAAAGTTCCACCATCTTTACCGAAGAGTGCGTCATCACTCAAAGTTGAACCATTTAATGAGCCACTATTACTTAGCTTTGCCGAATTTGGCACATAACGCAAAGAAACATTTTCTTTGGAATGTAGATATGCGGTATCCCAAACTTCTTTCGGTGATGCATTTGAAGAAGAGATAGTTCCTTTCAAAACTGCTGCTGCACCCGGAGTGATACGATCACTAATTTTATCCATTCTTAGACGGACATTCTGCGCCACACCACGGTGATCACCATCATTTAGTTTCGCTGAAGCGTTATTGTGGTAATACACAAATACCTCATACTCCGAACCAGCTTCTACCGTGACGTTATCATCATATTTATCCTTAGAGCCCGCCTTGCGCACACGCACGAAGTTGGCTTCATTTCCAACCTCTGGGTTGTCCGTCATTGAGTTAAACGTGACATGATCTGCTGGATTTTTCCAGGTGTAAGTTGGCCTGGTTGGGCCCCAAGTAGCCTCTTCAGCATGCACTGGGGCTTGAATCTGACCAAGGCTGAACGCACCTGCGACCACTGCCCCAATCACTGGAAAGATACGGCGTGCAGAACTACGCATATCTTCCCAAGTTTTTGTTTTTATGTTTATGTTCATCGATCTCCTTTCGATTAAGATCCTAAACTCATTTTAGACTATTTTTGGTTTTTGTACAACATATTTGTTCAATATTTTTGCTTTTCTATTGAGTACAATTATTGTTCAGAGTTGGAAGTTGTGTCTACGGTAGTAGTCTGTCCTGATTCATGGGCAATCTTATTATCACTATAAGAACCTCTCACTACATCATCGAGTTCGTTACTCGTACCTATCTTTTCTTTACCAAATGATCCTTCAGCTGCCTCATTTACTACTGGCTTTTCTTCAGCTAATACTGAGCGATTTTCTGCATCAGCTTGCTTCTCAGTAGCTACACCTTCTTGATGTACGATTCCTTGGCTATTGTCCTGGAAGGTCCAAGTGGTATTTGGATTAGAATTTTGTTCAATACTCTCTTTCACCATCGCATCAAACTGGGCTTTATCTGTAATTTCACTGCCTGGAAGATTGGTCTGAGCGTTCCTTTCATCTTCGCCTTTAAGATATTCAGATGCATTGTCTCTATTGGTATAATCCCGCTTACTGGCGCCGTCGTTAGCTGAAGCCGTATTGGTCTTACCATCACTTACATTAGTTTCAGGAGTCTTTGGATTCTCCTTTGGAGTTGAAGGTGGGGTTTCGTTCTTTGGCTTAGAAGGTTCTGGTTCTTTATTGTTCGTTATTTCAACTTTTTCTTGAGTGACGACAGAATCTGTAGTATCTACATGAGTCTTCTCTTGATTAAAGTGAAGTACAGGAACATCCTTAACGTCAAGAACATAGCCATCTTGTCCACTACACTCTTCAAGCACGATACAGTGACCAGACTCCATCTTAGCCATTCTTACATCAGCATTATCGGTCGCCTTAATAACACCAAACTTTTTCATCATTTTTTCTTTGATACCGCCGAGCTCATTCTTATTGAATATATCTTGGCCATCTTTTTCACCGTATAGATAGAAGACGTCATGATCATGCACTACACCATTCATATCTCTTGCGATATTAATCTGGAAGTTGCCATCACCACCAACCTGTGTAGCAAAACATGATTCATAAGGAGTCCCAGCCTTGAGTGTACCAATCTTAGGAGTTGCACCATTCCAGAACTCAGCTAATGCTTCATTTACTTCATGACGAATAGCGGCTCTTGATTCATCATCACCATTTTGAATCATATTAGTAATTTCATTTACATCTTCATATGAATCAATATCACCGAATACACCTAAGTTAGCACCAGTATTTGCAAGAATATGTGGGTTACGCAATGCTTCGTTTAACATATTCATAGCCTCAAAGCCCATCGCTTCTTCAGAAGCGCCTTGTTCTTTCATTTCTTTCAATTTTGACATATCCATGTAGCCAAAATCGTTCAAATGACGGTTTGGATTTGTAAAATCAGGAGCACTCGTATCAACCTCGTCGCTAAGCTCAACGGTCTTTTCAACTCCATCAACTATCACGTTATAAGAAACCGACTCATTTAATTTTTCATTATCTGAACCATCAGTTTCACCGCTTGCATCATGTTCCGCTAGAGCTTTCTCTACATTACCATCAGTGTCACCGTTATTATCCTTATCCATGCTTTTTTCGACAGCAGTATTATTTGCACCAAGCCTGTAGCCACCATAAGCTGCAAAAGCAACAAGTACGCCAATTCCAGCAGCCATTGCAAATCGTTTGATTCCTTCACTATGTTTCTTGATTTTATCAATAACACCAGCGACAAAACCTTTTTTCTCTTTTGAATCTTTTAGTCCATCCTCTGGATTCTTCGGATCATCCTTCGGATTATTTTCACCAGTGCCTGGATTAACTAACTGATTACCCTTTTTTACTCCTTCTCCAGGAATAATTGCTGGAGGAAATTCCACAGTCTGCTTTGGGCCGTTTTCACCTTCAAGGCTCGTCATACCGGCAGCTACTCCACCCATCTTATCTTTGACAGTTGGCTCGAATTTTTCAATTGTGTCTTCACCAGTAAGTACATTAAATTTACTTAAAAATGAACCTTCCACCCCGCTCATTTGCTCACTCTTTTGAATCTTTTTATATTGATTCTGTGCAAAATCAAAAGCGATTTCTTTCTTATCGGCATTCTTGATCTCATTCATCTTCGCTTCAGCTGCCGCAGATGCACCCCAAGCCGCATCAATCTTTTGATAATCCTCAAAAGTTAATTTTCTGCCACCAGCTTTTAATTCACGAGTCAACTTAATCGCTTCTTCATCAAGCTTATTAAATTTCTCCGTAGCAGCATCAAGAGCTTCATTTGTGTTTTTCTTATCTTCCGCTGAAAAAGCTTTTGATAAAAATTCTCTCTCCGCGAGGTTGGCTTGCATTTTATAGACTTTTTCCTTAAAGCGAAAATCATTAACGCCAAGGTCAGCATCATTGCCTCTGCGTTCCTTAATCACATCAAGGCCTTTTCTCGCCAACATCTTTTTTCGTATCATTTCCTGGTATTCTGGAGTAGCCTGAATTTTGGCCTCAAAATCACTAATCTGGTCAAGACTGCGCTTCATCAAATTTTCCATCGGCACTAGACTACCTTCGCCACCATCGCGCATGTATTCAAGAGCATTTTTCTCTTGTTTATTCAGATTATCTTTATATTCACGAATCTCTTTTTCATTCATCAGACCAAGACCGGCTTGCATTTTCAAGAAAGTGTCCGCCTCAAGCTTAACTTGATCAAATTGATGACGTAATTCAATCTTACGGTCATTTTCATTTCTTTCGGCGTCTTTAGATGTATCAGCTTCATGATTATATTGCTCTTCACGCAAATCATGCTGCTCCTTGTAATATTTCTCCCTAGCTAAACGCTGAGCCTCAAGAGCTTGAGCTTTTTCAGATTCAGATTTTTCTTTGCGCCAATCAATATAACCTTGTCTGTTCACATTAACTTCAGGTTTCTCAGTCACGTCAGGCATGCCTTCACTATTATCATTATTTCCACTCGGCGCGAAATTCATATTTCTTACACTCATTATGCCTCCTCCTTAGCATTCTTTAAGTAATTCTCTTTAAACTCGTCCAATGCCTTTTCGGTTACCGACTGTACATCAATACCTGATTCTTGGATAATCTTCTGAACCTCGTTAAAATCCGGTTCAGCCGCATCAAAAAGCTCTGAAATCTTATCTACCAAGTAATCCGGCAAATTCATCAAGATTTCACTCAAGATAGCTTCTTGCATTTTCATCTTTAAATCTTCACGCAAACGATCATTCACGCCGACACCCGCTTCACTCATCATTTTTTCGATGTATTGATTCATCAATTCATCCTGCGCTTTTAAATTGTCACCTTGAAAATCAGGCTGAATCTGTCCAACCTCCGGTGAAAAAGTATTAGTATCAGTCATGTGGAGACCTTTCTTTTTTATTTTGAAATATGACCTTATGCCATTACGATAACGCTTATTTATCAGATTGTCAATAATATTTTTGTTCAATTTTATCTTAACTTATAGTGGTATAATTGAACACTTAATTTTCTATTTTGAACACATTTTTTATATTTTGCCCTCAACAAAAAATAGCCGCCCAAAAAGCGACTATTTTCTAAAATCAGGAACAAGTTTCTAGCTAATTTAGCTAATCATCGAGGAAATCTTACCGAGCTTAGCGGTAATCCTCGCGCGTACCTCTTGACTGACTTGTCTTTTTGATACGTAATTAGTTTCATCATCAAAGAATTCAAACGTCATTCTCTATCTTCCTTTGCTCTTAAACTTTTATTTTTGTTTTGACTTATGATCTTCGTTACATTAATAATATCACAAATTTTACATTTGCAAGTAATTTTTTTAAATTTTATAAAAATATTATTAAACTACGATTTTCATCTAATAAAATTGAACAATTATTTTAATAAAGTGAACAATTTTATCGTTTTTTAATCTTTTATCTGAGCGATGGATAGTTGAATAACTTTTTTATTCATCTATCCATCTCCTCCACTTTTTTCTTGATCAATCAATGCTTGTTTATTAGTGTTTCATTGACTTCTCGTCTATTCAAATATTTTTCCTTATTTATTTTAATAATTCTAGGTTTTACTTACTTTTTCTCGTCTTCGCATATTCGAAGACTTTTTTACATATTTAATTTCCTGTTTATTTTTCTTTGAGTTAGCTTATTTTACATTTTTTGTTTTTATTGTCTAACTTGTTTTAAGTCTAACATAAACTACTATTTTTGTCAATACTGTTTATGTTTTAACAGAGATATTTTCATCAAAAAGCTCCGTATTTTCCTACGGAGCTTCCTGCTGAATCACCTATTATGGAACCATATACCTACATGTTTTCTATATAGGAATGACCCATCCTTGATTAGATCTTTTCTAAAGAAATCGCGATATTTTCACCCTGAACTTTTACGATCTCGTCGTAAGCAAAGTTTCCTTCCTTTACCAACTCTTCCGCCAAGACCTCATTCATCAGCATTTCACGATATGCCTCTGGCACTTCCATCGAAACCATCAATCTAATTCGATCGTCGACATTTAGTCCTGCCTTCTTACGTGCGGCCTGTACGAAGCGAATCAATTCACGAATCTTACCTTCTTCTAGTAATTCTGGTGTCAAAGTTTTATCGAGCATCAAAGCTTCCCCATGTTCGACCGACTTCACATTTACTTCTTCCATAATAATCTGCTCATAGAAGTCATCCAGTTTTTCACCAGCATAAACTAGCTTCGCTAATGGTTGACGTACCTTGATTTGTGCCTCAGTTTCGGTCTTCTTCATTCTTTCTGCTAAGCCAGCTGTAATAATCTCACGCGTCTTTGCCATCTGCACAAGCACCGCCTCATCGATTACCCCAGCTTCTGGCCAATCCAAAAGATGCACTGATTCTGGAATTTCCGAATTCATCACACCCGCACCAGTCATCTTCTGGTAAAGCTCCTCAGCGAGGAATGGCGTAAATGGTGCCAAAATCTTCGCGAGATAAATCATCACATAATACAAGGTCGAATAGGCTTCCAATTTATCTCGATCGTCTTCCGATTTCCAGAAGCGCCTACGTGACCTACGCACGAACCAGTTCGACATATCATCAATAAATTCCAATACTGAAGCCAGCGCCGCTGGAATATTATAAGCTTCCATACCTTCCGTAATTTGGTTACGCACCTGGTGCACCCTCGAAACTAACCAGATATCTAGTGGGTTCACGAATTCACTCACCGCCATCGCCTGTTCAGAATCAAAACCATCGACTTCCGCATACATCGTGAAGAAATCATAAACATTCCAAATCATCGATAACTTACGTGCCACGTCCGATACATCTTTATCAATCAATGAGAAATCTTCTCCTGCTAGCACTGGCGAAGAAAGCATCAAGAAACGCAAAGAGTCTGCCGAATATTGGTCCATTAGGAGATTCGGATCGGTGTAATTTCCTAATGATTTCGACATCTTGCGACCATCGTTACCCGCCAAGGTACCAGTAGTAATCACATTTTTATAAGCAATATCTGAAAATAGCGCCGTATTCACCACATGCACATAATAGAACCACGCGCGCACTTGACCCACATATTCCACGATGAAATCTGCCGGGTAATTCTTTTCAAATTTTTCCCGATTTTCAAATGGATAATGCAGCTGTGCAAATGGCATCGAACCTGATTCAAACCAACAGTCTAACACCTTATCGATACGGGTAAAATGCTCTCCGTCGATCTCAAATTCAATCTCATCCACCCAAGGACGGTGGTAATCCTCCAGTTTCACACCTGAAAGTTCATAAAGCTCATCATAAGAACCCACCACTTTCACGCTTCCCTTGTCACCCTTCCAAACTGGCATTGCCGTGGCGAAGAAACGGTCGCGTGACAAATTCCAATCCGGCGCCGCTTCGATATTTTTCTCGAAACGACCATGCTTCAAATATTCTGGGAACCAGTTAATTTTTTCATTTTCAGAAATCAACATGGTTTTCGAATCCGTCACATTGAAGAACCAACTTGGAAATGCTCGGTAAATAATGCGTTGCTTCGAGCGTGGATTGAATGGATATTCGTGCTTAATATACTTAATACGATATACAATACCCTTTTCGAGCAACATCTTAGCGATAATTTTATTCGCCGCCCAAAGTTCAATTCCGCTCTCGTCGGTTTTACGTACACCAAGGTCCATCAACCATTTTTCAGCTGGCTCCACGTAATAACCCTGTTCATCCAAAAGATCCACAAAGTCCACTTCGTGTGCCAAAGCCAAATCATAGTCCACCTCGCCATAAGCTGGAGCGATATGCACGATGCCCGTACCATCTTCATCCGAAACATATTCTGCAGTCAGTACGTGATAAGTATCTTTTTTACGTTCCTCGCGTGAGAAATTCTCCATCAAAGGCTGATATTCCAGGCCCACTAATTCTGCGCCCGAAAGTTCCTTCAGAAGTTCATATTCCCCTTCAAAAACTTCTGCCGCCGTCTTCACTAGTGTTATGATTTTCTCTTCACCCACCTGGTACAAACCATAAGTCAATTTTTCATTTACCGCTAGAGCCAAGTTCGCTGGCAAAGTCCAAGGCGTGGTCGTCCAAGCTAGCAGGTATGCGCCCCGAAGTTCCCCCTCACTCACTACCTTAAATTTCACAAACACCGATGGATCAGTCACCTCTTGATAGGCGTCATTATCCATCATCACCTCGGCTTTCGAAACTGGCGTCGAGAATTTAGTGTCGTACATCAAAACCTTGCGGCCCTCGAAAATCAAGCCCTTTTCGTATAGAGTCTTAAACGCCCACCAAACTGATTCCATATAATTCTTATCCATCGTACGATAAGCCCCACGAAAATCCACCCAACGGCCAATACGCTCAATCGTCGATTCCCAAGCTTCTGAATTTGCCACCATCGAAGCCTTAGCCTTCTCGATATAGGTCGCTAGCGGCCACTTCGTACCAATTTCTCGACGGTCCGTGATTCCTAATTGTTTCTCGACAAAATTCTCTGCTGGTAGACCGTGACAATCCCAACCCCAACGACGCTCTACCCGTTTTCCGCGCATCGTCCAAAACCTTGGCACCGCATCCTTCGTCACCGAAGAAAGCAAGGTTCCATGGTGTGGCATACCGGTAATGAACGGAGGTCCATCATAAAAAACATATGAATTATCGATATCGCGTTGCTCAATCGATTTTTCAAAAGTCTGATTTTTCTTCCAGAACTCGATCAACGCTTTTTCGTATTCTAAAGCTCGTCTTCTTGTATTTGCTTGATATTTCATATTTCCTCTTTCTAATCCGTTTCCTCTGTATTTTTCAAAATTTTCGTATATATTCCGTTCGGTTCATCCATTGTAGTTTCAATAATTTCTTCGCGGAATAATTCGTAAATATTCCCCTCAATTTTGTCATCAAAGTACAATTTTAAATCATATAATCTGCGTAAATGTTCTCCTGCGCGTCGAATATTATGTCGAATCAAGATATCCGAGAAGCGATCCGAAATCGTCATAATCCCCGTATGGTGACACATATTGTCGCAAAGCTGAATCAATCTATCATAATCATCAATTTTCACACGCAACATATATTCTTGTGTCATACGAATCGTATCCTCATCCATCCCCTCCCAGAATTCGTCACGGTTCAAAGTCGGAAAACCGTAATAAGTGTGGGTCATCGAAATTCGCGCTGGGATCTCAAGCCCCTTTTCCATCAAAATTTCATAACCAAAAATCGGGTGCTTCAATCCTGCATGTTTCATTTTCACTCGACCAATATCATGCAGTAATCCCACTGCATAAGCCATATCTGGGTCAAGCTGATCTTTTTTCATGGCACGCGCAATCGCCTCTGCTGCTCTCGCCGTACTCTTAGAGTGCTGCTCCCAGTAGATTTTATATCCAGGCTGCGTTTTGCCCCAGGCAAAAATTGCCTCTGCTTGTTCCCTGATTTTACTCATCCCCCTAATTATACAACAAAAATCTAGACTTCGCTAAAAGCCATACGCCCCCATCAAAGCTATTCCCCAAAATCTAGACTTCGCTAAAAGCCAAATACCCAATCAAAGCTATCCCCCAAAATCTAGACTTCGCGAATCACGTACTTTACTTCCGAAATTTGTGGTAATGGTCTGCCCGCCCACTTTTTTACCACCATCCCATCATCCTGCAAAACCAAAACCGTCGGATACTGCACAATGTCTCTCGCTCTCGCGAATAATTCCCCATCAATTGTCTCCGGATCAATCAATTCCACCTCTTTTCGCGCCTCATATTCGAAGTCTCGCTTCCACATCTCGGCTTCCGAGGCAAATTCCGAATGTTGTTTTACCACTATTACTACACGCATTCTTTTTTCTTCTTTCTTTGTTCCCTAATAATACTTTCGAACTCGTCCAAAGTCTTAAACTGTAAAAATACACTAGCAAATCGCACATAAGCCACTTCATTTTTCTCGGCCAAAACGTCCAAAATCGCCTGACCAATCTCATGTGATTCCACTTCATCTCGGTCTAGAGCATACATCTTCGCTGTCACTGAGTTTACTACATCTTCGATTTCAAATTCCGAATTAAAAAACTTCCCCACACTACGTTTTACTGCTCCACGCAATTTATCTCGATCAAAAACTTCTCGGTTACCACTACGTTTTTTCACCGTCAACGTTGGTAGCTCGATGCGCTCGTAAGTCGTAAAGCGATAACCGTCTTTCGTCACTCGTCTGCGACGAATCATCTGGCCGTCCGTAGTTTCTCGGCTTTCCAGCACCTTGCTATCGCCAATGCCAATATTTATATTCATTATAATTTCTATCTAAAATGACTGGACTAGCCAGTCATTTCGAATTGTTAAGTTATTTTTTATTGCGGAATCTTGCACGAAGTGAAGGTGGTACATCCAAATCTTCTTCTTCGTCTTTTTTACCGATGCGCTCCCAGATATTTTCTTTTGGGGTAGCCGTGAAATCATTTTGGAATTCATTGGTTGAAGCAGTAGAATGATCAAAACTGCTAATTGGCGCTGCTACTGGCTCGCTAGCTTGTGTTTTCATCGCTTCCACGCGTTCCATCACTTCCGCATTACGACGAGCTTCTTCTTCCTCGGCACGCTTTTGACGGTAATAATCCGAATCAAAACCAGTTGCTACCACGGTAATTACGATTTCATCTTGCAATTCTGGGCGAATTGAAGCACCGAAGATAATATTAGCATCTGGAGAAACTGCACCAGTGATTTCCTCGGCTGCTTCTTGGATTTCGGACATTGACATATCATAGCCACCAGCTACCGAGAAGAGTACGCCACGAGCACCGTCAATTTTCACTTCGATAAGTGGGGATTCAATAGCTTGTTGAGCTGCCAATTTCGCACGGTTTTCACCGGAAGCACGGCCGATACCCATCAATGCTGAACCCGCATTCTTCATAATAGCCTTCACATCCGCAAAGTCCAGGTTAATCAGCGCATGTTCAGTAATTAATTCTGAGATACCCTGTACACCCTGACGCAAAACATCATCTGCAATCTTGAAAGTTTCAAGCAATGGCGTGCGTGGGTCAATCGTTTGTAATAAGCGATCGTTAGGAATGGTAATCAGAGCATCGACTTCTTTGGCCAATTTTTCAATTGCAAAATCCGCATTCTTCTTACGTTGTGCACCTTCGAAAGTAAATGGCTTCGTCACCACGCCCACGGTCAAAATATCTTGTTTCTTAGCTTCCTGAGCCACTACTGGACCAGCACCAGAACCGGTACCACCACCAGCACCCAGAGTAATGAAGACCATATCGGCATCTTTAATAGCTTCACAGATATTATCACGGCTTTCTTCCGCAGCGGTTTGACCTTTTTCTGGATCGCCACCAGCACCAAGGCCTTGGCCAATGTGAACTTTCACATCTGCATTAGAGTGATGTAGAGCCTGGGCATCGGTATTGACCGCAATAAACTCAACACCGGAAAGTCCAACTTCCTTCATGCGATTTACCGCAGAACCGCCAGCTCCACCGACACCGATTACTTTAATCGTCGCTTTGCTTTCCACCTCTGTTGGTTTTATTTCTGGCATCTTTATTCCTCACTTTTAACTATAGATTACTTCTATATTAACACATTTCTAGCCAGAATAAGAGATTTTTATCTTCCGCCGCCAAATAATTTACTGAGGAAGCCCACCGGCTTTTCTTCCACGCGCGTTTCTTGCTCGCGCATATCGTCATTCATCATCAAAGCTAAACCAATCGCCACCGCAAAACGAGGCTTCTTAGTTTCATTATCGATATGAGTCACATCCATTAGCGGCAAACCAATTCGTGTTGCCACTTCCATGTGTTCCCTCGCGAAACGTTCAATTCCACGCATCTCCGCGCCCCCACCGGTCAAGACTACGCCTTCTGGCAATTTCTTTTCATAACCCGCAATCGCAATTTCTTTCTTCACATGCTCAAAAATATCAATCAAGCGGTCTTCTACAATCTGATTCACCATGGTTTTCGTAAAGCTAATTGATTCGTCACCAAAGCGCATCGTCATTGGCTTATCATTATCAATCAATTCCGCCGTCACGTATTTCATCTTAATTTCTTCGGCCACCTCTGTACTCACCGCTAAACTAATCGCGATATCATTCGTGATATGATTCGCCCCCACATTAATCACCCCGAAATATTGCAAGAAACCTTCCATGAAAATCGCCACCGAAGTCGTCGCCGCCCCCATTTCTACTACGGCCACACCATTTTCCTTCTGGCTTTCAAGCAGTACTGCGCGTCCCGCCGCTACTGCCGTTGGCACTAATTTCAAAGCGTTAATATTTAAGGCTCCGGCCACCTCTTTCAAGTTCATACAAACTGGCAAAAGTGCCGAAACCACATTTGCCTGCATTTCTAATTTCACCCCGCGCATGCCGATTGGATTCCTAATTCCACCCTGACCCGCAATCGCATATTCCACTGGAATTACATCGAGTAACTCACGGTTATCTGGTACAATTCCTGATACTGCAAATTCTTTTAAGCGCGCCACATCTGCCTCGGTGATTTCCGAACCCGTAATCGAAATACCACCCTGAGTCGGCGCCGTACCGACATTTGAACCGTTAATTGAAAGATAGGCATCCACCAAATTCATCCCGATCATACGATCGATTTCTAGCGAAGCCGTCTCGAGCGCGTGCACCGCATTGCGCAAATTCGTCACCACACCCTTACTCATCCCCCCGTTTTGCGGTGACTCAATCTTACCCACTACGGTAATCTGACCATTCATCTCACTGAGGACTACTTCGCGAATATTTTGCGTCCCCATATCGATGCCAAAACTAAACTTTGGTGTTTGCTCGTTCATATGTTTTTATTATAACATAAACATTTTCCAGTCTATAACAAAAAATCTGACGACCTGCGCCAGATTTTTCTAAATCTACTGACATTTGCACCAGATTTCCCGAATCTACTGACGACCCGCGCCAGATTTTTTAAGACTATTCTTTTGGACAGTTCGGCAAAGTCAAAACTTCGTGACCATCTTCGGTCACCAGAATCGTATGTTCACAGTGACAACCAATCGAACCATCCGAAAGCACCACATTCCAACCACTCTCTGGATCTACATGATTATACGGCTTACCCAGAGACGACATTGGTTCAATACAAAGTGTATCTCCTGGCTTCAAAACATATCCGCGCCCACGTTTACCGTAATTTGGCACTTCTGGCTCCATATGCATCGATTTACCGATAAAGTGACCGACATAATTTTCAATCACCCCGAGATGCCCCGCGCGTAACACTTTTTCTACCGCATAGCCGATATCACCCAGATGTACCCCTGGCGCCACCGTCTCGATTCCCGCCCAAAGCGCCTTTTCCGTAGTTTTAATCATCTGCTTCACGGCTGGATTTGCCTTACCGACCACTGTCGTAAATGCGGCATCGGTATGATAACCCTTAAAGCCAATCACTAGGTCGAAAGAAACCTTATCACCGTCTTCCAGCGCGTAATCACTATTTGGCGCACCATGCACCAATTCATCGTTCACCGAAATACAGATCGAACCCGGAAATTTTTCTTTTAATTCATCATAAGAAACTGTCGCCCCTCGTGACACAATCTGTTTCCTTACCCAGGCATCCAGTTCGCGCTTGGTCATTCCCACTGCGACATACTCGCGCAAGTCTTGCAAAATCTCCCCCAAAATCTTGCCACCTTCGCGCATTGCTTCAATTTTTGCTTTATCCATGATTGATATTATACTACTCTTTTATACCCCTGTTAATATTTCTGTCAACTAACGCCAAACTTCTATTTTATTTTTAACCTACACCAATAGTTCTGACATTTTTCCGTCTCAACTAGCGCCAAAATCCTCTGATTGACCGTTTCCTCGTCGCCATTTCCGTCCACTTCGTAAACTTTTAGGCCTTTTTTCTTCATTTCTGCCAAAAACGGTACACTTTTTTCTCGGTAATAATTAATTTTGCGCTGCCAAACTGCCAAATTATCGTCTTCTCGACCTCTTAAACTCAATCTACGGTAAAGTTCTTCTTCATCCACTCGAATATCTACCACGAATTCAACTTCCTGAAAAATTCCCGTCTCATCCAACATATCTACCTGTTCGACACTTCCCGGCTGACCATCGAATACCACATTTTTCCCAGAGTTAAGCTCCTCGTACATATTCTCTGTCAAAAGCGCCACCAAAAGTTCTTCTGGAATCATCGCCCCCGTCTGAGTATATTCCTCAAACCGCTTCGAATCACGAATCAATTGCCCCGCTGAAAGCCAAGTTCGCCCCAGTTCCGCCGCCAACATTCTTCCCTGCGTCGATTTTCCTGCCCCCGCCGGACCGTAAATCATGATCATTTTCTACACGCCTTTCTTTATTACTTCTTTTTACAAAAATTACAGAGCCATCTCTATCATTTTACTTTTCAATATTAAAATTACGATTCCGACCTTATAACTTCGTTTTTCATCATCGAGAGTGCCCTCTCGTAGACTTCTTCCGGCGTTCCCACTCCATCAAGCACCAAAAACCCTACCCCGCTTCCGAGTAGTGGTGCGATAATTTTTCCCCTGTTATCTTGGTAGATTTTCCAGCGTTCTTCGAAAATTTCCGGCGAATCCTGCTCCCGGCCCCTTAAAGCGATACGTTTTTCCACCTCGGTTTTTGGCACATCCACCTCTATCATGTAATCAATTTTAATTCCCCTCGACATCAAAATATCTACCTGATTTGCCGTCCTCGGATATCCGTCAATAATTGCATTCTCTGCCGTTTCTAATCTTGAAAAAATCAAATTTGACACCATCTGGTCATCAAATAACTGTGCCGTCGCTAATTTTTCTTGCACCCACGGCTCTTTACTTTCCCTGAGAATCGCTCCACCGGAAATCCATTCCCAGCCTAGCTCTTCCGCTAATCTTTTACCTAAAGTACTTTTGCCGCTTCCCGGCCCGCCTAAAAAAATTATATTCATCATTTTAAGTATAGCACCAACCAGCATCAAAAAACCCTCATCTGCGAGGGTTTTTAGTTATTTTAAGCCAAGTTTAATTCGTTCGGTTTTTTCTGCTTTGCGGATTTCACGCAAAATTGCCTTACGACGACGCTCTCTCTTGGAAATAGGCTTAGAGAAACGTAATTGTGATTTTGCTAGTGGCATAATTCCACTCTGTAAAACCTTACGATTAAAACGACGAATAATATTCTCGTTAGCCTCACCCTGGTCTTTTCTAGTTACTTTTATTGACATATAGCAGGATTATACCAGAGAGCCGCAGATTTTTCAATATCTAATCACTGGGATCGCTCTTTTTAATTTGTAGTAACCGACTTTCCACGGTTTTTCGTCCGCGCCACTCATTGAGTACTAAATTTATATACACATTATAACTGGCATCCTTATCCAAATTAAACCACTCTTCCCGCGCATTAAACACCAAAGCCTTGAACAAATTTCCGTCCTTTTCCAGGGTAAATTTCAGATGTTTTTTCTCTGCACCGAGCGTCTCTACGAACTTAATTTTTGTATTCAAAAGCTCAAAAATTGGCTCCGTGTTTCCTTGCCCAAATGGCCGAAGTACTGACATCTCTTCATATAAATCCACATCCAGTTCCGCCAAATTATCTACTTTAATATCTTCCGTTACCTCCAGATATTTTTCTTGTTCAGTTAGGTTTAGACTTCGATAATATTGATTCACCGCCTCTTTGAAGCGCATCAAATCTTCTTTTTTCAGCTTCACCCCACAAGCCGCCGCGTGACCACCCCCACCAATTAAGGTCTCATTTACCGCCTTAATCGCTTCCGCCAAATTAAAATCACCAAATGACCGTCCCGAACCCTTATAAATCCCTTCCGTTTCTCCCAAAACAAAGGCCGGTCTACGGTATTTTTCTACTAATCTCCCCGCAATAATTCCTAGCACTCCTTCGTGCCAATCGCCAGCCACCACAATCACTGGCTCGCTATCGACTAAAATTTCTTCCAATGCCGCTCGCTGTGCCGTGCGCCTCTCCCCGTTCAATCGATTAAGCTCCTCCGCCAACATCGCCGCCTCCGCTCGTTCCTTCGACATCAAAAGCTTCAATGAAATCTCCGCTGACTCCATGCGTCCACCGGCATTTAATCGTGGTCCAATTTGGAAGCCAATTGCCTCTGAATCAATTTTTTGTACACCCGCCACGCGCATCAATTCTAAAAGTCCCACACGCTTAGTCTTCTGTAAGATAATCAAACCAAAATATGCCAGTTCCCGATTAATCTGATTCATCACCATCGAATCACAAATCGTTCCAATCAAAACTAGATCAAGAAACCATTTCTCTTGATTCTGCTGAATTAATCCCTCGAGCACTAGGGCTTGCATCACCATAAAAGCCACTCCCGCCCCACAAATTTCCCGGAGCTCTCTCTTCTCTAAATCGGCTTCTTCCTCTCCATATCGCTTCGGATTTACCACGGCAAACGCTCGCTCTGGCACACCATTCATTAATTCATGATGGTCGGTCACTATTGTATCAATTTTGTGTTCAGCTAATTTTTTGATCACTTCCGCGTTATTACTGCCGCAATCCACCGTCACTACCAAACCCACCCCCAATTCCACGGCCCTTTCCAGGCATCTTTCACTCATACCATAACCGTCAATAAAACGATCCGGTAGCATCACTTCCACCCGCTTCACCCCCGCTAGTTTCAGCGCCTCACACATAATCGTACTTGCCGTCACTCCATCCACGTCGTAGTCACCATAAACTAGCACCGTCTCGCCCTGGTTTATTGCCGCTTTAATTCGCGCCACCGCCACCTCAATATCTGGCAGCTTCTTTGCATGTTCCAGGCTATATTTTGGCCGCAAAAATTCTTCCGTTACGCCCCTTTTAGCCAAAATTTCCTCAAAAATCTTCGACATACTTCAAAAATTATTGAATTGTCTTCGTTACTTTTTGATTTGGTGACATTTGCTGACTCTTAATTACAATCGTCTGCAATTCTTTCAAGATTGGATATTGTTTATTTGTCTGATAAATAGTCGTGTTACCCTTTTTCGAAGTCACCAAAAAATTCGCCTTTTCCAGCCTCTTTAGTTCCCTTTGAATATTACCCGCATCCTCGTGAATCAATTTCGCCAGTCCCCTAACGTGAACCTTAAAGTCCGGATATTTGGCAAAAACTACCAAAATCTTCCGGCGAACCCGAGATGTGATAAAAACATCTAACATTTACCTCTTTCCTTTCTTAAAGTATATCATAAATGCTAAAATATACTTGATGTACTATGAGGTAATTCCCACCACCACTTTCAAAAAATCTCCCCTCTTTTCTGATGGCCTCCTCACCTATTCTTTTGACCAAAATCTTGCCCCAGGTACCATTGTTTCTATCCCCCTCGGCAAGAAAACCGCCCTTGGCATTATTTATCGAAAAACCACCGCTCCTACCGACCAAAATTTCATTATTAAATCGATTAATAAAATTGTTCACCCAATCCCCCTACCTAATCATCTCCTAAAAAGTCTCGCCTGGCTCTCCTCCTACTATCTAAATCCAGTCGCCAAAACCGCCAACCTTTTTCTCCCTCTCGGCATCGAAAAAAATCGTCGCAAAAAATCTTCCATTACCACTGCCACTACCGCCACCACCACAAATACCACGCCTACTGCCACCACCAGCAAACAAATTCCCCTTAACTCCGCTCAAAAACAAGCCCTCACCGAACTCCAAGCTATCAAAACTCACACCAAACTACTTCACGGCATTACGGGTTCCGGTAAAACCAATATCTATCTCAAGCTCGCCCAGCAAATTTTCGATTCCAACCAATCCGTCATTCTGCTTGTCCCCGAAATCTCCCTCACTCCACAGCTAGTCGGTCGTTTTCAAGAACATTTTAGCACTCAAGTAATTTCTCTTCATTCCAAGCTCACCGAAGCCGAACGTCACCTTATCTGGCAACGTATCCACGAAGCCGATCAGTCCACGCCTTTTGTCGTAATTGGCCCACGCTCCGCTCTTTTTTCACCCCTAAAAAACCTTGGGCTTATTATTATCGATGAAGCCCATGAACCTAGCTTCTATCAAGATACCTCACCACGTTACCACGCACTTCGTCTTGCTAGTTTTATGGCTCAAACCCTCAAAATTGATTGTCTTCTCGGTACTGCCACTCCACGCATTGAGGATTATTTCCTAGCACAAAAGAATCACGCCTACGTCGCCCTCTCTGAAAAGGCTAAATCTATCACTAGCCAAACTAAAATTAGCCTCATCGACCTTAAAGATCGCGCCTTTTTCACACGTAACCGCTATTTTTCCGACGCTCTACTCCAAGACATCAAAAATAATCTCAAACAACACAAACAAACCCTGTTTTTTCATAATCGTCGTGGCTCTGCCCCGCTCACAATCTGTGAACACTGCGGCTACCAGGTCCTCTGTCCCAATTGTCTTCTTCCGCTCACCCTTCATAGCGACTCCTATCAGCTGATTTGCCACACTTGTGGCCACCATGAACCAGTCCCTTCCACCTGTCCGGTTTGCCATCACGGTTCCCTTATCCATAAAGGTTTCGGTACCAAGCTTCTCGAATCAGAACTCAAAAAAATCTTTAAATCTGCTCGCATTGCTCGCTTTGATGCCGATAATGCTACCGCCGATTCGCTCACCCAAAATTTTGAAGCCGTCAAAAACGGTGATATTGATATTATTATTGGTACTCAAACCATCGCCAAAGGTCTCGATCTCCCATTATTAAACACCGTCGGTATCATCCAAGCTGACGCCAATCTCAATCTGCCGGATTATGCCGCCGAAGAACGTACTTTCCAGCTCATCACCCAGGTTATCGGTCGCGTCGGACGCGGTCACACCGATATTAATCACGTTTTCCTCCAAACTTTCCAACCCGAGCATCCAGTCATTCTTGCCGCTAAATCTCTTGATTACGCCAAGTTTGCCGATTACCTCCTCAAAAAACGTCAACTTTCTCATTTACCTCCATTTTTCTATCTACTTCGTATCTCTATCGTTAAAAAGACCGAAGATCTCACCATTAAAAAGATCATGGAGCTCCATCGTGCGCTCAAAAAATTCCCCGACGTTTATCTTTCCGCTCCTACGCCCTCCTTTCATGAATACACCCCCAGTGGCTATTCTTGGCAAATCATCGTCAAAGCCAAAAAACGTGACTCGCTCACTCACCTCATCGAGTCGCTTAACCAATATCCAGAGATTCGCTTCGCTATCGACCCACCAAGCCTCATCTAATTCACTAAGCCTAACCTACTTCGCTTAGCCCTAATTCGACCCGCCTGGCCTGATTCAACCTGCCAGGCCTGATTCAACATCTCATCAAGCTAAATTTAATTCCTTTAATTTCTAGGTGATATTTTCTGCGCCCACCACGGCGCCCTTATCAAAACTTAAATGGAGGAAGAATAGTATATTTGAAATTATGATTATAAAAATCTAGGATACTTTTTTGGTCATATGTGTTGAGAGATAGTTCTAATTATAGTATGGGAGTTTAATATAATTCTTTCTTCCTCCATCCAAGCCTTGCCTTTTGGCGTCTATTTCGTTTTCTTTTTGTCCTTTCGTTTTATTAATTGTGATTATTTAGCTTCATTATAAGACTTCCATTTTTTAGAAAACCTCTCTCCCTACCAGACCCCTAGTCTATCTCTACCGCACCAGGTTAAAAGTTAACTCTAAGATATCCATAAATCACCCTTGAAACGCTCCAAAATCCCGACAAATTAACTTCAAAATTATTCCAACAGCTTCAAAAAAATATCTTGACCCCTCACTATATATTGGGTTTAGTTAAACAATTCGGAACAAGCTGTTTTTAAGTAGTTATCTTCATTATAG
>CAUUFZ010000001.1:0-204589 GCA_963544575.1 uncultured Candidatus Saccharibacteria bacterium | reverse complement strand
TATCTCCGAGTTCGATTGGCATTTCACCGCTAACCACAAGTCATCCAAACACTTTACTGCGTATCCTGGTTCGGTCCTCCACTGCATGTTACTGCAGCTTCAACCTGCTCATGGTTAGGTCACCCGGTTTCGGGTCTAATACTGCCGACTTGTCGCCCTGTTAAGGCTCGCTTTCACTGTGGCTCCATCATTTGACTTAGCCTCGCCGACAACATTAACTCGCTGGATCGTTCTACAAAAAGCACGCCGTCACAGCCGAAGCTGCTCCGACACCTTGTAGGCACTAAGTTTCAGGATCTATTTCACTCCCCTCCCGGGGTTCTTTTCACCTTTCCATCACTGTACTAGTTCGCTATCGATCAATCAATATATTTAGCCTTGGCAGGTGGTCCTGCCAGATTCAAACAGGGTTTCTCGTGCCCCGTCCTACTTGAAAAAAGATATATAATGTCTAAGACCATTTCGCATACAGGACTCTCACCTTCTTTGGTGTGCCATTCAAACACTTCCGCTATGATCTAAGTTTTATAACATTATCCACTCATTTAACGATGTTGGTTTTTATACTGAAATATCGGATTTCCAATACCTCAGCATAAAAATTATCTTATTTCGCAACCCCTTTCATAACTCTGGCCGTTAAACCGTATGGTTATGTTAAGGTTTAGGCTGTTCCAATTTCGCTCGCCACTACTTTCGGAATCATTGTTTATTCTCTTTTCCTCAACCTACTAAGATGATTCAGTTCGGTTGGTTCCCGTCTAATTACCCTATGTGTTCAGGTAATTGCAATACGACATGACTCGTATTAGGTTGCCCCATTCGGAAATTCCTGGATCAAAGCTTGCTCTCAGCTCCCCAAGACTTATCGCAGAGTTCTACGTCCTTCATCGGTATTGATTGTCAAGGCATCCACTATTAGTGCCCTTATTTACCTTTTTATGCATTGACTTAACTAGTAATCGAAGATTGATTACTAATTCACGTATATACTTCCGAAACCAAGAAGGGATTTCTTTCATATATACAAATGCAAGTCTTTATTTAATTTTCATCGTTGTCCAAATTGTTAATTCAACGTGCGATTTAAATAAATCCTATATATTAAGAATTCTCGCAGTTTCCCTTTTTCGCAGTGGTCATTTCTGACTTGCTGAACTTAGTATTTATCTTATATCAAATTTTTAATTTATGCAAGTCTTTTTTCGGACTTTTTTAAAGATTTTTGAGATTTTCTGGTTTTTTGCTGATTTTTAGTGGTTTTTCGAGTATTTTTCGAGTTTTTGATGGAGAATTTGCTGATTTTTAGTAATTAGATTCAGCTGATTTTCGATTTCATATAGCCCGATTTTAATAATTCGGGATAAAGCTGGGTCTTTTTCAAAGCGAGTAGCGAATTTTTCGAAGTCCGCGCGCGCTTCTTCGGTCCTTACAAAGCGGGTCATCAGTTTCAAATAAGTATCCAGAGATTTGCCATCCACGAGCTTGACCAGATAATCCCAATTCGCATAAAGCCAAGTAAAGGTTTTTTCACGCGTACGCTGATTAGTAAGTAAATCTCGCACAAATCCCCGATGATCCTGGGGACGGATGGTTTGACTATCAGAAAGAAGTTTTAATAGAGTTTCGAGATGAGCTTCTTGCTTGGCATTAGTAATGACATCCAGAAGTAAGGTCTTAATGGTAGGTGAAGCGGTCTCTGTATATATATGGAGATATTCTGCGAAACGAGCCTCCTGACTAGTCTTGAACTCAGCATCGAGGTACGGCAAAAGCAATTCCGGTGAGACAGCGGTAAAATCGAGCGGAGCTTTATTAATATATATATTATATTGCTCAGTGAGACGTGATTTAGTGGCTTCATCATCAGAATAGACCGCTAGACTCAAAATTAATTCGCGTAATTTCTTATCGTCGTCAGTATCTTCTGGCTGTTCCGTCACTCCGAGACGACTTAGTTGCTCGGAAATCAGCGCCTTAATATACTGTTTCAAATTAGCTTCGGCCGGAGTATCAATCGAACAATAAATCTTAAGTTCTCCGAGAATCGACATAATAATTGACCAAATCGAAAAACTAGTTTCCTCACGAAAATGCATCAGGAGATCCAGACTGGCCGGCAAATCACCACGTGGAGTACGCAAGAGCAGACTCTGGTCAATTAGGAGGCGCAATTGCTGTTCCTGGCTTAACTCAGAGAAACGCACGAGCTTGACCTGAAGCTCCTCGGAGGTGAGACCGATAATATAATGTCCGGTCATATCGTCAGAAACTTGCACGAGTGGCCAAGATTCTTGGTTGCTTCGGCCATCTAGATAGAAGCGCTCTTGTTTTCCCCCTTCAATAATCGGAAAGCCAGGACGCGTGATCCATTGGTTCATAAAATCTGAAACATTAAATTCAGCATAAGGTTGCAAGGCGGCCCAGAGGTCATCACCAGTAGTGTTTTGGTATTGGTGCTTTTCAAAATAATCCCGTAAACCCTTCAAGAAATTCTGTTCACCCATCAGGCGCATTAGCATAAACATCAGATGCGAACCCTTGGCATAGACAATGGCCGGATCAAATAAAGTTTCAATCTCGGAAGGATGATTAACTGCCTGCTTGACCGCCTGAATATCTGGCGAAACATCGCGAGTCAGCGCATAATAACAGTCAGAAACGAAATATTCCTGCCAGACCCGCCATTCTGGACGAATTGCGTCGAGACAGTAATATTCCATCATATTAGCGAAGCTTTCATTTAGCCAGAGATCGTCCCACCAAGCCATCGTCACAAGATTACCGAACCACTGATGCGATAATTCATGAGTAATCACCGTGGCGATTTGAATTTTGTCAGACAAGGTGGCAGTTTCATCCATCAGGAGGCAAGATTCACGATAAGTTACCAAACCCCAGTTCTCCATGGCGCCAGCATCAAAATCTGGCACTGCTACCTGATCGAGTTTCGGCAATGGATATGGCACGCCAAAAGCTTGGTCGTAAAAATCTAAGGCTTCCCCGGCGATTTGATTCGGCTCAATGAGAGATTCCTTAGCTTGATTGAGCGAGGCGTAGGTGGTGATTGTGACGCCATGCTGATTCTTAGTGGTAACACTTTGGAAATGACCGAGACAGAGTGCCAAAAGATAAGTCGACATACGTGGAGTGGTTTCAAATTCCACAATTTTACGCGTCACCTCGGTGCTGAGATTCATGGCGTTCGGATCAGTTTTTGGATTAAGCTCACTATTCACCGAAGTATAGGTCAGAGTACGCTCGCTTTTAATCGGCATATTACTGAGAATCGTGTCAGTCGAATCAGTATCGATAACTTTGAGCGAGAACTTAGCCTTGGCAGCGGGTTCATCGACACACGGGAACATCATGCGCGCATAGTGCGATTCGAACTGAGTAGAAACAATACGCTCGGTCTTCCCTTCATATTCATAAGTCGAAAGATAAAGCCCAGTCATACCGTGCGAAAGTTGCAAGGAATAACGGGCTTCGATAATAATTTCGGCATCTGAGACTTGCGAAATAAAGCTAATAGTTTCAGCTTCAGTGTCCTCTGTAAAAGCCACTGGACGCTGATTGATAGTTAGCTGATTAATTTTGAGATTTTTAGCGTGGAGCTTGATGGTGGAACTTTTGGCAACACCCTGAATCTTCACTCGACCTTGAACCTGCTCGGTGTCTTTATTGATCCTTAATTCAATTTCGTATAATTCTGGCGTAAAGTAATTGGCTAATTGTTCCACCCTGTTCTCCTTAATCTAAAATTGCTTTAACACGACGAATGCCGGCGGCTGAGGATTCTTCTTTTTTAATCTTGAAATGACCAAGTACGCCAGTATGTTCGACGTGAGGGCCACCACAAAGTTCACGCGAGACGGGATTTTCTGCAGCGCCGATGGTATAGACCTTGACGACGTCGCCATATTTTTCCCAGAAGCTACCATGAGCTTTTAAGACGTCACGAGCGTAAGCCTTATCATATTCAGCAAACGAGACTGAATAATCTTCCTCTATCCACTGATTGACCTGGTCTTCAATTTGTTTCTTCTCTTCATCGGTGAGTTTGCGATCGAGATTAAAATCGAAACGCAGACGCTCAGAGGTAATATTGGATCCGGCCTGAGCGATATTCGGATCGACGATTTTCTGAAGCGCAGCAAGTAACAGGTGAGTTGCGGTGTGATATTTCACCGAGGCTTCACCGTGATCTTCGAGACCACCCTTGAACATACCCTTGCTAGCGGTTTGAGAACGTTGGCGCTGCTCATCGAGACTGGCTTGGAATTCAGCTTGCCAGTTTTCACTGAGATTAATTTGGTTTTGCTTAGCTTCTTCGAGAGATAATTCGAGTGGGAAGCCGTAAGTATCCTGCAACATAAAGAGTTCTTTACCGGTAAGACCCTGATCTTTAAGCTTATGAAGTTCCTTAAGACCGCGGTGAATACTACGGCGGAAGGCCTGTTCTTCGCGAATCAAGACATTCAAAGCGTCAGCGCGATTGGTAAGGATTTCATCAGAGAGATCTTGGTAATTTTCGGCAATAATTGGCACGATTTGAGCCAAGAAATCTTGATCGATACCGAGATTAGTAGCTTTCATCACGGCACGACGAATCAAACGGCGAAGGGCGTAGCCTTGTTGTTTATTACTTGGTACTAGCCCCTGAGCAGACAGTAGATAGGCGCCACGAAGATGATCAGCAATCACACGCATCTCTTCCGTGTGATCTTTATAGCTAAGACCAGAGATAGCTTCAAGTTTAGTAATAATTGGCTTCAAGAGTGAAGTTTCAAAAACATCGAAAGAATCCATGGCAGCTGCAGCAATACGTTCGAGGCCGGCACCGAAGTCGATATTTTTCTTGGTTAATTCCGAGAAGGTACCATCTTGATTACGCTTGTATTGCATAAAAACTTGGTTACCAATTTCCATGAAGCGCGCGCCATCCGAGGCCGGATGAGATTTACCGTATTTCGCAACATCTTGCTTGTCTTCGCCAAAATCATAGAAAACTTCGGAATCTGGACCACATGGATCACCAATCGGGGTAGTTTCGACACCACCGCCACGACTCCACCAGTTTTCATGATCATCGTAGAAGAAAATATGCTCATTTTCCTTAATACCGCGCTTGGCGCCGTCTTCACTGGAGCCAATTTCAGCAATTTCTGCTTGTACACCCGCTTCGGCAAAGACACGTTGCCAGATTTCAGCTGATTCGGTATCTTTTGGGATGCCGTATTTTTCATTACCAATAAAGCAAGTGACGTAAATTTTATGTGGATCGAGACCGACGATTTCGGTGAGGAATTTAAAGAAAGCTGGAATTTGCTCTTGCTTAAAATAATCACCGAGTGACCAGTTGCCGAGCATTTCGAAAACTGTAGTATGGCGTGGATCGCCAACATCTTCAATATCCTGCAGACGCAAACATGGTTGTGAATCTGCCAGACGCTGACCGGCAGGATGAGGCTCACCGAGAAGATATGGCAAAAGAGGCTGCATACCAGAACCGGTGAAGAGGGTGGTCGGATCATTTTCCAAAACCAGACGCGCTGGGGCAATTACCTGGTGACCACGAGCAGTTTGATATTCAAGAAATTTTTGACGGATTTCACTTGCATTCATAGAGATAATTATATCATAATCTGTGGGGTTCGAGTTTTACACAACTTTACAAAATGCTTATGCCATATATAATGGGTAGAGATTAAACAAAAGGACGCCACAAATGAAAAAATTAATTACCCTGTTCCTGATCGGGATTGCGGGTATCATCCTCTTCATGGTCGTGAAAAATCTGGCTAATGGCGATGGACTGCTAACTGTTACCTGCCGTTCAGCCAAAAATACGCTCACGATTAAACTCGACCCAAAGGCAGAGAATTTCATCTCAGCTACGACAGATGACGGGGAGGATTTCGACCTAGGTAATCTAGACGATAAAATTCAAAAAGACGGTCTAAAGAAAGCCGTCGACGATCTAAAGAGTAAACTAGAACTGACCAAGGGTTACGCCTGCTTCGATAAGAAATAAAAAAATAGCCGCGGAGAGCGGTTATTTTTTATGCGCGGCGATCTTTCGATTGTCTAATCTTGTGATAAATTTTCTGTTAAAAATTATTCCGCAATGATATCACCGCCGATGCAGAAATTATTCGGCAATAATGCCGCCACCAATACAGACGTCACCAGCATAGAAGACCACGGATTGACCGGCTGCTGGATGTTTAATTTCTTCATTTAGTGTTACTTCGTTAGTTTCTGGATTAAAACTACAAGCGATAAGTGGCGCACGATGACGTACCCGACAGGTGAGCTCAGAAAGATTTGGCTGAATATTGCCAGATTCCTGATGAATTTGGCGAATGATTACGTCTTTTAATTTCAAGGTTTTCGTCCATAAATTTAAGTGATTAAGATTTTTTGAAACGAAAACCTGGTTTTTCTCCATATCTTTCCCTACTACATAGTAAGGTAGTCCACCCCCGAGATTTAAGCCGTGACGCTGACCAATTGTATAGAAAACCGCGCCTTCATGTGTGCCGAGCGTTTCTCCAGTATCGCGATCGATAATCTGACCAGGCATCACTTCGATGTATTCTTGGAGAAAATCCTTAATCCCGACTTCGCCCACAAAGCAAACCCCCATCGATTCTTTCTTGTAGGCATTATCGAGACCAAATTCGGCAGCCAACTGCTTCACCTCTGGTTTTAACATTTTGCCAAGAGGAAACAAAGTGTGCATAGTGGCTTCATCGGAAATTCGATAAAGAAAATAAGTCTGATCCTTATTCGTATCGGTAGCAAGCTTCAAATTACCATCTTCCGAAACAGCATAATGACCGGTAGCAATAAAATCGGCACCCTGACTCATGGCAATATCATAAAAAAGCTTGAACTTGATTTCTTGATTACACATCACGTCGGGATTCGGCGTATTGCCCTTCCTGAATTCCTCAATCATGTAGTCGACGACTTTGGCGTGGTATTCGGTTTCAAAATCGAAAATCTGAAAATCAATATCCAATTTCGTAGCCACACGCTTGGCATCCGCCAAATCCTCCGCCCAAGGACATTTCATACCTGGAAGATCCTTCGACCAGTTTTTCATATAAACACCGACCACGCGGTAGCCGGCATTTTTTAACAAAACGGCAGTAACCGAAGAGTCAACCCCACCAGACATGCCGACAAAGACGGTTTTAGGTTTTTCTGAAGAGTTAAACATGATTAGCTCCTTGCTTTGAATTCGGCTCTGATAGTAAGCCGATGCGTGTAGCTTCTTGATTAACAACCTCCGCGATCACTGAGGCAGCTTCACGAATTTGCTCCTCGGTGTTTAGTTCACCGAAAGTCACACGCAAGGAACCGGTGATTTCCGAATCCGTCAAACCGATAGTCGCCAGGACATGAGATTTTTGCCCCTTCGAGGCAGCGCAAGCGGCACCAGTAGAAAGGAGAATCCCCTGATCTTCCAGCTTAAAAATCAGGCGCTCAGCATCGAGGCCATCAAAGCAGATTGGACAGAAGTTGGCTAGTTGGTGTTTTTTGTTACCTAAAAATTTTGGCGTAACGAGGGATTTTTCGGTCAAAATCTGGCGGAATAACTGATTAAATTTTTCATATTTTTTACGACTGGCGGAAATGTGAGCTTTCGCACGCACTGAAGCCTCCGCGAAGCCAATGAGGAGAGGCACATTTTCCGTACCCGAACGCAGACCCATTTCCTGGCCACCACCATAAGAGATTGGATGGAGTCTAACTCCACGAGAAATATAGAGTGCGCCAATTCCCTTCGGGCCATAAACTTTGGCGGAATTGAGCGTCAATAGATCGACCCCGAGACGCGCCACTGAGAGATCGAGGAGGCTGGCAGCCTGCGAAGCATCAGAATGGAGATAAAGTGGCGTAAGATTACCGGCGGCGAGACGCTGATCACGAACCTTGCGAATAATTTCGGCAATTTCACTGAGCGGTTGGATGGTGCCGAGTTCATTATTAGCAATCGCGACAGAAATCAGCACGGTTCGATCGGTGATTTTAGTCGCCAAATCCTTCTGATCAATCAATCCAGTGGAATCGACAGCGATTTCTGCAACTTTTTTCGCATAATGTCTGGCGGATTCTCGCACCGAGGCATGCTCGGTGGATAGAATCAGTGCTTCAGTATCAGGGTAATTTTCTAAGACAGTAAATGCCAGATTAATCGACTCGGTAGCACCAGCCGTGATAACCAAATCCGGTGATTTCGCACCAATAGTCTGAGCCAGGGCGGATTTTCTCGCCTCATATTCCCCACGCAAATGTTTGGCAGGGAGATACGGCGCAGAAGGATTGTAAAAATTTTCACTAAAATATGGCAACATCGCCTCAAGTGCCTTAGGATGCACTGGGGTAGCAGCGGCAAAATCTAAATAAATCATTTTCTAGCTCCTAAATTAAAGAGAGTTTCCGAATTTTCGGTAGTAATTTTCGCAACTTCCTCAAAATCCAGCCCGAGTTTTTCGGCTAGCCATTTAGCCACATAATAAACATTGGCCGGCTGATTGGTTTGACCACGCAGAGGCACCGGTGCAAGAAATGGCGCATCAGTTTCGAGGAGAATTCGCTCGATTGGCGGCATCGGCAAAGTAGAATAAGTAGCAAGACCATTTACGCCGATATAAAAATCATGTTCGAGAGATTTTTTAAGATTTTTCTTATTATCAGAGAAAGAATGCACGACGCCGCGGATTTTGGCGGTAGAAAAATTGTCCAAAATCGCGAAAAAATCATCAAAAGCTTCACGGACGTGAAAAATCAGTGGCAAATCTTCGCGAATCGCGAGATCCAGCATTTCTTCAAGCAATCTAGCCTGATCCAATTTATCATTTTCACCGTAATGATAATCTAATCCCACTTCCCCAATTGCCACAGGACGATTATTATGTTCAAATTGAACATCTTTTCTAGGCTTGTCAAATTCATTGGGGTGGATGCCGTAGCTCCAGAAAAGTTTGGTGGGATTTTGGGCAGCAAATTCGGCGGCCTTAAAAGAATCCTCGTGGTCGGTACCGATACAAATGAGCTTTTCGACTTGTTTTTCGGCGCAAACAGCAAGAGCCTCGGTTTGCGCTTCCGGCGTATAAAAATCCAGGTCATGCAGATGACAATGTGAATCGATTAAATACGCCGGATGAGACATTTTAGTTCCTGGCTTCGCGTTTTCGCTTGATTGGATCTAACTGGCGCTTGCGGAGACGTAAGCTCTTCGGAGTCACTTCGAGAAGTTCATCATCGAGCAGGAAGTCGAGACATTGCTCGAGGCTAAGATTAGTATACGGAGTGAGCTGAATAGCACCATCGGAAGCGTGAGTGCGCATATTAGTGAGCTGCTTTTCACGACAAACGTTAATATCGATATCTTCTTTCTTATTCGAAAGACCGACAATCATACCCTGATAGACTGGGACCTGAGGTGGAATAAAGAGAATACCACGAGCCTGCACCATGTCGAGAGCATAAGCGGTAGAGGTACCGGTCTCAAAAGAAATCAAAACACCATTACGTTCTGGCTTGTACTTACCTTCCACCGGACGGTAACCCTTTGGAATAGAAGACATAATCACAGTACCCTTAGTATCGGTCATCAAGCTATTACGAAGACCAATTAAGGCTGCGGTAGAAATTTCATAAGTGAAACGGACGGCACCACCAGAGGTAATTTCCTGAGCAACGAGATCAGCCTTACGAATGCCGAGCTCTTGCGAAACCGCACCGACATATTCTGGGGTGACTTCAATTGTAAGATCTTCAAATGGTTCACATTTTTTGCCATCAATTTCTTTATAGACCACCTCTGGACGGCCAGCTTCGAGTTCGTAACCTTCACGGCGCATAGTTTCAATCAAAACTGAGAGGTGAAGCTCACCACGGCCAGATACTTTGTAGCCGAGACCGTCTTGAGCAATCTTTAAGGCAATATTAGTTTCAAGCTCTTTATGGAGACGGTCAGAAATTTGGCGGGAGGTAGTGAATTCACCTTCTTGACCTTTGAGTGGGCTGGTATTTGGGCCAATATAGATACTGAGCGTAGGTGGCTCAAGTTCGATAGTCGGAAGAGCTTCTGGATTATCAAAAGCCGCAATCGTATCACCGATGTTCGCACTTGGAATACCAGTCACGGCGACGATGTCACCAGCAAAAGCTTCATTAACCTCTTCCTTGCCGAGACCACGATAGACAAAGATCTTATCGACTTTACCATTTTCGGTAGTAATTTCTGGCTCACCGTCAGTAAAGTGAGTTTTCATAATTTTAACGGATTGACCATGCTTGATATTGCCACGGAAAATTTTACCGATGGCATATTTGCCGAGATAGCTATCAGAAGCGAGAGAAGCCACAAGCAGCTGTAGACCCTTATCGGCAGCTTCGTCAATTTTTGGCGAAGGAATATCGTTAATGATTGACTCAAAAATCACATGGAGATCATCATCAAGATTTTCGGTCTTACCGGCACGACCATCACGCGCGATGGCATAGTAGATTGGATAATTGAGCTGAGATTCTTCAGTGGCAAGTTCCAAGAAAAGGTCAGAAATTTCGTCTTTCACTTCTTCAATGCGAGCGGCAGGCTTGTCGATTTTATTAATAATCACAACCGGCTTTAATTTAAGATCAAGGGCTTTCTTCAAAACGAATTTGGTCTGTGGCATTGGGCCTTCTTGGGCGTCCACCACCAAAAGTACACCGTCGGCCATATTGAGGGTACGTTCAACCTCACCAGAGAAGTCGGCGTGGCCCGGAGTATCGATGATATTAATTTTATGATCGTGGTAATAGACCGAGGTCTGCTTGGCAGTAATGGTAATACCACGTTCGTGTTCCTGGTCACCAGAGTCCATAATGAGGGTTTGACTCATTTCAGCTTGGTTATCACGGAAGGTATTAGATTGTTTCAAAAGTGCATCCACCAGCGTCGTTTTGCCGTGGTCAACGTGCGCGATGATTGCAACATTACGGATATTTTCTTTATTATTCATATTGCCCTTATTTTTTACTCTGAATATTATACCATATTTTGCTTGATTTTTTTAGAGGGTAGGCATATAATAAGAGAGTACTCTGGGTCGGTAGCTCAGCAGGTTAGAGCACGGGCCTTTTAAGCCCGGTGTCGAGGGTTCGAGTCCCTCCCGACTCACCACAGAGATTTTTAAAAGAGCCTTTCGGGGTTCTTTTTTGTTTTCGCCTATCTTCTAGATAATTTTCAACAAAAAAATACCCGCCTTAGATAAGACGGGACCCATAATAAATGGGATTTGAGCTCGCCTTATACAAGACGGGACCCACAGCAGGTGGGATTTTTTGGAGGGGTATCCGCAGCCTTCTGATGTCTAGAAGATTAGTCAAGCTGAGGCTGCAACTATGAAAATAAGTTGGGGGCCGAAAAGGTGGATGTTACCAAAAACTGAAGAAAGTGAGTTTGCTCAATTTAAGAGAAATAGTGACTTCGGCCCCAACATGCCGCCAAGGTGGTGAACCTTATTTCTAACTAAAAGAAATGGCAATAACTTTTAGACTAGAAAGTCTCACGACGCGACACGCAGCGAGGTAGTAATGGTTGGTAAAACTGCATGTTTTGTTGCTTGTTCTTTTTAGAAAATTAAGAGGGGTTTTTCAAATCCTCGCTAAGGAAGTAGCAAAAACCTTGCAGCACAAAATATAATGCGTCTTTTCGTATACCCGATACGTTTAATATACTCAATCCACAAGATATCTGTGTTGCACGTTTATATTAACAAAATTCCTTAGATTTTGCAAGCATAAGCACAATAACATGGGTTTATTTCTTTTTAGGGTCGACAATTTCCGCTTCTTCGATGTCATCTGGATTGGTTTCGGATTTTTTCGAACCGGAAAATTTAGAGACTAGATTATAACGATCGGTGAAATCATGAACGTGTTTCTTCAAAACAATAATATTGATCAGATCCGAGAGGCCATAGCCAATCATAATGAAGCCGATTAACGACAAGGCAATGGCGGAAGCATCAAATGGATAGACGATAATAGCGACGCCGGCAGTCAAGGACAAAAGATTGGTAATAATAGAGGTGATATAAGCAGATTTGGAGACGTTTTTCAGTTCCATAGTGTAACCGATGCGAGAAATCGCCGAAATCACAATGACGAGACCGATAGTCATCGGAATGAGACTGAGAATGCCTGGGTAGAAGAGAAAGACGAGGCCAATCACAATGAGAAAGGCGCCGAGAAAATTACTAGAAAATAGACGAACAAAGCGCGAATAAACTCGGCTCATAATCATACTAAAACCGGCGAGCAGAAACCCGGCGGCAAGGAGTAGACGCAAGAGATTGAGGGCAAATTCTGGAAGCAGAGCAAAAAAGAGACCGAACAATACCATGACTACGGTAGTGGAGATTGCGGTATTGAGATAAGCGTTAATTTTATCTTGAATTTTCATATTAACTCCAGTGTGATTTAATTACTTCTATTGTAGCATATTTAGAACATAAGGATTTTAGTGTAAAAAAGAACCCCGAAATTCGGGGCCTTTTGCATCAAAGATGCTAGGTAAAGAACAAAACTAGTTTGCGGCATGTCACGATTATGCGAGAGCCTTTTTCGGTTCCCTTGCGGCTTTAATTGCCCTGCTGACGCTATAATACACTAAATTTAGCACTTCGGCGGGTGAAAGGTTATCCGTGACAATATACTCTGGCACCACCATAGTGTTAACCGACTCCATGAATTGATTGCAGAAGCCATCAAAAGTCAGATGATCACTCTGTAAGATGGACTTTTCGGACTTAGTACAGTCCATCCCGGCATTAATTGCGGTCTCTGCCCGAGAAACCAAGGTCATGGCCCTATCGACATGTAGATAAAAGGACGCCGTAGGTCTAGGTAGCATGGCCTGATATTCTTTTAGCACCGGCTTGGGAACATAAGTAGAACGCGCATACTTCTTAGCTAATTCATAATACGGCTTGAATGAATCTAAAATTACATTTCCAAAATTACCATGCGCTAAGACGTAAAGCTCTTCCTTTGTTAAACTCTGACCATCCATGATCTTCCAACCTGCCCCCAAACGAGACTTTAATCCTTTTGCCAAAGTGCTTTTTCCTACATACGGTAGGCCCTCAAGGTAAACGAGCATAACTTCCCCCTCCTGTTTTCTTTTTTAAGTAATAAAAAACTAGTTACAACATATATTATAACACAAAATGTCAAGAAACACAAAAAACAGGCCCTCAGCCTGAATTACTGGTGGACGATAGAGGATTTGAACCTCTGACCTCGTCTACGTCAAAGACGCGCTCTAGCCAACTGAGCTAATCGTCCAGCAAATTTATTATATGATATTTGAGCGAAGATTTCAACCATAATTTAATTGAAAGAAAAAAGACCCCCGTGAGGAGGTCTTTTTGAATCAATCTTAGCGGCGATAGCCGGATTTCTTACCTTTCTTGAGGAAGACGACGGCGAGGAGAGAGAGGAAGGCGAAGACGGCAATGCCGGAAGCGAGAAAGTCTGAGGATGAAAGATTCATACCTGCGAAGACGGATCCACCAGTGTTAGGTACGGCTGGGGTTTTCTTGCCACCATTCTTACCTGGAGTAGCTGGCTTGTCTTCTGGCTTAGCTGGTTCATCCTTGCCAGTGAACTTGAAGCTAGCAAGTTCTGGTTTTTCAAGATCATCACCCGCACCGTTTAAGGCCAAGACTTCGAGAGTGTAATCACCCTTGTCTAATTTATTATTAATTTCTTCTGAGTTGAGTTCGATGGTACCACCGTTAGTCATTGCGACTGGATCAGTGATTTCGATTTCCTTATCACCAACTTTGTGGCCAGCTTTATCTTTCAAGACAACTTTTACTTTCGCGACACCACCAGCGTGAGTAATACGAAAGCCGGTGTAACCACGTGGGTTAGTCTGGGTTTTCTCAACTGCTACTGGAACATAGTTAAATTCTACGGTATCAGCAGTCTCAGCTTTGCCATCGACGGTCACTTTAATAGATACCTTACCGAAGACACCATTAGTGAGCTGTTGCATGTCGAGAGGGATTTTCTTCGAACCGCTATTAGCTGCACCAGCATTACTTACGTCAACAGTTTCGTTAGCGATAGTAGTGGTAGTACCGTCTTTGTCGGTGAGTTTGATTTCGTATTCAATAGTTTTTGACTTGGTGAAATCAATATTGAGTGGTACTTGATTTTCAAGAACCTTGCTATCTGAGGTAGGAGATTTGATAGCAACTGATTGACCGTTTGGAAGAACGGTGACCTGGACGGTTACTTCCGAAGAAGTGGCTTCCTGGGCGTAAGTTTGATTAGTGAGCGCCAGGCCGCCGAGTAGGGTCAAGCCTGCTATTCCTAATGCGCCGATGATTGATTTTTTGTTCATTTTTCGCCTTTGTTATTTTTATTTTTATCTGTGCCAGGGTCTAAATAATTAACTTAGATTTCTGAGCACGACGCTTTCTAAGTACGATGATAAACCATACCACAGCCGTTGTCAATAGCATAAACAGAATAATTAGAACAAAGATAGGCACAATTAAGACAATCTTGGTAGATTTTTCTTCTTTACCGGCGGCAGAAACCGTGGAAGTAATACGATAAATACCAAAGGCTGGACTGTCTTTCCATTCGAGATCAACATCACGGGTGGTATCTGGAAGCACATCGAAGCCCTTGGTGTCTTCGAAAATAGAACCGCCGAAGAGTTTTTCAACTTTCATACTGACAGTGGAACGAAAATCGGTGTTACCAGTATTTTCGACGGTGGCAGAGGTGCGAATATTACCAGATACACGGAAACCATCGAGGTGGTATTTAGAAATTTTGGCTTCTTCCCTGGTTTCACCCTCAGTTTTACCGTAGAGAGTCAAGCCGACGCGAGAAACCGTTTTAATACCAGTGGAATTGAGGTCGTCCTTTGGAATAGCTTCTGCGAAGATGACGGCGTATTGACCACCGGCTGGGACATCTTGAGGTACCGTGACGCGATATTTCACGACCTTGGTTTCGTTTGGCTGGACCGAATAGGTCACATCAGATACGTATTTACCAGAAGCGTCTTCAAAGGTAGTCCAGCGAGTAATCTGAGTACGGGAACTTTCCTTGGAGAAGTTTAGTTCGTATTTTTCGTTGGAAACGGAATATGGAGTGGCATAAACCTTAAAATCGAAAGGATCAGTACCGATATTTGAGACATTGAAAGTAAAATCTGAGACATCGCCACCCTTGAGATAGACGGTGTTTTTGACTGGGGAAATTTGGATTTGGACTTTTGGTTTTTCAGCTGGTTTTTCGTCGGCATAAGTAGCAGAGGTTTTTACTAAACCGAAGAAACCGGAGAGACCTAGCCCAAAGAGGGCTAGAGTCAAGGCACGTTTAAAATTATTTTTCATCAAATACTCCTTTAGAAATCAGATTCGACGCGAGATGCGGACTTGGTATTAGATTTTTTATTCTCATATTTCTTGGAAACGAGCCAGAAGATAACTGAGAGGATAAAGAGAACGAGTAGCACGATAAGCCAGATTGGACAAAGAATCACGAGCTTGCGTGAGGTATTGTGGGCGCTACCAAAGGTAATGTCTTGCTCAACCCAGAAGATACCGATACCTGGAGATTTTTCCCAAGTTTCCTTGCTGAGGCGCTTAGTATTAGGGAGAGTGGTGCGGTAGGTAGGATTTTCTTCGTTAGTATAGACCTCTTCCTTAGAGAAGAATGGGAAGACACGAAGAACGTACTTAACGTCCTCGTCGGTGTTACCACAGTTTTCGACACGAGAGGTACCGGAAATTGGTGGGTTGAAGAGGATAAATGGAAGATTATTTTCCAAAATCTTAGTACAGTGGTTAATCTTGCCATCGATATGAGAGTAGATCAACATACCAATACGGGTGACTTCGCGAATGGTATTAGATGAATTTTCACTGGAGGCGTTCTCCACCATAATAGAGGCATATTGGCCACCACCTGGAGCATTTTGTGGAACCTTCACGGTGTATTCGATGGTAGTTTCCGAATTTGGATCAAGATGGCCAGTGGTAGTACTAAAAGTAAACCAGTTAGAAATCTTGGTGTAGTCGGATGATGCATCGAAAGTTGGGTCGTAGTTTTCATTGCTGACTGAGTATGGTGCAGCATAGACCTTAAAATCAAAGGCGTTAGTGCCGATATTCTGGACACGGAACGTACCCTGTTTAGTTTCACCTGGCTTCAAAGTACCAAGCTGCTGAGACGCAGGCGAGACCTGCATGTGATTGGTAAGACGTTCGGTACCGTTATCTGCGTGGACTGGACGTACGATGCCGAAGAAGAGTGGCAAGGCAACTGCCATACCGAAAATTAGACCTTTAAGTTTTTTCATTTACCTCCTAGTTATATGCTATTTATTATACACGAGCAAAAGCGTAATTCAATGAAAAATTAGCTTATGTGCCCGGATTTTCTGAAACGGTGAGAACTACTACATCTTGGTAATTACCTGGAATTTCAGATCCAGTAGCAGCAACGTGATAATTTATATTAGTAGTTTCGTCGATGACCTGCTTGGCAGTATTCAGGTTCTTAAAAATCGAGGCATCAGTGGCCGTGACAGCCTTATGCGTAATGGCGCCAACCGAGTAATTCCAACCAGCCTGAGAACCGTCGAGCGCTCCGTTTTTAGCTGGAATAGTACTCGTAGTGGTCGTATCGTGAACAAGGTTAGTATTAGAATCCTTATCACGAATATTAATATTGTAACCGGTGACACTATTCGTCTTCACGCGAATGGTATTAGTGAGATTTTTAACCTGACCCGGATTAATCGTATCTGCTACCGTACTAGCACCAGCCGTGATATTAAGAAAAGAAGCGATGGTGACATTGACGTCGAGACTATTCTTTTTCTCAATAGCCAAAGTACTAAGTGGCAAGGCCATTAACCCACAGGCAGAAGCGACGCCAAGAACGCCTACTACCTTCCCAATATGTTTCATATTTTTTCCTCTACTTATTTGTATCTAGTATAGTTTAGCATTACCATAATGTCAAATAAAAATCAGCTCCTTTTCAGGAGCTGATTCATCAGTCAATACAGGAAATTAGTTCTTGGTAACAGTGTAAACGATAACGTCTTCGTAGGTACCTTGGCGTTGTGCTGCACCTGGTTCGATGCGGTAAGTCATAGCAACAGCTTCAGTTGAAGGGCCGGTAGTGTTCTTAACTACGAGAGCGGTTTCAGAATTCTTAACCATAGCGGTGTCAGCTACGAGATCACCACCCTTGAGGCTCCAAGAACCGGTACCAGAAGCGGCGGTTGGGATGAAGTCTACACCAGCGACAGAACCGGTGATACCAGCAGCGCGGAGGGAAGTGTCTTCATCTTTATCTTTAACGGTAATCTTAAGACCAGCAGCGTTGTTAGTAGCAGCGGTAAGGTTAGAAGTGGCAGTACCAGCTTCACCTGGGGTTTTGTTACCAGCATCAGCGGTAGCATTATCGTTAGCGATAGAGATACCTTCTTGAACGGTAACCTTAACGGTGGTTTCAGAGTTGTTAGCAGCAAAGGTTGCTAGTGGGAGTGAAGCGACACCAAGTCCAGCTAAGACGCCGAAAGTTGCCATGATTTTTGCATATTTTGTCATAATATTTCCTTTATTAAATATTAATAGTTTTTTTGTTTTTTACTTGTATTGACCTTCAAGTTATTACTAATTTATCATGCTAATGCTTAGTCGTCAATAGATTTTACGGGAATTTAATTGAATTTTATTGTGGAAAACTTTTGAGGAATTTTTCGAGCGATTGACAGAGGTGAAAGAGCCTTTCTGGATGAGTCAGGTCACGATAATTACGGTTAATTTCGAGCTGCAAAACTTCAATATTGGTATTTCCATGGACGGTTTTGGTGATACCGCCGCCCTTAAACGGGCTATTTTCGGAGACTGACGCAATTCCCTGATTTTTTAGAGCGGTTTTTAAGGATTCGATGGTTTGATTCTTAGCACTTACGCCATCGAGTGAGCCAATTTCGATTGCAAAATCATGATGCGAGGCGGCGCCATGAATATCTAAGACGAGTTGAATTTGATATTGCTCAATAATTTCAAGAAGGCGGCGCTTATATTTTTCCATTTCTGGTTTATTCGGATCAATACCATCAGAATTTTCTTTAATCATGAGGAAGGCACCGGTTTTTTTCGTCAGATATTTTACAATGGCCTTAGTGTAGCCTTCACGCATTTTAAAATTACCATCTTCTTTAAGAAAATTTGCAGTATGCGGGGCAGAAAGCAAAATCGGCGTAGTTCCCCGTTCAAAATGAATTAATTCCGAAGTATTATCACGCTCGAGTTGAAAGATTTGACGCTGAAAATCGGAAAGCACGGCCGGATCGACATAAAGAATTTGCTGCTGAGATTTGGAAAGCACGGCCGGATCGATAGTGTTCATGGTTATATAATAACAGAATGCTATAATAATAACTATGGAAGGCGAATTCATACAGCGCATTGTGCGCGAAGCCGAGGGGTTATTGTCACAAGATTTTGCAGTTTATGCCAAGGGATCCGAGGGGGATTTGGTGACGGACGCAGATTATCTGGTGGAGAAATTTTTGATTGAAAAAATCCAGGCGGAATATCCGGATTTTGCAATTATTAGTGAAGAATTTAATGCGGATAATGAACTCTCGGATAATTGCTTCATTATCGATCCGATTGACGGGACGAAAAATTTCGCGAATGGTTTGCCACTTTGGGGGATTCAGGTGGCCTGCCGTAAAAACAGAGAGATAATCGCAAGCGTAATCAACATGCCGGCGCTGAAGGAATTTTATTTTGCCGATGAAAGTGGCGCTTATCTGAATGGAGAGAAAATTTCGGTACGTGAAGTGCCGGTTCTAAATGCATTTTATGCGGTGATTGGCGGAGACGTAATCGAGGCGGCGACCAGAATGCAGAAATACGGTTCGACTCACCGCGTATTCGGGGCAGCCTGCGTGGCTTTTGCGTTTCTGGCAGCCGGAAGAATGCATGGGGTGAGTTTTCGAGCAGAAAACCCTTGGGACTTTGAACCAGGATTATTCTTAGCCAAGCAAGCCGGGGCGATAGTGAAGAGCGAGCCTGGTTTTCATGCGGCTGCGATGAATGAGGAGTTTTTAGAGATTCTGAAAAACGAAACAAGGTAACTTCTGTTACTGATTAGTGTTATAATACTAATTATGAAAGACAAACTATTCGATGAATGGATTGGTCTTAAAAAGAAACTGCATTTCAACAATAAGATACCTAGAATAACGGAAGGTGAAATCTGGTGGTGTAGTTTTGGAGAGAATGTTGGAGTAGAAATTAATGGGAAGAGTGTTCGTTTTACGCGACCAGTCTTAATAATGCGTAAACTTAGTAAATTTGGCTTCATGGGTATTCCATTAACCTCACAAATTAAAAGCGGATCCTGGTACGCTAAATTTAATTTCCTATCAAAAGATGAATATGCAGCTTTGTGTCAAGCAAGAGTAATGAGTGTATCAAGGCTTCATTCTAAGATAGGTCAAATACCACTATCTGATTTATCTATAGTCAAGAAAGCTTTTCTACAATTATACCGGTAAAAAATATGCCCTCAACCATAAAGGATGAGGGGATGGCGGGTATTCCCGAATATGTTTTTATGTTACACCAATAGCTATTAATTGTCAACTTTAGATTACGTTATTTTAATTTTTATTACATGCTATAATTAACAGAGAAGAAACTATAAATTTAAGGAGTATTGATTTTGAATTTGAAGATTGGAATTGTGGGGCTACCGAATGTAGGAAAATCAACGCTTTTTAATGCCTTAACTAATGCGCACGCTTTGGCGGCGAATTATCCTTTTGCCACGATTGAACCAAATGTAGGGATTGTGCCAGTGCCAGATACTCGCCTCGATGTTTTGGCCAAAATGTATGAAACCGAAAAAGTGATTCCGGCCACCGTGGAGTTTGTCGATATTGCGGGGCTAGTCGAAGGGGCCTCGAAAGGTGAAGGCCTGGGCAATAAATTCCTCGCTCATATCCGTGAATGCCAGATTATCTGCCACGTGGTACGCGTCTTTAAGAACGACGATATTTTGCACGTCTCGAAAGATTCGAACACGGCTGCGGAAGTGAACCCGAAGCAAGATATTGAAATTATTCAAACCGAGCTGGAATTAGCCGACCTCGAAACTCGCGAAAAAGTGGAAGCGAAGCGCAAGAAAAATAAGGAACAGGAAGAAAAAATTCCATACCTTACCGAGAAGCCAGTGATTTACATGTTCAATGTGGACGAAAGTGAATTAACTAACGAAGAGCTGAAAAATGAGATGCGTGCCTTAGTGGCACCGAATCAGGCGGTTTTTGTGAATGCAAAACTCGAAGAAGAAATGGTGGGGATGACCTTGGCAGAGAAGAAAGATTTTCTCAGTAGTTACGGCGTGGACCACGATGCCCTATCGGAGCTAATCATTGCCGCTTATGACACCTTGGGTTTGCAATCTTTCCTGACGGCTGGCAAGAAAGAAGTGCGAGCTTGGACCATCAAAAAGGGCGCGACTGCACCAGAGGCGGCCGGGACGATTCATACTGATTTCCAAAGAGGCTTTATCGCGGCGAATGTGATGAAATATGATGACCTAGTAGCACTAGGCAGCGAGCAAGCAGTGAAAGCCGCCGGAAAACTCGCCACCGTAGGCAAGACCTACGTGATGGAAGACGGCGATATTGTGGAATTTCGCTTCAATGTTAGTAAATAATCTCTAAAGTCCATTTGGAAGTAAAAACAAAATAGTCACCAAAGTGATTCGGGGGTTTTAAGAATGCAAAAATATATCTGGAGCTAAGCCATGATTTTAGGAATTGATGAAGTGGGGCGCGGTCCATATGCGGGGCCACTGGTGATTGGCGCCTGTGTTTTGGGCGACTGGCAAAATTCCGAGAATGCAGAATGGATTGAAAAACTGACCGATTCGAAAAAATTATCCGCCAAACGTCGCGAAGAACTTTATGTTTTGATTAAAGAAAAGGCTTTGGCGACTGCAGCTGGTTGGGTGAGTAGTGCGGAGATAGATGAGGTGGGACTGAGCGAGGCCTTGAGGCTCGCGACTAGACGAGCGGTGGAGCAAATTCAAAAGACCAAGGTTCCCTTTTCGGAAATTATTATCGACGGGACGATGAATTTTTTGGTGGGGACGAAGCTAGAAAAATATGTCTCGACTTTAAAGAAAGGCGATTTTCTAGTCAAGGAAATTTCGGCCGCCAGTATTCTCGCGAAAGTGGAACGAGATAAATATATGGCGGAATTAGACGCAGTTTATCCAGGATATGGCTTCGGCAAGCACGTCGGCTATGGTACGGCGGCGCACCAAAAAGCCATGGAGGAATTCGGTCTCACCCCAGAACATCGCCGTAGTTTTCGCCCGGTGCGAGAAATTGCCGAAAATAAAATTACCACCAAACAACTGGGCGACCAGGGTGGGCAGATGATCGCAAACAAGATTACTAGCAAGCAGCTGGGTGATCGGGGCGAACAAGTCGTAGTGGATTACCTAGAGACATCTGGTCATGAAATTGTCGCGAGAAATTATAAAACAAAATTATTTGAGGTAGATATTATTTCCAAGAAGGATAAAGCACTTTACTTCACAGAGGTAAAATACCGGGGAGGTAGTGATTTCGGTGCGGGGTTAGATTTTATTGATAAGAAAAAACAGCAAAAAATGCATCTGGCGGTAGCAGGATTCCTAGCGACACATCCGGAATATGCCGACTTTACACCGATTTTGGCGGTGGCGGCAGTCGGAAAGGACTTTAAGCTGGAAGAGTGGTTCGAGCTTGACGAATAATTAACAAAAAACAATCCCTTGCGGGATTGTCTTTTTAATTAAGCTTCAGTGGCTTCGGCGGTTTCAGCGACGGCTTCAGCAGCTTCAACTTTTTCTTCTTTCAAAGTGTTGACGGCGGCGCGGTCAAAGTCGCGAGCGACGAGACGAGCAGACTTACCTGAGCGGTGGCGGAGGTAAGAGAGGTAGTTGCGGCGAACCTTAGCGCGCTTAACTACTTCGATTTTTTCTACCAATGGGCTGTGAAGAAGGAAAGATTTTTCAACACCAATACCAGAGGCGATTTTACGCACTACGATACGAGCAGTGTGAGATTCTTTACGATCAACACGGATTACAACACCTTCGAAAACCTGAAAACGGAACTTGTCGCCTTCTTTGATTTTCTGGGTAACTTTCACAGTATCACCAGAGCGAACATCGACAACAGCTTTCTTTTTCTGAGCGTCAGCAATATTTTTCAAGATTTGAAAACTCATATTTTACCTTTATTATTTAGAAACTTGGTTTATTTTAACATAGTTTTAGAGAAAATGGAAGAGGTCAGAGCTGACACTGGTACTTAGTAGCATCGGTCGGCTCATAAGTATCTAGGGTGAGAATAGCATCTTGGAGATTTTTTGGCAAATTATCACACTTTTCTTTCGACTCGGTGGCGAACGGTGCGACATATTTCCAAGAACCACCCGGCAGGTCGCGCTCGTAGATATCCGTAGAGACCGCGCCAGAATAAATGGTGCGATTCGGATTAAGGGGATTTGGATCGTTTGGATTATTTTCGGTTTTCACACGACTAAGTTTGGCATAGACCTTGGTACCGTCAGAGTTCGTAACAATACGGCCACCGGTAATAGTATAATTATCACCAACCGTAGTGACGAGTTGATTAAAATTAATATTCAGATCATTCCACTTGACGATTTGTGGCTTACGATCGGACGGAGTTTTCTCGTTTTTATCACCAGTATCCGAGCCATCAGACTTAGAATCGGAACTCACCACCTTGGTTTTAGTGGCGGATTCATACTGCGCAATAATTTCGTCGCTATGCTTCAGGTCGTTTTGAAAATTAGTGATGAGCTTGGAATTTTTGGCATTACTGGCACCCATGGCGATAAAAGCATAGAGCGAAAGACCAGCGAAAAAGACGGCCAAAATCGAAGCAACCAGGGCAATCGGTTCAGCATTATTCTTTTTCTTTTCGCGCAACTCACTAGAATTATCGATGCTTTCCAGTAGTTCTGGCGGAGTACCATAAGGGGTGGTCGGCTCGACAAAATCGCTTTCGGGAGTTGGTGCTTCCTCGGGAGTATCCGGCACAAAGGGACGCGAAAAAATGTCGTCGGTGGAGGTATGACTAATTGAAGCCTGGTTCTGAGATTCTGCTGCTTGGGGGTTGAAATTTGGTTCTTCTGACATAGTTTTCCTTAAATTACACGCGAGACTTCGTCGAGAGTGGTTTCCCCACGAAGACAAGCGAAAATACCTTTTTGTTCAAGAGTGATAAGACCGGCTTTTTGGGCGGTTTTTTCGATGAGGTCGGTATTGATATCTTCGACATCACCGCGAATGAATTTTTGTACTTCTTCCGTAACGATTAATTGTTCCATAATCACCTTACGACCATTGTAACCAAAGGAATCTTCGATACCAGTAGGGACCGCTTGATAAAGTACAAAATTATTAGGGTCAAAAGTGAAGCCGAGTTGCTGATTAATCACCTCGTCCGAGAGATTCGAGAGAACATTCAAGACATACTTACGAGTAGCCTCATCCGGCTGGTAGGATTTCTTGTTTTCGGAAAGCACACGCACCAGACGCTGCGCCATTACCATACGGATAGAGCTGGAGAAAATCGGATTAGTGCCAATGAGGTCGATCATACGGGAAAAGGCGGCGGCGGTGGAATTGGCATGGAAGGAACTGAGTACCAAGTGACCAGTGATTGAAGCCTGAATCGCCGTCTTGGCGGTATCGGCATCGCGAATCTCACCCACCATCACGACATCTGGGTCGAGACGCAGAATACTACGGAGGCCATCCGCGAAAGAACCACCTTGGGTAGTATTGACTGGAATCTGCGAGACACCAGAGATACCATATTCGATCGGATCCTCGAGAGTAATAATCTTGCGATCGGTACTATTTAGGGCATTTAACATGGAATAAAGCGTGGTAGATTTACCAGAACCGGTCGGACCGACCATGAGGACGAGACCGCGGGGATGTGAAACCACATCATGAATAGCGGCAAGTTCAGATTCGGAAAGGCCCAAGAGATCGAGATTAAGCAAAGATTCATCGAAATTAAAGAGACGAAGCACAGCATCCTGACCGTACATAGTCGGCACGGTTTCAACACGAATATTCAAGAGATGTGAAGAGCCGTCACGGAAAATATCTTTTTGCATGTGGCCGGATTGTGGAGTGGTAGCCGCGGAAGAAACCCCGGCGCGCGAACCCAGTTCGCCCATGAAGACACGGTAGCGGTCACGCTCGATATTGGCCACTGGGTGCAAAATACCATCGACACGCATACGAATGCGAATATTGTCACGCAGATTTTCGATGTGAATATCGGAAGCCCCGAGTTTGTCTGCCTGATCGAGTAAGAAATCGAAGACCTTATCAGTACCGACGGAGTTCAAGGTTTGAGAAACCGAAGCGATAGTCTCAGAGTCACCCTCGCTGGCAATTTTAATATCGTCATAATGCACTTCTTTCGGTGGATCGTAGCGCAACATCATGGCCTGATAACCACTATTCGAAATCAAGAAGAAATCGACGCCGTCACCATTGACGTTAAAACGATCAGTGAGATCCTTAATCGTGCTACGTGGAGTCTGAGAAGTGACGAGGAATTGATATGGTTCCCCGGCGCCACCTTTTTGCAAAGGCAGAACGTAGTCGCTATGCATTTTGGCAATATCAATTAGGCCGAACACCAGAGGTAGACGCTCTTCGAGTGGGCGCATATCGAGGTATGGAATATTAAGGGTCAGCGAACGGCGAGAGGTGGCCTCTTCCTCATTTTCACGCCTGGCTGCCTGGATTTGTGCTTCATTCATTTGCTTAATTATAACATAAGCAGGTTCAGATTTTTAGGCGAATTAACAGATTAGACAAGGGGTAGATAATCAGTTATAATATATTTGTCTTGTTTGACAAGAGTAACTTAAAATTGACATTTTTTCAAAGGAGGGGAACATGAAAAAGAAGGATGCTGACCTGGTGGATTTTAATGCCGACCTAAGCAAACTGATTGATCATGAAAAAGAAATGGTGAATCAGATGCAGGCTTTTATCTACTACACGGATGGTTTGTATCAAAAATTAAGGACACTGGACGATAATTATCATTCCGCGCTACACATGAAAGATGTTTATGAACCGGACGAACAAAAAGCCTACGAGGAATTAAGTGGCTGCATGCAGGTGATTTATTACACGGTGCCGCGACTAAAACAGAGTCTCGGTAAGGTGAAGGATTCAATTAATTTCATTCGCCAAGTGATTCGACCTGATCATTTTTTGAATTATTGGATCTTGATAGGTGAAGATTTGACTGCTGCCGTGAAATTATTTCTAGATTACGATCAGTTTTTGGCGAAGGCGCTGAATATTGAGTTAATTCATAATGCAGTACTGGTTTATTCTTCCAAGTTGGCACAGCGTGAAGGTGAATCGATTAACGAAGAGACCGAGCGGGAGTGGATTGATGTAAGTCTTAATTCTCTAGCCCGAGCCTACACGGCTTTTTCGGAATTAGTGAATCATTTTAACGATTTCCAGAAGATAAATATTAAATATCGACCGACGGAATCGAAAATTCTCAGCACGTCGCCGTTTTCGATTGAACTGGGCGGACATTGGAATGTAATTATTAATGAATCGAAAATGCCACCAGTGAAGACATGTGATACTTATGTGGCGCAGCCGAAAATTAATGAACAGCGGAGCAAGATTCGTAATCTGAAAGATTATTACCAGGAACAATTTCTCACACGCAAAGTGCAAATGAAGATGTCGGGCCTGGTGGATACAGAGCGTGTGTTTACGTTTGATACTAAGATGGTTTGGATTATCTCTAGTGTCAAAGATGCGATCGATGAAACCTTGAAACAGGCGGACACGATGGGCGCGCTTCTGGTTATTAATGATCTAGTTTCTGAGATTTCCGCAAGTATCGGACGACAAAGTGACTTGCCATTAATTTTTAAAATTACGCAAAATCTAAAGAAAACAATCTGATTAATTCAAGTTCTAAACTTACATAAAATTTAGAAAATAGTCTGATTAGTTCAAGTTCTGAAAAATTTGTCAAAAAGGGACGCTTCTCGCGTCTCTTTTTTCTTGCGAGGATGCGAAGATATGCTATAATATTTAAAATATCTTACTAATTCTGCATGGAGAAAATATGGCAGTTAAAAAGAAAAAGATTGTGATTTCTAAATTGAATCGTAATAACAATCACAAGCACAGCGAAAAGCGCAAACGCAACAAATAAGAAAATAGCCTCTGATGAGGTTATTTTTTCTGGCTAGTATGAGATAAAAAATGTGGCGAGCTAAATAAGGGGAGATTGTCTGGGGTTTAAAAAATAAACTTATTAAGACTTAATCAAAAACCACATTAATCTAGATAGGGCTTGTCGCTAAAATATTCTATGAGATCCTGACAGGGTCCACCTTGAATAGTGTCGCCGTTATCGACAAAGTCGTCGCCACAAGTGAGTTCACCATCGTCGAGGTCACAACTGTTGAGATTACATTCATTGAGATTATAGGCGGCAGCGGATTCATTGGGGTAGACCGCGACAGACTCGATAGAATCTGATCCGAAAGTAGAATCATCGTAATCCGAATCATAGATTACTTCATTACCACTGAGCTTTGAAGTGTAATCGGTGGCTAATTGAGTTTCGTCAATCTGCGAAACATAATCGACAAAATTTTGGTTTTCTTCGTTCATTACTTTCATTATAACCTAGATTTTTCCGAGATATAAGTAGAGTCGTTTCCATTATATCTATTGCTGCGAGGAATATCGCCAAGAGTGGGTTCGGCCATTCCAGCAACATCAGTTTCTGCTTTTCTTAGTTTTTCTGGGTATTAGCACCGACAAAATTGCGAAGAATACCAGTCCCTAAGTCTAGATATGGGTCGATGAACTCATCGGCCACGATTACACTCCGTAGCGAGCATAAACCTGCTCGGCTGCTTCTTTGGCGGACATTTTGCCAGCCACATAATCGTCCATTACCTTGCGAGTTTCAGCAGAAACCTCGCCTCCTTCGAGACGTTGATTGGCAATTGCCTGATCGACTGCGATTTTGCGCTCTTCTGCTGTCATACCTACATTGTATCAGATTTTTGCTTTCAGAACGAGGGATTCCAGAACAAGAGATGTAGAGTTTTCCTCAAGTGAATTCCTAGTTCCAATCAAAAAAGCAGTTTCTAAAACTGCTAGATTGGGTCAGTAGGTATAACCTATATTAAACACGGGTCGGAAGCCCATAAAAAGTTTCATCTTGAACCAATGGTACACCCGGGGGGATTCGAACCCTCGACCCTCTGTTCCGAAGACAGATGCTCTAATCCGCTGAGCTACGGGTGCAAGTGAGGAGAAATATAATAAATTTATTTATTATATTTCGACGAACGCTGCATCCGAATGTCGGAGCCATACGGGTGCAAACGAAGAGAAATATAATTAATTTACTTATTTCTCTCTCTTTAATTTTATCATAGAACAAAAAATACGCCGAGAAATTCTCGGCGTATCATGTTTTCAAAGGGCAATTAATAAATTAGTTAATTGCTTAAGGTTAGAATTTGAAGTAAGATCCGGAAGCTTAGAAACTTCCTTGAAGGCGGCTGCGATATGTCCTAAGGGGATATATTTAATTTTGCAGCCAGAGAAAAGTTGTTCATTTTCAAGCTCTTGGGCTTGCAATTCTTCGGCATCCTCGATAAGGCTGCCATCGGTTTCATAATTTAAAAATTCTTGATATCTTTGCTCGGCGAGCAGCATGCGCTTATTCTTGAGGTCATTCTGAAAAGCTTCCACCAAAACATGGTCGATTTTCTCAATCTGATTACAAAATTCATTAACCAAACCCCAGAATTCCTGACGGCGCTCTTCGGTACTTCTAACATATTTCAGGAACATCGGTTGACGAATCAAGCAGTCGATGTTCGAATAAATACCGTTAAAGCGCTTCCAACTCTTGTTGTAAAAATCAATCACATCCTTCAGCCAGTGAATATCGCCGGTGTCAATCCAGCGACGTTTGAAAAATTGACAGGAATCGGTCGCGAGCGTGATGTAACTAATGTCGCTTACGATTTGCTTAGACAAGCGGAAGAGTTGATCTTGGTCGAGAATAGTTTTCTGACCATTGGCTGCGGCTTTCTTCCTCTGATTTTCAATAATTTTCTTCCAGCGGGCATCTGTTATACCATTTATTTTTTCGCGATTAACATTGAAGTCGTTGATATAAAGTTCGATGCTTTTTAGTACGTTCTTGTGTTCGTGAAAAATTTTCTCCACGTACTCCAGTGTGTTACAAAGTGATCCGGCCATTAAGGTAATTCCTTGTTCCATGTTTTCCCTCCTTTGAAAAATGTAAATGTTCCATCTACGAACGTATAGAAAAATTATGCTACAATTCGCAGTGAGGCTATTATAGTACATTTTGGGGGAAAAATGAAGAGGTGGGGGCGAATGACATTCTCCGATACAACGTCCCTAGATCCGTAAGTATTAAGTTGAACCACCTTTCCTGATATAGCTCACAGAAGAAGAGCGAAATTTTTTTTCCCACTAAATCAGAGCGGGCGTGTGTGACGTTTTTTTATTTTCCTACTGGACGAATTGCACAAAAAATGATAAAATAAAGAATGAGTCGGGCCGGTAGCTCAGCTGGTTAGAGCACGAGCCTCTTAAGCTTGGTGTCGTGGGTTCGAGTCCCACCCGGCTCACCAGTTTTGAAATTATTTAGATAACCTCACGGACGTGAGGTTATTTGATATTTCTATAATTTTAAAAACATTTTATATATTCAATAGTTTTTTGGGACATTTACATATTGGTGATAGATACTTCAAATATAGCTAACCGTCATTCTTTAAGTCTTCAGAATATTGAGATTCAATATCTCTATACATCAAATTAATTTCATTCATTAATTCATTACGTTTTTCTTTAAAGTCGTTTAGCTTAGCAAGGATATTATCGAAGATAATTTTTGCTGCTGGATCCTTAATATCATCAGTATCCACCTGAGTATCTATTATGGTTACGTCATCCTCATAATAAATCTTAGATAAAATTGCGAGCAGCCCACTTCTATCAATCTCTTTAATGTCATGATAAGTATCATTATTCCAATATCTAGCGGAACCTTTTTCAATTTTTAATAATTCCATACAATTCCTTCCTTTGATTATAGTAATTATTACTAGATTCGAGTGCAGATAGAATTACATCAGATGTGGACACTATTTGCCCATCGGATGATGTCATCTTCTCACTAGTTAAACTACCGACATATGTCCTATATTTATCTCTTGATTGTTCCGTATATAGGAGGCAGTCTGGATTCATAGATGCCCCAATAGTATTGTTGTGTGTTACAACAAAAACAGTAGTATCTTCTGCAAGCTCTTTTAGTTGCCGTACAATCTCTTCTCCAATAAACGAATTGTCAAATGATGGCTCGGGCTCATCGAATAAAAATAGTCGATAATTCTTAGCCTCTTTAAGCTGCTTCATGAGTATATATTCAGCACGCTCACCCTTAGAGATGTCACCACCATCATTTTTAATTGGCCTGGCCTCGATTTTAACCAATGTTTTATATATCAATTCTGGCTTACTAAAAATTGATACTTCATTCAATTTTTTTAGAAATTTATGTGGTTCTTTATAATAGGCATTAAATATATCGTGTCTCGGCTCACTGAGCCCAGTATGCTTTCGAAGATCCGAAACATTATCGAATGTGCCTTTTAATACTTCAATATTAAATCGGCCATATGTAACACCAAGACGTTTTACCTTGGACGGCCTTCGCAATTCGATTATTAACTTATCAAATTTTTTATTAATTATAATTGATTTTATACTTGAATATAAATCTGGGTCTTGAATTGGTCTACTAGATGATTTGTCTGCTAGAGATTTTTTCGTTGACGTAATTATAGCATTTACGTACTCCATTAACTTGTTTAATAAAATCTTTTCTCTATATTTTCTTAATATATCTAGGAAGATACGTTTTAAAATTACGATATTTTCGGAGAGTACTTCTGAGTAATCCGCATTATTGATTAGATAACTGAGACTCTTAATCATGGTATCGCCAGTAGAGTCTTCAGTATTGGTAAATTCATTCTCATTAAATAGTTTAGTATTAGCATATATGTCTCTAACCGCAGTATTTTCCGCATAATTCTTTAGTGATGAAAGATATTTATCGATTTCGGCAAATGAAGTATTTTCGTCTTTAGTATTCAGAACAGCTTCCGTTAGTTGCTTTATACCAGATAAATATTTTTCGGTAATGCTTTTAAATTGAGCATCGACCAGTGCAGTAAATTTATTATCTGTACATTGATTAATTATTTCAAATTGCTTTATATAAAGAGTATCATCGTCCCCATATATATTTGCTATACTATCAAGTAGATGCGTTTTACCTGAGGATCTTTTCCCTAATATAACATTTAATCCGAGAGATGCAGACGCTAGATTTGAGTTTATTATAAAATTATCTTCACCAGATCTAGTAAGTGCAACATATCTTTTATCAGATAATGCAATTTTTAGGTTTGGTATTGTTATATCATCAATTGAAATGTAGGTTATTTTAGGAGCTGGCTCCGACTCAGAATCAGCTAACGTTCCCATGCGAATATCACTAAACATCACCGGGCATAGGCGCTCATTGGTATCTTTCTTCATTAATTCAAATTTTTTTGGATTTTGGACCTCGCCTGCTACAATATTTGTATTAATTTTTGAAATAATATTAGACGACATTTCTGGCGCTTTCTTGTAGTGTGGAATTAATAAACAATCATTCAATATATCACGGAATATTTCATTAAACTCATTTACATTTAATGAAAAATCTTGTGTTACAACCTTTGCACTAATTTTACTGCATGCCTCAGAAAAACTATCTATAGAATCTAACGGAGAAATAACAAGTATATGTGCATTCTCTAGATTCACTTCTATTCCTGGAAAAATAACGGTATTTTCTGCTGATAAATAATCAGTCACTTCTTCGAATTGTTCCTTATCGAATAGATTATGATTCGTTATTGCTATTGCCTTTAATTTCAATTTTGATACATAACGCCTTAGTCTTTCTTTATCAAAGTCTAAGTCCCTATTATCGCTCTGAGTGCGTAATGTGTGTATATGAAAATCTATTGCTCTAAACTCACTCATCTCAATTCTTTCTCAAAAATAAATAGGTATTCGTGGGCTAACAAAAGGAAGTTATACTTAATACTATTGGTTTTCCAATATCCAGTCGCTCGACAGTTGTGTTGTTCTTTCATAATAATTTCTTTTAATTTGAAGCCGGCATCTTCAAATATCTGCATTGTTTTAAAACTGAGCGGAATTACGTGGCCTTTCTGACGTGTGTCGCCCATTAAAATCGCGCAGAATTTACCAAACTTTAACACGCGATAGCTTTCTGATGCTACACTTTTCATTTGTTCTAAAAAATCATTGAGCTTAAAGTTTGATAAATCCTGTGGAATATCTTGGCCCTCACTGTAGTGAATAATATTCGCATATGGCGGATGAGTACATACTAAATCAATACTTTCATCTGGGATCGGTTTTAGATTGCGCGCGTCACATTTCGATACCTTAACTATACCATTTGCACCCTCATGTTTGAATTTGACTTTTTCACGACATCTTTTAAGTGCGACCGGGTTAATATCTATCCCAATGATATTACGGTTTAACAGCTTTGCCTCCACTAATGTAGTACCGCCGCCGGCAAATTGATCTAATATCCAATCACCCTCTTTTGAATAACGAAGAATGATATTTCTCGGAATATATGGCGACCAATTTCCGCGCCACTTTGCGTCGTGAGTAGCCCAATTACCGCGATTAGGAAAACTCCAGACACTAGTCATTTCTAACTCAAAATCGTCTGGACCCCATTTTTTTATTTCTTTCTTTTTATCAGACATATAGTTTAAAATCTCCCTATTATGCCACTTTCAAGGTCGTTAATATTGTAAATATCGTCCATCACATCAAAAGTTTCTTCAAGGTTGTTTCTAGCACTATTCCAGCCTCTTCCATCAGTAAACCATGCAAATTTAAACCCGTCTATTGTATTAGTTTCAAGCGCAAGTGTTTTATAACTACGAGCCGTTTCATTGAGCTTAGAGCCACCACCGCCATAAAAATTAGTTTCGATTCCGTAAATATCGTTATCGGTTTTAATTACAAAATCAAAACGCTTTTCGGCCTTACCCTGATTAGAAATAGCCGATAAATCAATGTTCCATTTTTTCTCAATCTCACTAAGATTCATCTCTTTAAAGTAATCTTTTCCTTTGACGTAACCGGCTTTCTGGATATACCCCTCCACGAGATTCTCCATTAAATGACCACCGCGATTTTTGCGGCCGTTGGAATCTAGACCTGTTTCTACGCCAGTGACATAATCCACTAAGTTACTAATTATATGGTTTGCAATAAGGTCGAACAAACCGGTCTTACGCATAAAGACCTTATATTGTTCAGTAGAATAATTCATCTTATTAAAACTATAACTATATTCACCATCTTCATCTATTGCATATATCTCTTTAGAGCGAACTGCTAGTAAAATAGGAATACATTTTAATATCTCTGGATATTTCGTGATAAGATCGTCAAATTCCTGCTCAATATTTTGAGAACCAACAAGTGTATTTAAAATATTTAATTCTACCCTAATAGCGTCTACATTTTTGTAAATCTTTGGAAAATCGATATAATAATCATAGTCGGCAATACTTTCCCGAAATTTTCCTAGCCAATCATTAAAATTTCTTTTCATTTTACTCCTTTCTTTAAAAGTTTGATATTAATAGTTCGTTAATTTTTCCACGTTTGTTGCTATTGCGATTTATCATGCGCGTTGCAAATACTCGTTTGATATTCTGACCTATATAAATATCGTCAAAAAAGCTATCGTCTTCGTCAGTATTCTTTGGATCGGAATTACTCGCGACTATCTTGGCACCTTTTTTGTCTAACTCCTGAATGAATTTCGCAAGCTCTAACTGATTTTTATCGTCAAACATTCCCTCAGTATAGGAAGTGAAGTTGGCGGTCGGTGTTAATGGACGATATGGCGGATCAAAATAGACGAAAGTTTTGTTATCTATGAAATGACCCGATTCCTTATAATCACCACACACTATTTTTACGTTCTGTAGCTTTTTAGACACTGCTTTCAAATTATGCTCGTTGCAAATAAGTGGATTCTTATATGCGCCCATCGGCACATTATATTCACCCTTGCGATTAACACGATATAGGCCGTTAAAACAGGTCTTATTAAGGAATATCATTAAGGCGGCTAGTTCAACTCCGTTTTCTTTTTTATTCTTAAGCTCGTTAAATCGCGCACGTTTGGCAAGATAAGCTTCTTTACGTTCGTCATTTTCTAATACTAGATAATCGCTTTCAAAACGTCTCAAAACGTCCAGCAATGCATAAATATCATCTCGAATTATCGTATATGTATTTATTAGTTCTGCATTAATGTCGCTAATATAGACTTCCTGTAGTTCAAACTTATTTAGAATATCAAATAAGACTGCGCCGCCGCCAACAAATGGTTCAGCATATTTTGTTATATATGTGTCTTTGGCGAAAGGATAATATTGTTCAATTTCTTTAAGTAGCTGTCCTTTTCCACCAACCCATTTTAAGAAAGGCTTTGCTTCAGTACTAGTTAACATTGCGGCTTTTGTTCGTGCATCTATTGGTTTTGCAGCATCACGTGGAATTACCCACGAATTTCCTACGAACATAGCACCGATTATGCGCCCCTCAGAACATAAAGTAGCCACCCTCCTTTGAGAAATATTCCATTCTACAGCAGCTTCTTTTGCTGAAATATAATTCATTTTACCTCACTTATTCTACCTTCTATTATATTCTAAATCTAGAATAATACTAGATCTTAATAACCTGTTTTTCATGGTACAATATGAGTAAATGTTCTTTGAGGAATTAGTCCCGCGCCAAGATAATTACAGAGTAGTCAGAATACTACCTGAACATTTTGATTGTCTATGTTCATCAATAAGGAGCGATCTACTAGAAATATGTTATGGCAGAGATTTGGTCAATCAAGACCCTGAATTCTTGACATATAGACATGCATGTCAAGAGATAAGCGACATGTTGAATAATATGTCAGATACTAATAAGATCGGATGTCTAGGTGAGCTAATCATGCATTTAGTCGTCCCTGGAGTGTTTGGGTCTACTATCGGTTCTTTAAGCAGATTACTATCTATGTCTGATCGAAATATCAAACATGGTTTTGATTTAAATTATTATGAATATAAAACCCATGCAATATGGTATGGGGAAGTCAAATCTGGCAATAGCCAAAAGCGTAAGGTGTTGATAGATAGAGCTAAAAAAGGATTAAATGAATACTTTCTGGGTATCAATAAAACAGGTAGTGCTAGTACAAAAAAGAAATGGGAAGTTACTCTTAATGAAATTAATGCTCTATATGGTGACCATGATAAAAAGCGAAAGGAGTTAGTTTCGTTTCTAAGGAAAAGTAGGCTTGATATCTCCAATGGTGTATCACGGAATGCGCTGATAATGGTTATGAACTTTGGTGAATGCAATAACGATTTTGAATTCATAGATGATATCGAAAAAGAACTGGCTAAAATCAAATCTGAGTGCACGTTCGACAAATGTTTAATTATTTCTGTGAGACGAGAACTATTTGTTGACATATTGGATTTTATTACGAATGAGGGCAATAGTATTCCATGAATAAGTATAATCTTAAAGATTTGAGATGGGCGCTAAAAAAGGAATCAATCGATAACGATAAAACTTTTCTGGATAACTATCGTGCGTTTATTACTGACACATACGTATCGCAGAAAGATATTGATAAGATGATTGATTTTATTGCGGCGCTATTAGTAACTGGTGATAATAATCTGATTAAAATGGCCTATTACCTATCTATTCATTTAGGTATCATCACTAATGATTATGCGATACTTCGAGACATGTCGGAGCGTTTAGGTTATTATCCGGTCATAGCTTTAATTGATAAAATAACCGATGAACAAGATAGTGAACTGGATAATTTTAATGCGTTATCGTCAAAGGTATTATCCTCTATATATAGGGATAAGTATTTTAGAACAGAAGAGCAATATTATTTTGATAAAAGAGTAATAGACCAGAAAAATGTCAGAGCTATTGCTCCTACATCTTATGGTAAATCTCAGCTTATGATACAAAAATGTATCGACAAATATAAATCTGGAGATAGGGTTTGCTTAGTTATTCCAACAAAATCTCTACTTGCTCAAACCGTATCTCAGATAGCTAAGGAAAAGGGAGATAGATATGATGTTGTAACCCATCCGGACATGATGACCACTGCCATTTCTTCAAGGCCGCACATAAGTGTTTTAACGCAGGAAAGATTAATGTCTATACTCGCTTCATTTCCAAATATTTCGTACGATTATGTATTTGTAGACGAAGCGCATAATCTTTTCGATAAAGACCAAAGGTCATTGTTATTGGCAAGAGCCATAATTATTCTTAAGACTCGAAGTCCAAATTCTTATATTGATTACTATTCTCCGTTTATTATTTATCCCGAAAAATCATTGGACGTTATTGGCATTAGAAACGATTTTACTATAAGTCGCATAGATGAGTTTGTTAAAGTTCCACAATTTTTTATATGGGACGAGGAAAATATGTCTCTGTCTATCTACGACCAATTTATCGATAATTTTTTTGAGTTTAAGAAAACTGGTATTGATTTATTCTCGGCGACTATTAACTGTAGTGGTAATAAAAATATTATTTATGCAAATAAACCTAGTGACATCGAAGCGATTGCTGACATTTTGTCGGATAGGACTAGCGAAATACCCTTCTGTGAAGAAAGTAAAGCGATTATAGATGAAGCTTGTAACTCTCTTTCGACTTTAGTACATGGTTCATATAATTTGATAAAGCTATTGAAGCACGGGATCGTAGTTAGCCATGGAAGAATGACCGACATAGTAAAAGGGTATGTAGAATACTTATTCAAAACAATACCAGAGTTAAAGTATATGGTAACCACAAGTACTTTATTAGAAGGAGTCAATATACCTGCTGACAGGATTTTTATTTACGACTATAGTAAGGGAACGAATAATCTATCCATATCATCGTTTAATAATTTAATCGGACGCATCTGTAGATTTAGTGATGTCTTTGCTACTAATAATTATGATATTCGTCTTTTAATCCCTAGGGTTTACATAATGCACAATGCTCGGTTTATGCGGCGTGGGGCAAATTCTAAAAATTTTATTCGGTCGGTGGCTAAAAGCGATATTGTGCAAAAAGAAATACTCCTAAACCCCCTACTTGAAGAATATAACACCAAAGATAAAATTGAACGCAGGATAAAAGAGACTACAATTCTTGGAAATATAGACAACAGACGGTATTCTTTATATGAAAGAATAAGCAAAACTCAACCGGTTTTAGCGCAAACGGAATTTGGAAGACTTTGTTTTAAAAACGGAGTAAATTTCTTTGATATATTTTCTTTTGAGACCGCTATCGACCAGAAATTAGATAAAATAGATAGGATAAAAGATGTAGACACGCTCGTTAATGTTCTAATAAAATGCATTTTAGAGCCTACTTTCAATACACATAGTTCAGGGTGGGCTTATATGATTTTTACGAATACGACAATACAGAATCGGATTTTAGACATTCTTAAAAACAGGGCTTCAAGTGACTATAATTTTGCTAAACTGATTGCTTTAGATATTAGTCGCTGGCAAAAGGCGATAGATTTAAATGGACAGTGTATTATATATGTTGGAAAAATTGGAGACTGTAACAAGAGCGGCGCAAAGGGGCAATTCAATAACTATCATATTTTCAGCCAAAACGATAGAAACATAATGGCTAGTTATGCTGTCAGTTTAGAAAAAGAAAATCTTGACAATATAGATTACAATCTTATGCCTGTAATTGAGACACTAAACGACCTTCAGAAAATTGACGATACATTATATAAAAGATTAAAATATGGCACTGATAATGATTTTGCTATAGGATTAATTAGGCTCGGATTCGACTTATCATTGGCCACCATTATTGTAAAAAATAAAATGCTTCTAGAAGTGTTTGAGAAAAAAGATAACGCTGTAAGATGTACGAACAAAGAAGAATTATTATCGAGAATGGAGAAAAACAATCTTTCAAGAATCTATATAAAATTAGTAAATGATTTACTATAATATACATTATTACTACGAATAATCGATATCTTCCTGCTTAGCCCAAAGCAAAAACCTATAGGTGTGTCATTTGTCAATAAAGAGTATCTTGGCTATTGCATCTTAATATATTTTGCTAAAAACACCAACATAATGATTAATGCAATGTGGGATTATATAGTCGATTTTTACATTTCCTCCATCCTTGAAAACCCTCCCAACATTTGCTATAATAGACGTAATTAATATTTCTTGTAACCCGAATCTCACTGAGGTTTTTGTGCAAAAATATTTTAATATTAACTTATCTACTTAAGGATTAAATGAATAAACAAGAACAAGAGCGTCGTGCGAAGCTGATGCGGATGCAAGCGGAACGTTTGCCGGAAATCAAGCGCCGTTTTGAGGAAAATCAGAGCCGCAGTCACTTCGAGAATACCGAGGAGAAGCCAGTAGAAACTGGTGCCGCGGTAATCTTCGAACAGGCGCAAAAACGTAATTTTAATAGTAATTTCAAGCCTGGTGGCAAAGATTTTCGTGGCAAAAAATCGGACCGCGCAAACAGCGCAAACGGTGCAAACAATTCAAACAATTCCGACAACCAAAAATCTCGCAATAACCACCAGAATAAAAACAACAAAAAGCGTGGCAATCAAGGCAACGCTGCCGAAAATAACACCGCAGCGAGCGACAACGATTCTCGCAAGGTGAACCTTTCGGTTTCGACTCGTCGTGGTGAAATGGTGCATCACCAGCGCATGCTTTCACAAGACGTGAATGCGCAGGCCACCCAGCATATCATCGGTGTGCCAGTGAATAAATCTCGTTTCAATGGCTACAACGGTGCCCAGGTGACGAACGCCCAACTCAAGGCAGCTCGTCCAGATCCAGAAGCGGTGCGCGTAATTCCAATCGGTGGCGTCGGTGAATTCGGCATCGGTAAAAATATGACCGTGATTGAATACAAAAACGAAATGATCGTGATCGACATGGGTGTACTCTTTGCTTCGGAAGATTACCCAGGCGTGAACTACATGATCCCAGATATTAAATACCTCGAGGATAACCTCAGCAAGGTGAAAGCTATCCTCTTTACCCACGCTCACCTTGATCACATTGGTGCCTGTAAGCATCTTTTGCCAAAATTTGGCCCGCTTACACCAATTTATGCCACCGATTTTACTATCGGTATGATTAAGCGCCAAATGAGCGAAGTCGATGACTTGCCAGAATTAAATTACAATGTGGTTGACCCATTCAAGCACGAAAAAATTCAAGTTTCCGAACATCTCAGTGTGGAATTTGTGCACATGCTACACTCAATTCCAGGTAACTGTGGTCTGGTTATTCGTACCCCGAACGGTGTGATTTATCTCTCTGGTGACTGGCGCGCGGAAGCTAATCCAATTGACCGCCAATCCGACCTTGAACGTCTCGATGAGATTGTAAAACACGAAGGTATCTCTTTGATGCTGAACGAATCGACCAACATTGATTCCCCAGGACACCATCCACATTCAGAGTATGACGTCGGTGATAATATCGGCAAGGTGATGGACCACTACGCGAATGGCCGCGTGATTATTTCCTGTTTCTCTTCTCAAATTAATCGTATCGGGATGATTTTGGAGCAAGCTTATCGACGTGGTCGCAAGGTAGCTTTTGCTGGCTTCTCGATGATTAATAATATCGAAGTGGCGCTGCGTGCCAAGTGTATTAAGGTGCCAAAAGATACCGTGATGAAAATGGAAGATATTATCAAACTTCCTGATGATAAGGTGACAATTGTCTGTACTGGTTCGCAGGGTGAATTGAATGCCGTGCTCAACCGTATGGTGACCGGCGCGCATAAATTCATCAAGATTAAAGCTAGTGACACTATCGTCTTCTCTTCTAACCCAATTCCTGGTAACGAGCCACATGTGGTAAATACCGTGGACGGGCTTCTTCGTGAAGGTGCGCAGGTGATTCAAAATGGTAAAACCCACCTAACTAATATCGGCCCACTTCACCTTTCGGGTCACGCTTATTACGAAGATCACGTCGATTTTGTGACACGTTTACAACCTTTGAACTATTTGCCATATCACGGTGAATTCTTCATGATGGAACATAATGCGGAGATGGCAGAAAATGTCGTAGGAATTTCTCACGACCGTATCTTAGTAGCAGATGACGGCGATATCGTGGAACTTCTACCAAACAAGACAATCCGCAAGAATGGTCGTATCTCGGTCGGCAATAAGCTTTACGATGATGCCGATAAGCCGGTGCACGAAGCGGTAGTGAAAGATCGTATTCATATTTCGCGTGAAGGTATTTTCATGATTGTGCTGACCATCAGTAAGAAGACCGGTCGTTTGATTAAGACGCCAGATATTGTATCGCGTGCCTTTATTTACCTCGACAATTCAGAGGAATTAATCGGCAAGATTCGCCACTATCTTCGCGTAAAAACCGACAAATCTATCTCTACCGAACCAGAGGTGAAGGTCTTGAAGGAAGAAGTTAAGGAAGACATCACCCGCATCCTCTTCGATGCTACTGGACATACACCAATCGTGATTCCAGTAATCAATAAAGTTTAAGGAACGGCCTAGCGCAAGCTAGGGTTTTTCCGACTTTAGGTCTAAGAATTATAGGCTTTCATAAAAAATACCCAGCATGATCTGGGTATTTTTAACTGCTAACTTAGACCGATTTTATTCGGCGGAATTATATTTGTCGTAATATTCCTGAGATTTATCGTAGTCTTCGGCGAGGCCATAATATTTGGCGGCCAATTCATAGTAAAGTTTCTTCAAGTTCTTTGTCAGAGAATTCTCATCCACCTGATCGAGATAAATTTTCGCCACATCTGGATTATTCGCGATGAGATAAAGATGAGCGCGATAGAGAGTAAAGAGTTTTTCCAGAGATTCATTACCGCTACCGAGTTTTTCTTCCAAAGCATCGAGGCGCTTCACTGCTTCATCTGGATCCTGTAAGACATTGTCCTTAAAATTTTCTCCTTCGATATTATTTGTATCGGAGAAAAGTAGATAGGTGAAATTACCAAAATCTTCCCAAGAGGCGACATCGAGATTAAAATTATTTACATATTCTTCAGGGTTTGCCGTGTAATCATTCTTTTTCTTGACATAGGCTTCATCCTTATCTGGATCGATTAATCCGTCATCGGCGGAAGCTTCAGTCTTCTTCGCCGTGGAGGATCCGTCTTTTGACTGCTGAGCAGAATTGGATCCAGAAACACCATCATGATTATTAGCTTTCGATTTCGCAATCGCCCAAATGCCGACGCCAGCCGCCGCAACGATCAACACCGCAATGGAGACGATGACGGCAATAACTTTCTTATCTAATTTAACTTTGATTTTTTCGTCTGCCATGTCGGAAGTCATCGCAAGCTCCTGCACCGACGGAGTGTAGGTATCTTCCGCGGTGGTAGATTTTTCATTTGCGGTAGAACTTTCTACCGCGACAGTAGATTTTTCGTCTGTGGTAGAATTTTCTGATGAAGTAAAATTATTATCTGCAGTAGAACTTTCTACTGGAGTAGTATTTCCTGCTGAAGTGAGATTCTCTACTGGATTATTCTTTAATTGATAAGAATTTGAATTTTCTGGGTTCATATTACTTATGATTATAATGCGAACGAACAGAGTTTTCAACCAATTTCAAATAATAGAAGCGCTCGACGTTGCCGTTTTTGCCGGCGAGAAAATTATCACGTTTGTCCACCACCTTAAAGTGATTTTGTTTGAGCCAAAGTTCAAAATCTTTAATAATTTCACGACGGATTTTTTCGTTCTTCACGATACCGTTTTTAAGCTGAAAGGATTTGGCTTCAAACTGAGGTTTTAACATCATCAAAAAGTCGGCCGAGCTAACTTCGGACTGGAGCTTGACATGAGCGAGTACTTTTTTCAGAGAAACAAACGAGACGTCAGCTAGTACCACATCGAGCGGACCAAACTGCGTAAAATCCACCAAAAAGATATCAGTCTTCTCCAGAAGTGTAATTCGCGGATCGAAGCGCAGTGGCGCCTTCATCTGATTAGTTCCCTTTTCGACCGCAAAAACTCGCTTTGCGCCACGGCGCAAAGCATACTCAGTGAAACCACCGGTACTCGAACCAATATCCAGCACAGTTTTATCTCGAAAATCAAAAGAAAAAGCTTGCGATGCCCCAGCAAGCTTATTCTCCGCTCGAGAAACTACATCTGATGAAATCTCAGATTTTTTAGATTCTATCGCTTTTTTCATCTAATTATTTTTTACGTTCACGGTAAGCGTAAGTTTCAGTATCCACAGAAACCACATCACCTTCCTTGATAAAGGCAGGAACCTTGATCACCACGCCGGTTTCGAGGGTAGCATCCTTCATCACAGAAGTAGAAGTATCGCCCTTAACGGCATTTTCGGTATAGGTCACTTCAAGCCAAAGATTCTTAGGAAGAGTTAGGTTGATGGCAGTTCCATTATAGAATTGGATTTCCATCTCATCACCATCTTTCATGAAATCTTTGGAATCGCCGACCATATCGGAAGACAATTCGTATTGCTCAAAAGTGGTTGGGTCCATGAAGTAGAATTTCTCTTCATCACGATAGAGATACTGCACCTTCTTGGTAGTAACTTCGGCTGGTTCAATCTTTTCCTGACCCTTAAAAGTCTTAGGGATAAGCGCACCAGTGATTAAGTTTTTGACACGTACGTTGACGATTGAGCCACCACGTCCCATCACTTTTTGGGAATATTCAATAACCTTGTATGGCTGACCATCAAGTGTAATTAGAGTATTTTTCTTTAAATCGGTTGGTCCGTACATAATTCTCCTTTTTAGTTATTTGAAACGAATGGAAGGAGGGCTAGGTGACGGGCACGCTTAACAGCGACAGCCAATTGGCGTTGTTGTTTAGCAGATAAACCAGTCTTAGCGATTGGTTCGATACGACCGTAAACATCGATGTAGCGTTGCATAGTTTTAACATCTTTATAATCGAAATAAAGATTTGGATCATTCTTGATTCTTCTCATTTTTTCTCTCTTTTCTCGCTTTAATTATTAGAATGGTACTTCACTGAGGTCGATTTCGCCATCTGGAATATCATCTGGAATAGAATCTGGCATAGCCTGACTGTAACTACTGGTGGTAGATTCTTGGGATCTGCTACCGAGAAGATTAAAGTCTTCCATAACGATTTCCACTGCGGAACGCTTGGCACCGGTCTTATCTTCATAAGTACGTTGAGACAAGCGGCCTGAGACCATGATTGGTGTACCTTTTTTTGCATATTGAGCAATCACATTACCTGGTTTACCCCAAGCAGAAACTTCGATATAAGAAACTTGTTCTTTCTTTTCGCCGTTCATCACGTAATTGTAATTCACTGCTACTGAGAAGCTGGTGACCTCTGAGCCAGAAGTCGTAGCTCTAGTTTCTGGATCGCGAACCACATTACCGATAATGATTGCTTTACTAAATCCCCGCGCCATAAATATACCTCACTTAATTGTTTAATTATATTCTTCGTCTTTAGACTCTTTTTTGTCAGCACGGGCTTTGCGCTTAGCTTCAAATTTAGCTTTGCGTTCGTCGACGGTGACTAAGAGATAACGTAAGACTTCCTCGGTGATGTTAAGAGTGGAAGAAATCTTGGCTGGAGCCTGAGCTGGAAGTTCCAAATCGAAAGCATAGTAGACTGCATAGTCTTCTTTTGCGATAGGGTAGGCCAAACGCTTCTTACCTTCATTGACTTCTTTGACGATTTTACCGTCGTTGGACTCAATGAGTTTCTTAATTTTATCTAAGGCTGGTGTCAAATTCATCTCGAGATCAGGATGAATTAAGACAGTAAGTTCATACTGTTTCACTTTGCACTCCTTTGGTTAAAGCAAGTACACCTTAAGTTACTTGCTGAGCTAATAATGTTTAGATTATAGCATAAAAATAGAGAAAAATACAGAGTTTTCCACAATAAAAATCATTGTAATTTTTCGCGATGTCATATATAAACATAACTAGAAAGGTCTAATTGTAATTATTATTAATACAGGAGAGAAAAAGTTATCATGAATGATACCAATTTCGACAATAATGCGGAGATAAATTCCGTACATAGTGAAGCAAAGGCGCAGGGTCATGGCGGATTGAAAGCTATGGCCATATTTTTTGCTATTACTACTTTAGCTTTAGGTTGTGGACTAGCTTATGTCTATACTTCGAAGAATAAAGATACAAAGAAGCTTAATGAAGAACTCGTAGAGTCTAAAGAAAAAGTAAAATCCGCAAACGAATCTATCGCCAAGTACGAGGAAGCTACGCAAACTAAAATTACTGATGTGAAGCAAGATAATGTCACGGTAAAAGAGATTGTGAAGCCGATGGTTTATGATGCACAAATTGAAAAACTATACGATATTATAAAATCAACGACCTACACAAAGGATCCATTTAACGGTGAACCAGATCAAGATGGTCATCATATAATTGAATCCTGGAGAGAACCTTACTTTCGAGAAATCTTTACATCCACAGACGGAAAATATCTAGTTGCCCACATGAGCCCTATGGCTATTGGTGTATATAAAGATAGGTATAACCAAGATGCGCAAAAATTATTAGCTGCTGGTGGCTATTATTCGTATTGGTATCTAAATATTGCCACTGGGGAGTGGAAGGTAGGCATGGAAGGTCAGGCCGCTCCAGGGTGCAATGCGATACCTGGAGAATTTAAAACTATCATTCATAACCTTAATGATTACAATGAAAAAAATGGATCCTCAAAAAAGGCATTGGTCTGTGCTGACGAAAAATATAATAATGTAAGAATCTAATTTCTTAAAACCCAAAAAAAACGAGCGTCAAAATTTGGCGCTCTTTTTTTATTTTTTAACTGATTTTCTTCCCTATAATTATGCTATAATATGTTTATGGCTAAACAAACACGAGGAAGACGTCGAACGTCTAGAGGTAGAGCAAAAGACCCCGCTCCAACCCATCAATTACCAGGGGGATTTTGGCGCCAAGTAATGGCCCTGTTAATGATTGTGATTTCGGTCGTTTTGATTATGACCTGGTTCGGCAACGGCGGTAATTTATTGAACGATTTCCATAGCGGTTCACTCTATGTGGTCGGCTATGCGACCTATGCGATTCCAGTGATTTTGGTTTATCTGGCAGTAAAAATTTTCCTCACCGAAGATAATCGTCTCCCGACCGTGATTTGGGTCACTTCTTTTCTAATGATTCTCTGGCTGGCAGGTATTTTCGACTTGCCTTCTTATGGTACGAAGAATTTAACTGGCGGCGTGATCGGTGATGCTTTAAACCACCTAGTTACTCAGTTACTCGATCCATCGGTCGCGGCCTTTATTTATATCGTACTGATTTTCATCACGGGAATTTTCATTCTTCAGCTTTCCCCGTTGACCGTGTTTAAGGATTTTGCGAATCTTTTCCGCACTGGTCGCAAGGCGGAAGATTCCGAAAATGCGCGTGTGGCTCGAAAGGCAGAGCGTGAAGTTGCTCCGCTCGATGCGCCAATTCGTATTAAGGCCAATGGTATTGAAATGTCGGCAGCCGAACTGAAAACCCCTAAGCTGGAAGTGAAAAAAGCAAACGCAGAAAAACCAGCGGAGCCAGAACCGGAGCGTGCTTTGACTGCAGCTTCTGATCCAGATTGGAAAATGCCAAGCGTGGAATTTCTTTCTAAGAAACATATTCCACCAGATGGCGGTAATATTCAGCAGAATGCAGTAATCATTAAGTCTACTTTCGTAGATTTCGGAATTGATGTCGAGGTCGAGGGTGCCAACATCGGTCCTTCGGTGACTCAATACACGATTCGTCCACCTGCGGGTGTAATCCTTTCGAAGATTGCGGCACGTGATAAGGAGCTGGCATTGAATCTCGCTACCGAAAGTGTGCGTATCGAAGCGCCGATTCCGGGTACTCGTCTAGTCGGTGTAGAAATTCCGAACGTACGTAAAGAAAGCGTAAGTCTAAGGAGCCTACTCGAGAGTGACCGCTGGAAGAAAGAACAGGCCGCACTTTGTTTTGCTGTGGGTAAAGATATTTCCGGTAATACGATCATTGCTAACCTGGCGAAAATGCCTCACCTTCTGATCGCTGGTACCACCGGTTCTGGTAAGTCGGTGATGACAAATATTTTGATTTCTTCCTTACTTTACCGTAATGCACCAAGCGATATGAAATTGATTATCGTGGACCCAAAGCAGGTGGAAATGGCGCAATATAATGACATTCCACATCTTTTGACGCCAATTATTACAGCGACCGACAAGGCACTTTCGGCGATGAAGTGGGCAGTGAATGAGATGGAACGTCGCTATGCTTGCCTCGCGGAAGAGCGTGTAAAGAAAATTGAAGACTACAATGAAAAAATGAAGGCGCGCGCGGAAGAAGCGAAGAAAAATGGTGACGAGTCAGAAGATGCCACACAGAATAATAAGATGCCCTACATCGTGATCATCATCGATGAGATGGCGGACTTGATGATGCAGGCAGGTAAGGATCTCGAACAGCTGATCGTGCGCATCGCTCAGAAGGGTCGTGCCTCGGGTATTCACTTAGTACTCGCCACCCAGCGTCCGGAAGTAAAAGTGGTGACCGGTCTGATCAAGGCGAACATTCCGGGCCGTATTGCCTTCAAGGTATTAAACGGTATTGACTCACGCATGATGCTCGAATCGGGTGGTGCGGAAAAACTACTCGGTAACGGTGACATGCTGATGCTGACCACTGAAATGATGGGTAAGCCACGTCGTATTCAAGGTGCCTTCGCTTCGGATGATGAGATTAATAAGCTAACCAACTTCCTGCGCGAACAGAGACAACCAGAATACAATAATGAAGTGATTTCCCAGGCGGTCCAGATTAAAGGTGTGGGACCTTCTGATGGCGGATCCTTTGGTGAACTTGGCCGCAAATATGATCCATCTGACCCAGTAGTACGTAAAGCGATTGAGATTACTTTATCCAAGGGTAAATTCTCGACTGCGATGCTACAAACCTACCTCGGTAAGGGTCACGGCTTCGTCTCGGGCCTCGCGATTTGGCTGGAAGAAATCGGAGTGATTGGCCCAGCCAATGGCAACAAGCCACGTGACGTGATGATTAAATCTCTAGAAGAATTTGACCAATTAGCCAATAGCTAAAATTACAACAGGATTATGCTGAAATAATCCTGTTTTTTATTGCTTTTTTTGGCATTCTCATATATAAACATAATTAGAAAGGATTATATTTTTTATAATTTTTATTTCACTATTATTAATAAATTTTTAGGAGAGAAAAAGTTATCATGAATGATACTAATTTCGAGAATAATGCGGAGATAAATTCCGTACATAGTGAAGCAAAAGCGCAGGGTCATGGCGGAGTGAAGGCTATGGCCATATTTTTTGCTATCACTACCTTAGCTTTAGGATGTGGACTAGCCTATGTTTATACCTCGAAGAATAAAGATACCAAGAAGCTGAATGAAGAACTCGTAGAGTCAAAAGAGAAAGTGAAATCTGCGAACGAATCGATCGCAAAATACGAGGAAGCGACACAGACCAAAATCACTGATGTGAAGCAGGACAATGTGACGGTGAAAGAGATTGTGAAACCGATGGCGATAAATGCGGGCATGAATATCCTAAAAGATGAGCTAAAAAAGCATAGCTATAAAGTATTAAATTCAAAAGATGAATCAGGACACACTATTATTGATATGTGGGCAGAGCCAGTTATTGAAGATCTCTTCACGACTAGTGACGGTAAGTATATGGTTGCGCAAATACATCCACTACACGTCGATCGCTATAAAGATGACTATGGCAACGATGCTTATGACCACAGGTTTGGAGGCTACGGTGCGTATTGGTATCGCGACTTAGCAAGCGGAGCCTGGAAGCTAGGCTCTGAAGGCCAGATGGCTGGATTCTGTGACGAACTTCCAGAAGAATTTAGAGCGGTAATGCGTAGCGCGAACGCTGATTTTAGAAAAAATGGCTACGGTACCGAAATGAAGTGCCTCGATAGATCAAAAAATAATGAATTAGTGGCATTATAAAATAAGGAAAAATATGGAAGACAATAATTTCAACACAGGCAATAATTACGTTCACAGCGAACCAGCGCCAGTGAAAAATGGATCTGGGCTTTCAAAAGTTCTAGCAATCTGCTTTGCTATTACCACAATCGCTTCATTAGCTACATTAGCTTATGTCTACACTTCAAAGAATAAGGATACTAAGAAGCTAAATGAAGAGCTCGTAGAATCGAAAGAAAAAGTGAAGTCTGCGAATGAATCGATCGCAAAGTACGAAGAAGCTACACAAACCAAGATTACTGACGTGAAGCAAGATAACGTCACGGTGAAAGAGATCGTAAAACCGATGCCAATGTTTGCAGAGCTTGAATTACTAAGACAAACCGTCAAATCTGATAATGGTGGAGAACATCCAGTAAATCCTAATGATGAGTTTCTAAAAAAATATCAAAAAACTTGGATGGCCGTGCATATTAGAGAAGTTTTCACCACTAAGGATGCTAAATATATGATTGCTGTAGGCTCGAAGTATAGTGAAGGTTCATATTATGACCAGGAGAAAGGATATAATATTGTCGACCCACTCCCATTCTCAGGTGCTCCAGCAGCATTTTATCGTGCATTTCCACTAGGAGCGTGGCAAGTTCTTTATGAAGGTAATGGCGCCTTAGCCTGTGAGGATCTTGACGAATGGAAGCGTGAGGCAATTCGCGGAGTTACAGACTACGCAAAAAGCCAAGTCGAAATTCAAACCAAATGTATCGATAAAAATGGCAACTCGCACGACGTTTAATTATAAATAGTGCTTTAAAAAATAGCCCCTTGCTGGGGTTATTTTTTATAATGATTGCTCCTTATTTAATTGAACTCCACCTTACAAAATTGAATTTTATCCTACAAAAAAATAACGCGGACAAGCCGCGCTATTTTTATCTACCTGTTTTATTGTTCGACGCGCTTCATCGAGAGGGAGAGGCGACCCTTGTCGTCGATAGCTTCGAGGCGAACTTTTACCTCATCACCCAACTTCAAGACATCTTCGACTTTTTCGACACGCTTGTCGGAAATTTGGGAGATATGTAGCATACCATCGATACCTGGCATGATATTGACAAAGGCACCGAAATCTTTAATATTGACGACCTTACCGGTATAAATTTTACCAACTTCTGGCTCTTCGACGAGAGATTTGATCCATTCGACGGCACGTTCGATTTTAGCAGCATCAGTACCGGAAACCGTAATCAAACCAGAATCATCGATATCGACTTGAGCACCAGTTTCGGAGGTAATTTTGTTAATCATTTCCCCGCCCTTACCGATAACAGCACCGATCTTATCCTGTTTGACCATTAATTTTTCAATACGTGGTGCATATTCAGAAAGCTTGGCACGTGGAGCCGGAAGAATAGATTTCAGATGTTCCAAGATAAACATACGACCAGTATGAGACTGCTTAATAGCCTGTTCGAGAATCGAGACTGGCAAGCCGTGAACTTTCATATCCATTTGGAGAGCAGTAATACCATTCTCGGTACCGGTAACCTTGAAATCCATATCCCCAGCAAAGTCTTCAGCATCCATAAGGTCAGTGAGAACATGTGGAGTTTCACCATCAAGCATCAAGCCCATGGCCACACCAGAGACCGGGCGCTTGATTGGAACACCAGCGTCCATGAGAGCGAGACAAGAAGAACAAGTAGCCGCCATAGAGGTGGAACCGTTTTGAGACATGATTTCAGTAACTGAACGAATGGCGTATGGGAATTCTTCCTTATCTGGAAGCACTGGAAGAAGTGCGCGCTCAGCAAGATAGCCGTGACCGATTTCACGACGGCCTGGAGCACCGATACGACCGGTTTCACCCACGGTGTAGCTTGGCGCATTATAGTGATGCATATAACGACGAGTACCATCGGTAACTTCCATGGTATCGACTAGCTGAGCATAAGAAAGTGGGGCGAGAGTAACAATATTCATCGCCTGAGTCAGGCCGCGAGTAAAGAGAGAGGAACCGTGTACGCGTGGCAAAATACCAACTTGCGAGCTGAGTGGACGAACTTCATCCAATTTGCGACCATCCAGGCGAACTGATTCTTCGACGATGGCGCGGCGGACTTCGTGATGAATAGCTAATTCAAAGGCATCATGATAAGCAGATTGCAGATTGGCTTCATAATCGGCGATTTTTTCTTCATCGGTTTCACCTTGGCCAAGCTCGAGAGCAAATTCGGCATCCATTTCGGCGCGAAGTTCATCAGCGGCGCGTCTACGATCGAGAACATTGCCACGAATTTTGGTGCCGAGCTTGCCGTCTTCACCGACGAAGTGAACCTTGGTCCAGGCATCAACTTTTTCCTGAATAGCAGGATCTGGTAAGGCTAGTTCAAATGGCTTTTCGACGACGTTTAGTTCAGCCTTCAGGGATTTTTGAAGCTCGAGAGCTGGCTGAACCATTTCAACAGCCCAACGCATAGCATCAATAATGACAGATTCAGAAACTTCGTTTGCACCCGCTTCCACCATCATCACCTTGTCATCCTTCACCGCAACCACGAGGTCGAGGTCAGAGGCCTCACGCTCTTCTGAGGTTAAGAAGGCCTTAAATTCACCATTCACACGACCGATACGTACACCGGCAATTGGTCCGTCAAAAGGTACGCCGGCATTCAAAAGAGCCGAAGAAGCAGCCACCATAGCAACCATATCGGGACGGAAGTTTGGGTCCATCGAAAGTACAGTAGTGACCACCTGAACTTCTTGGCGATAGCCTTTCGGGAAGAGTGGGCGAATCGGGCGATCGATTAGACGGCCGACCAGAATGGCCTCGTCGGCTGGCTTACCTTCACGCTTAATAAACTTTGAACTAGAGATTTTACCTGAGGCGTAGAACTTTTCTTCGTAATCGATCGAGAGCGGGAAGAAATCTTGCACCACCGGTTTTTCACTGACGACCACGGAGCCGAGCACCACTGTATCACCATAGGTAACAAGAACCGAGCTGGTAGTGCGAAAACCGACGCGATTAACTTCAATCGTGAGCTTCTTACCACAAAAATCTCTCGACAAGCTAAAGGTTTGCTTGCCAGTAGGGTTGATAATATCCATATTTTCCTTTCTGGGAAAACACCAGATAAGTGCTTTGAAGGTTTCAGAAAACTTATCCGCCGTCTTCCCGCTTATAACTATTCAATTATAGCACAAATGGCGAGTTTTAGGGTGCTTCAGCGGCCTAATAGAGGTGAAATTTGCATTTTTACGTTGTTTATGTTACAATAGAGTTGTTACTTGTGGCCTGTATGTATTTACAGCGCCAATGAAAGCACCTTGAAAAGGAGTGGTTATATGAATAACAACAATAGCGAAGCATGTGAGATGAATTTTGATGATTCCAGCGAAAGTAGCCGGAATAATCCAGCCAATGAATGGAAATTGGTAGTTTCAAAAAAGAAACTGCCCAATAATCATGGGAATGCAAAATTCAAGAAGCCTCAAAGAAAGTCCTACACTAATATTGCTCACAGAGAAGCCTATATTGAAGAGCAGCTATCTAAAGAGATTGAGCCGAACTACGATCCAATCGATGCGGCAAAAATTTCTTACCCAATCGCCATCATTAAGGGTAAATTGCCGGAGGAAAAACGCATGAGACTCGACAAGAATGGCGTGCCTTGTGGCAAAGTAGAGGTGACGCCTTTTGTAGAAGATTTTTGGCTTCCTTATAAGAAGCAAATCAGACTTGACAAGAATGTCGATATTGCGATAATCCACTACCCCTTCAAATATAATGGGCAGCGGTACACTAAAATTTGTTTTCAGCTGAATAATCTCTACGATGAGCCGGAATTAAATAATGGTTCTGGTTACCTGTACCAGCAGTTAACTAAAAGAAATAAGCAAGTGAATCTCTTCGAGAGTCAAAATGATGCCAGCAAGGTGAAGATGACCTACGTGGCACCATCTGAACTTGATGAGTTCATTAAAGAACTTAGACAGATGTCCCCCAATCACCGAGCTGAACGAATCGTGCGCAAAACTGCACGCCCGACAATGGAAGAAATTGAGAAGGTGGTATGCGATGCATCATTGCACTGTGCTAGGAAGCTTCTGGCGGAATATATTAAATTTACCGGAAGAAAAGACATTAAATTTGTGACGTACAGCGCTTGCAAATCCAACGAGGATAGGATATTAAAAGAGCTGGAGGAATCTGGTCAGATTAATCTCTAAAATTATCTATGTTTCTAAATAAAATGATATTTCTGAACACATGAGATTTTGTAACTACACACCTTTAATTTTATTCGAGGAGAGCTTTAGAAGTTCTCCTCTTTTTCTTGGCTTGATTTTTTAATTATTTTTTTGACACAAAAAATACCCCCGAGGGGGTATTAATTATTTACGTAGACCGAGTTTGGCAACTGTTGACTTGTAAAGCTCAAAATCAGTTTTCTCGAGGTACTTCAATAGACGTTTGCGGCGACCTACCATTTGCATGAGTCCGCGACGAGCCATAAAGTCGTGCTTATTCACCTTTACGTGCTCAGTCACTTCTTTGATACGCTCAGTCAAGATAGAAACTTGCACCTCTGGAGAACCCACATCTTTTGCATTGCGAGCAGTGGCTTGAATGGCCTTAGCTTTGTTCTCTTTTGTAATCATATTGGTGCTATCTTAACATAAGAGAGCAGGAATTTCAAGAGGTTGGATTTATTTTTCTAAATTTTCTGACATGAAATCATCCAGAGTAATCGCGTCATCGATTTTATATGGACCGACCTGAATACGTCGAAGCGCCGTAAGGTAGGCAGAAGTGCCGAGTGATTTTCCGATATCCTCGCCCAGGGTGCGAATATAGGTGCCAGAAGAGACGTGGGTGCGAATTTTAAGTGTAGGATATTGATAATTGAGAATTTCTAGAGCATAGATTTCCACCTGGCGGGAGGGCATTTCAACCTGCTTCCCTTCACGAGCTAATTGATAGGCACGCTTGCCATTAATCTTTATGGCTGAAAAAGCAGGGAGGGTCTGAGTAATTTGACCGAGGAATTTTTGGCAGACCGTTTCAACCTCTTCTCTAGTCGGGATTTTAGTAACTTCGTGAGTAGTAATTTCACCCTCTGGATCGCCGGTGGTACTGGACTTCCCAAGCTCAATGGTAGCCTCATACCACTTATCGAGCTTCAAAAAAGTATCGGAAAGTTTGGTGGCCTTATGAGTCAAAATAATTAGGAGCCCGGTGGCAAAAGGATCAAGCGTGCCGGTATGACCGACTTTAACCTTCTTCCCTTCTTGCTCGCTGAGCTTACGACGAATCCTGGCGACTACCCCAAAGGAAGTCATTTGATCTGGTTTATCGATTAATAAGATATCTGGATTTTGATATGGGTCGAGATTGATGGTTGGTTCTGGTTTTTTAGTCTGAGGATTAGTCTGAGGTAAGTTTGGCTCTGAGTTCATTTTTACATTCCTGGAATATGAAAGGCAGTTGGGTCAATTTTAGCTTGCGCTGGCTCGGTCGGCTCTTCTGGTTCCGGTGAGAAAATCGCAGCTGGTTCAGTAATCGGGGCAGCGATTGGCGCACTAGTGTCGATTGGCTGAGAAATTAGCGGTGATTCCGAAGCAAAAGTGCGAAGTGGTGGCTCGGCTGGAGCTTCTAGTGGGGCTGGGTTTTCCATTACGGTTGGGTTTTCCATTACGGTTGGGTTTTCCAGTGGAGCCGGGACCGGAGTCGACACTGGAGCTAAATCAGCTGGAATCGGACCGGAGGAGATAGGATTAAATGGAGCTTGATTAGCCTGAGCAGCTTCAGTGGCGGCAGCAGCCTGAGCGAAGAAATCAACATCTGGTGTCGATGGAGCCTCTGGCGGCATCGGTGGCATTGGTGGCATTGGTGGCATTGACTGCGTCAGGTCGGCTGGGTTTGGATTAGCAAAATTTTGATCACTGACTAGCGATTGATTTGGCATAGCGGCAGCATCAAAAATCACTGGAGCCGGTGGAACCGGCGGCATTGACTGTATCGGTTCCATTGACTGTACTGGTGGTACTGACTCCATAGGTTGTACTGGCTGTGCAAATTGAGTTGGCTCCACTGGAGCGGCCATTGGCGTAGGCTGCATTGGCTCGACATATGGCATTGGTTGAGCTTGAGAGGCTGGAGCAGCAAATCGCATCGGTTGAACAGGAGAAACTGGTTCAGGATACTGTGCCGGTTGAACGAACTGGGTTGGTTGGGTTGGCTGAACTTGCTGAATCTGCTGAGCTGGCTGGACTGGAGCCGAATATTGCATCGGTTGCTCCTGTGAAATTGGTGCAGCAAGTGGAGTCGGCTGAGTAAGTGGGGCAGGTGTAGTTAGTGAAGTTGGTGCAGCAAATGAGACTGGTTGAGCAAGTTGAGTTGGTGCCACAAGGTTTTGCGCAAAATTAAGTGGTGGAGTCGGCATGACTGGCGCCTGATAATTTGGTGTCTCATTAGTATAATTTGGCTGAGGGAGATTAGGCTCAGGGTTCTGAATAAAATTGTTTTCCATCACAGCCGAAGCGGCAGCGGCGGCCGGATTAATTGGCGCTTGATAGGCTGGAGTGTATTGAGAATCGATAGTTTGCGCAGCTGGAGCTGGCTGAGGAGCTGGCTGAGGCGCATCCACTGGAGCTGACTGGGCGACTAGGGTTGACTGAGGCACTTCCACTGGAGTTGGCTGAGACTCGAGAACTTGAGGAGCCGGAGCAGGCTGAGGCTCGAGAGGTTGACCATCGAGAGTTTGATTAGGATTTGGTTCAATTTCAATATAATCAAGGGTGTTTTCCGAAAGTGGGGTGGATATTATTGGCGCTGGAGCAGCAGAGGTATTCATCTCGACAGGAGCGGATGGGATGACAGGGGTAACAGAAGTGGTAGGCACAGCAGGAGTGATAGAAGCAACCGGAGGGTTTGTCGCGACTGGAGCTTCAGCAGCAGCGGGAGTGGCCGGAGTCTGTGCTTCGTCTGGAGTTTTGATTTTCTCCATAATTTGAGATGAAATTAACTGCTGGTTGGCGCCAAAGGACATCAATTTCGAGGCAATCGACATAGTATTCGAAGAAGTGCGAGGATTCGAAAAATGATCCGTAGAGGCCACGATACCAGTGAGAAGTGCGGTTGCAACCTGTTCGCTGAAACTGGCTAGTCCAAGTTTATCCGCAAGACCCACAATCATTTCAGAGATAGAGGAAACATTAGAGTCCTGCCATTCGAGTTCCGCAAAACGACCCGGGGTATCGACGGTGAGGTTAATCGCAGTGGCATCGTGCATAATGCGACCATATTCGGAAAGGGCTGGATCGATTTCATCACCGGAAATCACATTAAAGCAAATTACTAGATCGACATTATAATCGCCGTGAGACATGCTGAGGTCGGATTGACCAATAGTGGCCTTATATGGCGTGACATAAACTTTGACAAAATCACCTTCGATTTTATAGCTAATATGATCGACCTTATCCTTACTGAGGGCAATAATAAAATCCTGCAAACTATTAGTAGTCTTTTCGAAAGTTTCTTCTGGTTTCAAAAATTGCAAAACATTTGGCACCTGACCGGAAAAGATGGCAGTGACGTGTTTGCGCATGGTGTCAAGAACCATAGCAAGACCAAGTGCGGCCGAAATTTCATCGATATTCGGATTTTTGGAGAGCGCAATCAAAATATTTTCACTAGCTTTGATTTTTTCGACTACCCGGTTCGTAATATTACTAATATCATCAAGGGCCGGTAACTCGCCAGCTTCGGCGTTTTTAATGGCATTAGTGACACTACTACCGAGCTTAGGATTAATAGGTGAATTTGAATTTTGATTATTTGTTTGCATTTTTGACTCTTTTCCTCTTAAAATATACCATAATCATCTTGGGGTTGCAAGGAAAACTAACGCGGTTATAATAGAGATATGCCAGAGTTACCAGAAGTTGAAACAATCCTCAGGGGGGTTTTGAAATTTACTAAACATAAATCTGTGGGAAAAGTCAAAATTAGTTCCCTCTCCTCCTTTTACGGACCAAAAGAACTAATCGAAGGACAAAAGATTAGCGGCATGCGCCGATTTGGCAAGGCCTTGATTTTTGATTTTGAAAATGGCGTTTCAATGATGGTGCATCTGAGAATGACCGGACAATTAATTTATCGAAATCTAGGGACCGAATCTGGAAAAGATTTTGTGAAGATGATTTCACAAGGTGATTTTAAGACAGAATTATTTGATAAGGATGGCTTTTCGGGGGGACATCCGAGCGAAAGTTTTTATGGCGGTTTACCGAATAAACAAACACGAGTGGAGTTTGAAATTTGCGATAAAACTGCGGCCGGCGAACTAGAGCAGATTGGTACCCTTTATTTTAATGACCAGAGAAAATTTGGTTTTTGTAAAGTACTAGAAACTAGTGAAGTAGAAAATGAGCCTTTTATCAAGAAGCTCGCCAAAGAGCCGTGGGATATGACAGATGAAGAGTTCAAAAAGAATTTGATGCGACATAAAAAAGCTTTGATTAAGCCGACGATTCTAGACCAAACAGTGGTCTGTGGTTTGGGGAATATCTACGCCGACGAATCACTCTATTTTGCCAAAATTCATCCGGAACGTATCGTGGAAAGTTTGACCGATGAAGAAATCCATGAACTTTTGGTTGGTGCGCGCACGGTGATGCAAAATTCAATTGATTCAGGTGGTAGCACTATGGCAACCTACGTGAAAGCGGACGGCACTAAGGGTGATTATTTAACCAAGTTTGCCAAAGTTTTTCGTCGCGAGGGTGAACCATGCGAAAGATGTGGTACGGAAATTATTAAAATTAAGGTGGCGGGGCGTGGCACACACCTTTGTCCATACTGTCAAAAGAAATTTTAGGACCTAAATGATTTATATTTTCGACGGCGAAGATCGCAAAAAAGCCGAACAAAAAGCTCGGATGATTTTGGGTGAAAAAATCGAAATTATCGATGCGGATAATATTGACCGAGCCGAATTAGAATCGATTTTTCTGGGTGTGACATTTTTTGAAGCAGAACGTCGGATCTTGATTAAGGATTTATTTTTGAAAAAAGATTTGGTGGAGAAACTGCCGAGCTTGATTGATACACCACATAAAATTGTATTGCTTGAAACCAAATTAGATAAGCGTGGGGCAGTTTATAAAGAATTAATGAAGCTCGCGAAAACCAATAAAGAGATTCGGTTTGAAACTTTTGCCGCTGCCGAGCAGGTAGTGGATCGCAATGCAGTGTTTCGAATTTTTGATTTAGCGATGACGGATGGCAGACGCGCGGTAAAAAATCTGCAAGCAATCGAGGCGGATAATGATCCATATGCCACGATTGGGGCATGGACGAAGAAGGCCTGTGACTTACTAGAGCAAAATCCCAAAAAAGCCCGGGCGATTCTGAAGGAATTAGCGAAGATTGATGTCTTGGTGAAGTCGACGGATTTTAGTAAAGAGCCCTGGACACTGCTCGAAGGGTTTTTACTGAGGATCTCTAAAGGCTCTACTGAATTCTAAATTTCCTGCTGAAAGTTTCTAAGGATTTTGCTGAATTCTAAATTTCCTACTGAAAGTTTCTAAGGATTTCACTGAATCCTAGAATAAAAATCTAAATCAAAAAAAGACCTCCGGAGAGGTCTTTTTACTAAGCAGCCTTTTTGGTGGTCTTCTTAGCGGTAGTCTTTTTAGCGACAGTCTTTTTTGCAGTAGCCTTCTTGGCGGTAGCTTTTTTAGCGGTGGTTTCTACCTTGGCACCATTAGAAGCCTTAGCGATTTTCACCAAGCTAGCCTTGCGACGAGAAGCGGTATTCTTCTTGATGAGGCCTTTCTTTGCAGCCTTGTCATATTCAGATTGAGCCTTGGAAAGATTTTCAGCAGTTGGGTTAGCTTTGAAAGCTTTAAGAGCGTTCTTGATGAACTTCTTAATCTGTTGATTCTTTGCAGTGCGTTTGACTGCTTGACGAGCTGCCTTTTTTGCAGATTTGATAATCGGCATTATAGTTTCCTGTTTAAAACGATTTAATGATTAATATACTTGTGAAATATTATACATGATTTTCATAGATTGTAAAGATGGGGGCCAGAGTCTATAATAAAAATATGAACATTTTAGAATCGACCGTCTTAGGTCTTGTACAAGGTATTACTGAATTTATCCCAGTGTCCTCCTCTGGACATCTCGAAATCACGCAGCGTATTTTGGGTGCGGGTGGACGCGCGGAAGATTTTCATTTCTTTTTGGAATTAATTAATTTTGGCACACTTTTTGCGTTGCTTTTCTATTACCGTCAAACGATTTGGGAAATTTTACAACGCGTGTTTGTGAAGAAAGATTATAAGCTAGCACTCAATATCTTGATTACCTCAATCCCAGCTGGCATTATCGGCTTAGTGCTTTCGAAAGTGATTGAGAAACTACCGTTTTTCTCGAGCCTCGCTACGATTGGCTTCGCGATGGGATTTGTCGGGCTAATCATGATTTTCGTGAATAAATTACCATATTTATCGAAACTAAAAGATGAAAATGATTTAACTCCAGGCCGCGCTTTGGCGATTGGCTTAGTGCAAACTTTTGCCTTGATTCCTGGGGTTTCCCGCTCTGGATCAACGATTATTACTGGTCGCGTAATGGGTCTCGATTCGAAGTCGGCAGCTAAATACTCTTTCTTAGCAAGTCTGCCAATTATGATTGCCGTCTGTGGCAAGTCGTTACTTTCGAGTTCATCAAGAGCTTATATTACCAGTAATTTAGGCATGCTTTTACTTTCAAACTTAGTAGCTTTTATTTCTGGTTTAATTGCACTACAAATCGTAATGAAGTACTTCAAGAAAGAAAAATCCATTCCAAGTTTTGGTATTTATCGAGTAATTTTAGCTGTGGGAATTTTTGCAAGCTTAATGCTTTTTTAAAATTTCCATCCGCCTAGAAAAAATCCGGCCTTGATGCCGGATTTTTTATGCAAGGTTTTGACTTTTCTTTTTTATTATTTTTTTATATCCGAAGAATAAGACAAACAAAGAAATTATGGTTAGCATAATGAAGTTAAGAATGAAAATTCGTAAATAATAAACAAAACTTACGACGCCAAATGAAACAAAAGCTAACAGAATACTTTTAAAATGTACGTGAATTTTAGCATACTTTTGTACATTAATATATCGATAAATTGTCATTGTTAAATATGCCACCAAGGTGGAAATAGAGGCCGCAAATAGACCGATATATTTAATTAGTAGGAAATTTACCACAATATTCACAATAGCTGAAACAATTGAGGTTTTCGCAATTTCTTTACTAGCTTTTTTGGCAACATAGATAGATCCTAATAATCCAGAAATTGTGTTAAAGAAGACCGAAATAACTAATATCGGAATCTGATAAAAACTAGAGGCATATTCGTCTCGCACAATTAACATTTTAAAGAAGCACCCAGTTCCGACAATCACTACCGAACAAATCAGACTAAAGACCATGATAGCGGTATTGAAAGTTTTTGAATAGAATTCATGGCTATCATCATCACTTTGGTGGATCACCGCAGATTCCGACCATGAAAGATTAAAAATATTGGTAAATGATAAAATGATGGCACTAATTTTATTAGCAGCAGCATAAACACCGTTTTCCGATAACCCAAGCATGGTTGTAATAAGAAAACGATCAGATAAATTTACTACCCACCAAGATAGTTGATTTGGAATAAGCGGCAAAGAATAGGAAAGTAATTCTTTTAATTTGCTTTTAGACACCGAACTATGACTCATAAATAAGGTGATTGATTGAGAAAATACGAGGTACACCACAGCTACGATATTGGCGAGAATAATGCCGATCAATACGCCGTTAATCCCCATTCGATAAGTCACGACAAATATTACGCTAAAAAGTGCAGTTAAGATTCCATTAATAGAACTTGCAACAGTAAATGATTTGTTGTCACTAAATCCACGCGCAACTTGAAGCAACACGCCCAGAAAAGTTGAAGTTAAGACATTAATAAACGCTAAGATATTAAGCGTGTTGACTTGTCGAAAAATAACACATATTAACAAGAAAATAATCGAGTAAATAAGCGACAAATAAAATGAACCATAAAGAATTGTAGATAGAAGCGTACGCTTATCTCTACGTTTGTCACCATCTCGGTAGTCCATCAAAAAACGAAATACTGCTTGGTCAATTTGAAAAAATAACAGTGGAATTGCTAAAGAAACTACCGTCTGAATAATATCGAGAATACCAAATTCCGACTTAGACAAGAAAGCGGTATATAGTGGCAACAACAAAAAAGTGACAATCTTGGTGGCAAATTGGCCAATGCCGATGATTACGGTATTTTTAATTAGTTCCCTATTTCGACTCATCTTTTAATTTCCTTATCAAGTTCAAGAAAATGACCCTCAGCATCAAGATGGATTTGAGGATCAATTTTTGACTGTGAATAAAATTCATCATTAATAAAGTCATCGATATTATATTCTTTTTCAAAATCAAAAATTTTCCCACTAAAATTAATTGAGGTTAACATGTTTTTAGTTTTTTGACTATAAATTATAGGAAGAGTCGGGATACCAAACTGTAAACCTAGTACCGTAGCATGAAAGCGACTGCCAACTACCGCACTAGCATTTTTAAATAACTGGAGAACTTCAAAAAGATTACCGCGATAATAGCATTTATATATCTGCTTTTTTTCATCATCCGTAAAGTTAAGATTCAAAACTTTTTTAATACCCAATTCGTCACCATCTTCTTTACAGAATGAAATTAATTTAACTTGATATTTTTGATTAATAAATTTTTTAATTACTTGATGAATAAATTTCAGGTAATCATCTTCTTTTTTCTCCAGACCGTTTCGAGCAAAATCCATGACAGAAATAATTACATATGGTTTCTGCTCAATATTAGATGATGGTGCATCTCCTATCTCAGGCAATGAAAATACAATGTCAGGAGCAATTCGCACATTGGACAAATCGCGGAAAAGTTCATAGGAATATTTGTCCCTAAAACAAATGTCATTAACTTTAGAGAAGATCTCGTGATATTTTTTTAGATACGCTTTCGTCTGATAGGGGCCAAAATTACAGCCTAAATAATAATTCTTTTTATTAATATTCAAATAATTTTCACTACTTTTGCCTTCAATAAACATCGAACCCCCGATCAAAACCTCAGTCTGGTACTGATTTAATTTGGGGTATGCTAAATCAATTTTATTTAATGTAATAATTTTAATTATCTTATTAAGTAAACGTGGAATATAAATTATACGTAAGTTTGGCAGTTTTAAATTACTCCTAGTGCGAGAAAAAGCAATGAACTTTTGATTGGGGTAGCGCATTGATAAAATATACAAAAACAAATCGTCGCCCAAATTATTATTAATGTATGCGCGTACAACTATTGGATTATTTTTCATCAGAAACTAACTCCCAAAATTGAACGATATGGTACAGTTTCATTCCAGCCCATTAAGCCATTTGTCAGCCAGGAATATAAGAGACACGCTATAATTAATACGAACAACATCAACCGTTTATCTTTGTCGATTTTCATGAGTAAACTTTTGTAGAATAATAATATAGCAAATGCATAATAATAAGAAATGCGTTGCATGTTACCGAAGACAAAAGCCATTCCCAAAATCGTTAGAGACAAACAATAGGTGCGCATATAAAATACCAGCGTCGAATCTGACATAACCTTCTTTTTGTATAAAATCACCGGAATTAAAATTGCCAAGACTTTTATAATAAAATCAAAATAGGAAAGATTAGCTACGAACTGATTAATATATGCATCATATTTATTGTCGATAATACCATTGACGATTAGGGCGTTAATAATCGGGTATGAGACAAATGATAACCCAAAAATAGTGAGAAAGATTACGAAAAACTTAATATGTGAAATATTTTTCAGACTAGTAAAGGATGGGTAAACAAAGTAAAGTGGGGTCATCAATAACATTGTTTTATGAAATCCCATACCAAGCAAAATCGTCACTATGAACATAATCAATTTTCGTTTCATAATATAAAAATATGAGAACAAACCAATACTAATTGCGACTGATTGACGATAAAGATTAAGTGAGCGATTATAGTAAAGAATTAAATAGATAAGATAGAAAAATGCTATATATTTTCTGTCTTCTTTAAAAAGCTTAGCAAAACCAAAATACGTAATCGCAAGTAAGAGGAGATGCATAAAGAAGTACATCACATTAATATCTTTAAAGAAACGTGAAATTATAAAATTAAATAATACATACAAAAATTCCGTATCAGCAGTTTTTACATAGTCAAAAAACTGATCGATAGTAGAAATTTTCTGCATCTTTTCAAACACGTACGTAATGTAGCCTTTGGTATCAGTACCGACACCATATTCCCTTAATCCAGCTAATACTGACGGGATTAAAATGGCCAAAAAAATCAAAAGTGCATAGACATATTTAGGTAATTTTTTGTAGTATTTTTCGGCAAAAAACGCAAAACCAAAAGCTATTATAAAGGTGAGAAAATATATAATCATAATCCTCCTTTCACCATTAGACGTAATCTAAACATAACGATCAATAATCCATAGCAATGTAATTTATATAAAACATAGGTTAATACCTTGTTAAACTTAGCGTAACGTAAATCGAATAGTGGAATATTAATTTGAAAATTACCTTGTTTGAGATTATGTCTTATTTCTGATGAAGTTTTTTGTAGACGAATTAAATCAATAACATGCTCGCAGAGTAATTCAAGATAGTAAAAATTTTTTAGATAATTTAATTCTGAGATGTTTTGCTTAGATAGAAAATCATCTATAGTCTTAATTTTATACGCATCTTCATTTATAATGTTTTCTCTTGGCTTACCAGAGCCAGAATTGGTCTTAATATAGTCGTAGGTAACTAAATTTGTCCTAACAAGATTCTTAACACTTAATAAAACCGCCAAATTAAAGAATCCATCCTCAAAACGATAGATTTTTTCATCAAAACAAATATTATTATTCACTATAATTTCTCTACGATAGGCTTTTGATACTGGCATCCGCATAAAGCGGTAGTTGATTTTGTATTTTTTAGATGCATATTTTTCAGAGAACAAAAGAGCAGAAAATTTCGTAGAAAATGGCTGCTGATAATTCTCTATTTTCAATTGAGTGTCATTTTCAGACTTTAAATAGTTCGTTTTAACATCGCATAAAATTAGATCTGGATTATTTGTCTTTTTTATAATTTTATAGATAGCGTCAATAGAATCTGGGCACATAGTGTCATCAGCATCAATAAACATCACGTACTTGCCAACCGCATGGTCAAGCCCATAATTTCTGGCGCTCGATACGCCACCATTTGGTTTTGAAAAGATTTTAATTTTAGGATTTTCTAAAGCTATTTTTTGACAAATTTTTAAAGTGTCATCAGTAGATCCATCATCAACAATAATCAGTTCATAACTCTGAAAATTTTGATCGGTCACAGAAGAAACAGCCCGACAAATTGTTTCGCTTACATTATATGCGGGAATAATAATTGAAAAAATTGGGGCTGCTTCTGTCATTATTTTCCGTCCCTAAATTGATAATAGAATTGGTCGCGTTTTTCGTCTAATATATTTTTTGCATAATTTGCCGAGCGCTCAAAATTAACTTGGGCGTATTTTTCTCGCATTGCTTTATCCATCTTTACAAGAGTTTTTTCAATTTGTTGAGTATTGCCTCTTGGAAAAACAAAACCTGGATTACACAGCTCAATATTTCCGCCACCATCGGAGGTGATAGTCGGACAAGCCATAAACATAGCCTCAACGAGAGCTCGACATACGCCTTCAGTATAACTTGGCTGTATATAAATATCGATATTTTTTAACCATTTAATGACCTCGTCATGCGGAAGACCACCAATAAACTCAACTTCCTTTTCAAGATTTAGGTCACGTGCTAGATTTTTTAAATAAGAATTATCACCTATCCCCACCAGTTGATATTTGAATTTATAGCCTTTTTCTTTAAGATTCTTCATGGCTTTAATTACGTCTTGCTGTCCCTTCCATCGAATATGAACAAAACCAATAGTACCTAAAACAATTTCATCCTTTGACTGTTCAATTTTTGCCAAACGTTCCGACAAAATTTTCTTGTCTGGATTAGGAATTTCAACATCAGAACAGGCTAAACATTTACCGTTTGACGGATATCGACTTTGTAAAAATTTTTCTGTCACATAAGCTGCATAATCCGCGTGACGTATTATTTTCTTAGCCTGGCCATCATAATACTTTGCCACAATCTTTCCTAGTTTAGTTCCGTGGAACCAATAACTATCATAAATATCACTGGCAACTTCAACCAATAAAGGTTTATGCATTTTCTTTGCAATACGACTAGCATTGATGGTATAAAAATTTCCTGGATCACGAACAATGACCTTATCGGCATCGGCAATAGCCCTTCTCAGGTCACGCTTAATTCTTGCCCTAATAGCGGGATTTAGTGCACGAGTTTTTGGCGTCATTAGATCTACGGTAGTAAGAATCTTGAACCTAGGATCATCCATGATAGGATTAAATTTTTGTTTCGCAAAATCATCCTGATAGACCTTTTCTTCTTCGCGAATAAAGAAGGTTAATTCATCACAATAATTTAAATAGCGTTGAAAAATTTGATTGTTTAAATTCCCATCCACATAGAGTTTGCCGTTCTGATCCTTTTTGATACGAGAACCGCCATGCACGAAAAGCAGTTTCATATCCTATTCCTCGTCCTCCACGATTTGAAGGTGAGCTTCTTCAAGCTGGATTGGATCGACGACGGATGGTGAGCTCATCATAAGATCGACACCGGAACCATTCTTCGGGAAGGCCACGATATCACGGATATTTTTATTATCATTTAAGACCATGAAAATACGTTCGATACCAAAGGCACAGCCAGCGTGAGGAGGAGCACCAAATTTGAAGGCATTTAACATACCACCAAAACGAGCTTCAACATATTTCTCATCATAACCGAGAATTCCGAAGACTTTATACATCACTTCTGGGCTGTGATTACGTACGGCGCCAGAACAAATTTCAAAACCATTCATCACCATATCGTATTGGTCGGCGACAATCGCAAGTTTTTCGGCATCAGTCTCGGCGGCTTCGAGCGCCTTGAGTCCGCCTTTTGGCATAGAGAATGGGTTGTGACCAAAGTCTAATTTGTTCTTGCCTTCATCCCATTCATAGAATGGAAAGTCCACGATCCAACAGAGCGCGACAAGATTATCATCCTTCAAATTAAAGTGATCAGCAAACGCGATACGAAGTTGGCCGAGCACTTTATTCACTTTCGAGAGTGAATCGGCGCCGAAGAAAACCGCATCACCATTTTCCGCACCAGTGAGTTCTTTGATTTTAGCTAGTTCGGTTTCGGTGAGGAATTTAGCGATTGGACTTTTTACTTCATCGTTTTCATAGATGATGTAAGCAAGACCACCCGCACCAAGCTTGCGGGCCTTTTCGGTGAAATTATCGATTTGAGATCGCGAAAGGGTGGCGCCATTTTTCACACAAATAGCCTTGACGGATTCAGTTTGAAAAACTTTAAAACCAGTATCTTTCAAAGCTTCTTTCAGATCGATTAATTCCATACCATAACGGAGATCTGGCTTATCTACACCGAAACGATTCATAGCTTCCTGATACGGAATACGTGGAATTTCTTCTGAGAGTAATTTCTTGTGAGCAAAATCGGTAACTAAGGATTTAATTAGTGGTTCCATAGTGGTGCGAACTACTTCACCCTCTTCCACGAAAGACATCTCGAGATCGAGCTGATAGAAATCACCGTATAGACGATCGGCGCGTGGATCCTCATCGCGGAAACATGGGGCGATTTGATAATAACGCGGAATCCCGCCAACCATGAGGAGCTGTTTAAACTGTTGGGGAGCTTGAGGTAAGGCATAAAACTGTCCTGGACGAAGTCTGGATGGCACAAGAAAATCACGTGCACCTTCTGGGCTTGAGTTAGCTAAAATTGGCGTAGTGACTTCGATAAAATCGTGGGCTTCCATATAATCACGCATGAAGTGATAAAATTCCGCACGACGACGCAAGGTATGAAGCATACTTGGACGACGGAGATCAAGATAACGATATTTAAGACGAAGCTCTTCGCCAGACTCCACACCATCGTCATGGGTATTAACCGGCAAAGGTTCAGAACGGTTTAAGAGTTCCAGTGAGTCGACCACTAATTCAATGTCGCCCGTAGCAATATGAGGATTACGAAGAGCAGGGTCGCGCTCACGAATTAGACCAGTAGCCGAAATGACAAATTCATCGCGCAAACTTTCGGCGATGGCAAAATTTTCAGCATTTTCTGGGGTAATCACTAGCTGAATAATCCCCTCGTGGTCACGTAAATCAATAAAGATTAACCCACCGTGATCACGCCTGGAATTTACCCAACCAGAGACTGTAACATGTTGATTGATTTGTTGTTTTAGTTCTCCAGACAGTTTTCTCATAATCTCTATTATAACATAATAAACCAGTCAACTTTTCAAATTATAGAATCAAGAAAAATATCGCTGGATAGCGATATTTGTCCTCAAATATTAATCCTTAAAATTGAATTTTGACTATTCAAGACTAATATTCGATATACTCTTGCCATGGGGCAGGAGGAATTTTCGACTTTTTGCGCGAAGATTCACGTTTAAGTCTACGCATATTTACGAATGCATCTCCTTAATAATCATTGCACACGACCTAGCCCCCACCAGCCACCGAGTGACTAAAAAGTGCAATAGACATTATTTTATCAAATATTTTATTTTTGGCAAATTTTAGACATTGACAATTATCTTTATAATGCTTATGGCTATTGACAAATATAAGTAAATTATTGTTTTATATTTATTTTTTATAAGAAATATGATATAAACAGGTCATGGATGAGATTAACCTCGGAGAAATGTTTGCCTATTTTAGGTCTAAGCTCCATATTCTACTAATAATTTTTGCCCTAGTTTTTGGATTAGGATCTTTTTACGTATTTTTTATGCAAAAACCAAAATACGAAGCTACTGCCACGGTGATCGTGAGTTCTGATAAGTCGAATGTGAATCTTCCCGGTGAAGTAGCAACTAATAAAAACTTAATTGATACCTACACTCAGGTAGTCAAATCGCATCGTGTACTTGATAAGGTTAAAAATGATATAAATCTCGACTTAGCCTTCGATGAGATGCTAAAAATGATTAATGTCTCGGCGATTAAGGGTACGGAAATTATTAATATTACCACGACAGACCGTGACGCTGAGTTTGCCACAAAAATGACTAACAAGATTGCGGATCATTTTGTCAAAGAAATTGCTAAAATCTATAACGATCGTAATATTAACGTACTTGACTCAGCGGTTACACCGACCGAACCAGCCAATATCAAGATCGTGCGCCAGGAAATTATGGCCTTCGCAGCGAGTTTAGTGGTTAGTGTGTCGATTCTCTTCTTAGTATTTTATTTTGACCGCTCAGTTAAAACTAGTGAACAGGTTGAAAGTCAGTTACATTTGGCAGTGATTGGTAAAATTCATATGATTGATGCTGAAAAAGAACGTTTGAAACGCCGCCAACGCGCCTTAGCTTTGAAGGCAAAGAAAGAGACTAAAGACGGTGACTCGACAGAGGACGAAGAGAGTGGAGATGAGGTAAAGACCGAAGAGGAAGCTTCGGAAGAAGACTCAAATAACGAACTGATTCTGAAAAATAATCCGAAATCTATTATTAGTGAAGATTTTCGTACCGTACGTACTAATCTTGACTTCACCCTGATCGGGAAGAATAATAATTCCCTCGTCTTAACCAGTACTGTACCAAACGAAGGTAAAAGTTTCATTTCGGCAAACCTCGCAATCGCCTTTGCAAATACGGGTAAAAAAGTACTCTTAGTCGATGCAGATATGCGCCTTGGTCGTCAACATGAAATTTTCGAACTCTCCAACCAAGCTGGTCTCTCGAATTTATTAGTCGAAACCGCTGGTGACCGTCTACGTAAATACGTACAGAAAACTGATGTGGAAAATCTTTCTGTAGTGACTCGTGGCGTTACTCCACCAAACCCTGCAGAATTGATTGATTCGAAACAAATGGAAAAATTCATTGCAACCGTAAAATCGAAATATGACTATGTCATTATCGACTCAGCCCCAGTTTACAACCTAGCTGACTCACTGATTATTTCGAAGAAGGCCGACCGTACCATGATTGTCTGCCGTGCCAACAAAACCAATATTGATCACGTAAAAGATGGCTTGAAATCACTTCAGGCAATCGACGCAAATATTGCCGGCGTAATTCTTAACCAAATTCCTCTAGAAAAACGCACCGGATACTATAATCAATATTATCTATAAGTCTAAAAACAGGAGGTGGCATGATTGATACGCATCTACATATCTTGCCCGGAATTGATGACGGTAGTCGCGATTTCCAGGAAAGTATTGCGATGGCGGAAAAATTAGTCGCGCTGGGATTTACCGGCGGCTTTACGACCTCCCACTTCATTCCCAATAGTAATCAACTCGCAGATAATAAAACCAAGACACACCTACGTGAAGAGTTGCAAAAACAATTAGACGAGCTGGGAATTAAATTCAAACTTTATCCTGGAAATGAAATTTATGTGGATCCAGAAATGGTGAAATATATGCAAGAAGATCAGGCGTCTTTACTCGGCGAAACTACCAAACTTAGTTCAGATGCGATGAAGAATAAAAAGAAAAAACATTATGTACTTTTCGAACTTCCTTTCATGACTGAGATAGGGTATCTCCGTGAAGTAATTTTTGAAATGAAGAGTCAAAATATTATACCGATTTTAGCACATCCCGAACGCTACGAGTTTTTGCAAAAGAAACCAGAAAAGGCCTTGGAGTTACGTAAAATTGGCGTAAAATTACAATGCAACATTGGCAGTATGGCTAAACAATATGGATCAAAACCAGCCAAGACGATGAAATATTTTTTGAAACATGGGCTGGTGGATTTTCTGGGGACCGATGCCCACCATGCAGATGGAAGCGTCTTCGAAAAGTATGAAAAAGCTTGCAAGAAAATTTGTAAGATTATTAGCGAAGAAGGATTGAAGAAATTACAGAAAAATAGCCTTTCAATTAACCATTAAAATAACTTCCCGAAGGAAGTTATTTTTTTTCTTTTCTAAAATTACAATCTCCGTATTAGAAGAGTGAACCGGTACCACGAATCTCGCTTTGAAGATTCAGGTATTTACGATAAACCGTTTGATATTCTTGGGTGGCCTTAGTGTAGGCTTCGTCTTCAAACGGAAGAATTACGAAGTAGAGTGGAGAGTTTTTGCCACCACAAATTTCTTTAGCATCGCCATAAGCAAGAGTGCTTGGAATATGCAATTCGCGAACCCCGCCAAGTTTAGCGCCGACCAAACCATCCGACCAACCAGTAATTAGGCTACCAGAACCAGTAACATCGAGCGGATCCTTCAAAGATTTTGGATTATTATTATCATCGAAAGATGAATCAAACACAGACTCATCAGAACACCAACCGAAATAATAGGCGAGATATTTACTCTCTTTTTCAAGAGTAGCGCCAGTACCAACGGTGAGGTCGATAGATTTTAAGCCATCATTTTGAGCACGGGAAACATTGTAGGACTTAATATTACTACGAGCGGATTTCATGGTCTCAAAGTACTTATCATTGAGCGCTTTCACCGCATTATCTTTATCTTTTTTCTTCTCGTCTAGCTCCTTAGCCAGAACCTTAAGCTCAGCGTTTTGCTCAGCCGTACCTTTTTTACTCTTTTCGCCATTCAAGACAATCAAGGCATAAACCATAATTGTGGAAACGAAGAGTAAGACTGCAATAAAACCGATAATAATGCGTTGTTTAGTGCTTGTACGTAAACTTTTTTCGTCCATATTGTTACCTAAATAATTTCTCCACCAATTTTTTCTAATGATTGATTAATACTGTTCATTATAGCAGAGATTTCCTCAGAAAGTAGGGTCTTCTCAGTGGAGGCAAAGTTCAAATGGAAGCTAAGATTTTTCGTATCCGAACCTTCAGCTTGATAGATTGAGGTAGCCGTGAGATGGCAGATGAGGGATGGTTGGGCCTTCAAAACCTCGAGAATAGTATTTTCGACCAAAGCAAAAGGTTTTTCTTCCGAAATCTTGACCGTAAGATCACGATTAACCGCTGGGAAGCGACTAAATTCCTTGATACGTTTATCAGAGGATTTTTGACCAAGGAGGGACTCAAGGTCTAATTCTAGGCTAGAAACCTCTTTGAGCTTCAGAGCGGTTTTGATGGAATTCTTTAACTCACCGAGGCAACCAATTTGCGTGCCAGAAAGAAGAATTTTAGCGGCGCGTTTTGGCTCGAAATAACCCGAAGCTTCACCGTCGGTAAAGGCTTGGATTTCAAAATTCAGACCGAGCTTGTCGGCGAGATTTTCTAAGATTTGCTTAGAATAATAATAGTCCGCAGTGGAAACTACCGCCAGGTGATGTTGCATTTTCGGAGTTTGATCGGAAATTAAGCCGAGAGATTTTCTAGTAACCTGATTCATTTCATAAAGTGAAAAATCGGCAAAACCGGCTTTTTGGTTTTCACGAACTTTTTCAAGTAGGCTTGGAGTAATGGAAGTACGGAAGAGCTGTAGTTCTGGTGAAATAGAATTAGTAATTTCATAAGCATCCTCAGTATTTTCACCGACGCGTTCGAGTAATTTCTTGGAAATGAAGCTGTAAGTTAGAACCTCATTGAACCCGAGTTCAAGCGAAAGGAGATTACGCAAGGTGGTTTTTAGTTCAAACATGGCATTCTTTTTGGCGCCAACGAATGGACGAACTGGCAAGCTGAGTGGCAAATTATCAAAACCGAGCAGACGACCAACCTCTTCGATGACGTCCTCTTTAATATGAATATCAGTACGCCAGAGTGGAGCAGTAACGAGGAGTTTTTCAGAGTCGGGAACCACCTTGAAGCCGACATTTTCAAGAGTTTGAATCATCAAAGCTTCATAGTAGTGTGAGCCGAGAAGCTGATTAATCTCAGAAACTTTCACCGCTACTTGGATTTCAGATAAATCCTGTTTCAGAGAGTCGGCAAAACGAGGTTCAGCACCTGCTTTTACGCCAAGTTTAACTAAACAATCTTTGATGGCTGGAATAGTATTGACGGCTGGCTGACCCTTGGTAAAGCGAGTGATTGCTTCCGAAAAAATACCGTGTGCCATCTGAGTTTTGCGCAAATTATAGAGGCTGAAGGTGGCTGATTCGAGCAAAATTCGAGTGGTCGAAGCGTCGATTTTGGTCGATTCCCCACCCATAGCACCGGCTAAGGCGACTGGAATGTCGTTCGAGGTAATCACAATATCATTGGAATTTAGCTCAATAGTTTTACCATCGAGCAAGGTTAAAGATTCACCAGAGCGCGCAGCGCGCACGATGATTTTCGCGTAGTCTAGACCGCCAATTTTGACAAATTTATCATAATCAAAAGCATGCAGTGGCTGACCAAGCTCTAACATGGTAAGATTCGTGGCATCGACGATTGGGTTAACTGAATTCATGCCAGATTTGGCTAATAAAACCGAATCTTTTGTCATTGGATAGAGATCAGAAAATTCCGGAGAAACAGGGTTCGCCAGGTTTAGATCAGAGACATTAACCAAGCAAGCCGAGTAGCGGGGGCAAAGTTTTTGATCGGCAATTTCAATCGTGATTTCGTCGCTAATTTTATCTATAGCCTGATCAAAGCTCACTGGTTCAGAGAATTTTTGGCCAAGAATACCAGAAACCTCACGAGCAAAACCAATCAAGCCAAAAGTATCAGGGCGATGCGTGAGGGATTTATTTTCGATATCTAAAATCTTATCATTTAAATCAAAAACATCCGCCAGAGCCTGCCCTGGGCGACCAAGTTCCGCATCAACCTCTGCGATGTACTTATGATCAGAAGAAAGTCCAAGCTCATCTGGTCCAGCCAACATACCAAAACTTTCATAACCACGAAGCTTGCGCGAACCAAGCACAAAATTCTCACTGCCAAAAGTATCTGGCACAATACTACCTGGAGTGAGCCAGACGGCGATAATACCAGCACGAACATTTGGCGCGCCGCAAACAATTTGCACGAGACCGGAATCAAGGGTAGAAAACTTTTGATTGAGTTCTGGACCGGCATCGATTTGACAGAGATGTAGATGGGTATCTGGAATATCTTCACAGGTTACCACTTTAGCAAGATAGGCACCGCGATATTTTTCAGCTGTGTCCATCACGCCTTCGACTTCGACGAGACGTGAGCCGATTAATTGCACTAGCTCTTCGTCAGAAACCGAGACGGATCCGACATATTGTTTGATTTTATTAAGTGAGATAAGCATTAAAATTCCTCCAAAAATTCAAGTTTGGCTGATTCAAAGAAACGAATATCGTTGAGGTGATATTTCATAATGACCAGACGATCAATACCGCCACCCCAGGCAAAGCCGTGATAAACTTCTGGGTCAATTCCGGCAGCTTTTAAGACATTCGGATGAATCATGCCACAACCCATAAGTTCGAGCCAACCGTCGCCCTTGCCACTAAGAGAAGCTGGTTTTTCGACAAGTAACTCTAGGGATGGTTCAGTGAATGGAAAGAAGCCAGGCTGAGTTTTAATACGCAATTTTTCACCATAATAGGTTTCAAAGAAATTCTTCAAGACGCCGAGCATTTCGGACATATTGGCGGTTTTGGAAACAAAAACACCCTCACATTGATAAAAAGTATGTTCATGAGTGGCATCAACATCTTCATTACGGAAGACGCGACCTGGAATCACCACAGCAATCTGGCCGTCTTTTTCAAGATTCGAAAGGCGTGAAGTGAGCGCACGATATTGCATGGTAGAGGTGTGAGCAGGCGGAATAAAACCTTCCTTAGTGCGGAAAGTATCATAACCATCACGAGCCGGATGACCTTCTGGGAAGTTCAAAGATTCAAACATATGAAATTCATCATCAAGTTGAGTAGATTCCATTACCTCAAAACCCATACGTGAATAAATATCAATCACGCGGTCAAGTTCAATCATTAGGGGGTGACGACTGCCACGGTGAAAAGTAATTTTCGATTGATTGACGTCGAATGGGGCGGTAAGATCAATCGCTTTCACGGCAGTATTTTGCTTGGCGGCTTCGAGAGCCTTAATTTGTTCGATAACGGCCTGCTTTTTTTGATTCAAAGCTTGACCAAAAACCTTACGCTCTTCGGGAGCTAAGGTCTTCATTTTTGCATATTCTTCGCCGAGAGATTTAAGTTCGGCTTTTAGCTGTTCCAATTCCATAACTCCTTCTATTATACTCTGTTTTGAGGTGAAGTTGAAGACGAATTGGGAATAAAAAATCGCGCCAATTAGACGCGACTAATGCAGATTTTTAGAAGAATTTAATGAAGATTAAAGAAATCACTGCGAGGATGATTAATACTGGCCAAAACCAACCAAATTTACTAGTAGTTTTAAGGTCTTTAGCATAATCAGAATCTTCCACCAAGTCAGGATCGCTCATTTTAGCTTGCATCCTGGCACGATTTCGAAGGTCCGCGGTAATTCTTTGAGTGAGATCTGCATTTTTGTCTTGATCTTTTTGTACAATTACGCCCATCTTTTCCTTTCGATATACATTACCATAGTTTATCATATTATGATATAATTTTTTTAATATTATTAAGGAGGTAAAATGGCAAAAAAGACTAAAAAGTCTGCACACAAGCCAAAAACGACTGTGAATACACCAGAGGTAACCGAAATTAAAGAAGAGGTTATCGAAGTCGTCGAAAAAGTTGTCGACGATAGTAAAAAAGCGACTGAGAAGGCTGAAAAGAAAATGACAAAAGAAGTCCTCAAAGTAGAAAAGAAAATTAAGGAAAGTAAAAATCCATTCAAGGGTTTCTTTGCTCGTAAATATCCTGAAGGTGAGAACATTTTAACGATTTTCGAAACTCCACGTATCTGGGGTGCGGTAATCGGTGAAGTAATCGGAACGATGTTCCTCTCAATGCTTCTTCTCACTCTTGGAATCCAACAACCACTTTATATTTTGTTTGGTTTCCTTGCGATTACCTTGGCAGTTTTTGCCTATTCAGGTGCTCACCTTAACCCAGCCACTACAATCGGCATGATGGCAACTCGCCGTGTTTCTGTAATTCGTGGCGTACTTTACATCGTGGCTCAGGTGGTCGGTGCATGGCTTGGTTTATTAATCATCGGTGGTCTTCGCACGGCTAGCGGCGCTAGCGCTGAACTTCCAGCTCTGACGGCTGCAACTGGTAGTGACTTCTGGAAATATATGTTGATCGAATTCGTCGGTGTCTTCACCGTAGCATTCTTCTTCAACCGTGCCCAAGAATACAACCACAAGAAAAGTGCTTTCACCTACGCAGCAATTATTGCTGGTGGCGTGACTCTCGCAGTGCTCTTCTGTTTGATTCTTTCTGATAGCTTCTTTAAGCTTCGCAATAACTTCATCTTGAACCCAGCTATTGCTATCATGTACCAAATTTTCCCAACTTCTGCTGAAAAATTTGACGCTTTGATGGGTACCGTAGCTCTCGAATCTTTGGTTCATATTATCACCCCACTCGTAGCAGGTATTTTGGCCTTCTTCGTGGCTGATGTAGCTAAAGCTCTTTCAGATGAGTGCGAATGTGAATGCTGTGAAGAAAAACATCACCATCATCACGATAAATAATCACTGATGAATAGTATACAAAAAATAAGACTCCTACTGGGGTCTTATTTTTATAGATAAATTTCGGATAGAATTTCTAGCTTTATATTATATATAAAAAATAGCCCATAATAGGCCATTTTTCTAGCGTTCCTTTGGAAAAAGTGGAGTAGCTGGTGGAGTGATTTCAGAAGCTGTAAAGATTTCTTCAATTGTGGCGGTGATTGGCAAAAACGGTTTAAGCAGATGATTAACTAGGAGAAGTTCATTCACGAGATTAAGTAAAATTTGCTTAGCAGCTTCTGGATCAGTCTTAGCCACAGTCCATGGCTTTTGATCTTCGATATGTTTATTGATTAATTGAACTTGACTCCAGGCATAATCAATGGCGCCAGAGAAGTTAAAATTATCCATCAATTCACGATATTCTGGAGTGAATTCAAGAACCGGCGCGTCTGTGAGGCTGACCTGATTCTTTTTGCAGAGAGTGGCTAAACGCTGGACCAGATTACCATAGTCGTTCGCGAGTTCATTATTATAGGCATTTTCAAATTTCTCCCAAGAGAAATCAGAATCCAGGAAGGTATCGATATGGCGAGAGAAGAAATAACGGAAAGCATCAACGCCATGTTTATCCAGTACCTCAATCGGATCCACAACGTTACCGATACTCTTACTCATTTTTGTACCGTTTGCTAAGATAAAACCATGTGAAAGGAGAGTCTTCGGAAGAGGAAGGCCTAAACCAAGTAAAATCGCTGGCCATAAAATAGCGTGAAATCGCAGGATATCTTTACCAACAATACTAACGGTGGCTGGCCAAAACTTGGAAATATCCTGATCTGGGTAGCCAAGCACGGTGATGTAATTAGTTAAGGCGTCCATCCAGACATACATCACCTGTTCTTCATCCCCTGGTACCGGAATACCCCAAGAAAGGTGCGATTTCGGACGTGAAATTGAAACATCTGGCGCATCGGCTAGAAGTTTCAAAATTTCATTCTTACGAAATTCTGGTAAAATCTGCATCTCACCGCTTTCGATTTTGGCACGAATTTCATCTTTAAAATCACTAATACGGAAGTAATAATTTGATTCAGAGAGGCGAATATATGGAGTTTGATGATCTGGACAAATACCTTGATTTTCGGTGTATTCTTTTTCAGTGACGAAACTTTCACAACCCTCACAATACCAACCATCATAACTGGCGGTATAAATATGGTCTTTGAGTTTTTGCCAAATTTCCTGCACGCGCTGCATATGTTCTGGATTGGAAGTACGGATGTAATCTGTATATTTCACATCAAAACGGGCGATGAATTCTTGGAATTTTTTGGCATTATCGTCAACGTATTTTTGCGTGTCGAGACCAAGGGATTTAGCTTTTTTCTCGATTTTATTACCATGCTCATCGGTACCAGCCTGAAAACGCACAGAGTTACCTAAAAGCTCCTGATAACGTTTATAAATGTCAGCAAGCAAATAATCTTCGGCATGTCCGATATGTGGGAGGCCGTTAACATAAGGTATAGCAGTGGTAATATAGATATTTTTCATAATTTCCTAATAATTATAGCAAAAATCAAGTATTTCCTCAATTCAAAAAAGAGGCCCGGAAGCCTCTTTTGAATCTTTTATTCGGTAATACTACAAGAGAAACCCTGGAGATTTTGAGTAGTGAGAACATTATTGATCGAAAGATCAAGCTTACCATCAGCGTCAGTGGTAGCGAAACTTTGATTTTTAAAATCATCAGTCTTCTGATAGGCTTCGAGGTCTTCCGATTTTACAGTGACCGAAAGAGAGACGATTTTACCATCTAGGCCAGAGGTGATAGTCTTGTGATTTTCGGTCTTTTCGGTACGACCATTATTTTCGGTGAGTTGATTTTCAGAATCAATGGCTTGCTTGGCAGTTTTAGCAGCCTCAGTGGAGCTAAATTCATAGACCGTACGAATTTCAATACTGGATAAGGAATCGTGACTGTAAGTAAAAATCTTTGCGACTTCGCCAGAAGCAGCATTATATTTAGTACGATTCTCTTCGGAGACTTTGGTAGCACATTCGAGAATTTGATTTTCATTAGCAACAACAGTATTTTGATTATTGGCGCGAGAAGATTTTTTCGGTTGATTACTCAAGGCATTAATCAAGAAGATGGCGCCAAAAATTACAAAAATACCGGCAATGGCAATAATGGCGATGATTTTTGGATCGAGCTTAAGCGGCTTCTTCTCAGGATTTTGCGCCTTAGTGGCTTCTTCGTTTTTCTCTTTTTCGTAATCATGATAAGAAACTGCACTGCCGATAGAACCTGGGACTGGTTCGGCTGCCTTCAACGGATTTTTTTCTTGATCTTCAAGGAATTTTTCGTGTTCAGTTTTTTCTGCATCGTCGGGGTGACCTTCTTTGGTAAAATCAACATCATCAGGGGCCGAGTCCTTAGCAGACTCAGCAGTTTTTACCGCCTCGGTATTTTCCGTACCATCCAAATTCATCAGAGGTGAAAGTGGGGTATGACTTGGAGTGGTAAGACTATCAGAATCTTTTGCGGCAGCCGAAGTAGTGGCAGTTTGACTCATAGAAGAAGCAAAATCAGCAGAAGGGGCGATAGTGACCGGTTGGTTAGAATCAGCAGGACTGGCGTCTAAATTACTTAGGTCAATCGCAAGAGATGTCTCAGAAGCTTGATTCAAAGAATTGGTATTTTCGGTATGATTTTCCGTAGTGTAATTATTCAATTCTTCCATTAAATTGGCAAAGTCTTCGGTGTTGTCCGCTTGATTCATGAAACATCCTTTTTATGTGATAACTCTTAAGTTTATTCTATCATAAATTAGCGTAAACTTTATCAATAAATCACGGTATGTTATAATAATTAGGTGAGTAGTGCTTTCAAAATAGCCAAGACTTATAAGACGCTATATCTTTTTAGCGCTTTTTTGCTAGTTTTATCCGGTCTAATCTTTGGATTCTCGAGAGTTCGTTCGGCTTTTGCCGAGACTAAAGATCCAGATGCTGGAGAAATTTCGGACATGCATTATGTGACATTTTTTGCCGACAATAAAACCTTGACGATTAAAACTAACGCCAATACCGTCGAAGAGGCTTTGAAGCGCTCAAATATTACCATAGAAAATTACGATAAAGTGGAACCTGCCCGTACGGAACGGATTAATTCTGATAATTATCGCATTAATATTTACCGTGCTAAACCTGTCACTCTAAGTGACGGACAGAAGACGGTATTTTTAATGACTGCGACTACCGACGAAAAAGCCCTTTTTAAGGAAGCCGGTTTCAATGTTTATGACGGCGATATAGTAACTAAGGTGGCGAAACACGACATTCTAGAAGCTGGTCTTTCCACAAAATATCACCTGAAACATACAGGTGGCCATGAAGTAACCGTGGAAGAAGAAATTCCTTATGAAGAAAAAACGGAAAACGACGCAAGTATGGCGACGGGCCAAACTAAGCTTGAAACCATGGGTGAGGTGGGTCGTAAACAGTCTATCTATAAAATTAATATGGTGAATAATGTGGAAGCTTCGCGTGAGCTGGTCTCGACTAATATTATTAAGCAACCAGTGGCTAGGGTGACCAAGGTGGGTAGTAAAAAATCAATTCCACCAGATTGGGAAACCTGTGCAAACTACGCCAGAAGTGCGGGCGTTTCAGAAAATGACCTTTACGTGGCTTTGACTTTAATTATGCGCGAATCAGGTTGTCGTTATGATGCATCGAATGCCGGATCAGGCGCTTATGGTATTCCACAGGCACTTCCAGGCTCGAAGATGGCTTCAGCGGGCAGCGACTGGAAAACTAACCCAGTGACGCAAATTCGCTGGATGATTGGCTACGTGACCGGACGCTACGGTGGCTGGAGTCAGGCTTGGGCTTTCTGGAGCAGCCATCACTGGTACTAGGAGAAAAAGATGTTACAGAACAAAAAATCCCTGGGACAGAACTGGCTAAAAGATCGTTTTACTTTGGAAGAAATCGCCGAAAGTGCGAGAAGTGAGGTGGATTTCTGCGTGGAAATCGGACCAGGCCTCGGCACGCTGACAAGTTCCCTACTCAGGCGTTTTCCAAAAGTTGTGGCGATTGAATTTGACGAGAAATTAGCCCACAATCTACCAAATTCCTTCCCTGGTAAAAATCTGGAAGTGATTAATACCGATGTTCTTGATTTTGATTTTAGTCAACTCGATGGTGATTTTTCGGTGGTAGGAAATATTCCTTACTACATCACTAGCCCAATTATTCGAAAATTATTACTCCTTAAAAAGAAGCCCGCGAAAATCGTGCTCTTAATGCAAAAAGAAGTGGCGGATCGGATTCTCGAAGAAAAAGGTCGTTTCTCATTCTTAACTTTATTCGTGCAAAATTACGCGGAAGTAGAAGGGGGAATTTTCGTGGAGCGTAAACTTTTTACTCCACCACCAAAAGTCGATTCGGCCTCGGTAATCTTTTACCCACGAGAAAAAGCTTTAGTTTCGGAAGAAGTTTTAAAATTCGTGAAGCAGTGCTTCGCAAATCCACGCAAAAAACTACAAGGGATGTTGCCACATTTTACCGGACGCAGCCGCGAAGAGATTGTGAAGATTTTTGAAGAACTTGGGCTTGATTTAGATGCAAGGCCAGCTAATTTAGATTTGCTGGAATACGAAAAGTTACTAAATAAGATTAAAGAAAATTAATCGTAAAAAGAAAAATAACCCATAGTAGGGTTATTTTTTAAAAGTCGATTCCCTCATCGTCATAGAATATATCATCATAGAAGGGGTCGAATTTTTTGCTTGGCTGAGATTTTGACTTCTTATGATCAGAATAATTATGATAAGAATCAAAAGTATCATCAGTAAAATCATTATCAAAACTACGACTGTGATTATGGTTAAATTTGTTGCCAAAATTATTGCCGTAGTTATTACTAAAACTATTATCAACCGATTCATTAAAGAGATCCGGTTGATAACCGAGCTCAGCTAGGAAGCGGGATGGCGTATTAAAATTAGACTTACCATGTAGAAACCTCACAGCGGTAAAAGTAAGGAAGAGGCGCTTTTTGGCGCGAGTCACACCGACATAGGCCAGACGACGCTCCTCTTCAATACTATCCTCATCGGAACTCATAGAACTTGGGAAAAGACCTTCTTCCATGCCGACTATGAAAACAACCGGAAATTCAAGACCCTTGGCCGCGTGGAGTGTCATAAGAGTGACGGAATTATCACGAGTCGATTCATCAGAAGAAGACATTAGTGCAGAATCAGCAAGAAAGTCCTCGAGTGTATCAAAATCTTTGGTGTTGCCGACAAGAGCGTCGAGGTTTTCCTGACGCTCGGTAGTGGCCGGAGTGCCGTCATCGACGAGGTTAGCAAAATCAAAATAATTAATCACTTCGGTAATAATTTCCGAAGGATTGGCAGTGCGGTCGATAGTCTTGAGGAAATTTTGCAGTCGCAAGAAACTATTTTTGGCCTTACCAGTAAGAACTTGATCAGCCTCCAGGTCCGTCAATACACCATCCAGGCCGAGTGCGAGATAGATTTTTTCTAGACTGGCTGGACCGATGCCAGAAATAACATTCTTCGTCACCCGCTCAAAGGAAACACGGTCGCGTGGATTTAGAACGAGCCTTAGAATAGCTAAAACGTCTTTAATTTCCTTACGATCATAGAAACGGATGCCGCCGATAATTTTATAGGGAATATCGCGCGAAATCAGGGCTTTTTCCATGGCAAAACTCTGCGCGTTAGTGCGATAAAGCACGGCAAAATCGGAGAAATTGCTTACCTCATTTTTAGCATTGGCTAAGAGATTAATAATTTTAAGCGCGACAAAGCTAGCTTCAGCAGATTCATCATTGAGAGCCTGAATTTCGACCTTTTCCCCATCCCCAGATTCGGTAAATAACTCCTTGGAGCTTCTAGTTTTATTATGTTCAATAATTTGCTGACCGGCCCTTAGAATATTACCAGTACTGCGATAATTTTGTTCGAGCTTGATGACTTTGGCGCCCGGAAAATCAGCCTCAAAGTGCAAGATATTACGGAAATCGGCGCCACGCCAAGAATAAATCGATTGCCAGTCGTCGCCGACCACACAAATATTTTGTTCAGGACTGGTAAGAAGTTTAATCAAACGATATTGGACATGGTTAGTATCCTGATACTCGTCAATCAAAATATGACGGAAGCGAGTCTGCCATTTTTGATGCACGGCTGGATTGGTCTCAAAAAGTTCCACAGTCTTCAAGAGTAAATCATCAAAATCGAGGGCGGAAGCAGCGGCCTTGAGTTTTTCATATTCAAAGAAGACTTTGGCAATATTTTTTTGCTGTGGGTAGCTGGCGGAAGCTTCATATTCTTCCGGCAAGACACCGGCATTTTTCGAGCTAGAAATCGTACTTTGAATAGTTTTCGGACGGAGATTCTTATCTTCGAAACGGAGATTTTTAATCGCGCGTTTAATCAGAGCTTCTTGATCAGAAGTATCATAAATCAGGAAGTTACGGTCCAGGTGAAGGTTTTCGGCTTCCATGCGCAAAATTTTGACACAGATGCCATGAAAGGTTCCCATGAACGGCATAAAATTGCGTGGCACCTCGGTGGCGGCAAAAAGATCCGAGGTGAAGAAGGATTTTAGACTATCAGGATATTGATTGGTTTCTTTTGAGGCCTGTTTTAAGAGATAAAAAAGACGCTCACGCATTTCCCTGGCAGCTTTGTTAGTAAAAGTCACCGCGAGAATCTGTGAGGGCAAAATCCCATGAGTGATTAGATTGGCGATACGATGCGTGAGGGTTTTAGTTTTACCAGAACCAGCACCGGCCAAAATCAAGAGTGGTCCAGAAAGAGTTTCGACGGCGTCAGCTTGGGCGGGATTTAACTCAGAGGTAAAAAGATTCATAGATTAATTATACGCTACTTAATGACAAATATCTGCTGAATCATTTGCTGACAGATAGGCATTGAAGCGAGATAGCCGGCAAGAAAAATTATTAACGTGGTGGTAAAAATAAAGATGCGCCACCCCATTAGGTCGTAGAGAAAATAATTTAGTACAATTAGGGCAAGGAGGCTAATCAAGATAATCAGAGTGAGTATATCCATATATTTCTTGGTAATCGCAAAATTTTGTTTTATCTCATGGATGGTATCGTGCATGGTGAGTTGACCCAGGTAAACTTGCACAATATAATGCGTAGTGGCATTTAATACGGCAGGATTGATCGACTGACCGGATTCCGCGAGAAAGTGGTCAATCTTAGCAGAAAAATTATTCATCAGAGTTTGTTCGAGATTAATATTACTTGGAATTTGATAAATATTATCGATGATGAGATTCTGATATTTTTGATATTCCTCTGGCAAAATCAGCTGACTGAGAATTTTCGGAAAATTATTTTGCAGAGTCTGAAGATTATACATCACTTCGCCCGGCATGATTTGATTGTCCGGAAGATTTTGAGCGAAATTAACAATCTCCGAATTCATAGTGTTAGTAAATTCTTGAGTGCTGGTGCCATAAAAGCGATCGATAATAGCGGATTTGGCTTGAGAGACTTTGATTGCGTAGTAAGTGGGATTTTCACTAAAATATCTTTTGACAAAATTGGCATTCATAAAAGTCTGGTTGGCTTGGCTAATAAAACCAGCCAGCAGGGCCACCACAAACAAGAAAATCAACGCCAGAAGATGACGGATTTTAAAGCGCTTGAAATTTTGCTGGATATTATTAAGCATTACCTTTATTATAACAAAGAAATATCAGGTCACGCGGAACCTGATATTTTTAGACTGCAATGAGCCTAGTATTTATAACTAAGAAACCATCTTGTTACGAGTCTAGATGCCGACCAATGGTTTGACGTCGGCGCCTAGATGATTGAGGCGACGAGCAAAATCCTGATAACCGCGATTAATGGAATAGACATTACGCAAGATAGAAACGCCGGGGGCGGCCAACATACCGAGAAGTAAAACTACAGCTGGACGGAGGGCTGGAGGCGAAACTAATTCAGCGGCACGCCAATTAGTCGGGCCAGAAACGTAGAAACGATGAGCATCGAGCAATTCTACCTTGGCATTTAGGTTGGTGAGGTAAGTGGAATAGATCGCACGATTTTCAAAAACCCAGTCATGAATCAGAGTGCGGCCTTCAGCCATGGCGGCAATCACGGTGAAGAATGGGAGATTATCGATATTGAGACCCGGGAATGGCATGGGATGAATTTTATCAGCCGGAGCCACTAGATTAGATTTCAAGATATGCAAATCGACTAGGCGAGTGCGGCCGTTATAAGAGAAGTATTCTTCGGAACGTTCAATTTTAGCATGCATGGAACGCAAGACCTCGAGCTCAATTTCGAGGAACTCAATCGGGGCACGGGTGATGGTAATTTCGGATTTGGTGACCAAACCAGCTGCCAAAAAAGACATGGCCTCGATCGGGTCTTCGCTAGGATAATATTCCACATCCTTATCAATGCACTTTTGGCCACGCACTACAAGTGTCGTGGTGCCAATTCCCTCAATTTTAACCCCGAGATCTTGAAGGAAGAAACAAACATCTTGCACCATGTAGTTCGGTGAAGCACCCACAATTGTGGTTTTTCCCGGATAGAGTGCGGCCGCCATGAGAATATTTTCTGTCACCGTGTCACCACGTTCGATAAGCACGATACGTTTGCCGGATTCGTCATGAAGAATTTTTTGATCCACCTTAGCCTCATAAAAACCAGTGTGGGTAGTAGCATCAACATTTAGACCAAAAACCGAGAGTGCACGCAGGTGTGGTTCCACGGTGCGAGTGCCAAGAGAACAACCGCCAGCATAAGGTAGGGCGAATTCTTGATAAAAATGGAGGAGTGGACCCATTAACATGAGGACCGAGCGAGTTTTGCGAGCGGCAGCGAGATCCATTTCATCAAGCTTGAGTTCACGTGGAGGAGTGATTTCTAAATCTTTTTGGCGATTAACCCAGCGACATTTCACGCCGATCGATTCAAGCACCTCTATAATACGAAACACTTCTTCGATACGCGCAAGTTTTTTAAGTGTAGTGCGGCCATGGTTAAGTAGAGCCGCGCAAAGCAGAGCCACCCCGGCATTCTTAGAAGAATTAACTGTAATAGAACCACTGAGGGTTTTGCCACCATTAATACGATAAGACTGAAAAGAGGAGTCACTGACGGCCAAAATCTGGTGGCCGAGTGCAGAGGAAATTTTCTTAATCATTTCGAGAGAAGTATTTTGATCACCCTTTTCGATGCGATGAACGGCAGACTGAGAGGTGCCAATCATCTTCGCGAGCTCACCCTGAGTGATACCCTTTTCACGGCGGAGATTAGTAATAATAGCGCCGATTTCTTCTTGGTAAGTTTTTTGTTTCATAAGAGCCTTTCCTAATAAACCATAAATATTATATCATGGATGGTATATTTTTAAAATAAAATAAGACCCCCCGGATAAGAGTCTTACTTAGAGAAATCTTTCAGATTTTAGGCTTCCTTGACGCCACAAACTACGTTATTGGCGTGCACCCAGCCTTCGACAGATCCACCATCGAGATATTGACCAGAGGTGGAAGCGACGCGCATGGTTTGGCCTTGCTTAATGTAGTCATAGATTGGGTCGGTAATCATGTATTCCTGATCAGTTGGACCAAAATCGTGCTCATTGACGTAGGTGACAATTTTTTGCAAGAGATCTGCAGAAAGAATATACTTACTGACATTAATCAAATTAGATGGGGCTTCTTCGACGGATGGTTTTTCTACCACATTCGTGAGCTTACCATCTTGAACCTCGAGTACACCATATTTATCGACTTTTTCCTTAGGAATTTCGACACCTAAAATAGCCGAGTCAGTTTCAGACTGAAGAGAATTAATCAGAGAAGTGGCAGCAGATTCACCTTCTGGATTCCAAATAAAGTCATCACCCATATAAACAATCACGGGTTCGTTAAGATTATATTCTTCAGCAGCCATAGCGACAGGGACGGCGGTACCATATTTACTATTGGCGTCTTGAGCGATGTAATGAATTTTAACGTGCTCTGGAAGAGTCTTAGTAAGAGCGACGCGATCAGCCTTACCGCGAGAAATTAAATAATCATTTAGTACAATATTATCAGAGTAGAATTCACGAACTTGGCAAGGTTCAGTATTGCTAACTACCATATAGATATCAGTAACGCCGGCTTCAATGAGTTCTTGCACAGAGTAGTCGACAAGTGGACGGTTACCAACTGGCAACATGGATTTTTCAATAACTTTGGTGATTGGTAGACGACGGGTACCCCATCCGGCCACAGGAATGATGGCTTTGGTAATTTTCTGCATTTTTTCTCCTTTTCTGCATTATACCATATTTCCCCAGATAACACCTCTTAACAGGCTATTTGAGACTAATCAATGAATCGCGCCAATATTCAGAATGCTCGTTAATTAAGAGGTCAGCAAGCGTAGCCGCAACATTAGTTAACCCGGCGTCAGTCAAATTTTTTAACTGATAATGCTGACTAAACTCGGTATTATCATAAAAATAACAAGGGACAAGATTAGTGGTATGTGAAGTTTTAGCTTGATGGGTAGTAGTATCAAAAAGCTCCTCGGCATTACCGTGATCAGCGGTAATCAACATCATGCCGCCTAGTTCATCAACCTTTTTGGCGAGACGCTGAAGCTGTAGATCCATCGCTTCCATAGCAATCACGGTCGGCTCAAGCTCACCGAAGTGCCCCACCATATCACCACCGGCAAAATTAATTCGAACAAAATCAAAATTAGCCATTTTTTCGATAACGGCGTCGGTAATTTCCGCAGACTTCATCCAAGGACGTTCGTCGTAGGGACGCGTATCGGATTTAATTTCAAGAAATTCTTCACCTGGTAGCGGCTCATAACTATTGCCGTTAAAATAATAGGTAATATGACCGAACTTGGCAGTTTCAGAACAGGCTAGCTGGGTGAGATTTTTGGCTGCCAAATATTCATGTAGGGTATGTTTAATTTCGACCGGCTCGACTAAGGTGTGCTCCGGAAAATGGCGATCAACATCATATTCGGTGAGACTGGCAAAGTAGACCGGTAATTTCTGATTCTGCTCAGTACCACGATCAAAACCTTGAAAATCATCGAGACAAAAAGCTTCGGCAATTTCGAGCGCGCGGTCGGCACGAAAATCAAAGTAGATAAAACTATCGTGTGGCTGGACTAGACCAATTGGATGCTTCGCCTCATCTGTCACCACAAAAGCTGGAAGATACTGATCTTGGAGGCTAGGTTCAGATTCACGAAAATACTGAATTGCCGCATCGGCAGAGTTAAAATAGTGCTCGGCCTGCCCATAGACTAAGGCCTGCCAACCACGTTCGACTATAGTCCAATCGGTTTGATAACGGTCAGCAATGAAGACCATGCGACCACCACCAGAGGCGATTTGGATATCGACGTCGAACTCGGCTTTGATTTTTGCGACCGTTTGATTAAACATCGTGAGATATTTTTCAGCCGACTGCGGTGCCACATCGCGACCATCGAAGACCGCATGTACGCGTATGGTTTTGATACCAGATTCGGCGGCGCGTCTTAGCATGGCAAAAAGATGAGACAACTCACTATGTACGCCACCATCAGAGAAAATTCCGGAAAAATGCAAGGTGGACTGGTGGGTTTTAAGATTTTCGATAGCCCCCTGCCAAGCGCTGGATTGCCAGATTTCACCGGTAGAAAAAGCTTGGTTGATTTTAGCGATACCCTGCTTAATAATTTGACCACTGCCGAGAGCATTATGCCCGACTTCAGAATTCCCCATTTGACCAGCCAAGATACCAACCGCTTCACCTGAAGCTTGGAGAGCTAACTTAGGATAATTTTGCTCTAATTGATGCAAAAACTCGGTGTAAGCTAAGGCTACAGCGTTACCTTCAATTTCTTGACGAATCCCCACCCCATCCATCACCACGAGGACGACTGGACCGCTATAATTTTTCTTTGATTTTGCTTGCATGACTCACCCTTTTAATTTTTAATTAATGCGTTTGATTTTCGGCAGCAGAGGCCAGGACATTTTCGAATAGTACGCCAATAGTGAGTGGACCTACACCACCGATTTTTGGTGTGATAGCAGAAATATCAGTACGGGCACGAATTTCATCGTTAATATCACCGAGAATTACTCCGCCTTCACTGGCCGTACCGGCATCAACAATCACCGCACCCTCGCGAATCATTTCGGAAGTAATGAGATGAGGATTACCCGTGGCGGCAATAATGACATCGTGATTTTTAAGTTCAGAAAAATCGGAACCACGGTGAAAAACTGAAACACGAAGATTGGAATTAGTAAACATACGAATGAGCGGTTCACCGACCAGACGTCCGCGACCAACAATGGCGATTGATTTATTACCAAGTTCGACGCCATAACCAGTAAGCAACCAGTTGATGGCAGTCGCCGTAGCACTATCGAAACGGCTTTTACCAGTCAAGCCATCGACGTCTTTTTCGGGAGCGATCAATGCGACGAGCTCCTCGGTCCACTCCGGATTTTGCAAAGGAAGCTGCAAAATCACCGAAGAGACGGAAGTGTCTTGATTAGCAGATTCGATAGCGGCCTGAATAGCTTCCTTGGTAGGATTTACTACTTGGTCAATTACCTCAATCTCGATATCTTCACCGTAGGCTTTCTTGAGGCTGACATATTTTTCGATGACGGGATTATTTGAATCACGAATAATGACTAATCTCGGACGGATTTTACGTGAGCGGAGAGCCTTTACCTGATGAGCTTGGCGCTCCTTGATAAATCCGACTAATTCACGGCCATTTAATTCTTTAACCATGGAGCTCCTTATTTAATTTCATCTGGTTCTTGTTCGATCATTAAGCCGAATTTATCGAAGACAATTTTTGCAATTTCAGCACGAGCGGCAGCAAGGTCGGCATAGGTTTCGGCAGATTCATTAATTAGAATTAGAGCGGCCTTTTCACTGACTTTCATACCATGGAAGACCTGACCTTTGAGACCAGCATGCTCGAGGAGCCAACCGGAATTCACGAGATTGGTGCGTTTCTCTGGAGAATCTGGACCAACTTCTTTAGCATTGCGCCAAACTTCGATACCACGTGCCTCGGCCTCGTCGGCTTCTTCGTCAGTGAGGTAAATATTCTTGAAGAAACTACCAGCGCTGGCGATTTTTTCTGGATCTGGCAATTTAGAATTGCGTACTTCGCGAACCATGCGTGCGATATTAGTTGGCGAAAAATCAGTTTCCTGATGTTCATCCACATAGGCCTGCAAAGAACGGTAGAATGGTGGATTAAGTTGACCTTTTTTCAGGCGAATCACAATGGAATAAATAAAGTAACGACCCACGCTTTCGCCAGAATTAAAGATGGACTTGCGGTAGCTCATCTGCATATCTTCAGCGAAGATGGTTTTAAAAGTTTTCTCCTTCAAATCGTAGACATCGGCAGAAACAATCACCTGAGTAACTTCCTGGCCATAGGCGCCGATGTTCTGAACTGGAGAGGCACCAGCGGTACCTGGAATACCAGCCATTGCTTCGATACCAGAATAACCAAGAGCAGCGGTGAAATTGACTAAAGAGTCCCAGATTTCACCACCATTAGCGCGAAAATAACCGTATCCTTCTTTTTCGGCTTCAGTTTTCACTTCGGCACCGTAAGTGGCTTCAATTTCCTCCGCAGAAAGCTGTGAGATGCCGAGAATGCGATCGAGCAAGATTACACCTTGGTAGCCTTCGTCGGTGGCAAAGGTATTAGCACCATTACCAAGAATGGTGACCGGAAGATTTTTTTCAGCGGCGAATTGATAAGCTTCTGGAATTTCATCTTTAGACTTGATCTCGATGACATATTTGGCTGGACCACCAATACGCATGGTGACAAGATTTTTAATCGGGACATTTTCAGAAATTAACATTTATTCTCCTTGTTTTTATTAAGTTTAACAATGGTTTAAAATTCAAAAATAACTAAATCATTACTTTTATTTTAACATAAACAAATCCCGACCTCTCATGTTAAAATAGATAAGTAATGTTTGAAATTCATGAAGTATTCAGGTTTGTAAGCTTCTGGTTTTTGATGTTCATTATCTATTCTTTTATCGGCTGGGTCTTCGAATGTATTTGGACGAGTGTCGAGCAACGAAAATTACAGAACCGAGGTTTCCTTTTCGGACCAATCTGTCCAATATATGGCGTGGGAATGATCTCATTTTTAATCCTGACACAAGAAATTCATTTCGAATGGTATATTGAATTCTTTATTTTTGCCTTAATTTGTACTGTGATTGAGTATACTACTAGCGTAGTCATGGAAAAAATCTTTCGGGTGCGTTGGTGGGACTACTCAGAAACTACACGCTTCAATCTAAACGGCAGAGTCTCACTCGAGACTTCTCTTGGTTTTGGGCTAGGTGGAATGTTAATTAAGTACGGATTACATCCGTTTATTTTGCATTTGATTTCACCACTTTCCTGGCCGATGATTGAATCGATTAACGGGGTACTACTGACGATTTTAGTGATTGATATTATTTTTACCACTGTGGCGACTTTGAAATTACGTGATAAATTCAGCGCCAAATTTGGCTCTACTAAAATTGATGTAACCTCAGAAATCAAAAAGCTAACCCGTGAGTATTATTCGCGTGCGGCTAGATTTAGACGCCACATGACGAAAGCAGCAATGGAAAATATCCAAAAAACTCAAGAAAATATTGGCAACAAAATCAATTCGATCACTAAGCCGAAGAAGTAGTTGCTACAGACTGCCTGGAATTTTTTGTAAAAAAGTCTTTTGCTTTCAATTATAAGCTTAGAGCAATAAATTATTCTGGATTAAGATATTTTTCAAAATGCGAAAGATAGTAGGTGGTAAAATCCTGACGAAACTTTCGACGTAGCTCTTTGATAAAACTAGATTCCTTATCATCGACAGTGAGTAAAATTACCTGCTTTTTGGCACGAGTGAGCGCGACATAAAAGAGGCGTCTCTCCTCATTTTCTGAGATTTGATCAAGCTTTAACTCGCCTGCAATTCTTATAAGTTCAGCCTTCAGCGGTGGATCTTTGACATGAGCAGGAAAACCCAGCTTGGCTTCGCGATTATTAAGAATAATCACATGATCAGCCTCCAGACCTTTAGATTGGTGCACGGTGAGAAAACGAATTTTTAGATCTGGCCGCGTTTGAAATTCTATACTATCTGAGGTTAGCTTAAACTGAGTACAATGAAGAAGACGAAGCCGGTCAATCTGGAAACGGCCGAGAAAAAGAATCGAACTATCCCGAGGCAGAGATTCAAAATAATGCGTCAGAACCTCCATGTCGAGTCGTTCCGAATCACCAGAAATCTCCACGACCGGCTCTAATGCATCTTCTTTTTGACTTTGAATTTGTTTTCGAATTTGAATATGATCTTGCATAATAAAATTCGAACTTAACCTGGCCAGCGTAGGGCCAAAACGATAGGTTTTCGAAATGCGATGCAGAGAGAAATCTCCCCAAAATTGACGGAAATTTAAAGTAAAGTCGACGCGACTACCACTGAAACCATAAATGGCCTGCCAATCATCACCCACGGCGAATAGGTTGGCTTGCGAGGATTCAATGAGAAGATACAAAAATTCCTGGCGTAAAGCCGAGAGATCCTGATATTCGTCGACAATGATATAGCGAAATTGTGTTTTAATCTGGCCAGAGCGAAGATACCGAATCGCTAATTTGATCAGCCCAGAAAACGTAGCCTGATGGTTTTCTAGGAGACTAGATAATTCCCTTTGGTATTTTTCGGAAACCGTGAGGAATAATTTGCTGTATTCCTCTGAGGAGAATTTACTAGCGATGAGAGGCAGCGTGGAAGAATCTAGCTCATGAAGATCGAGAAATTCGCGAATAATCGAAGTCTGTATGGTAAGCTCATCAGAACCAGAAACTGAATCAAAATCAGAAACTGGGTTATTATCTATTTCCGAAACAGACTGCTCGTCACCTATTTCATTCGTTGTCACTGAAAAATCTGGCCACAATTTTCGTAGCAATTTTAGCGCTAAACTATGGAAGGTCTCAATCGTAATATCGGGTGGCGGAGATTTTCTGAGCAAAATCTGTTCCGCAAATGTTTGATAATATTCGCGCAAAAAACGTTCTCTTAGTTCCGTGGCAGAATCATGGGTAAAGGATAAAACTAGTATTTCTGGCGGACTCGCAAAACCAGATTGCAAGAGATAGAGAATTTTACCGAGAATGGTGGTAGTTTTGCCAGAACCAGCACCAGCTATGGTTAGATTAAATCTGGCTGGATCATAAATAGCCTTGCGTTGCTCTCTATCGAGAGGATGATTTTCAACACGAAAATCCGGGAGCAGAGTATCGAGGGATTTATTTTTAAATAAGTTTTTTGACATATTTGGCTCCTTTTTGATTTAAGAGCCAAGATTATTTGAAAATTAAGAAAAACAGCGGACTGGTGAGTTTTTAAAACTGGATTCCTATTTAAAAACCGACGCGTAATAATAATTTAACAAAAAATCATAGCTCTCACTATGATCTAATCTTGTGGTGCCCGAAACAGGACTTGAACCTGCACCTAGAAGCTAGACTAGCACCTGAAGCTAGCGCGTCTGCCAATTCCGCCATTCGGGCTTGAGATAATTATACCCCAAACCCGACGGTTCGTGAACTAGGAAGGATTCTATTTTTCTAAATCCAAGAGAGGCGATTAGAGATTCTTGGTGGTTTGATTTTTACTAGCATTGAAGGTATCGCCATTCTTGTTAGTGTAGATAACATCACCATTAACCACTCTTTGGCTAGCAATCTCACCGAAGTCGGCAGGGGCTCGATAGACTGCAGCTTCATTACCAGTACTTCGAACATTGATTGTGGTCTGATTCATTCTATCAGCAATTTCACCCTGGGCTTCATGCACCATTTCGTACTTAGCGCCATCAAGGCCATTGATAATATCTGGATTTTTAATACCGGTTTCAGCTAATTGATTAAGGGCAGCATTAAACCTTGCATCGCCAGTAGCTTTCAATTCGGAAGCATCAGCATTTGACATAGCATTAAGCTTATCACCATTAATGTTGCTGAGCGCAAATTCAGTTCCTTCTGCACGAAGCTGGTTAGCTAGACCTTCAACTGTATCTTCACCGGTTGCCTGACTAGTTCCCCTAAGTGACGTTAACTGACCAGTTAATACTTGATGCTTATCGGCAAAACCAGGAATACTCGAACTAGCATGATCAAGCTGCGTCATAGCACGCCCAGAAGTTTTTAAGTCTGAATCCGCCATCATACCATTGATAAGTTTCTGTCCGCTTTTTGTAGCACCGACAACTCTGGTAAGTGCACGGATTCTACTGTCATGTGCTTCTTTTTGTTGGTCTGTAGCACCTTTGTATGAAGTTTCCATTTCTTTCTTCAGTTCCGCCGCAAGCTCAGCTTCTGATTTTCCACTATTTCGATAGCTACTCATAAGAATCTTATCCTGGTATTCCATAGCTTCGTCTTTAGCAAGATTCTCGAGATTTTCAAAACCGCTGCCACTAAAATTACTTAGAGCGGTACTAGCGGCATAATCACCACCGGCACGCATTTTAGAATCTTTGTTGAGAATTTCTACAGCTCTAGCACGATCTCGCATTTGGCCAGAAGTAAGTGTTTTGCCTGATCTTCTCATATTATTGTAACCACGTAATTTTTCTTCAGCACGCTTGACTTCCCTGTCGGCAGCAAAATTGTTCTTTGCATTTCTGTAAAATTCAGAAGAAGCAATAGCCCCACCTGCCATACTTGCACCCTTGAGAGCTCCACCACGCATCTTATCGAAGGCTCCAGTGATAGCGCCGAGACCAGCAAGAGACTTGGAGGTCATGGATGGAATCGCGAAATAAGGAAGCACGTTCAGCAATCCACCGACAATCATCATAAGAATATCTGTACTAGTACCAATAATAATCGAAGAAGCAAGAGCACCAGCAGAGGTCGCAAAGATAAACATTGGATAAAGCATCAGGAGAGATTTAACAATAGAAAGATATTTCTTAGTTATCGCGGCAGTATTCGGTAAAGCATATAGGACCATCATGAGCGGAGCAAGTACAACTACCATTATAATAGCAGCCTGACGAATAGTTAACATAATAAAACCAAAGAAGACTGAAATCAATGTCGTAACAATAAACATCACTACGGGGAGAATAATTGCTGGCCCAGCAAGTGCTCCGGTCGCTATTCCAATACCAGCAAGACCACCTGCAGTTCCAGTAACACTTCCCGCGATAGCAGATATAATTGCAGATGCTCTAGTGGAGGCATCAACATCCATACCATCAGCAGCTACCGACCTAATAAGTGCCCCAATACCATTACCAGCGATTTGAGAAAGATCAATTAAGACACCCATAATCAGATATGAGAAATTAACTAGGATCGCAGTAATGATAAGTTTTGGTAAGATTTTCTTAATGCTGTAATTAGAAATACCAATATTAGTCACCTGAGAAAACACTACTACGAGTAGCATAATCACAAAACCGATATTGGCAATATTACGGAAGGCGGACCAGGCCTTATAGATGGATGAATCCTGCTTAGAGAATTGCTCAATGATAGAAGTATGTACAGTAGTAAGGCTAGTAATAAAACCAAGAAGTCCACCAGCCGTAGCTGCACCATCGGCAATGGCCGGACAAAGCATCCAAGAAAGGAAACCGCCGTTTTCCTGACAATAGCTTTGCTTCTCATCGGCAGTTCCATCATCAGTAGATGAGTCGCCTGTCTCAATTTGATTCTCCAAATGTTCCGTTTCTAAACATTTTTCACCACCATTACCATCATCGACAGTGAACTTATTGTCCGCTAGTGCTTTTTGCAGAGTTTCATATTCCTGTTTTTCGGCATCTGAGAGAGTCTCACCCTCGTCATACATTTTATGCTCATACCCCTCAACAATTCCCCTAGCCTGAGTTTTAGTTTTTTCTGATCCACATGCACTCTCTTCCTGAACTTTTATTTTTTTAGTTTCAATACATTTTCTTCCACCATTGCCATCATCTTCAGTAAAATCTTTCTTTTGTAGAGCATTAGAAAGTTTTGTATATTCAGCCTTTTCATCTGCCGTTAAGACAGCGCCAGCTCCTTCTCGACGACTATATTCAGTCACAGTATCAGTCACGGCCTGAATCATTTCGGGACTACCACAAGTGTCTTGTTTAGCTGTTTTGAAATTTGCGGCATAGAATTCAGCATTTTTATTTAAAATATCTGAGAGATCCTTGCAGCTCTTTGATTTATTAATATTGCCACCGTTATTGCTATAGACAAAGGATGTAGCATCAACGTCCTTGCCATCGCCACCAAATTTTATTTTTGGATATTTTTCAGACACCTTACCGTCTTTATCTACAATTTTTACCGAATAACTAGCTGCTTGGTTAGTCTTTTTATCTTCGAATCCAGAAACACAATCACTATTGAACGCATTTAATGCAGCTAGGTAATCGAGGTTTGCGTTTATATTATCCTTTTCAATATTTTCAAATTTTTCAGCAAAAACATTGCCGCTCATGCGCTTTTCATAAATTGACTTGAGTGTAGGAATACCGGTTGTTTTATTTCTCTGAAATGCACCGTTAGGAATACCTTCTGCACAATTATCGGTTTTTTCTGCATGAATTGTAGATCCTCTCCTTGCACCACCAGTAATCTTGACATGACTAAAGAGTCCATCTGCTTTCTGATTACAGAATAAATCCGAAATACTGCCGCCTGGCTTAAAAAAATTAACAAACTCTTTAGTTATATTGGACGAACTTGAATCATCACAATAGGCCTTACCATCATCTTTTCTTCCTTCTATAGATTGCTCAAGACTACCAACTCTAATCTTTATATGGTCACTATTATCATCACCCTGTAATCCAAGGTCACTAAAGTCACGAAATAGATTTCCCTTATTTTTTTCAATCTCTTTTAGATTTGTTCGATCTTGTTTTTTTGCCACATCTTTTTGACTTCTAGCCCTAGGAGTATAAGTTAATTCAGCTTTTTCATAGCATTTTTTAAACGCCGCCATAATCGTGCGAGCCTTAATAGCATCATTAACTAACCCTTCAACCTTGTCGGCGGGAGCAGAAATTATGGTAACATTCTTTAAAGCAAATACAGTAGATGTAGTATACAAAACTAGGTTCAATATCAAGATCGAAACCAAAACAACAAGACTAATTCGATATTTTTTATTTTTCATCACCTACCTCACACCTGCAATGCATTTACTTATATATTCACTGATATTATTTTGATTCTTGTAACCTGGAAGACTATAGACAGAAGAGAATACTTTTTTTAGACTATTGTTTTCAATATTTTTTATCGCATTTTCGACCTGCTTAGATTGTTCTTCGCAATTATCTCCACCCAACATATCGGATCCATCAAAATAACACACATCATTATCAATAGATTCATCTAATGGTTTATTATATGAAATTAGCTCAGCAAAGTTTTCATATAAAGTTTTATATGAAATATTGTCGGCAGAGGAATACTTCGATATAGGATCTATATTATTACTTTGAAAAGCTTGATAAAAATCTTCGTATACAGCTATGGCTTTTGTGTATGGCCCATATCTTTCATCAAGCTTCTTTTTTAATTCAGAGAATATTTTCTTACTTGCCTCATTACCATCGAAATTTTTCTTAACTGTTAGTAAATTTTTAAGCTTCTCAAGAGACCCCTTCGACTCTTTTATACTTTGGCTTTTTGACTCATCAAAGACCATTTCAAACGTCAAATTATTGTTATAAGTATTAAAAAATAATTTTTCTAGATTATTTATTTTCTCCATATCATCAGATTCATAAAAGGTAATAAATTCTTCCTTGCTCATATTTTTGGAATCGATAACGGTTTTCTTAAAAAGAAAACTCAAGAGAAAAACAAAAAGTAGACCAACTAAGCCAAAGACGATATACTTCTTCAGGTTCTTCCCCTTAGGTTTAGTGGCGTAGGCGTTTGGGATAATGATGTCGGAAAAATCACCACCTTGTGGAGCGGAAGTAAAAGATTTGTTTGTATTTTGGTCCATTTGGTTAAATTATAACATAAGAGTTTTAAAAAACCACCAAAAAACTCCAGCCGAGACTGGAGTTTTTGGATGGACTTCGTAGGTTGTTTCAATGATAATACATTTTTTAACTCAAGACGTATTTTATTATCATCACGCAGTTTTCAACCATTTAGCTTGGACCTCCCCGCTCAATAATTTAAGCGAGAAGGCTTATTCAAAGCTAAGTATTGACGTCCTAAGAAAATCTTCGGAGCGGTCAATTAGCGAAGTTTTTTACGGCTAGAAAGATAAAGACCAGCAGTCGTAACGATAGAACCAAGACCGAAGGCTGAGCTAATTACGGTTTCAGGACCGGTTTTTGGCATTTCCTTTGGAAGTTCTTGTTTTGGTTTTTCTGGGTTTGGAGTAACTGGAGTTACTGGTTTTTCTGGGGTATTTTCACAGGTTTTCTTAACGTAAACATCTGCGCTACCTTGAACAGCGAAACCATTAGCCGAAGCCTTAGCCCAGTTGATCAAACGGTTATTACCACAAATAAGATTTTCATCGACAACCTTAGCAGTGAAACGGACATAACCATCACCATTAATATTGTAACCACCAATATTCAAACCACCATTAATAACAGTGTTAGAGTCAGTAGTTAGGCCATCTTTATGTTTTGAGGTAAATAACTTAGTAGTACCATTAACATATTGCATGTTCTTTGGTAAAGAGTCGCTCACAACAACATCCTTAACAGCAGAAGCGTTAAGGTTCTTGTAGTGAATCTGATATTCAACAGAATCGCCAACCTTAGCGTCAACGGAAGTTTTCCATTCCTTGTCACCAAGCATACGAACCTTCTTAGTAATAGAAGTGTTTTCGAAAACTGGTTTAACCTTAATAGTGACATAACCAGCATAGTTGTAACAACCAGGGAGGTTACCATCTAATTTGTCATAACCAACTTTCACACCACCGTTTACGATAGAGTCAGATAGGGTAGTACCATTCTTGAAAATGTTATTTTCAAAGGTAGCAGAACCTTCAACATAGTCAAGGTAGAAAGCACGACCATCGGCGCTCTTAAGATTCAAAGAATCCCAGTAACGAGATGGGGTTGCATTTGAGGCATTAATGAAGCCAGAAATACGAGCAGTCTTAGAAACGACAGTTGGTAAAGAAATTTCAGTGGTGACATCTTTAGCCACAGCGTTAACACCCTTAGGGTTGTTGTTGTGAACATAAAGACGAACTACGTAAGTTTTACCTTCTTCAACGTTAACATCACCGATGTTCCAAACGTTGTTTTTGCCATTATTACCAGTAGCTTCATCACGAATACCTAAGAAGCTGCGTTCATCATTTAATGGCATAATGACACTGGCTTCTTTTTCCTTAGCGGAGATAGAAGAACCGTCGTCCTTGATAGAGTTCATGACGATCTTGTCGCCAAGTTTACCAGCGTTAATGTCAGCGATAGTGTAAGTAGCGCGACCGCCAGCGTTATCACCCCAACCAGATACAGTTGCAACAGTAGCAAGACCAGCAACAGTCACGGTAGCAGCGATGGATGCAAATTTGAATGCTTTTTTCATAAAAGCTCCTTTCAATTAAATTGTTCCTGTTATAAAATTTTGTTTTCGATTTGACTACACGAATCTAAATCTTTTTCTTCTAGCCAAATTGTTAATTTTCGTCTATGCCACTGAAATCGAATCGTCTCAAGAGTAAACACGAATTACCCGGCGGCCTGAGCCGCCAGGGTAATTAAGGTACAACATAGATGTAGATAAGTTGTACTGAAGTCCATTACTGGACTTCGTCTAGGACGTCATTACCTTCGGCAATGTCGTCAACCTTAACTCCGTTTTTGTCTCTGTACTCAGCTGATTGCGGCTGAGTTTCTGTAGCGTAATCTTTTCGATTTTCATACGCTGCTTCAGATTCCTCGATACTTCTGCCCTGATCTCGAGTCGGAGTTTCCGGTTTTACTTTCTCCGGTCTCTCATGACCTCCATCCGTGCGAACCGCTGGGTCCGTAGGCTCGAAGGCATCAGTACCGACGGTAGCATTACCACCACCTATCTGAGCTCCGCCGTTATTAACGGGGTCCTGAGAAGGCTTCTTCTCAGGTTGACTCTCATGATGGTTATTTCCGCCACCGCCACCACCGCCACCTCTACGGCGACGTTCAGTACTTCTCTCAGTCTCTGACTCCTTGGTAGAAGACTCAGTAGAAGACTCGGTAGACGTCTGAGTTGAAGACTCCTTGGTGCTAGACTCTGTTTGCTTTTGCTTCTTCTCGGTAATCTTCACCTTGATAAGCTCTGGACGCTTATCGTGGGTGTTGATTCCTACTCGGAAGATTTCGGTACCCGCCTTATTGGTATAACTCAACACCATAGCGTCACGAGTAAACTCGTAGTCCGCTCTTTCGAAGGTAGTCAACTTAGCTGAGTCAGCATTTGCCAGACTCAGCGGATAATGGTGATTTGTGGTCACCAGTTGAACTCCCTGATTGACGAATCTGTCGAGAAGCCACAATGTAGCCACGCCGACCTTGATCTGTCGATCATTGGCGTAAAGTACACCATTCTCCTCTCGGAGATAGGCTTGATTACCTATTCCTTCTTTCATGAACTGATAATACTCATTGAGTCTATCAGTCATCCAGGAGTTAATCTGGACAATGGAAGTACCATCACTAACGGTCATACCTGTCAGCACAGTGAGTACTGCGTGAGTGACTGGTGGATTGGTCAGAACTTCCTGTCGATACTCTTTGGCCATAACGACTAACTCTTCCTCGCTATACTTTTCCCCGTCCTTAGTTCCGTGAGTCACGGAAAAAGGCGTGGATAAAGCGTCACTAAAGCCAGATCCTGCGACTCTTTCGGCTGCCTTATTCGGCATCGAATTGTCGCAGAACTCTCGACTTAACTCTGGGTACGCTTTCGCGTATTCATAGGCGTCAAAGTCGAATGTTAATTCTGATTTCTCAGCTTCGACGTCTTTAGCGGAAAGCGTTCCTGCCTCTGCATCGGCATGATTTCTTTGACAAGATTTCACACCAAATGCAATCGCCAGCACAACAAGTAAACCTGCCAGAATTCCTGACAGGATCTTTTCGGTTTTTCCAAACTTTATCATTTTTTGCCTCTCTTTCGTTTTGAGACTCCGTCCTCGATGTGGGAAATGCGGAGTCTAGCCAAAAATGTGATCACAAACACGACGATCATCATGCAACTAAGCATAATGCCGTCTGTGTTTGAGCTGTCGATTTCAATCTTAAGCGAGATTATTCCGAAGATAAATCCCACAAGACTGAGAATCATACAGCCATACTCCAATGTCATTTCCTCGTTCATAGGCATCTTCTCCTACATCCAAACTCGAACTATCGCGTATACCATAAAGATAATTGCGACAGCTAGGAAGCCAGCTAAAGGACTAATCTTTACGGATAAATCCGGGAAGATTGTCTCGTCCTCATAGTTGTCACCAAAGTCAACAGGATCAAGGATTTCTTCCTCTTCTTCCGTCTCTTCTGGCTCCTTTTTAGAGTCTACTTTGGGGTCAGTGGGTTTTGGACCTTGACTTAAAGCTTTCTCTTTTTGAGTAGCAGCTTCCTGAACAGTAGCGGTTCGATAACTATTAATAAGTTCATCAATAGCTATGAATTGATCCTCTGGGCTAGAGTCACTATTCAGCATATCCAGAATTTCCGACAACGTTTGCTGCTGGATTTCGTTCATGCTAGGGTTAGTGACTTTCTTGGGTTTATCCTCTGCGTCAGATTTCGGCGCAGAGGTGGTAGTCTGAGCTTCATCAGTCTGAGTGTTTTTCGGCGGATTTGATTCGGCCTTTTTATCCTCAGTCACTGACTTTTGCTCAGTGGTTCCACTTTTGGTTCCTTGGACTACACTACGAAGTTTTTCATTGTCTTCCTGAAGCTTATTTCTTTCATTCTGCATGCGTTCAATTTGCTCACGCAGCTTAGCATTTTCGACTTCAGCCTTACTTTTCTTTTTGGCTCTTAACTTAGGGCCGCCAAGATAAGTAAAAGTAACTACAACAATCGCAGCTAACCAGGAAAGGAAAGTTACCATTGCAAAATCCATGATATTTAAAATATCATGTTTCATCTGAAAGTAGCTAAAAAGCTGCCACCAAACCGGTGTAATTCCGACAAATAGCGCCACAATACAAACCAGTTTCACCTTACGGTAATTCAACTTCCGAAATTCCAGAAGGCTATACACCGCAATCGCTGCTAAATCGACTACAAAAATCACTGCAGTAAGTTGTGGTTGCAGTTTTGGAAACGCTAGGTTCCCGAAAATTGGTAGTACCAGCAAGCCTAAACTTGCTAAACAACCCTTCAGGAGACCTTTTTCAATCGCCAAGAACTCTTGATTAGACTTGGTTTTTCGAGCACATATGGCATAAAGAATGGCATATGTAACGACAACAATCATAGCTGAAATTAGACAATAATTCATTTTGATTCCCTCCTCTGTTGCGCTCGATTTCTTCGAGGCAAAAAAATGTTTCATACAACATCTACATCTATAATAAACAGGCGTGAAATTATTTTACGCCTGAGATGATTCGATTTTAATGGACGTCTTGGTAATTCAAGCGGTTAAGCCAGATTACAGACTGAGGTGATTATACTATAAATGCTTGAAAATGTCAATGGTTATATCACAAGCATTAGCGTTTTAGACGTGTGAGTTTCAATAGTTAGAAAATAATCATAAGTGTTTTAGATTTTTTAAAGCAAATATGGAGAATTTTCATAGTAAACTACGGGGGGGTGCTGCGATTTTAGTTCACCAGTGAGTGTGAGTGGATTTGGTGAGAAGTGGCGATTTTTTGTAACAAACTAAGAGATTAAAATTTGCTATAATGGAAGAAAATGGAGGCAAAATGGGCGGCATAATCGGCAGCTACGGGCAAAGTGATCTGATGCGGGGGAATTCCGGCAAGCAACAAGAGGCAGGTGACCTATACCAGAGGTCGCGCGGACAAAATGGAATGGAAGGCAGCTTCGATGTTCGTGGTGGCAGTTCGGAACCTAGCCAGAATGATGGTTTTGGCCGGGTGAATGACCAAGAGACTAATCATGGTTATGGTTATGTGAAAAACTCAGAGGAATTGAAGCGTGGTTATGGCGTGGTGGGAGAGCAAGAAAAAGCTCGTGGTTATGGTGTACTAAGTAGTGGCGGCGAAAGGCGCGGATATGGCGTGACCCCCGGGGACGGATATAAGCGTGGATACGGAAGACTGAGCGGAGCTGGTTCTAGTAGCGGAATATCTGGCGTACGACGTGCTCCGAGTGAAACCATGCAACGTGACAAGATGATGGGTATGGGCGGCGGACCTGCTGGTGGTGCTGGTTTTTCTGGTGGGAGTAGACCTTCCGGGGGGAATATCAGGCCAGTGATTAAGCCGAATTTTTGATTAAACTAAAATTTTTGATTAACTTCTTTCGTATCGTGTTTTATCAATCAAAGGGAGTTGCACTAAAAAACGACCAGATGTCTGGCCGTTTTTTATTATGGTTTTGCCTTGTAGGTAAAATAACCTGGGGCGCCTGGGCGGTCAATACGCAGATATTCGTAATTACTGTGGCTAGATGAATAGCAGGTACCGTTGCCACCACAGAGACCAGTGCGATTGCTAAATACAGGCTCATTAATAAGTGTACCGATGGCTGAGGTAGTAAAACCTTCGGAAACATAGATGGTTTTGAGTTTATTTTCAGTGGATGCCGGATTTGAATAATTATATTTATTTTCAAACATATAAGCAAAATCCATTACTTTTGAAGTATTAAAGCTACTTAAATCTAAAGTTTCAAGACTCCTGACATTGTTGAACATCGACTGCATACCGGTTACGTTACTAGTATCAAAACTCGTTAAGTTTAAGTTTTTTAGAGACTTTGCACTGGCAAACATTAGATCCATTGATTTAACACTTTTAGTGTCAAAGCTAGAAAGATCCAACTCTTCTAGACTTTCACAACTAGCGAACATCCACGACATATCAGTTACCTTTGAGGTATTAAAATGCGATAAATCTAGTTTTTTAAGTTTTCTATCTCTATTAAATAATTGAGTAAAATCTGTTGCGTGGCTAGTATCAATAGGAGATAGGTCAATATCCTCTAAATTACTATAACCATCAAATAACATATTAGAATTTACGGGAAGATAAATTTTCGGGGCTTCTGAGTGATAATAAATGGTCTTAGTAGAGTCGTCCCACCAAGCTAAAACGGGAGCCTCAGACACATCATCATTATGAATCGTGGCGGTAGTGATATTTTTTGCTGGTGGTTGAACGCTATATTTTATATGCCTGATATCATCGATATCACCTCCGATAAGTCGACCAAAACTAGATCTAAGTAGATAGCTATAGTCTAATTCTACATAGCTATCGACAGGATTTGTGGTGATCGAAACGAGAAGTTTGTTTTGATAATTGCCAGTGCGGAGGCTAGAGTTTAACTTCATGCCGATATGAAAAGTATTGGTTTCTTCGGTGTCGTTTTTGGTGGTAGTGGTGGCGATAACCTTTGCATGACCACGTGGTTGGATTGGCGAATAGAGCGCCTCAGAATCTAGACGCATACCCCATTGATTAGCTGGAAGATCGGCTAGAGTGTAATTAGAACCAATGGAAGAAATTTTCGTGTCATTTAGAGGATTAGTGTCGGTAAGGGCGGTTTCTTCAGAGGTGGAAGAAACTGTGACGGTATAACCACTGCGATTATTAGTCTTGACTGAAACATTTACTGGTGTGTCAGTAGTGCCAGATGCGCTCTCGATTACATCGGTACCATTAACCTGAATATTCGCACTGTCGACAGAGGCGGATAGGGTTGGTTTGACAAGAGCATGGGTGTTTTGTTGGAGAAAAAATATGGCGCTCATACTAGCAGCTATGGCTAGCAGAAAGAACCAAGGTGTGGAGATGTGGTTTTTCATAATATGCCTTTTTATTTGGATGCTTTTGCTCATTTTAACATAAGCGGAAAGAAAAGTGAATCTCTGATTGAAAAAAGAAACTGGGTTTGGTATAATCTAGGAAGCGTACAGCGCATTTTGAAAATTTGGTGGGTGTAGCTCAGTCGGTTAGAGCGTCTGATTGTGGTCCAGAAGGTCGTCGGTTCAATTCCGATCACCCACCCCATTAGCGAGTGTAGTACAGCGGTTAGTATACAAGTTTTCCAAACTTGGGATGAGAGTTCGATTCTCTCCACTCGCACCAAATTAAAAAAATAAGAACGTTTACGTTCTTTATTTTTTTAATTGCCTGTACGAGAAAGAGGCTCTTAACCTCTTTTTTTATTGGAAGAAAGCGAAATAGACGATGGCGCCGACCAGTGCACCGAAGATACTCATGGCGATGAGGGCAAAGACTAGCGAAAGGTTGGTCTTGCGCATGGAAGGATCGTCGATAATGACGGCCTGCTGCTTGGCTTTGGTCTTTTCGGATTTATTTTTTGCGTAAATAGTTTTGCGAGAATTATTTTCCTCTTCGAAAGTATAATCCTTAATCTTGGAGCCTGGACCGAGGAGTTCAGAAGAAAATTCTGAAGAAGTAAAATTATCTTGCCCAGCAGCAAGCGGACGTTTTTGTACCTTGTCGGTATTAATAAATGGACTGCGACCGCCGAGGACATAGTTGGAATTATTATTAGCGATATCAGATTCGGCATAAAGTGAAGCAGTTTTTGGCTTCTCGTTATCTGTAAAAGAATATACTGAACGAGCCGGAGCGACCGTAGCTATAATTTCAGATGGTTCAGATTGATCAACTGGGGCAAAAGCGGAGTCAATAGAATCTGAGGTGAGCGCGCTTTCCTGGTTTTTTGGCAGAGTAGAAATAGTATTCGAGCGGCCGGCGGTCGGATAATACATGGTAGCGGATGGATTACCAGAGGTAGATGCCGAACTTTTACCGTGGAGTTGCTGATTATCAACGGAGTCAAAGAGCGCCTCGAGATCCTCGATTTCATCATAATTATCATAGTTTTGCAAGGCATCACGTACACTTGAAGAAACCAGGGTAGTTGGAACTGGAGCTTTAGCTGGGTAAGTCTGTTGAGATTCGGAATTTATTTCAGACTCAACTTTTTTAGCTGGACGAATGCGACCAAAAAGTGTGCGGCTTGGACTGGCGGTAATCTGAATACGAGAAACCGGCGAAGGCGCCTTAAATTTGGAAGCGGCAGAAGCGGCGGAGGCGGTAGATCCGGCAAGAGAATTCACCCGACTAGAAATAGAGATTGCCCCAGTGGAAGCAGCGGAAGCGACTGAGATTGCGGTAGGAGCCGGCTTCATTTTCGGAGCTAAGCTAGCACTACCAACTGGAATTCTGCCGGTAGCGCGCGGTAATTCACCAACCTTACGCTTGGCTAATTCTTCTTTAGCGCGTTGTTTTTCATATTCATAACGTCTTTGCTTGGCCTGATTTTCTCGCTCAATAGCCTGGCGTCGCAAAAGCGCCTCTTGTTCAGCCTGTTTTTTGGCAATAGCCTGCTGTTTTTCTTCGATTTCGCGTTGTAATCTAAGCTCACGATTACGCAAAGATTCTTCGGCCTGAGAGCGAGCTAATTCCTGCTTCGCGGCCTCAATGCGGCGACGATTATAATCCATGGTTTGATTTTGGAGTTCAATCTGGCGCTGAATTTCTTCACGACGTTCGCGTTCTTTTTTTGCCTGCTTCTTACGTTCTAGCTCACGTTCGGAAAGTGAATAGGTGTAAGCCGAAGTAAGAGTGCGAGCACGAGTGGAGCTGGCGATGGCGGAATTCGTGGTGGCGGAAGTAACAGTGCGACCACCTACACTAGGAGCAGTGGAGTTCGTGGCAGCAGAAATAGTGCCAGCAGTTTTGCGGACAGGAGAAAAATCCATCATGCGACCTTTGACAGTGGTATTTTGGGCGTTTTTTCCTTGCATATTCATGTTTAATTATACTCGATTTTCCGATTATTCACGGACCTTTTTTGCGGTTTCAATAATGCTAGTAAATGATTCTGAAACTAGTCCGGCACTACCGATTAGAAGCCCATTTACACCTGGCACCGTGAGATAGGCACCGGCATTGTTCGGATTAACACTGCCACCAAAAAGTACAGGAATTTCAGCAATGGTTTCCTCACCATAAACAGAAGTAAGTTGATTGCGAATAATTTTCACGGCGTCAGCAATTTCATCCGGGCTAGCGATATGGGCGGCCTTAGTACTAGAGATGGCCCAAACTGGTTCATAAGCGATGATACATTTTTTAATATCGTCACTATCGATTTCGGAAAGACCACCAAAAATTTCGTCACGCAAAACATCGACGGTTTCACCAAAATTCCGTTGACTTTCAGTCTCACCGACACAAAGAATCGGAGTGATATCATTACGAATCGCAGCGGCAACCTTCTGAGAAATTTCCCGGTTAGTTTCACCAAAAACAAAGCGACGCTCTGAATGCCCGATGATAGCGTAAGAAACTAGACCGCGGAGCTGAGCGATAGAGACCTCACCAGTGTATGCACCGAAGTCACGGTAATAGAAATTCTGAGCGGCAAGCTTGATCTTGGACTTATTACGTTCAAGTTGGAGCGAAAGACTTGGGAGTGAAGTAAAACTTGGAGCAATCACAATTTCGAGGCCACGACTAGGTTTGATTTTTTTAAGTAATTTCTGCAAAAAGATAGAAGACTCACCGATGGTCAGATTCATCTTCCAGTTGCCCACAATATATGTTTTCATAATCTTATTATAGCATAATCAGTTTGAGAATTTTAACCACAAAAAGTGAGTGTTTTTGCTATAATAAGCAAAAGAAATACCGCAGAGAGGAATAGAGATGAAGAAAGTATTATCCTTTGATATCGACCAAACTTTAAATATCGCCAAAACCCCAATTCCAGACGAGATGGCCTTTTTACTCAGTGAATGTTTGAATGAATTTGAAATTTGTCCAATTTCGGGTCAGAAATTCGAACAGTTTTTAATTCAAATCGTAAATCGCTTAGTCGAAGTCGCCAATGTCACGCCAGCACAACTGGCGCATCTTCATCTTTTTGTGGCGCAAGGTACACAGTATTATCGCTACCAGCCAACTGCGCATGGTAATGATGGATCAGTTTATGATGAGAGGAACTGGGAACAGGTCTATAATTATCCATTAACCGAAGATGAGGTGGCAAAAATCACCGAAGCTCTGGAAAGTTCGGCCAAAGAAGTGGGGTATTGGGAAGAAGACAAGCTCCAGCCGGGTGACGAAATTATCGAAAATCGTTTGTCACAAGTAACTTTCTCAGCGCTTGGGCAAAAAGCGGGTACTGAGGCGAAATACGCCTGGGATCCAGATTGCAAGAAGCGTAACTTGATTGCTAAGCTTGCCAAGGAAAAAGTGCCAGATTTCTCTTTTGAAGTAGCTGGAACCACCAGTATCAACGCCTTTCGTGATGGATTAAATAAATCTTTCGGGATGAACCATTTGATGGAAGAATTGAATGTCGAAAAAGACGATATTCTCTATTTTGGCGACATGACACAAGAGGGTGGCAATGATTATCCAGTCGTACAAATGGGCATCGATACGATTACGGTACGTAATCACGAAGATACCGAGTTTGCTCTGAAAGGAATTTTGGGAGTACTATGATTTTAGATGCTTCAAAATTAATCGGATTTCGCATCTTAAGCTTAAGATCCGGTGGGGTGATCAGCACGATTGAATCGATTATTGTTGATCCGAATGATTTGAAGATTTTGGGATTTTTCCTTAACAAAAACACCGTGAGCTTTGATTCGGGGGCGATTTTGGACGTCCGAAGCATACGTGAATTTTCACATCTCGGGATGATTATAGATTCGGATGAAGAGTTGCTTAATGTGGGTGACGTGGTAAAAATCGATGAAATGGTAAAACTAAATTTTCAGCCGATTCATTTTAAGGTTAAAACTCAAAACAAGGCAAATGTGGGAACCGTAATAGATTATACGGTGGATGTAAATGATTTTTACATCCAGCAATTAATCGTCAAACGTCCGATTTTGAAATCATTTATCGATCCGGAATTGATTATTAATCGTTCGGAAATTCTGGAGATTAATGATGAAGCGATCATTGTAAAGGATGAACTGGCCAAGCAAAAAGGGCGCGAAAAACTAGAACAGGAAGAGTTCGTACCGAACTTCGTCAACCCATTCCGCCAGAATGACTAGAGACTAGATTTGACTAGAAAACTAGATTGAGCTACTCAGACTGAATAACTTCTAGATTGAATTAGTTTGTTTTACGCTGATTCTGGCTTGTACTAGCTTTTTGATTGGAGATTTTCGGATTCGATAGCAGAGAGTTTGGATTTGATTAGATCATAAGAAAAACCTTGACGAACGAGATAGGCCATTAGTTTTTCTCGGGTAATCGGGCGACGTAATTTCTTCTCGATCATTTTATCGATTTCAGTATCATCTTCGCGCTGAGAAAAAAGCTCATCACTCTCGAGAACTTTTCGCATCAGAGATTCAGAAATTCCCTTGCTTTTAAGTTCGTAGAATAGTTTTTTTCGACTAATTCCCTTGCTTTGATTACGATTATCAATATAAAAACGCGTAAAGTTGTAGTCAGAAAGAAATTTTTCCTGTTTCAAACGCTCAACTACGAGATTAATCTGGGTTTCCGTAATCTCTGCGCCGGGCTTGGTGGGGAGATTAAGGGATTTACGGCCGGTATATTCATAGGTATTATTTTCTGTAAAATCAATTTCGCGAATCTTTTCATTCTGAGCACGAACATTTTTTCGCATTTCTTGAATTTTAGCACGGTATTCTTCATCCTCGGCTAGGCGTTTTTTAAAATTATCATACTTTATCTGTGACTGACGACGACGAAGTTGCTTGCGATGCAAATAGTCGCGAATCTCCTTTTCAGAATGTGGGCGTGACAAACAATACTCTAAGGTAGATTGATAGAGTTTGTCGAGTGAAGATAGGGCAACCAGTTCGGCGATACGTTCTTCTGTGAGTATATCGCCAACTTTGAGATTTTGCTCAGAAAAAACCTTGAAGCTGAGTGAACACAAAAATTTATGATTAACAAAAATATTAATACGATTTGGATCTTTAACACCTGGCTTTAATTGTGAGATTTTCTGAAGAGACTCCAGAGATAGAGCGGTCACTATTCGCTCGCTTCGGCTTTTTCGCGAACTTTTTGTTCAATTTCAGCGAAGAATTCTGGCTTTTCTTTAAGTACACGCTTCACAGCTTCACGACCTTGGCCAATAGTTTCGCCATTATATTTGATAAAGGCGCCGGCCTTGTCGAAGACGCCATATTGTACGGCGAGATCGAGTACATCCCCAACCTTAGAGACACCTTCGTTGTACATGATATCGAATTCAGCAGAGCGGAATGGGGCAGCAATCTTATTCTTCACCACCTTAATCTTGGTGCGGTTACCAATGATATTTTCACCATCTTTAATCTGGCCAATACGGCGAATATCAATACGGACGGAAGCGTAGAACTTCAGAGCGTTACCACCAGTAGTGGTTTCAGGGTTACCAAACATTACACCAATCTTCATACGAATCTGGTTAATGAAAATAACAGTAGCTTTAGACTTGGAAATAATCGCAGTGAGCTTACGCATAGCCTGAGACATCAAACGAGCTTGAAGACCCATTTGAGCATCACCCATGTCGCCATCAATTTCGGCTTGTGGAACGAGAGCCGCAACAGAGTCGACTACAATTAAATCCACGGCGTTTGAGCGCACGAGGGTTTCACAAATTTCGAGAGCTTGCTCACCGTTATCTGGCTGAGAAATCAACAGATTATCGACATCAACGCCGATACGCTTAGCATAAGATGGATCGAGGGCGTGCTCGGCATCAATGAAGGCAGCCTGGCCACCAGTTTTTTGAATCTCAGCAATGGCATGGAGTGCCAAGGTAGTCTTACCTGAAGATTCTGGACCGTAGATTTCAATAATACGGCCCTTAGGATAGCCACCACCAAGAGCTAAATCAAGTGAAAGTGAGCCTGACTTCAAAAGTTCAACATCAATATTGCGATTATCACCTAACTTCATGATGGAACCGTCACCGAATTGCTTAGTAATTTGAGCAATAGCAAGCTTTAAGGCTTCGGATTTTCCATTTTCAGCATCTGTTTTTTTAGTTTCTTTTTCTTTGACCATAATTCCTCCGTTATTTATCGAATTTCTGTAAAATTACTCTGTAAAATCGTTCTTGGAACGAGAATTTAATGGGTATACATATGATATTCTCCTTGCATCTCGGAAAAATAAACTTTACCTCACTTTTTCTATTTTAAGAATACGCTAGTCGAGAAGTAAAATCAATGGAAAAAGCAGATTTGTCGATTATTTGACAATAGCAAATTTATTTTTGCCACGCTTCAAGATGGCGAAGGAAGAAATTTGGTAGGCAGGGTCTTGAATCTTCTGATTATTAACAGAGATGGCATTACCCAAAATCAAGGTTTTAGCTTCGGAACGAGAGCTCGCCAAACCAAGCTCAGTTAGTGCGTCAATGAGATTAATTTCGGTGCCATTAAGCTCAAAATGCGGCAGAAGCATAGCAATACTTTCAATCTCTGATTCGGTAAGCGTCTCAATTTTACGACCACCGAAGAGTAATTCAGTGAGAGTAATCACGGCGGCGGCAGAAGATTTACCGTGAACCACCTCAGTGGCACCACGAGCAAGGGCTTTTTGGGCAATGCGAAGTTCGGGATGAGCTTGATGCTCAGCAAGAATCCGATCAATTTCGTCTTTCGAAAGAACGGTGTAAATTTTAATCAAAGACTCGACAGCCTGGTCGGATTGATTGAGCCAGAATTGATAAAAATCAAAGATAGAAGTGTAATTACCGGAACCATTATCCTGACTAGCTAGCCAGATAGCATTCCCCTCAGATTTACCAAATTTACGACCAGTCACCGGGTCAATGACGAGAGGAGTAGACCAAACATCGGCGCGACCACCTTCGAGGCGTTTAATCAAATGAACACCAGATGAGGCATTGCCAAACTGATCAGCCCCACAAAGTTGCAGGTCAATTCCGTAATGACGATAGAGGTGAAGAAAATCATAACCCTGAATCAAAGAGTAAGAAAATTCCGCATAAGAAATACCGGAGCCGCCTTCGCCGATACGATTTTGGATAAATTTACGGTCGAGAAGCTGCGTCATGGAGAAGTTTTTACCGACTTCACGCAAAAAATCTAGGAAATTAATGTTTTTAAACCAATCATAATTATCGACTAGACGCAATTCATAGTAGTCATTATCTGGATCGCCGTCATTTCGCGTATCAGCAGCACCGTCAAAACTGATCACGTTAGCCATTTGACGACGAATACATTCTTTATTATGTGCAACTTCTTCGAGAGGTTTCAATTCGCGTTCGCCATTTTCCTTTGGGTCACCGATTTGGCCAGTAGCACCACCGACCAGAAGAGTTGGCTCATAGCCATGACGCACGAAACAGGCGCACATCATGAGGGCGGCAAGATTACCAATAGTTAAAGAGTCAGCTGAAGGATCGGCGCCAAAATAAAACCTTTTATTCTCTTTTTCATCAAGTTCGGAAGGATTAGTAAAGCTATTTTCGGCGGCGAAACCACGCCAGATGAGTTCTTCGGATAATTTCATAAGTATATTTTAACATTTTTTCTTGTGTTATAATTAAATTCTGAACAAATAAGTGGAGGGCTGCGTGACAGACTCAAAATCCAATTCAAAAAGTGCGAACATAAAAAATAATTCTAAACAAACTGCGGCGAATAAAACTAATTCCATGCACGAATTTTTGTCGGGCAAAAATACTTCTCGTTTTGTAACGAATAAGCAGCCGGTAAAATTAGTTTCTCCAGGCGAAAAACTACGTCAACCAATGAAGCGCGAGGCTACACCGATGAAACAATATTTAACGAGTCGCGATGAAAAAAATTTTGCTAATAACAGAGAAAAAAATCTTCCACTAGGTGGGATATCCAACTTAAAAACCGAAACTAAATTGCACGAGGAGAATACCCCAAAACCAACAGAAAATGCTACAATAAAAGCACAAAGCAATAATGTTAATTTAGTTATAGAATCCAAGGAAATGAATAAAACTTCGGCAAAAAATAGCAAGGATAAACCAAAGGCACCAAGAAAATCACCTTTTATAAAGAGTGATCGTAAGATGAATGTCTATTCTAGCTTGGTTTACAAAAATAAAATGAAGCAGGAGGCTAAGGCAAGACGCGAAGCGGAAGAATTAGCTAAGCTACCAAAAGAACCGGTCAAGCGCTTCTTTGCTAAACTTGCGCCAAAACGCGTAATTCGCACTCTCTTCTCGAAGAAGGGTTTGTTTATGGTTTTGAAATTTGGCGCCGCGATGTTTTTGCTTGCGATTATTGCCGTGGGTGGTTTATTCCTTTACTTTAAGAAAGACTTGGATGAAATTCGCCTTGACCAAATGAAAATTACAGGTACAGTTAATATATATCTTGATCGTAACGGCCAAACCCTCTGGGAAGACAAGGGTGACGGTGATTATCGTCTGGTGGTAGATGGGGATAATATCTCTACCTATATGCGCCAAGCGACGGTAGCCATTGAAGACCGTGATTTTTATAATCACCCAGGCGTGAATTTCTCAGCCTTGATTCGTGCAGCACTTTCAACTGTAACTGGTCGTGGTGTGCAGGGTGGTTCGACTTTAACTCAGCAGCTAATTAAGCAGGTTTATTTTGCAAACGAAGCCGGCAACCGTACAGTCTCTGGCTTACCTCGTAAGATTAAGGAAATGATTTTGGCGCTCGAGGTCGAGAAGATGTATTCGAAAGAGCAAATCATTACCATGTACCTCAATGAATCGCCTTATGGTGGTCGTCGTAACGGGGTAGAAAGTGCGGCACAGGCTTATTTCAAAAAATCAGCTAAAGATTTGACCCTCGGTGAATCAGCATTGCTCGCTTCAATTCCGAATAACCCGGCTTTACTTAGCCCATATAATACTGCTTACAATAAATCCCTGATTGAACGTCAACACAAGACTCTCGACGTGATGGTAAAGATGGGGTATATCACTGAAGAGCAAGCTAAAGCGGCCAAAGAAGAAAAAGTTCTTGAGTCGATCCAGCCAGAATCTAGCCGTTATACTGGCATTAAGGCTCCTCATTTCGTGCTTGAAGTGAAGCGCCAGCTAGAGGAAAAATATGGCGTGAAGACGATGCGCGCAGGTGGTTTCACAATCAAGACTAGCCTAGATTTGAAGGCTCAGGAATATGCCGAAAAGGCAGTAGCTAACGGTTCTGCATTGATGTACCAGAATGGTAGTGACAATATTTCCCTCTCTTCTGTCGATGTGGAAACCGGACAAGTGATTGCAATGGTAGGTTCTGCTGACTGGAATAAACCAGTATACGGCGAAGTAAACGCTTCCACTTCACTACTCGAACCAGGTTCTTCAATTAAGCCAATTTTGGACTACGCTCCACTCTTCAAACAGCGTGAAGGGGTGAACTATGGTGCTGGCTCGATTTTGAAAGATGAAAATATCGATAATTTCTATTGTGCTGGCTTTACTGGTAACTGTAAATTGCGTAACTATACCGGAGCTTTCTATGGTAATACCTCAATTCGCAAAGCCTTGGCCAACTCTTTGAATATTCCAGCTGTAAAAGCCCTCTACATCAACGGTATCGAAGATAGCATTAAGACTGCACATGACTTAGGTGATTTGTCCTATTGTACAGATACTTCTGGTGGCCTCTCGATCGCGATTGGTTCGGGTTGTACCGTTAAACTGGTTGAGCACGCGAATACTTATGCTTCCCTGGCTCGTGGTGGTGTATATAAACCACTTTCATACATCCTAGAAATCAAAAACGGTTCAGGTGATGTACTCGAAAAATGGGAAGATACCTCTGGTAATCGTGTACTTGATTCTCAGGCCGCTTACATGATTTCCGATATTCTCAGTGATACCTCTGCTCGTTCAATGGTCTTCGGAAGTTTAGGTGCGTCATTCGGTTTTGTGGTGCCTGGAGTTTGGACTGCTACCAAAACTGGTACAACCACTACCAATGATTCGACCGTAACGAAAGACTCGCTCACTGCCTCTTATTCACCAGTGGTGGCAACAGTGGTCTGGAATGGCAACCACGATGGTCGCGGCTTAACAAACTCTTCAAACACAATCGTGCGTCGCGTAGTCAACGATTACATGGAACCAGTACATAAAGACGTTTATGCCAATGCCGGCAAGTGGAAGTCTGGAGATAAGATCCAAAAACCAGCTGGAATTCAAACCCTAACCGTAAGTGGAATTACTGATATTTTCCCAAGTTGGTTCAATAATAAGACCTCGGGTGCTCAGACTGAAAAAATGAAGTTTAACCGCATCAACAAACACAAAGCTTCTGATTGTACTGACCCAAGCTTAATCGAAGAAGTAGATATCAGCTTTACCATTGATCCAATTTCGAAAAATAAGAGCTTTGCCAAATCTGCTGACGGCTATGACCCATTCACCACAGATGACTGTTCCTATCGTGCACCTACGGTAAGGATTAAAAATAGTACGATTAACAGTGGCTCGGTACTGAAGTTTGAAGCAAAAGCAGGTTCTGAACAATTAGACAGCTACACGGTCTCCGTAGATGGCACAGTAGTAGCTTCTGGAACCGCCCAAGCTGGCGACAATACTACAACTTATACGATGACCGGAAGTGAAACTTCTATCGTAGTAACATTAAAAGATCGCGCTGGTAGCACCGTTACTAATAAATTAGGCTCGTAAACTGAGTTTAAAGCTTAATGAATTCTAGCTCCATTTATTATGGAGCTAGAACCTTTAGGCAGAAAATTATGAAATTTTTGGATAGTAAAAATTACATAAGATTTTTTGGTATTATTTCTTAATCGGTGATACAATAGCTTCGGATACCGAGGGGGATGTGCTTAGATATTTTTTAACATAATAAGAAAGGTTTTATGGAAATTATTTCTTTAATCGTTCATGGCCTCATCTTAATTGAAACTAGCTTTCTTGCCTACCGTTCTTTCAAGAAGAGCTTTAATTATTTTGGCCAAAAACGAAAAATTTATGTCGATTCATCGGCTTTGATGGATGGACGTGTATTAAAAGTGGCACAAACTGGATTCTTAGGCGGGATTTTAATTATCCCACGTAGTGTAATTCATGAAATGCAACTACTCGCTGATGGAAAAGACAGTGAAAAACGCACGCGAGCAAGATTTGGACTGGATGTAGTCTCAGAACTTGAACGTATCCCTTCGACGGATGTGGTAATTCTGAAGGACGAACTGGATCGTACGCCAGTAGACGAAAGACTTTTGCAACTAGCTGAAGAGAATCGCGGCTCGATTATGACGATTGATTACAATCTTGGCAAAGTAGCTTCGACGATGAATATTGATGTTCTCAACATTAATGAGCTTGTAGTGGAACTACGCTCTGAATATCTACCAGGTGAATGCTTTACTTTGAAGATTACTAGTACTGGTAGTAATCCAAAACAAGGTGTAGGCTATCTTCCAGACGGCATGATGGTGGTAGTAGATAATGCCAGCGATAAAATTGGCGATTCAGTGGATGTAATGTTTGAAAAATTCCTGCAAACTAATTCTGGGCGCATGATGTTTGCTAAGCTAGCACCTGAAAAACAGAAGCGAATACGTAAGCCGTTCCTAAAGAAGAAGTCATAAAAAATAGCCCCGCGTGGGCTATTTTTAGTGATTCGATAATTACTACAAATAATTAATGTAATTCTTGTGGGTTATTCTTGATCTTCGCCATATTCCAAAGCATAGACCATACGCTGATCAATTTCAGATTGATATTTATCAAGGAGGCTGGTAGCCTTTTCAGATTTAGCGACATCGAGCATCAGATGAAAGCGAGAGGTTCGGTTCATAGCCAGCATAGCAAATGGCGTAACTGTACTTCCCTGCTCCTCGTAACCATAAGCTAGAATACGCTTTGGATTAGTGTAGTTAGCTAAAATATTTTTTAAATCATGTGGGTAGCCATGAAAGTTCGCAATAATTTTCGCACTGGAACCAAACATCTGATTAAAATCTGAGTTTTGAAGCGTTTGGTCGGCAAAACCGATACCAGCGTAGGTGAGGGCAGAAATATAGGCAAGACCAATTTTTAGCTTTGGTAAATCCTGCTGAAGCTGCTTCACCGCCTGATAAGATTCATTAAAACTAATATCGCCAGCCGCGACAAAAATGTAATCATACTCTGGAATTTCAGAGGTATCAAGAGCCTGAAGCGAACCATTTAACTTGGTGGTGTCGAAGAAGCAAATACCTCGCTTAAAACAAAGTTCGGCTTGTTTTTCGTTTAGAAAGACTGGCTGTTCGGTCTTATTGAGAGTAACCAAATTGACTTGATTTTGGCGCTCAAATAGATAATGGAAACATGGTTTCACACTTTCAGCATCGAGCGGAAAGAGACAAGAGACGTGATGCCCTGGACGAGCGAGCAAGGCAGAGAGAAGGATTGGTGATTGATGAGAAAAGCCATTGTGGTCCTGACGCCAACAAGTACTGGTACTGAGAAGATTGGCGGAAGGATAAGACTTTTGCCAAGAGACAGCTTCGGCCTGTTCGAGAAACTTTAGGTGTTGGATAATTTGTGAAAGGATGATTGAAAAGAAAGCTTCGTAGCTGGTCATCAAAGCATCTTTTCCGGTCATTAAGTGGCCGACCATAGTAGAAAAGAGTACATTTTCCGAAAGAAGCTCCACAATACGTCCAGTAGCAGATTCTGGCATATCCCATTTTTCGATAGCCAGGTCGCCCCAGGCGCGGGTAGTCTGGTCGTAAACAGCATCAATTTTATTACTAGTGGTTTCATCAGGAGAAAAGAGATAAAAATCTGGGTCGCTTTGCATTTTTTCAGAAAGCAAAGCACCAAAAGCCTTGGCGGGAGATTTAGTTTTCATGAATTAAAAATCCTTTCTCTTGATCAAATAGTTCATTGAAACGATAAGTTTTGAGCCATTTTTCGAGCATTTTAAGTTCAGTTTCATCAGTTTTAGCATTTGGAAGTGGTACCTGATGAGATTTAAAATTATCACGCACTTTCATACCTTCAGCTTGGCGAGGACCGGTGAGACCCTTTTCGGAGGCAAAGATAATGAATGGTGGATTTTCAGTGGATTCCGCTTGGAAGAGCGCTTGCAGTAAATTTTCTAAGAGATTTTTTTGCAATTTTTCATCAAGCTCAGGAGTAAAATTGGCGGAGGTATTAAACTTCTTGCCAAATTCTTCATAGGTTTCGGAAAGCGTTTCTTTGACTAGAATTGGCGTATAACCGAAACCACGGATTAACTCTTTTAGCTCATGTTCGGAACGACGACTGGCGACGGTTGGAGCAGAGATTTTATAACCATTGAGATGTAAAATCGGCAAAACCCGACCATTTGATTCGCTGAGCAACAAACGATTAAGATTGAGACTACCAAGCATGGTGGCGGTTTCAAATTCACCATCACCGATGAGAGCTACCGTAGTGTGATTAGCGCGATTGAGTACGGAACCATAAGCGGTGGCGAGTGAATAACCGAGTTCGCCGCCTTCACAAATCACACCTGGGGTGACCGGGCTAGCATGAGACGGAAAGCCGCCAATGCGAGAAAACATCTTGGAAACGATTTTAAGACCAGCATAATCACGAGAGAGCGTAGGATCAACCTTGGCTAATTCCCCATCATAAAACAGGTTAGCCTGGAGCGCAGGAAAACCATGGCCTGGACCCAAAACAAAGGTAAAGTCGCGCTGGCCAAAATAAGCCCTTAGCGCAGCGTAAACCAGATTAATCCCTGGACAAGTACCCCAGTGACCGAGTAGGCGCGGCTTAACATCGGCAGGTTTCAAGGGAGTTTCTAGGAGAAAATTATCCTGCAAGAAGATTTGGGCAACCGTCAAGTAATTGCAAAAACGGACCCTAGCTAATAAATTATCTAAATTGATAAAGCGCTCACCACTATACATATTAAATATTATAGCATAAGCGTTAAGAGATTTTTTGGCGCAAAAAATTGAGCCGGGCGGAGACACGACTCAAAGAAACTGAGCAAAGGCACGGATCAGAGGCACGAGTCAGAGACACGACCCAAAATCATGGGCCAAAGTCACGAATCAAAGGCACGAACCAAAGAAACGACTCAATGAATTTTCTAAATGATTTAGGCCTGGTGAGTAACTTTAACCATGGCAGTACGTAAAACTTCACCTTGGTAGAGATAGCCTGGAATCAGTTCTTCAGCGATAACTTCCTGGTCACCTTCGCCTTCTTCCATAGAGATAGCATTGTGAAGCTCGGGATTAAAGATTGTGCCTGGATTGGCATCAATTTTTTCGAGACCGAGGGATTTCATAGTCTTTTCAAGGGTTTTTTGAACGGGAGAAAGTGCTTCCGAGTGAGCAGAGATAGCACGACCCATATCATCAATCAGCGGGATAAATTTCAAAATAGTGCTATGAGTAGCGGTTTTCTTGGCCTGCTCGCGTTGCATTTCGACCTGCTTGCGGAAGTTTTCAAAATCCGCGCGCGTACGCTGGAGATCGAGCAAAAATTCAGCATTTTGCTGCTTTAGATTGGCGAATTCTGCAGAGATAGGTTCAGCAGATTGATCAAGATTATCCGAAAAATTCACTTCTGGACTAGCTTGATTTAGATTCTCAGCTTCAGAATTTTCGAAATTAAAATTTGACTTATCATCTTGTGGTTTTGACATATTTTCTCCTTACAAAGTGTTTTCCAAATAGCGACCGGCATGGCGGACTAGGCTCATGATTTTAGCATAATTTTGACGGGTAGGCCCGAGCACACCGATATAACTATCATCTGAATATGGCGAACGGAATTTACTGATAATGAGTGAGGCATCTGAGTTTTTGCCGATAGGATTTTCGTGACCAATGAAAATATTCAGTGGTTCACCCGGCTTAGCCTCGTGGAGCCATGGCTCGAGATTATCAAGCAGCTTCGATACTGCCTGGATACGTTCATAATCAACAAATTCTGGCTGAGAGAAAAGCTTGGAAATACCAGAATAATAAAGCTGGTTACCAATGGTAGCAAGACCGAGATTACCGGTTAACTCAACTAACATATCGACGGCCGAGCGAATAGCAAAATCCGCACGTTCCTGAGCATTAATACGAACCTCCAAAGCGTGAAGGCTACGACGGCCCTCGTTTTCTTCCCCACTGCCGAGAGCCTTGAGGGGAGAAAGATTGAGCCAACGATTAAAAATCGAATCAATAATTTCGAGAGCTTCTGCAGATTCATCAGAAGTTAAGATAGAATCTGAAGCTGACTTTTTCGACTCAGAATCAAAGGCGGCAGAATCCTGAGTGTCAGCTTCCATACAATTCCCCAGATGAGGACTAGATGAAAGTGAATTTACATAATAGCGATAACCATAGTCAGTCGGAATGCGGCCGGCCGAAGTATGTGGCGAGGTGATATAACCAAGCTCTTCGAGACGTGCCATTTCTGAGCGAATGGTGGCAGAAGAAACATTGAATAATTTAGCTAAAGTAACACTGCCAACAGGGGTGGCAACATCAGCATACTCCTCGATAATCGCGAAGAGGATGAGTTTTTGACGTTCTGTGAGTTTAATTTCGTTATTCATAATTAATGATTTAATTATAGCACTTAGCACTCAAAATTCAAGAGTGCTAATTTTAGACAAAAATCGTGGTGGGCGAAGCGATTAATTCATGATAGAATATGTAAAATATTTAAAAGGGGCGAAAATGGACGAGCGCGATTTATTAAAAACCAAATTAGGCACCGGCAGTATTAATATTTTTGGACTACCGATGTGTGGCAAAGATACGGTAGGAGAAAAATTGGCGGCCTACTTTGATGGAAGATTACTTTCTTCTGGGGCGATAATTCGCCAATATGAGGCAGAAAATCAACAGGCCTTAACCGCGGACGGTTCACTCGCGCCGACGGATTTATTTTATGAAATCGTGCTTCCCTATTTCGATAAGGTGGAACTAAAAAATTCACCACTAATTCTTTCGAGTGTGGGACGTTGGTCGGGGGAGGAAAAAGAAATTTTAAGAAAAACTATCGAATCAGGACATCCGACAAGGGCGGTGGTCTATTTAAAATTAGCTAAGGCAGAGGTAATTCGTCGCTTTATGTTAAATCTGGTGGGCGCCGGTCGCGAGCAACGCGCGGATGATGCTTCCCTAAAAGTTTTCTTGAGGCGCTTAAATGAATTTAACCAGAAAACTTTGCCAGTGCTGGAATATTACCGCGAGAAGGGGCTCTTGATTGAGATTGATGCGAGTGGCTCGCGAGAGGAAGTTTTCGAAAAAACCTTAGCAGAGATTAAGAAAAAGTTAAAATAATTAAGTGATTCAGTTTAATTAAAAATAGGCGCGAGATAGGCGCCTATTTTATTTCAATTTTAGTCGCGTTTTAGCATTACAGTGAAAGCTTCGGATGGAATATCAATCTTGCCGAAACGTTTCATACGAGCCTTACCACGTTTCTGCTTCTCAAGTAACTTGGCCTTACGATCACGGTCACCAGTGTGAATTTTCACGGTAACATCTTTACGAAAGGCGCCGATAGTTTCACGCGCGATAATGCGTGCACCGATGGCTGCTTGCAAGGCAACTTCGAAGTTTTGACGTGGAATCACCTCTTTAAGTTTCTTTGTAATGGAACGACCGAGCGCGTCCGCCTCCGAGCGGTGGCACATCAGGGCCAAGGCATCCATTTTTTCGCCACCCACGAGAAAATCGACACGCACCAAATCTTCTGCACGGTAGCCATTAATTTCATAGTTAAAGCTAGCATAACCAGAGGTGAGAGACTTCAATTGATCGTAAAAATCAGTCAAAAGATTAGCCATCGGCGCCTCAAAATCAATCAGCGCACGGTCCTCTAAGTAGGAGATATTTTTCTGCAAACCACGCTTCTCAACAATGAGCTGCAAGACATTACCGATCATAGAAACTGGGAGGATAATTTCCCCTTTCACCCATGGCTCACGAATTTCAGCGATGGTCGAAGCATCTGGGAGATTAGCCGCAGACTTAATTTCGAGTTCTTCACCGGAATTTAAGGTGACTTCATAGTTGGTCGAAGGATTAGTAACCACGAGGTCGAGCTTAAATTCACGTTCGAGACGTTCCTTAATAATGTCCATATGGAGTAGACCCAAGAAACCGATGCGAAGACCAAAACCGAGCACTGGGCTATTTTCCGGCTCGAAACGCAAGGCAGAATCAGAGAGCGAAAGCTTTTCGATAGCCTCTTTTAAGTCTTTATACTGATCATTACTAACCGGGAAGAAACCGGCATAGACAAATGGAAGAACGTTTTTGTAACCAGGCAGAGGGTTTTTGGCAGGAGCTTTTTTCAGAGTAACCGTATCACCGACTTTTGCTTCACGCGTGGTTTTCAAGTTGGTGACAATATAGCCAACTTCCCCTTCGTTTAGACTATCTTTAGGCGACATTTCTGGCTTCAAGATACCAACTTCGAGAGCAATGCCGGAAGTTTTAGTGGCAAGCATTTCAATAGCGGCATTTTTACTAATCGAGCCATCGACGATACGAACATAAAGCACCACGCCACGGTAGTCATCGAAGTAAGAGTCGAAAATCAGAGCACGGGTTTCAGGGGTGGAAGTAGGAAGCGTTGCAGAACTGGAAGTAGGAAGCGTTGCAGAATTGGAATCAGGAAGCGTTGCAGAATTTTTGAGTGAAGTATCGACAGAGGATTTGTTTGGCGCAGGAGCATATTCGATAATACGATCTAAAACTTTTTCGACATTCAGACCAGTCTTAGCCGAGACTGGAATAATTTCTGACGGGTCACAGCCTAAGAGATTAATAATTTCACTAGATACCCGCTCAACATCCGCAGCTGGCAGGTCAACCTTATTAATCACTGGGATAATGGTGAGATTTTGCTCGATTGCGAGATAAACATTGGCGAGAGTTTGCGCTTGAATACCCTGAGTGGCGTCAACCACTAAAATAGCCGACTCAACCGCCTGCAAGGAGCGCGAAACTTCATAAGAAAAATCCACGTGGCCCGGAGTATCAATCAGATTGAGCTCGTAGCCCTTGTATTTCATTTGTACTGGAGTCAATTTAATCGTAATCCCCTTTTCACGCTCAAGTTCCATAGAGTCGAGGAGCTGAGATTTCATCTGGCGCTTTTCGACGGTGCCAGTGATTTCCATCATACGATCAGCCAAAGTGGACTTACCGTGATCGATGTGAGCGATGATACAAAAATTTCGAATATTTGCGGAATTCATACCTCTATTATAACAGAGATGAGGTGGAGTATAATAGAATCATGAAATTAATCTTGGCAGTTTCGGGTGGCGTAGATTCGATGGCGCTTCTCGCCATGTATGCACATGCCGATATTATCGTAGCGCATACCGACCACGGCACACGTAAATCTAGTGCGGAGGACGCGGATTTCGTGCGCCAAAAATGCCAAGAACTGGGAGTGAAATTTTATGAAACTAAGCTGGAGCTTGGAGAGGGAGTTTCAGAGGAATTGGCACGCAAGAAACGCTACGAATTTCTTAAAACAATTCAAGAAAAAGAGGGGGGTACCCTCTGCACAGCGCACCATCTAGACGACGTCCTGGAATCGATTGCAATCAATTTAATTCGTGGTACCGGTTGGCGGGGACTCACGCCTTTTTATGGCGATGAACTTGTGCGGCCTTTTATTATTACTAAGATGTGGAAACGGGACGTACTGAAATTTGCTGGCGAACGAAATATATGTTTTCGGCAGGACCCAACCAACTACGAAGCAGACTATTTGCGCAATCGAATACGCGAAAAAATGGCGGAACTAGACGAGACGGCGCGAGTAGATATTATCAAGCTGTTCGAAAAGCAAAACGAGATAAGAAGAAAAATCGAAAAATTAGTAATGGAATTAGCGAAGCAAACTGTAGTAGGGAAAAATTTTCATAAAAAAGAACTTTTTCTTGTGGCCGACGAGCGGGTGGCGTTGGAAATTCTAAGGGAAATTTGTTTGATGCACGGTTTTAGCTTGACGCGAAAACAACTAGCGGATTTTCTTTCTGCGATCAAAACCTATGCACCACATAAAAGATTTAACTTACCGAAGAATCACTTCGTGACGATCCTAAAAAACTACATAATGTTCGAAGAAAAATAGCGCCGAATGACGCTATTTTTTATTTTAATTTTCAGATTTTAACCAGATTATTCGGCTTACTTGAAAAGATTTTTCAAACCACCAGCGAGATCGGAAGGCAGAAGAATGACGGTCTTTTGGGATGGGTCGGTACTGATTTTTTCGAGAGTTTGGAGAGTACGAATATTGAGACCACCTGGAGTTTGAGCTAGTAAATTGGCGGCTTCAGCTACGGCAGCCGCAGAAGCCTTTTCGCCTTCCGCAGAGATAATCGCGGCACGGCGTTCACGCTCAGCTTCAGCTTGTTTAGCCATAGCACGCTTCATGTCGGAAGGAAGTTCGATGTTCTGAAGCTTCACGCTTTCGATATCGATACCCCATTTATCAGTTTGAGTGTCCACAATTTCCTTGATTTGGCTGGAAATTTTGTCACGCTTAGAGAGTAATTCATCAAGATCAAAGTTACCAGTAACATCGCGCAGGGCAGTTTGAGCAAAGGTGGAAGTAGCATAAGCGTAGTTAGTAGTTTCAAAGACCGCCTTCTTCGCATCAATCACGCGGAAATAAACCACGGCATCGACATTTACCGTGACGTTATCCTTGGTGATAACTTCCTGCTTCGGCACATCCATAGGGGTAGTACGAACATCAACCGTGCGCATAGTATCGATGTAAGGGATAATCACATGAAGACCTGGTTCCATAATGCGGCGAAAACGACCGAGGCGCTGGACCACACCGCGCTCATATTGATTAACCACACGAATTCCTGGAATCACCACGAATAGGGCGATAAGAACTAAGATTAAAATTGGCATAATAACTCTCCTTTTTAGTTTCATTTTAGCGATTTTGAGGAATAATGCAAGGGAGAGAAAGATCGGTAGACGGAATAGATAGACTAGGCTATATTAGAATTAATAGATGGCCACCTACAAAATAATTTACGATATTACGCAAGATGCTTATAACTGGTTTAATTCCATAAATAATTTTGGTGGAATTAAAAAACTAAAAGATGCGCAGGATATTGAAGTAGCAGAAAAGATTATGGGGCTAAATTTTTCGGAAGCGAAGAAGATTCTGATCCCCTACCTCGAAGAAAGAAATGCACGAATCGAGATGACGCCGGAGCGATTTAAGCAAATCATGAGTGATGAACTAAATGAAAAATTTGAGTTAGCGATTAAACGACTCGAGGAAGTGACGGAACATTCCCTAGCAATTAAAGATTGTGCGAGGAATCGTGCTAAAGAAATTCATAAAATTTCACCGGAGGCAGAATCACCGAGTGAGGATTTATTATTCTTGATCACAACTTTTCCAGCGATGATTGTTTATTATGAGGAGGGGGTGATTTTTACCTATGCGAAAATCGATAATGAATTATGGGGGATGCCACTCGATGGAATTTTACATGAACTGATGCATTTTCAAACTAATTATTATTATCGAGAAAATCCAGACTCTGTGGTTTCTAATCTTTCAAAGGGCGAATACTATATTCTGAAAGAATCTCTAACGGTCCTACTTGATGAATCTTGGAAGCCAATTATGACTTTGCCGGATGCAAGTTATCCTGAATTTCAAGACCTCAGAAACAAGCTACACGAACATTATTCCAAATATCATGATTTTGACAAACTAATGGAATATGGTGCAAAAGAGGTAAAAAATTACAAAATATGATATAATATAGGGGTAGCCTGTTTATTTTGCAGAAAGAGGGGGAAATTATGTACTTTGACAAATCTAAGTTACAAAAAATGTCTAACGAAATCACATTGACACTCAATGAAAGAATCGACAGAATGACGATTGTGGTAAAAGCTCAGTACGTACTGATTGGCCAGGATGAAAGGGGTAATTCCTATCAGAGTAATATCCTAAGATTGATCAATGATATGGCGAGAGGTCTTCTCAATCAATGCCAATCGACCATGCTTAGCCATCGGGTACAAAAAACTTATCACAGTATCGAAACAATCGCGTGGACGATTGAAGAATTCGATAATTATATCGAAAGTTTCAATGCTACCACAAAATTATTTCGGGATACCCTGAAGAAGTTTTGGCCAATGCGGAATTTCGAACCGGTGGCCGCGGAAACTAAGATTCCAGCAGTTAGAGCACGATTTGAGAACCTAAGGGACAACTTAATTCAATCTAGTGAAGCAGGCTAAGAAATTTAAGGGACGCAAGATTTGCGCCCCTTTTGCTTTTTTAGAAAAATGTTATAATAATACAAAGTTATTATTAGGAAAAATAAGGGGTTTTATGTCTGGACACAGTAAATGGGCTACCACCAAGCGTCAAAAAGCAATTGTTGATGCAAAACGTGGTGCCGCCTTCACCAAAATTGGTAACCAAATCGCGATTGCTGCGCGTGCTGGCGCCGACCCAACCATGAATCCATCTCTAGCGATGGTATTAGAAAAGGCTCGCAAGGCCAATATGCCAAAGGCGAACATCGAACGTGCGATTGCGCGTGCCGCCGATAAAAATGCCGCAGCTTTGATTGAAGAAACCTATGAGGCCTACGGCCCAGCTGGGATTGGCTTGATTATCGAGATTGCTACCGATAACAAAAATCGTACCATGCCAGAAGTGCGCAATGCGCTTTCAAAGAATGGCGGCCGCATGGCGGATCCTGGATCCGTGATGTTCCAATTCTCACGTAAGGGTGTAATCTTTATTGAAAATAAGGGTGAAGATGCACTAATGATCGCTTTAGATGCTGGCGCAGAAGACGCTAATGAAACGGAAGATGGCATCGAAATTATTACCGAACCAACAGATTTGATGAAAGTACGCAAGAACCTAATTGATGCCGGACTTACGGTAGATTCAGCAGAATTAAAGTATCTACCAAACAATACCGTAGAAGTGAGCGAGGCAGATGCGGAAAAAGTAGACAAACTACTGGATGCCGTAGATGACCTTGACGACGTGATTAACGTCTTCACTAACGCAGCTTAATCTAGACTGTTTCAAAAAGAGCCTTAGCGGGCTTCTTTTTGTTTGAACTTCATCAGGTTCCTTTTTGCTGGAGTTTTAGTAGATTTTTTGTTGATTTTCGATTGGTTTTTAGAGGATGATTTTTTACTTTACGGGGAGGATATTTTCTGTTATGATAGTAGGTGGAAGGGTGGCCGAGTGGTTGATGGCACCGGTCTTGAAAACCGGCAAGTTAACGCTTCGCAGGTTCGAATCCTGTCCCTTCCGCCAAACCGTGGTACCGTAGCTCAGCTGGTTAGAGCGTAGGACTCATAAGCCTAAGGTCACTGGTTCAATCCCAGTCGGTACTACCAAATGAAATTATGGAACGGCGGTGAGCCGTTTTTTCTTATGATAAAATGGTTACATGATAGCACACGTAGAAGGTACGATTGCGGAAAAATTCACCGGGCAGATTATTGTGGATGTGCATGGTGTGGGTTACGAAGTGAATCTTTCGGTAATTGATTTTGAAGAGATTAATGTGGGGGAAACTAAGAAATTTTACACCTATCACGCAGTACGCGAGACTTCGGAAGACTTATATGGCTTTACTACTCTGATGGCCAAGAAAATTTTTGAAATGCTAATTTCCGTGAACGGGATTGGCCCGAAAGCTGGCATGGCAATTCTCTCTTTAGGGACGCCAGAAGAAGTACGTAATGCCATCGCCAATGCGGATAGCAGTTTTATTGGCAAGGCGAATGGCGTGGGCAAAAAATCAGCGGAGCGCGTGATTGTGGATCTAAAAGATAAGGTGGGATTACCAAGTCATTACACGAGCGCGGAAATTCAGACGAAGAAGCCAGAAAATAATGAAGCGCTCGATGCTCTAATGGCGCTTGGCTTTAATCTAAAAGAAGCGACTGAGGCATTAAAAGAAATCGATGCGGATTTGCCAGTGGAGAATCAGATTCGACTGGCGTTAAAAAATCGTTAAGGTGGAGAGTTCTCGAGAAAAATAGTTCCTAGCTGGAACTATTTTTATGAGAAATTTGGCGCGAGATCTATTTTTCAAGATTTGGCACGTTTAGCGTATCGGAAGAGGTGTCGGCCGAGCTAGATGCGAGGTCAGTTTTCTCAAGTGAATTGTCGGACTCTTCGGATGAAGTATCAATCTCTTCAGATGGAGCCTCCTTAACCTGACGGGTGCGATGATCGATATGGATAGTGTTCGGAGTAGCAGTTTCTGGCTTGGTTTCAGGTTTTTGGTTTTTCTTAGCGGCTAAAATTTCAGAAAGTGATTTTTTATCAGTATCAGCTGGGATTTCACATTCAGCATCGGCAGGAATTTCACCCTTCTCGACGTGAACATAATGAGTGATAATTTCAAGCTCGTCGGTAGGCGTGTCGAGATATTTGAAAATATAGGTAGTTTCATCACCGATAGTTGACATGCGGAGAGTACCGACTTCGAAGAGATGCTCGAAAAGACCGGATTGCTTAAAGGATACATCCTCCACAGAGACTAAATCGATCACATTCATCGCCGTATCAAAAAGCGAATTGGCGACACGTTGAATGAGACGCTTATTGGTGACAAAAAGCTTGTTGGTGGTGTAGACATTAAGACTAATCAAGGTCGCAATCCAAACCGTACCAAGCACAATCGAGATAACCAAGAGGAAGAAAGCACGTCCACTAGCGTCGAGTGCGAAGATGAAAGAATTGCCAGCATTGATCAAAATATAGAGAGCAAAAAGCAAAACGCTAGCGAGACAAGCTCCGGCAAAGATTAAAATTGGAATGATTTTAGTACGTTTAATTTCGAGAACAATTCGCTCGCCAGCCTCAAGAGAAATGCCCAATTTTGGATTATAATTTTTCTGCTTCATACGCTTCCCTGTTAAATTAGTTATATTATAACATATTTTCAGGTGACTAGAGAGAAGCGAGGACGCACTTTTTGTACTATAATTAAATTGTTCTGAATTTCAAGTCTATAGCAAGTCTATCCCTGACGAGATAGGCAAAGAGTTAGACTCCGAATGGAGTACCCGCTCCAGTCAGCCTAACCGCTTGCTGTAGAAAATGAAGTTCAGAACACTCTATAGCGAGTGTTCCACTTAGTTATAGGCGTATGATTGTTAAGACTACAAGTGAGGTAAAAGTATGAGCCAGAGTGCTACAATAACATTTCCGCCAGGTGCGAATGAATATGAACGAAGTATAGAGTGGAGTAATCTTGGTGAAATCTCAGATTCGGATTTTGGTTTTTCTGATTTAGCTGAGAAGCTCGACCGCGCTAGGTATAATGTTAGAATATTACTATTTGATAAAAACGGAAAAATTTGCGTAATAAGGTCTGCCAAGTATGGTTATATTCAGATACCAGGTGGTGGCATAGAGGGCGATGAGAGTTTAGAGCAGGCACTAAGACGAGAAACTAGAGAAGAAACTGGTTTTGAAATTAGAGAGATAGAACCTTTAGGATATTTTTGTGAGAATAGAGAGAGTGTTTACAACATACACAACTGGAAGAAAAGCATTACCTTTGCTTTTGTCGCAAAAATAGAAAAAGAAGTTGGAACCGATTATACTGACGATGAGATTGCGGAAGGTTTTGAGCCATCATGGATTAAAGTAGACGAAGCATTAAGTATATTCAGTAATGCTGAGGGTAAAATAGCAAGTTATAGTGGTAATTTCTCAAATCGCCGAGATTTAATCCTTATAAAATCGTTAATAAGGCGAGAGGTTGGCAATGAATAACCCTAACACAATAAGTCACGAGGATATGAACACGAGTGAAGACTTCCCGGTTGAGGGAACTTCTTGGGCTAATCCTGGTAAGTTTCCTGCTTTTATGTCGGGCATCAATAACGCCGAAGCTGAAACTGGAGTCGATTCGTCGAGTACAAAAGAAGCTAACCTTGAAATGATACGTTCCGCTAATCAAGATGTGGAGAACACACTATTGCCAGAGTACGTAGAAAGTAGTTTATTTGATAAACTGGATACAAAGAATCTCGATATTACGGCTATAAGACCAGTACAAGAGCAATTATGCAGTATTCCGAAACAATCGCAGGAGTTATTTCTATCAATGATAGATGGCTTTGATAGGAATGATAACTGGAAACCATATTTTACCGCTGTCCTTAATAATTTTACGAACGGTAAATTTGCCGCTTTGGTTGAATCTGCTAGCAACGCAAAAGAGGTTAATTTATCTGCACTCAGTCGCGTAATGGCTCACAAAGATAATTATTTAGGTATCACTGATATATCGGAACTACAAAATATAGATAGCATTATCGATAATAAAATTGCGGCTTCGGCGGAACAAGGCGATTTAAAAGGCTGGCAGAACTTTTCTCTTTTGAAGAAGTTCAACTTGTCATTAGACGAATCTAAGATCTTAGTGCAGAAGTACGCATATAGAGTGGAAGATGTCAAAGCGCAAGAATATGGCGACATGAAAAACTTTTTGAGCAATTTAAAACAAATTGTATCTGCAGAAAATCCAGAAGATTTTAGAGGCTTGCTTGCTGCGGCACCAAATTTAAGTACTCAAGATTATTCAGATTTCCAAATCGAAGCGCAACGTATGTATGCTGAGAGCTTTAATCAAGACTTATTTAATGTAGCTGATAAGGAGTTCGTGGAGGAAGACGGGGTTAGAATTGTAAGTGCTGGAACTGACTTCAAGATGGTGGTGCGTTCAGATGGGGCTTTTTCAGAACGGCCTAGGCAAGCTGGTGATGATAATTATTCAAGAAATTGGAACAGACCCTCTAGGGCTAATACTAGTTTTTCTACTTCGCTCATCGCAAATAACCACCTGCTTTTCTATGGATTGTCTGAGCCTTCGGAAAATTCGCCAACTATAACCTATGGCTTTTCTGATTTAGATGATGACGCGATTGTTGAAAATGCCATGGGCGATGATGCTACAATTCACAGAAGAAAACGTACATTAGACACGAGCAGTTATGATGATTTTAGAGATATTAGCCCAACCACTTTTGATGGTTGCGGGCAACGTTTTATGGCATTCGATGACATTATGGACGATAGTAGCCGAGCTATCCATACTGAAACTGTAATGTCTAGATTTTATAAAGATGAAAATGGCAAGGAACGACGTAGGCAACCAAGTTATGCTATTTATGTGAAAACTAGTGATGATTATAGAGAAGACGCACAATATGAGGAAACTAAAAAGGCGGCTCGCGACTTTAATATACCCGTTGTCGTGATCGACATGGAGCAAGTTCTGGCTCACGAGCGAGCAAAAGTTGATTCGATGAGAGAAGAATTAAGGCAAAACTGGGCTTTAGATGAGGCAGTTGCGATTGTTCAATCTTATTCAAACAATGCGATAAAGCAATTACGAAGTGGACCGAGTGAACTTGTGTCTAGATATTTTCCAGACGAAATAAATAAAAAAAACGTTATGGAGGATTTTATTACCGAACAATTCGCTAATGCACCCTCCACTGAACGACAGACACTATTTGATAAACTGATGGTTTTAAATGCCAAAAAAGGCATAGTTTCAGATACCTTTATGGCAAAGTTAGAACACGCTAACCCTGATATAACTGCCAACCTTGAAAAATACGGAAATGAGATTTATGGCATTACAATTAACGACCAGTCTAAAAATGTTTCTTACGGTTTCAGGAGGGCTAAAGATTGTATAGCAATCTGTGAAGAAAATGGCTTAGGTTTGACGGACGAGTTGCTGACTAAGCGTGGTCCGAATGAGTTGAAGAAAGCTATTGAAGTATGCAAGAGTGTCGGAGTAATACCAAGTGAAGAACTCGTGCTTATTCAACCATATGAACTTGAAAGGGTGGCGAGTCTTTGTCAGGAAAATGAGATAAAACCGACTCCGAGATTGTTAATACAACAATCATTCAAACTCGAACGTAAAATTATTAAATGTAGGAATGGCGGGCTGCCAATAGAAGCCTCTATTTTAGAAAAGCCTGACGAGGAAATAGATAAAATAGTTTCGGCAACAATGGCAGAAAACAAGCCTGATACTAACACGAATGAGAAAAATGGCTTTGAGGATTTTTCTGTGGATGGGTGGGACGACAGTTCTTGGGATGATTGGGCATAGAGGCTAATCCGTAATTCGCAGATAATACTGCAAAATCCTCTCCTTTCCAGTTATCAAGCATAAAATCGTGAAACTCGCCCCATAACTCTGAATAAAGTTTGTTCAAAATGATGTTTCCGTCGTTGTAGTGTTGCCAGCATTTATGGTTAAGTACCATAGAGAGTTCGGCGCCATAAATCCGGTCATCACTCCATTCTTTTTTCGCTCTCTTATAAGTATCTTTGATGGCTTCTACGCCGAACTTGTCAGCAATAATGCCTGATCACATTCGAATAACCTTTTGCCTTTAGCCCAGCTTCAACCATCGCGAATCGGGCTTTCATGATCATGTTATATTTGACACCTCTACGGACTTGCTCGCAGCGGTAGAAGTTTCGGCAAATATCGGGCTGAAGCAGTTTCATATCGCCTCTAGAGAAGCAAGGTGACGCTTGGCTTTTTCGGTGACGATACGACCACGTGGAGTCTTCTCAATGAAGCCAAGTTGAATCAAAAATGGTTCGTAATAGTCTTCAATTGTAGTGGCTTCATCACCGGTTAGGGCAGCAATGGTAGTGAGACCAACGGGGCGATTACCATAATTATCGAGCATTAACTGCAACATATTACGGTCAGCCGGATCAAGGCCAAGAGAGTCAATTTCCATGAGACCGAGAGCCTGCGTGGCAATATTCAGGTCGACCGAACCATCACCATGGACGTCAGCAAAATCCCGTACGCGTTTCATGAGGCGGTTGGCAATACGTGGGGTAAGACGAGAGCGGGCAGCCAAGGTAGCAGTGGCTTCTTCGGAAATTTCCGTGCCGAGAATACTGGCGGTGCGAGCAATAATTTGACCGATTTCTGATTCATTGTAATATTCGAGACGATGTGTGATCCCGAAACGGTCGCGAAGTGGCCCAGCCAAAGAACCGGTGCGAGTGGTGGCGCCGATTACGGTAAAGTGTGGTAGATCGAGACGCACTGAACGGGCAGCCGGACCCTTGCCGATCACGATATCGAGTTTGTAATCTTCCATAGCGGAATAAAGGATTTCCTCCACGGCGCGACGCAGACGATGAATCTCATCGATAAATAGCACATCACCGTTTTGGAGATTAGTAAGAATAGAGGCAAGATCGCCAGCGCGTTCGATAGCCGGACCAGAGGTGACGCGCAGATTGGAACCAAGTTCGTGGGCGATGACATTCGCCATGGTGGTTTTACCGAGACCTGGTGGACCATAAAGTAGGACGTGGTCCAAAGTAGTCCCGTCATTACGTTTTTTCACCGCTGCGATAGCGATCTTGAGATTCTTTTTCAAGCGTTCCTGGCCGATATACTCGGCAAAATTGGTTGGGCGAAGACTGACTTCTACTGCTTGCTCTTCCTGATCCTCCTCGTGCGATATATTGTCGATAACTCGCTCGATTGCCATAATCCTCCGTCTTTTGCTTAAATGCGTTATAATAGATTATACCATTAAGAAAGGAGTTAAATGTCCGATATTGATAAATCCAATTTTAAAAATAGTAAGACCTATGATAATCTAAAAACCGCTTTCGCTGGAGAATCGCAAGCTCGCGTAAAATACCAGTTCTTTGCTTCTCGTGCCAAAAAGGATGGTTACGAGCAAATTGCAGAAATTTTCACCGAAACTTCTGACAATGAAAAAGAACACGCCAAACTTTGGTACAAATACCTTAATGATGGCGCCGTAGCTGACACCAGAACCAACCTCGAAATCGCGGCTGCTGGTGAAGATTACGAATGGACTGATATGTACAAAGAGTTCGCTCGTATCGCACGCGAAGAAGGTTTTGATGAAATCGCCGATAAGTTTGATGGCGTCGGCGCAATTGAAAAAGAACACGAAGAACGCTACCGTAAATTGATCAAGAATATCGACGACGATGTGGTCTTTAAGTCTGAAAAAGTCACCGTCTGGAAGTGTCGTAACTGTGGTTATACCTTTGTCGGTAATGAAGCACCTGAGGTTTGCCCAGTATGTGCACATCCAAAAGCCTACTTTGAGTTGCGTGCAATTAATTACTAAGTAACGGAAAGCTGGAAAGTATTTATTTTTTGAAAACACGCTCTAGGCCGCTCGGCCAAGCTTATGGTTTTCAAAATAACAAATACTCTTCCAGCTTTTTTGTTCAGCAGGATTATATAGAAGTCAGATTAGAAAAAAAGAAGCCGTTTGTGCTTCTTTTTTAGAAGAGAATGTCGTCTTGCCTTTTGAGGACATAAGCCCGGGCAAGCGCCCTTGAGCGGTCCGATAAAAGGCATGCGACATTCTCCCCCTTGAGTGTCTCCGGAACTGGGTATGCGGCGTTCTTTAATTTAGTTATGGCGATTTTTCTTGATGTAGTCGTCTTCTTTTTCTAATCTGGCGCGAAGCGTGTATTCCCGGCATTTACCATTATTACAATCAGCGGAAATGTAATTAAGTGAACCACCTTCACCATTAATATAAACACCGTTCGGGTCGGTAAATAATTTAGGGTCCATGACGGTGAGGTTCTCATCGGTAATAGTTTCTGGGTAATAGCCATTCTTGGCATAAAAACCTTCTTCGATGGCATAATACATGGCATTGATCGCCTCTTTGCGCTGCTCATCGCGGTGCATGGCATCGAGATTTTGCTTCTGTAAGAAGAAAAGAACCAGGGCGATGGAAACAAAAACTAAAACCACCACGAGTTCAATAAGAGTGAAACCAGATTTTTTGACTGTTTTATTCATACTCCCATTATACATGGAATTTTGGGTTTTCGCCGAGAGATTGGTATAATTTCAATATGAAAGCTACTAAACAATATGTCTGTCAAAACTGTGGCGCGCGTTATAGTAAATGGGCTGGCCACTGTAATAACTGCGATGCGTGGAATACCATCGTGGAGGATTTAGTAGTTGAGGATAGTTCTAGTGCGGGTAAATTTGCTTTGGCACAGGCCAAGAGTAGCGGAAAAACTTTGAGTTTTTCCAGCATCAAAGAGATTGCCGCTTCGGATGAAAAAGAGCGGCTGAAAACCGAGTTTGATTCCCTAAATGAGGTACTGGGTGGTGGGATTTTGCGCGGCTCAGTAATTCTCTTTGCGGGGCAACCAGGCATTGGTAAATCGACAATCTTAATGCAAATTTGTGCGAAGATTGCTAATGGCCATAAGGTGCTCTATGTTTCTGGCGAGGAATCAGCTGGCCAGGTGAAAATGCGAGCGGTGAGATTAGGAGCAAATTCAGAAACTTTAAGCTTTGCGGCTTCGACTTCGGGCAATGACATCGCGAAGACGATTTCGGACGGCGAATTCGAATTAGTGATTGTCGATTCGATTCAGACTCTAGCAATTAACGAAATTTCTTCGGCGCCGGGAACGGTTTCACAAATTACCAATGCGGGTAATCTAATAATTCAGGCCGCAAAAAAGACCGACACGGCGGTGATTATCGTGGGACACGTGACGAAGGAAGGGACCTTGGCGGGACCGAAAGTTTTAGAACACTTGGTAGACGTAGTGCTGAATTTCGAAGGTGATCGCTATGGCGGATTTAAGACTATTCGAGCAGTTAAAAACCGTTTCGGCTCGACTAGTGAAGCGGCGATTTTTGAGATGACGGAAAAGGGTTTGCAGGAAGTACAAAATCCTTCGGCAGCCCTACTAGCAGAGAGGCAAAACACGGATGGTTCGATTATTTTAGCGACTTTAGAGGGCACTAGGCCGCTGCTGGTAGAAATTCAGGCTTTGGTTTCGACTACAAATTTTGGCTACCCAAAACGTGCGGCTTCGGGATTTGACTTGAATCGTTTGAACTTATTAATCGCAGTGATTGAACAACGCACAAAATTAAAACTAGATGATAAAGATATTTTCCTAAACGTGGTGGGCGGGATTAAGATCAAAGATTCGGCTGCAGACCTCGCAGTATGCCTTGCGATTGCTTCGGCGGCGGCAGGACGCAAGCTCAGTGAAGAATATGTAGTGTTCGGCGAGGTGGGTCTGGGTGGAGAAATCCGCTCGGCTTTTCGACCAGACCAAAGAATCGGTGAAGCAAAAAAATTGGGCTTTAAGCATGCAATTGCGCCCGCGACAATTCATGATAAGTTCGTGATCCCAGTCAAAGATTTGCGCACTACTTTAATTAAATATGTGAACGAATAGGATTAGATGAGAATTTTAGGAATTGACCCGGGCACAGGAATTTGTGGTTTTGGCGTGATCGAAGTAAAACAAACTGGTCGCGCCAAAATGATCGATAACGGCGTAATCGCCACGCCGCCCCACACTCCACTTTCAGAACGCCTACTCGATATTTATGAGTCGATGCATGAGATTATTAAATTAAACAAACCGGATTGTGTGAGTATCGAAAAGCTTTTCTTCACCAAAAATATAACGACGGGTATTTCGGTGGCAGAGGCCAGAGGGGTGGTGCTTTTGGTTTGCAAGCAGCATGAACTACCAACCTTCGAATACACACCAAATGAAATCAAAAAGACGATGACCGGCTACGGTTCAGCCGATAAAAAACAGATGCAGGAGATGGTAAAATTGCACCTGGATTTAACTAGTGTACCCAAACCAGATGATGCGGCAGATGCTTTGGCGGCCGCGATTACCCATTCTTTGATGCACCGATTTTAGATTATTATTAGATTACTATTAGACTACTAGATTGCCAGACGCCCACCGGATGAGCATCGAGTATTTCATAAGATTATCTGACAATGACTTCGTCGATGATGCCGTAATCCTTGGCTTCGTCGGCAGACATCCAGTTATCACGATCCATATCTTTAATGATTTGGTCGACTTTTTTGCCAGTGTTCTTAGCGAGAATTTCAGCGAGGCGTTTCTTCAAGAAAATACCTTCTTTGAGCATAATTTCCTGATCGGTAATCTTACCCTGAGTGCCGGAACTTGGCTGATGAATCATCACGCGAGCATTTGGCAAGGCAAAACGCTTACCTTTGGCACCACAGCTAAGCAACATGGCGCCCATAGAGGCCTGAAGACCGATGCCAATAGTCTGAACATCTGGTTCAATGTAATTCATGGTATCGATAATGGCGAGACCATCGTAGACCGAGCCACCTGGAGAATTGATATAGAGCTTGATATCTTTCTTAGGATCTTCATGAGCGAGAAAGAGGAGCTGGGCCACCACGAGATTAGCAGTGTGAGCATTGACGTCCTCACCGAGAAAGATAATGCGATCATTTAAGAGCCTGGAGTAAATATCATAAGAGCGCTCGCCACGATTGGTGGTTTCAATGACGGTCGGAACGAGGTAGTCGTTGGGATTTGAATTAGTTTGCATGGTAATTTCCTTTCCTTATTTTTGAGATTCGAGTTCATTAGAAACGGCGTTGGAATTAATCTGATTCATCAACTGATTTTCGAAAAGCACGTGGTTATTATATTCGGCAATTTGCTGATTTATCGCATCGATAGATTGCTGAATATTCTGATAAGTGACTTCGTGACGATTGATACGGGCTTCCAGAGTAGCGCGTTCGTTTTGATAGCGCCAACCAGAAATTTTACCAGATTCGACGCGTCGGTTAAAATCCAGGATTAATTGATTTAAAGCATTGGTTTCATTGTTATAGGCCTCAGTTTGCTGATTAATAGTAGCCTGCTTGGCGTCGATTTCGGACTTCAGTGAAGTGAGCTTGTCATTAAGCTTTTGAAAAACGGAGTGATATTGCTGATTGAAATCTGTGATAGTTTGACGATGCTGAAAATAGGCGGCGTAATGTTTTTCGAGAAAATCTGACAGATTTGCCACCTCGGTGCCGAGACGTGAATGCAATTCATCATAAAAATCGTCCTCGGAATAACTCTTGATCGAGGTGCGGATTTCATGATCAGCCGGGAGCTTATCGTAGGCTTTTTTGATTTCTTCATTCAGGCGGTCCTTTTCCCAGAAGGGGACGCGTTGATAAGCCGCATGAAGCATTTCATGGGCCGTAGTAACCTCAATCACCCCTGGAAGATCATTCGACTCGACATGATAGAGATAAATACGGTCATCGTCGTGCACATAGCAACCCAGGACATAAACTTCATGATTATGCGAGTGGCAACTTTGGTTAAAGGCCTGTTTTTCCTGCAAAGCTGGGTGAGTAGCGAGCAGGGTCTTCGAAGCTTTTTCCGTAAGATTAAGTTTCTGAACATAAGGCTTCAAGGTGTCAGAAATTTGAAAATCATAACCCTTAATATCATCTTGCAAACAGATAAAGGCAAAAGCACCAGCGAAAAGTGTACCAAAAATCACAAGTCCGCTAAGCCAGTCGGCAAGCCTTAGACTACGCCGACGAGACTGAACGGGGATTTCTGGCGATGAATTTTCCATATTATTTTTCAGTGCTTTCGATCTTTAATTTAAGCTTATCACCTTTTAAGCTAATTTGGGCGATTTGTCCTGGCAAAATTTCTTCCGCAATAATCGCGTCAGAGAGTAAGGTTTCCAAATTATCTTCGATAGCACGGCGTAATGGCCTGGCACCATTTTTTGGATCAAAACCTTTTTCGATAAGGAAGTCACGAACCTTGGCGTCGAGCTTCAAGCCGATAGCTTTTTCAGCAAGACGCTTTTTCAAATCTTCAATCATATTATCAAAGATTTCTTCGACTTGCTTACGAGAAAGCGCATGGAAGACTTCGATAGCATCGAGACGGTTGATGAGCTCTGGACGCATAGATTTCTTCAAAGCTTTCATCGCGGCATTTTTACTGGCTTCGTAATCTTCGGCAATAAATTGGTCCTTGGTTTTTTGATGACTAGAAAAGCCAAAGGCCTGATCGTTATACATTTCGTCAGAACCAAGATTGGAAGTCAGAATCACGATGGTGTTATTGAACTTCACGCGATTACCTTGACCATCGGTGAGAACGCCGTCCTCGAGAATTTGCAGCAGCATATTGAAGACATCTGGGTGAGCTTTTTCAATCTCATCGAAAAGCACCACGGAATATGGATGACGGCGCACCGATTCGGTCAATTTGCCACCATCGTCATAGCCAACGTAGCCGGCTGGCGCACCCACTAAGCGAGAAACGTTGTGCTTTTCACCAAACTCTGACATATCGATTTTAATTAAAGCATTCTCGCCACCGAAAACTTCGCGGGCGATTACCCGAGCGAGCTCAGTTTTACCCACACCAGTCGGGCCCATGAAGAGGAAGGAACCAATTGGACGTCTAGGGTTGCTAATGCCGGAACGACCACGACGAATAGCCTTAGCTACGTCATGAATCGCTTCATCCTGACCGATGATAGCCTTATCGAGATGTGCTTCTAATTTCGAAAGAACCTTCAATTCACTACCGTGGACCTTGGAAACTGGAATACCAGTTTTGAGAGAAATGGCTTCGGCAAGATTTTCTTCGGTGAGCACTGGCGAAACATTTTCATCGACACCAGCCTGCTCGAGAGATTTGATTTTTTCTTCCAATTTGGCGAGACGAGTTTTGTAGAGAGCGGCCTTTTCAAAATTCTCCGCCTCGGCACTATCTTCAATTTTTTGCTGAAGAGATTCACGCTCGATTTTCAATTTTTTATATTCCCCGCTGCCACTCTTATCGGCGGCAACTTTAGCGATAGCACTGGCTTCATCGATTACATCAATGACTTTATCTGGCATATAACGATCATTGATATAACGCTTCGACATACTGACGGCGGTTTCAATAATCTTATCTGGGATTACGACGCCGTGATGTTTTTCGTAATGAGATTTAATTCCCTTCAAAATACGCACCGTAATCACATCGGAAGGTTCCTCGACGATAACGGTTTGGAAACGACGTGCTAGAGCCTTGTCTTTTTCGATTGACTTGCGATATTCGTCCATGGTAGAAGCACCAATCAGATGAATCAAACCACGTGCGAGAGCTGGCTTCAAGATATTCGCGGCATCCAGGCTACCCTCAGAGGAACCGGCGCCAGTCAAGAGATGAATTTCGTCGATAAAGAGAATAAGATCCTTACTTTCAATGGCTTCGTCGATGATACCCTTAATGCGTTCTTCGAAATCACCACGGAATTTGGTACCGGCGACCACAGAACTGAGATCAATTTGGTAAATTTTCTTACCGATTAAGTTACCTGGCACCTCATTTTTGGCGATACGAGTGGCGAGGCCTTCGACAATGGCGGTCTTACCCACACCCGCTTCACCGATCAGTACAGGGTTGGACTTAGTGCGACGAGAAAGTACAGTGAGAGCACGCTCGATTTCACGATCACGACCAATCACGGTATCGAGACGACCCTGACGGGCTAGCTCTGTAAGGTCAACACCGTATTTTGTGAGCCATTTAAGTGGACGCTTGCGTTTAAAATCGTTTTTCTTTTGATCAATCTTGGCTTCTTCGGCCTGTTTTTCCGCAAACTCTTCAATGGTTTTCGATAATTCCGTGAGATCGATATTGAGACCCTGGAGAATCAAACTAGCGCGAGAATTTGGCTGGCGAATCAAAGCATAGAGTAGGTGCTCGGTGCCAATCAATTTAATGCCCTGCTCTTTCACGAAGTTGGAAGCGAGGCGTAAAGTTAAAACTGCAGCCTCTGAAAGCGACATCATGGCCATATCCGCACCTGGAACTTCAATGGCGGTATGATTCATCAGTTTTTCAACCTGGTCGAGATTCACATCTTCATCGGCGAGGAAGCGCGCACCAGTGGAAGTATCCTGTGAAAGAATACCGAGAAGCAAATGTTCAGTGCTCATGTAGCCGTTATTATAACGCTTGGCATAATAGTCAGATTTTTGGAGCGCAAAACGAGCATTCTCAGTTAATTTATTCATTATTTCAGTAAATTCATCTTGCATAATTCTATTGTATAGCAAATATTAGCACTGTCAAGCAATGAGTGCTAATTATTTCCAGTTACAAGACAGGTTCGTTTAATAATTAAAAAATTTAACAGAGGCGGATTTTAGCTTAGGTAGTTTTCAGAACTTCAAGACCTGGGAGAGTACCATGAATTAAGAATTCGAGGCTAGCGCCACCACCGGTGGAAACCAGTGAGAAATTTAGTGGGGGTTGGTCGGTATAGCGGTTTTGTAAGAGGTTTTCTACGAACCCCGTCGTATCACCGCCGCAGATTACGGAAAGATTTTCTGCTGGGTTTTTAGAACCAATCGTCTCAGCGACCACCCTGGAAGCAAAATCAAACGGTGGTTTTTCGGTAAGACCAAGAGTTCCATTCCAGATGATAGTGTGAGATTTTAATACAAGGTCAATTAGCTGGTCGAGGGATTTAGGGCCGATGTCGAGTTTAGCGCCAGATTCATCCTCGGTAAAATCGGAGGCAACAGTAATCTGGGGTAGATCCGAAGTAAAACCATCAGCGGCAATTTTACCGCCGACAAAAATATGATCGGCAAGTTTAGAAAAATGTCCGATAAGCGGAGATTTATCCTTAACCTTAGCCCCACCAATAATTAAAAGTACAGGGTGGAGCGGATTTTCTTGTACTTTTTTCAGATTCTCAATTTCCTGTTCGACTAGCAGACCCATAGCACTCGGGAGTAGACGCGGCAATGCATCGGTAGAAGCGTGGGCGCGGTGCAAAACGCCGAAGCCGTCCTGAACAAAACAGTCCGGCTGGACGGTATCGAAGATGGCCTGAGCGTAATCTAACGAATTATCTTCCTCGCCAGGGTGAAAGCGTAAATTTTCTAGTAAAATTACCGTGCCATCTGGAGCTTCATCGATTAATTGTTTGGTGGACTCGCCAGTAGTTTCGGGCGCAAAAAAGACTTCACATTGCAATAAACGAGCGAGTTCAGCGGCGACTGGCCGTAAGGAAAATTCCGGCATCACTTTTCCCTCTGGACGACCGAGATGAGAGATGATGACAAGTTTTTTCACCTGATTATCCAAGAGATATTGGATGGTAGGAAGAGATTTTTCGATGCGTAAATTATTTTGAATCAGACCATTTTTGAGCGGCACATTATAATCCGTACGAAGTAAAACGGTTTGATGTTCGGGGTGCAAAAAATGAAGATTGCGATACATGTTTTAATTATACCGCAATCTTCTAATCGTGCTAAAGCTTAGAACTAAATGCTACGAATTTGAATAGTATCCGTACCGCCAATAACGTTAGGTTGGCCGGAAACAATCACAGCAAGCACCTTATCTTCGCCTGGTTTGGTATTAATATAACCAGAAGCCTTAAGTTCTTGAACGAGATCAATGCCATAATTCTCAGAGAATGGACGTTCGAAGCTGGCGTTGGCATAGTTCAAAGCCAATTGACTGGCCACACGCTTATTCGAAGTCACCGAGATGATTGGGAGATTTGGACGTTCAGCGGAGATTGAAACAGCGGTTGCACCAGAAGCCGTCTCACAGACGATGACATCAGCGTGAATTTTTTCAGCAAGACTGACAGCAGCATTAGCTACAGCGTTATATTCACGATTTTCACCAGTGACATCTTGGTCAATTGGGTCGACCTTGGAATGGTTCTGAGTGTAAAGAATGATTTGTTTCATTTGCTTCACAGCTTCAATTGGGTATTTACCATTGGCAGTTTCATCGGAAAGCATGACAGCATCAGCACCCTGAATCACAGCGTTGGCAACGTCAGAAACCTCAGCGCGAGATGGACTTGGATTATCGACCATGGAACCGAGCATCTGGGTAGCCACGACACAGAGTTTACCGTGCTTGCGGCAAAGGCTGATTAATTTACGCTGAACGATAGGGACAACTTCGTTGCCAGCTTCGACAGCCATGTCACCACGAGCAACCATGATACCATCAGCGGCTTGAACGATAGCTTCCATTTTTTCATCAGTTTCGATAGCTTTTTTGGTTTCGATTTTAGCGATAATTTGAGCGGTAGAACCGAGAGAAACCAAGATTTGACGAAGTCTTTCGACATCATCAGCACTCTGGATGAAGCTCATGGCCACGTAATCAAAATCACGGGTGGCACCAAATTCGATGTCAGCCATATCTTTTTCGGTAATCACATCACCACCAAAGTCGGTATCTGGAAGGTTGAGACCCTTGCGGCTCATAATCGTACCTTCGTTTTGAACCTTAACCTTGATAGCGGTTTCGCTTACGATTTCCGTAACAGTAGAACGAATTTTACCATCAAAGATGAAAAGAGGTTCACCAACTTTCATGCGCTCAGCAAGATTATACTGAACTGGAAGAAGATTCGAACCATCGTGTTCAGCGACAGCATAATCGAGAATCAATTCGTCACCTGGTTTGACTTCATAATGATTATCTTTAATGATGCCAAGGCGAATTTTAGGGCCTTGAAGATCCTGGAGAATGGCGACAGAGCGACCTTTTTTCTCAGCAGCTCTTTTAATCCAAGCGATTTGCTCATCGCGTTCTTCGTAACTTCCGTGAGAGAAGTTGAGGCGGCAGCAGTTAACACCTGCCATGACTAACTCGGCAATTTTTTCTTCAGTGAAGACGGCTGGACCGACGGTAGCCAAAATTTTAGTTCTTTTATATAGTTTACTCATATCGTTTGATATTATAACATAATTGTGATAATCTTGTGTTTTCGTGGTAAGATAAACATATCTGGGTGTGGCGCAGTTGGTAGCGCGCGCGGTTCGGGACTGCGAGGTCGCCAGTTCGAATCTGGTCACCCAGACCATTCAAGGAGGAAAAATAAAGAAAATTTATTTTCTTTATTTGATCGACGCAGAATGGAAAGATTTTGCGAAAGCAAAAGCTTACCATGAAATTATCAAAAAAAGACTGGAGCAATTCCAGTCTTTTTGGTTTATTAATGTTTAATCTTTTTTGTAGTCGATATTTTAGTTTTATTAAATATCCTGAGATAGCTATTTATCATTCTCGACTGTATCATTAAGCATCTCAATTTCTTCCTCATTTTTAGGATCATTTTGAAGACGTAAGTTTATTTCACGAATACGAAATTGAATACGACCGAAATGTCTCTGATATTCAATATTTGTATCAACAAATGACTTGTCAATCATTATAAAGCTACCGATGAAGCCTGCGATGACTAGTCCGATACAAATTATTACAGCAATAAAAAGTTTATTATTAGTGCTAGATTGCGATTTTGATGTTTTTACTTGTGCCATATTATTCCCTTAATTAATGATGGTTTGTATTTATATCGTTAAGTCTTTCTATCTCTTTTTCATTTTTAGGATCATTTTGAACACGAAGATTTACTTCGCGAAGGCGCGATTGAACTAGATTTACATGTCTATGGAATTCGTTATTTGATATTTCAAATGAATACCTTATTAACAGAATATTACCAATGAAGCTTGCGATTACTAAGACAATGCAAACAATCACGGCAATATAGAGCTTTTTGTCACTGCTAGATTGCGGCTTTGATATTTTCGGTTGTGCCATATTTTCCTTTTTATTTTACAGTTTTGATTTTCTTCCCCGTTACCTGCATTATATTATAGAAAAGTGCTTATGGCAAATAAAAAAAATAACCCATGGAATGTGGGTTATTTTTTAGATTTTTAGAGTGACGAGAGACTATTTGGCGTATTCGATGGCGCGAGTTTCACGAATCACATTAACTTTAATCACACCTGGGTAGCTCATGGTAGCTTCGATTTTTTCGGCAATGTCACGAGCTAATTTCAAGGCGGTGAGATCATCGATTTGCTTTGGTTCGACAATCACGCGAATTTCACGACCAGCGGAAATGGCGTAAGCCTTATCGATACCATTGAAACTGGTAGCAATATTTTCTAACTCTTTCATACGCTCAGCAAAGTTTTCGGCGGAAATATTACGAGCACCTGGGCGAGCAGCAGAAATTGCATCAACAATCTTGACGATGAGTGCCTCGACAGTAGTTGGTTCAATGTCATTATGATGAGCAGCAATAGCGTGAGTTACGCGATCAGAAAGACCGTATTTTTTCGCGAGTTCAGCACCAATCTCGGCGTGCTTACCCTCAATCTTATGAGTGACGGCTTTACCGACATCGTGAAGTAAGGTAGCAGTCTTAGCGACACGCACATCAGCACCAATTTCTTCGGCGATCATACCGGCCATGTGTGCCATTTCAATCGAATGAAGCAAAACATTTTGACCATAGGACGTACGGAATTTGAGCTCACCGAGCAAGTGTAAAATTTCGTGCGGGATACCAATCACACCTACTTCACGAGCAGCGTCTTCACCGGCACGCACAACTTCTTTTTCGATTTCGCGTTCAGCCTTGGCGACAGCATCTTCGATACTGGATGGATTAATACGACCATCTTTCATCAAACGTTCTAAGGCATATCGTGCGACTTGGCGGCGGATTGGATCAAAGGAAGAAAGCACCACCATGCCAGGAGTATCGTCAACCATAATATCCACACCGGTAGCACGTTGGAGGGCCTGAATATTACGACCTTCCTTACCGATAATGCGACCTTTCATTTCATCATCTGGCAACTTCAAAGCGGTAACCGTACGATCAGCAGTGACTTCGGAAGACATACGTTCCATAGCGGTAACCAGTAGAGCCTGGGCAGTTTCGTCGATGTCGCGACGAAGCTCTTTTTGCTCCTTGGTAATCAAGCCGACGAGATCATCCTTGATATCTTTTTCGGTCATCTTGATCAGCTTATCTTTAGCGTCAAGCTTGGTGAGGCCAGCAATTTTTTCCAACTTTTCTTGCTGCTTGTCACGAATTTGATGAATTTCGAGTTTCAAATCATCAATTTCACGTTCTTTATTGGTTAATTTTTCCGAACGTTTTTCTAGTTGATCGAAACGGTTGTCGAGTGAGGTTTCACGCTCAGAGAGACGCTTTTCGGTTTGGCGCCAATCCTTGCGACGAGCTTCCTCTTCTTGCTGAGATTTATCGGCAATACTGCCAGCTTCTTTTTTAGCTTTAAGAACAATGTCGGCAGCCTCGTTTTTAGCCTTACGAATGAGATCTTCGGCCTTGGCTTTGCCACCAGATTCATTCTTTTTGTTATAGACCAGGACAAAACCGGAACCACAAACAATACCAGCAATAATACTGAGTGCTATCGGAATAAACATTTGACTTCACTTTCTATTTGTCGACGCCAATATCTTCATCATATCGGCAGTTTTACAAAATTAACAAAATTATTTAATAAATCAAAATCCCCCTGTCTTGATTTTATCATAAAGACCGCTCTTATTCGTAGGTTTCGAGAGCAAAAATCATATTGCGAATGATTTGGTTGGATGCGGTTTCGAGACCAAGCTCAGCACCATCTTTACTACTGACGGTTGGGTCGATATAGAAGAAATTATAATCCTTATAAGTCGTGACCTTGGTACCGAAGCGCTTGCCAGTGGAAGCTTCAAAGTCACCTTCGGAAACCGGTACACGCACGAGACAGCCTTGTTTACCAAGATTCTTGGCCGGGTCAGCAAATTCTTGCTTAGCCTGAACACCTTTTTGAATACCATTGAAACAAATTGAGTTGCGATATTCGTAAGTGTTTAAGACATAGCTCATGGTGGAGAGATTATCCGGAACTTTTAATTTAATATTCCAGTCGGAAAGATAAATATAACCGAGAGTGGTTTTATAAACTGGCACATCAGCTGGGGTAGAAATTTTCGCCACGCCAGAAGACTCCTCGACGGCAGCGATAATTTGCGCTTGATTCTTGATAGTATTATTCGCGGTGGTGATTTTGTCACCCTGGGAAATACCGTAAACCAAACCAATTAAGCTTAAAACGAGGAAGAGTACACTGAGAATACCGAAAACCATGGCCATAGTGGTCATTTTCTTCAGGGCTTTCATGGCGATCGTGCGCGGATCTTTTTCCTTGGCTTCTTTTTCAGCCTTGGCGGCTTCAGCAGATTTTGCTGCATCGGCATTCGGATCCACTACAGTGAATTTTTCTTCAAAATGAGTTGGTGAAGCGACTGGCACATTGAGCTGATTATAGACAATTTCTGGGCCGTTATTCATTTCTTGACCTGGATTTTTCTGAGCTTCGGTAGCTTGGCTCAATATGGCAGCATTTTGAATAGATTGATTAATCATGCTCTGGTTAGAGTTAGGATTGCCATTACGGGCAGCCTGCGTGAAGCCATTTTCACCAAAAGGATTGGAACTGTCGTTGGTATAAAAATAATTGGTATTCTCGGCAGCAAAAATCTGTTCAGCAGAAGCGGCTGGTGAAGTGTAATTATTGGCTTGATATGTATTAGCTGGAGTTTCAGTGGCTGGGGTAGAAACTGGAGTAGACTGAGGGGTAGAAAAAGCGGCAGAATTATTATTAAAGAGATCAGCTGGACTAGGGATAGTAGGCTGAGGAGTGGTGGCATTCGACTGTTCAGAAGCTGGCTTGGCGAAACTTGGCTGATTAGAACCTGGACTGACCTGAGGAGTTACAGGATGTGAAAGGCCAGCAGAAAAAGTCACGCCACCGATAGTTTGGGGTTTTTGGTTGTTTTGATTTTGATGAAGATCTTGATCCATGAATTTCCTTATATCATATATTATAGCACAAGCGAAATGCGCGGCGGAATGGGAGATTTATTTTTTGGATGGTGTAATATTGGCTGGGCGACCGTAGTTTGGCAAAATGATGGGCACTATTTCTCCATCTTGATTCTTCAAAGGAATTTGCAACTGATCGGCCAAAGTATTAACTACGGCAGCACCGATGCGCAGGCCAGTAAAAGAACCTGGACCGGCGAAGAAAGTGATTTCCGTCAGATCCGCCCAGTCGGCCTGATTTTCAACAAGTTTATCATGAATGAAGGTAAAAATTTGCTCGGCTAATTGATTTTTGAGGGGAGCGGAATACTCCTTATCGTCGAGTTTAAGGATGGTATTTTCCGTAGAAGTATCGAGATAGAGTTTCATATTAATGCTCCGAAGTGAGATTTTTGGTTAGATTAAGCATGCGACTACCGTCGTCATTAATGAGGATTTCTAAGCGCAAATGATTGGCGGGGAGAATTTCACTCACGGTATCGGCCCATTCAATGACGGTAACCGTGTGTGGGTCCTGTAGGTTTTCAAACAAATCTTCCACCATGATGCCGGGATTTTCTAAGCGATAAAAATCGTAGTGCACAAGTTTCAGGCCTCGAGAATTTTCATAAACTTTTGAAATAGTGAAGGTCGGAGAAGTAATTTCTTCGGTAATTTCGAGACCACGAGCGAGGCCCTTAGTGAAGGTAGTCTTACCAGCTCCAACGTCACCGACTAGTTCAATCACGCAAGGCAAAGCGTCTTGAGATTGCAAAATCTCGCGCATCAAATTTTCCGCAAAATCAATCACGGCGGCTTCGTTTTTTATGGTGAGATTTTTTGTATTCATGTGTATATTATAATTCCCTCCGTTCGAAAATGAAAATTCTTATGCTATAATTTAGCTATGAATATCGATCCACGTGGCGCCAAGCGCAAACACAAAAGGAACGCGACCAAACTTAGTCCTAACTTCAAAAAACTCTCCAATCAAATTCGTCTGGAAACTCTGAGTTCGAAAATTATTCGTGGACTAATGACTGTGGTGGTCCTGATTTCGGTTTGTAGTGTGGGTTTTTCTTTGTTAGTAAAGAAAAATGTGACAGCGGAAGCACTGGCGGAAAAACAATTTCAAGAACTGGCTAAAAGCTACTATGAGGATTTTTTCTATGATAATTTCGTAAATAGCCATAAGGATGAAATGACTGCCAAGGGTGCGGAATTTGTATTTAAGCCATATTTGAAGACTGGTTTTCCAATGGTAAAGTTACGTAGACTGCTAAGTTATAGCGACGAAAATAATTTGGACAAAAGGATTTATTTTGAACATAAAAAATTAACCTGTAATAAGGATTTATCTTCGGTAACATTTAAACCTCATGCGCCATTCGGTAAAACCGACTACACCATGGATCCGATTTTAAGCTGCGAAAAAGTCGAAAATTAAACTTCGAGATTTTTAAAAATTAGAGTTGCCGATTTTTTTAAATCTGTTATAATAGAAAAGTACATTTCGGAATTGGTCTCTTAGTATAACGGTTAGTACAACGGGTTTTCATCCCGTCAACGCGGGTTCGACTCCCGCAGAGATCACCAAACATGAAAAAAGACCCTATGGGTCGTTTTTTATGTTTGATTATTTTTTCGAGGGAGGCGAACCTTTGGGTTCGGTCTTTCAAGGAGAGAGTTAAAAAGAAGAATTTATTCTGCTTTTTAATAATCGACGCAGAAAGAAAATGCGAAGCATTACTCCCGCAGAGATCACCATAAATATAAAAAGCACCGCGAGGTGGTTTTTATATTTATGATATTTGCCGGAGACGAACCCAGGGTTCGCACCGAAGGTTTTGGCATTTGCGTAGCAAATGGCAACCTTCCGCAGAGAAAGTATCAAGGATAATTATCTAGACCAGAAACTATTTTCCGAAAGATTTAGAGAGCTACCTGAACCATTGTCGGCCTGCTTCTTTTTAGCGGCAGATTCCTTGGCGGAAAGAATATTCCCACACATGGAGACTTTTTGATTGCTTTCTTCGTTACAAATATCTTCCGTGCGCAAACGGTTAATTACTAACGAAGTGGTGTAATAGCCAAGACTATTGGAGGCCGTGACTTTCACGATATTTTCACCATATTTCAGAGAAAAACCTGGGCCAAAAAGTGTTGAATCAGAATCAGTTGGGAGATTATTTCTTTGGTATTTTTGCCCATCCAACTCAACAGTCCAAGTGAGATCGAGATGTTTATTTTCGGCTGCACGATTCGTGACATCAAAATGAATTTTTCCATTGCTTTCAAGGAAATTCGGCGAGTGGGGCGAATAATTTTTATCAGTAACGGTGAGATGAATTTGCCCATTCTTCTCTTCCCTGCGATAAAAATCATTTTCCACGGAGCGGTCAACCCAAACATTAACCCCAAAAGGTGATTCTGCTCGGTCATACCAACCAAAAAAGCCACCATGAACTAAAATGGCCGCGATAAAGAGCACTACCATACCACCATTCATGGCAAAATTAAAGACGGCAGGATTGTTTTTCTTATTCAAAAATCCGGCAATTGGGAAGAAAATAAAAAGTATAATCAGGATACCGAGCGGAATATAAAGCACCAGTCCGAGTAGGATAAATGAAATCCAAAACCACATATGTTTATTATGCCATAAAAACCAAAATCTTGATAGAAGCTTATGGCTATTTCGGGTAAGTGAACAAAAAGTACCCCGGTGGGGGGCACTTTTACTTTACCCCGATGGGGGTACTTTTATTTAGAGATTAGCGAGTATATTTTTCGTTCAAATCTTCGTAATCGTAAGTCTCAGCTTCAGTAAACCAGAGTGCGACTTCTTGCTTGGCTTCTTCTGGATTGCTGGAAGCATGAACGAGATTTGGCACTGGGCGAGCATGAGAATTGGCATGGCCAAAGCTCATATGTGAAAAATCACCACGAATGGTACCCATCTCGGCAGATTTTGGCTCAGTGGAACCAACAATCTTACGAACTAAAGCGACAGCTTCGATACCTTCAAGACACATCGCGATAATCGGGCCGCTCATCATGTAGTCGAGATTGTAACGATAAGTTTCTTCACCACGACGCGAAATCAACTTACCGATACCTTCATAATGTTGCTTAAATAATTCCTGATCTGGGCTGACCATTTTCATACCGACGATTTTGAGGCCAACGCGCTCAAATCTTTGTAAAATTTCACCGACGATACCACGTTGAACGGCATCTGGCTTCAAAATTACCAAAGTACGTTCAATATAATCTGTTCTTGTGTTTTCGTCCATGTTTTCTCCCTTATAAAATCTTGATATTTCCCCCAGTATATCACAATTTCAGAGGTTACTCACAACGAACTGAGTTAATTAATTCGCGACAACCGCCGGCACGGAAATTATAATTTTCTTCATAGGTTTTACGAATCACTTCATACAATTCTTCAAACTTGGCGTAGACCTTAGCGAGGTCAACAAATTTCAAAGGGAATTCGGTGAGCAAGTTCGGGCGCTCATTGCGTTCAAAATCATTAAAGGCATTTTTCGCATCATCGGCGGCGCGACGCATTTCCACAAAATCCACCGAACCATCATCTTTACTGGAAGAGTGCAGCCAACGATAAGTCGCTTCATTAGCCTGTGTCTTGAGGGTGGCCCATTTTTCACCATAATCTTTCAAGCGCTGATTACCAGATTCGCGCAGGATTTTGGTAGCATTAAGAATATCAGCTTCGGTCCAATCAGAAGTTTTATTTCCCTCAATCACACTCCATTTATGCCAGACAGCGTAGAGGTCAAGAGCCTTATTAATATCTTCATCGCCGCCATTCGTAGCATTAAAAACCGTACGGAAGGCATCGAATTTACGACCAATTTCCGGATCTTTCAGAACACCGGCAGAATCACCAAGCTTGGTAACTAAATTACTATCGATACCGGCCATATTTTGTTTACAATCTTCGATGTATTTTTGATAAATTTCATTGGAAGTGGCGGAATTCGAAGCGTATTCAGAAATTTTATTACAACTAACATCGCCGCGAATTTTAGTAATCTGATTTTTAATTTCTTTCGCTGTGGAATAAGTCACAGAATAATCTGTCTTAAAAGCACCGGTGGCTTGACCGATGATAGCAACTAAGGCGATTAGTAATACAAGACCAGCTGGGGTGGCCATCATAATAATTTTTTGGCGCTTAGTGGCATGAGTGAAAAAATCTTTGGCGCGCTGGATCAGATTGAGTTTGGTACGCTCTTTTTTGACCGGAGCTTCGGGAGCGGCATTAGGGCCGACGCCGGCTGGAAAACCGTTCGAAAGCACATCGCCAGAAGTTGGAGCTTTTTCTTCAATCACTACAGAACTACCAGAAGTTGGTTCATATTCAATACGCTCCCCTACCATATCAATTTGACTTTTAACAACGGCTTCATCATATTGGATTTGCTTGGCATTTTGGTTATTTTGGTCGCTAAAGAGTTCGCTTACAGAATCAGTTTTATCCATAATCACATTATAGCATAAGGTGTTATAATTACTCTTATGGATATTTCTGAATTAGTGGCAGATTTTCTGGAATCACTGGAAATTGAAAAAGGACGTTCGACGAAAACCATAGAAAACTATGGGCTTTACTTGGCGCGTTTTATTGATCTAATTACGGAAGATTTTGAAGGCCAAGAAATGATTAAACCTTCCGATATTACACCGGAAGTTTTACGTCGCTTTCGTTTGAAGTTAAATCGTTTTTCGGATAATCAAAACAAGGAGCGCTTATCGGCACTGACTCAGAGTTACCACTTAATTGCATTAAGGGGATTTTTCAAATACCTGGCCAAGCGTGGAGTTAAAAGCTTAGACCCTTCCCTGATTGATTTACCACGAGCCGCAAAAAAGCAAGTAACCTTTTTACATTTTGATGAAATTGAAAGACTGCTAGCAGAAATTCCGCTGGACACTGAATCGGGACTAAGAGATCGCGCAATTATTGAACTACTGTTTTCTGGAGGCCTACGCGTATCAGAACTTTGTAGTTTAAATCGCGATTCGATTAATTTGGAACGCCGAGAATTTATGGTGCGCGGTAAAGGCAAAAAAGACCGACCGATTTTTATTGATAAATCTACGGCGGAATGTATCGAAGATTACTTGAATATGCGAACTGATACCTTACCGGCACTATTTCTAAATAATTCAGCTAACCAACAAATTCCATCCACAAGTGGTGATTTTCGTAGATTAACTCCACGCTCCATCGAGCGAATTGTGCAAAAATATACAAGGCTGGCTGGCATTACTAAACATGTGACGCCACACACCATGCGCCATAGTTTTGCGACTGATCTTTTGATGAACGGCGCGGATATTCGTTCAGTGCAAAGTTTGCTGGGGCATGCAAATATTTCGACTACACAAATTTATACTCACATCACCGACCCGCACCTAAAAGAAGTGCACGAAAAATTCCATAGTGAATCAGAAGATTAGTAGCTAGAAAAATCTGTAGCGAATCGGGAAATTAATAAACTAGAAAGACTAGACGTAAAATTTCAGTCTGAAAAAATAGCGTAATCATACAAGCTAGAATAATGTAGGGAGCGAAGCCAAACGGTTGACGGTTTTTAGGATTTTTCAACATCCGATAATTAAAGATGGCAGCCAGGAGGTTCGAGAGGCCAAGCTCAATAACGCCGAGTTCCCAGCGCCCAAGCAGGAGTGCGACAGAAATTAGAAGGATAAAATCGCCGCCACCGACTAGAGTTTCGCGGGAGAATTTATAGAGTACAAAGTAGATACCTGGCAGAACTAATATAGCACCCAAGAAACGCGAAAAATCACGCAGTAAATATTGCCAAATATCTTGTAGGTGCAGAGAATTTTTTACTAGCAAAATTTCATTGCCACGAACTTCAACTAATAAATTGAGTCCGTATTTAGTATATAGATTAAAGAAAAAATAAATTCCAGACAAAATAATCACAAGACGGAGCAGATTAACTGGTAGTTGCAACCATTTCTTATCATAAACCAGCAGTATCCACATAATAGTAAAAATTGCGAAGAGAAGTAGAAGCTTGATGACTTCAGAAACAATTAGTGGCGCGACAACCAGTGGACCAGCGTGTTGCAGAATTTGTTGGATTAATGAGCCAGTATGAAAAGCAAAACTGGCAAAAATTAGAGCCATGGTGATTTCGGAGAAAAATTCCATGAGACCAATTTTGGTTTTACATTTTTTGCATTTGCCGCCGAGAAAGAGCCAAGAAAAAATCGGAATTAATTCAAGACGGCCTAGACGATGACCGCAATAAAGACAAACCGAGCGATTCCCTAGTTTCCTACCTTCTGATTGTAGGCGAATACGCCAAGCCTGACAACAAGCAAAAGAGCCGAGAATGGCGCCGAAAATTGCGCCGAAAATTAGAAAAATCCACTGAAGTTCAAACATTTTATAAATTTCCCGATAATGGTTTAGCTTTATTTTAGCATAAACCTCTTGAATTTTTGGTAGGTAAAGATTATGATTGGGTTATAGATAAACAAAGTCTCAGAAAGGAACAGACATATGTTTAAGCAAAATAAAAATTTTAAACATGGGTTTACCATCATCGAAGTGGTGCTCGTTTTGGCGGTCGCAGCAATGATTTTCCTCATGGTCTTTATTGCACTCCCTGCAATGCAAATCATGCAAAGAGATACTGCACGTGCCAATGACGTAAACCGTATCACCACCCAATTAAACTCATACCAATCTAACAACAACCAAAAAATTCCTAGCATGGACAAAGATGCTTACGTGAGTGGTCACGCAGATGTCGATAAAGATGTCTTCAAATCTGCAGAACGTACTTCTTGGGCCTACTTCTACGATGCATATCTAATCGGAACTGATACTAAGCAAAAATTTGCTGACCCAGACCAAGAACCATACAGTCTTGAGATTAGCTCCTGCAAGGCAGCTGATAGCTACGACCCAGAATCCAAGGAATGTAAGAATGGTCAACGCACCCACTATACCTTCACTCAACAATCAGAAGGTACCGAAGATAACACTTCAAACGACCGTTATGCATCCAAGGGTACTCCTGGTCACACTATAAGTATCGTGGTAAACTCTTCCTGCGATGGTGAAACTGCCGTTCACTCTACTGGTGGTAACAAAGTTTCCGTCCTTTACAAGCGTGAAGGTGGTGGTGTAATTTGCCGCTCAATCTAATTTAGTTTGAATCAGAAAATCTCCCAGCAATGGGAGATTTTTTATGTGATTTTACCACTGAATTTCTTGAAGGTGATGCGATTTAAGAAATTGGTTAGCCTGAGAGAATGGTTTGGATCCGAAAAATCCGCGATAAGCTGAAAGCGGCGAGGGGTGAGCCGATTGCAAAACTAAGTGCCTCGATGAATCAATAAATTTAACTTTAGCCTGAGCATCCGACCCCCAGAGAATAAACGCAGCGTGTGGGAGTTTAGTGCTAAGCATCTTTACGCAATCTTCCGTAATTTGTTCCCAGCCAATTTGACGGTGCGAGCCGGCATGACCTTTTTCGACAGTTAACACATTATTGAGGAGAAAGACCCCTTGCTCAAGCCACGGCGTGAGGTCGCCGTTTTGAATAATAGTTTGACCAATGTCAGATTTTACTTCTTTTAAAATATTTCGGAGACTCGGCGCGAGCTTATTGATTTGAACCGAAAAGGCTAAACCATCTGCTACGCCAGGAGTATGATAGGGGTCTTGGCCAAGAATTACTACCTTGATTTTCTCGAGGGGCAATTTAAAAACCCGAAAAATTTGGGTTGGAGCAGGATAAATTTCTTGGTAGCCTAACGAGTCTGAATTAAAAAATTCTAGCAAGGAATCGAATTTTCCAGATGCAAGCTCGGCCTGAAAAAACTCACGAAATTCTGGCGAAAGTTCAGTGGATGCCAAGAGTTTCGTGAGATTAATCATTTTTATTTATTCCGCTTCTTCCGAGAATTGAGAATTATAAAGTTCAGCATAGAAACCATCTAGCTTCATCAATTCATCGTGACTACCATGCTCGACAATGTTCCCTTCTTTCATCACGAGAATAATGTCGGCATTACGAATAGTGGAAAGACGGTGTGCAATCACGAAAGAAGTACGGCCCTCAGTGAGTTTATCGAAAGCACGCTGGATAATTTGCTCGGTACGTGTATCGACATTGGAAGTGGCCTCATCGAGAATCATCATTTTCGGATTAGTGATAATGGCGCGTGTAATGGTGAGAAGCTGTTTTTCGCCGGCGGAAATATTATCAGAATCTTCAGAAATCTTAGTTTCGTAACCATCAGGAAGTGACTTGATAAAATGATCGATACCAGTCATTTTAGCAGCGGCTTCGACCTGCTCAAAAGTAACATTAGAGGAGCCATATTTAAGATTTTCTAAGATAGTACCCGAGAAGAGCCAAGTATCCTGAAGGACCATACCGAAGAGACTGCGGACTTCACTGCGTTTCATTTGCTTAGTAGAGATGCCGTCAATTTTAATTTCGCCACTCTGAATATCATAGAATCGCATGAGAAGGCTAACGATAGTAGTCTTGCCGGCACCAGTTGGCCCGACAATAGCCACCTGCATGCCTGGCTCGATCTTAACGGAGAAATCTTTAATGATTGGCTTGACGCCGTCATAACTGAAATTAACATGCGAGAATTCTACTTCCCCACAGAATTTTCCATCCTTAGTAATAGATTTAAATTGACTAGTAAAATCTTCGGCAGCTTCTTCCGGCTCTTCTAGGAAATTAAAAACACGGTCAGCGGCAGCTAGGGTTTGCTGAATAGTAGAGGAAAGCTGCGCAGTGTCAGCAATTGGTTGCGTGAAACGACTAACATATTGCAAGAATGCCAGAATACTACCAACGGTAAGAGCACCAATTAGAGCATAGTAGCCACCGAGCAGACAAATTCCCACAAAAGCCAAATCGAGGAAGAGGTGGGTGATAGGGTATGTGAGTGAGCCATAAAATTCACCCTTAAAAGTTTCCTGATAAAGTTTTTCATTGACGGTAGCAAAATCTTGTTTGGATTTTTCGGCGTGATTATTAGCCTTGATGATGAGCTGGCCACCATAATTTTCTTCGATTTCAGAGTTTAATTTACCGAGAGTTTTGCGTTGCTTTTTGTAATATTCTGAGCCCTTCTTTACAACTTTAGAAACGGCAAGCATGGAAATAGGCACGACAATGACAGAGACGGCCGACATAGGAATGGAGATATAAATCATCATGCCAAGGTAACCAACCAGAAGCGTGAAGTTGGTAATAATTTGAGAAAGGGTTTGCGAGAGTGAAGCAGCGATAGTTTCCACATCGTTAGTCATAATCGACATAGTGTCACCATTCTGAGTTTTATCAAAATAAGACATTGGTAAACGCGAGAACTTAGCTAGAATTTGGCGTTTCATTTCTTTAGCGTATTTAGCTGAAATAACTGCAGCCACATACCCCTCAATATAGCCCACAACGGCAGAGATAAGGTAGAGGCCAACTAGGGTTAAAAGTAGTGAGCTGATACGAGCGAAATTAATTTCCTGACCAGCACGTAAAGCGTCAAAAGCTTCAGTAGTAATGAGACCCAGAAGATATGGACCGGCCACTACAAGTCCGGCCGACATTAGAGCAAGCAGCGCCGAGCCGAGCAAACCAAAACGATATTTTTTAACAGAAGCGAGGAAGCGCTTAATAGTCTGTTTAGAGGCTCGAGTAGTTTTCTTTTGAGTGCTTTTTGAATTTTTAGACATATTATTTTCCCTCCTTAGCCTGGCGCATTTCATCAGCAAATTCTTCTTCCGAGAATTGGGACTTCGCGATTTCTTGGTAAACCTTACATTTTTTCAAGAGCTCCAAATGGGTCCCTTTCCCTACCATCTTACCCTGATCGAGAACAATAATTTGCTCAGCTTCTTTAATTGTACTAATACGTTGCGCCACAATCAGCACGACAGTGTCTTTGATTTCTGATTTTAAATCTTCTCGGAGCTTCTTGTCGGTCTTCATGTCAAGAGCCGAAAAAGCATCATCGAAAATTAAAATTTCAGGTTGCTTGGCTAGAGCACGCGCGATGGCGAGACGCTGCCTTTGACCACCGGAAACATTGGTACCACCTTGAGAAATTGGCGCATCGTATTGGTCTTTTAGCTTAGTGACAAATTCTTCAGCTTGAGCAATTTTAGCGGCATGGCGCATACGCACATCAAGTTCCGATTTTTTAAGATTTTCGACACCGTAAAGAATGTTGCTACGCACGGTGCCAGTAAAGAGATAACCACGCTGCGGAACGTAACCGATTTTATCCATAAGGGCATTTTCGGTATATTCCTTAATATTGAGGTTATTAATTAAAACTTCACCCTCGGTAGCGTCGAAGAAACGAGGCACGAGATTAATTAAGTTGGACTTACAAGAGCCGGTGGACCCAATGAAAGCGGTAGTTTGCCCAGCTTTCGCCACAAAAGAAATATCCTCGATGATAGCTTCGGATTTTTTGCCATACGAAAAAGTCACATGCTTAAATTCCACGGAAGGAACCTCGCTTGGAGTTTCAGTCATTTGATCCTTGAAGGTGATTTGACTCTTAGTTTCAAGAACTTCAGAGATACGCTTACTTGAAACGTTACCGCGAGGAATCATGACGAAGAGAAAAGTTAGGAAGAGGAAGGACATGAGAACCTGCGCAGAATATTGCGAGAACGCAAGCATGCGACCGAGATAACTTATATCGGTATGAAGATTAGAAACACCAATGAAGATAATGAGAACGGCGGAAAGATTAAAAACTAGATTCACTACTGGTTGCTGAAAAGCCATAACTTTTGATATGTAAATATCCGTGTTTTTTAGCTTTTCGTTACTGCGCTCAAATTTATTTTCTTCGTATTTCTGCTTATTAAGCGCACGAATTACCTTGATACCAGTGAGATTTTCACGCGTAATGGAGTTGATTTTATCCAAGATTTTTTGATAAACCTTAAATTTTGGAATGGCAAGACTAATTAAAATCGCCGCCTGGATAAAGAGAATAGCTACCGAAACAGCAATAATCCAAGTCATGTTCGGCGCAGTGCGAAAAGCCTGGATAATCGCACCAATGGCCATAAACGGTACGCGCACCATCATAGTAAGACTCATAATTAACGTACGCTGAACAGTCCAAATATCACCAGTAGTACGAGTAATGAGGGAGGCGGTGGAGAATTTTTCAACATCAGAAAAAGAAAGCGACATCACCTTGGCGAAGAAATCCTTGCGCATATCCATAGCGACGCGACTACTTACCTTAGCGGAAAAATAGGACGAGACGATACTTCCGAATGAGCCAAGCGCAGTAATACCAAGCATGAACAGACCGGTTTGAAAAATAAAGCTCATATTAGATTCTGCCACACCGCGATTCATAATGTCTGAACTTAGGGCTGGGAGTTCAAGTGCGGTATAAACTTGAAGTGCAACACCTAAGACGATTAAAAGGCATTGCCAAAAATAAGGTTTTAAATATTTGATAGATTTTAGCATGTTTGTTCCCTCTGAATAAATAATTATAACAAAAAAATCTTAATTAAGTAAGAGAACGCCGCATACCTCGTTCCGGAGACGCTCTAGGGGAAGAATGTCGCATGCTTTTTATCGGACCGCTCAAGGGTAAGAGAACGCCGCATACCCCGTTCCGGAGACACTCTAGGTGAAGAATGTCGCATGCCTTTTATCGGACCGCTCAAGGGCGCTTGCCCAAGCCTATGTCCTCAAAAGGCAAGACGACATTCTTTTAAAAGTCTAAAACTTTTTTAAGCTTGTTTCTTGAATTTGTTCTGCAAGACAAAGATAATAACCAATACAATAATTGAGCTTATGGCGATGAGATACATCATGTTAAGTGGGACTTCGTGATTGAAAAAGGAGATTTTATAGTCGAGAGCGGTTTTGACAGCGTCGACAGCTTGGGCTGGAATTTCGGTCTTAGCCATTTCCTGGAACGGAGTGGCTAGAGCGTGATTTTTAATCAGGGACATAAAATAGGTGCTTGGTAGGAACATAATACTATCGCGGAGAAGAGCTGAAAAATTTGAAATCGGCATATAAGCGCCACAAATAAAACCATAACCGGCGCTGACGATATTGGCCACAGCACTGAGTTGACCTTGTGTTTTGAGGCCGAAATTAACCACAGAAGCTAAGGCGGTGCCGAAGAATGAAAGCAGCACTACATCACCGAATAGTAACAAAACATCCTTTAGTTCGTAATACCAACAGTTTTGAGTGCGAATATAAATCAAGCAAAGAATCAGCGCGACGAGATTAATAATAATAGTAGAAATAAAAGTGGCAGCGAAATAAGCCAGACTTTTAGTGTGACTTTTAACTGGAGAAACATCAATATCTTTCGTACTACCAGTAATCTTATCGTTAACCATCAGAAGATTTGAAGAAAAAGCGACGGTGACACTACAGACCGCGAGAAGACAGGCGAGAATTTGACCATTCACTACAGCATTAATTACGGAATCCGGGAGTGCGACACCTAAGGCGTCTTTATCAAGACTGTTATGAAAAACGCGACCAAGAAAAGTAACGTAGAGAATCAATAAAATCATTGGCGTGATCAGCGAAGCAAAAAACATTGATTTGTCGCTGAAGAAAACTTTGACATTACGTGCAGTGAGATTGAGAAATTTTTTCATGTTTTACTCCGCTTTCGTTTTGCTATTTTTTGATTCCGAAATATCAGTACCTGGTTTATTTTTCGTAACCGTGAGAAAGACATCATCCAGTGTACTCTTAATCAATTCGAAATCTTGGAAGAGTTCCGGATTTTTTACAATTAATTGCGTGACTAGAGCGGAGTTTTTGACTTTGATCTGAAAATCTTTGTGAATTTTTTGATAAGGTAATTTAAGCTTTTTAACATCCGCCTCTTCCACGCCATAGAGATGCAAAATATCGGTGGCGTATTGAGTTTTTAATTCGAGCGGCGTACCTTCAGCAATGATTCTTCCCTTGTCCAAAATCGTGACATAATCTGCATCGGCGGCTTCTTCCATGTAGTGCGTGGTGAGGAAAATTGTCATTTTAAGATCTTCACGAAGCTTGGAAATAATCCGCCAAACTTTACTGCGAGTACCTGGATCAAGGCCAGTGGTCGGCTCATCAAGAATAAGGATTTTCGGCTGATGGATAATGGCGCGCGCAATATCAACGCGGCGTTTTTGGCCACCAGAAAGTTTTTGAATTTTCTGATTTTTAATTTCGGCGAGATCAAAGAGTTTTTCTAATTCCTGATAACGAGCCTTAAAATCTTGACCGAAAATGCCATAAAAGCCGGCGCGGAATTTGAGGTTCTCATAAACCGTGAGAGTTTTATCGAGGACGGAATCCTGAAAAACTACACCGATTTGATGTTTAATTTTATCGAGATGCGTGGCGACGTCTTGGCCACAAATGGTGATGCGACCAGAATCAATTTTCAGTCCACCGTACATCATAGAGATAGTGGTAGACTTGCCAGCACCGTTGATGCCTAGGAAGGCGAAGAGGCTGCCTTCATAAACTTCTAGATTAATCTTGCGAACGGCCTTAATCTTACCGAAGCTTTTCTCGAGGTTTTCGATTTTAATGATTGTCTGCTTGGTCATTAAATATAATTATACACTAGTTTGAAGTTTTTAGACTTTACGGGTGAAGTAGCCGGGACGACCATTAGTTGGGTCATCAATGCGGAGCCAGGTTTTGTCGGCAGTGGATGGATCTGGAAGGAAGGAACCATTTCCACCACGAAGATTAGTACGCCCAGTAAATATATTCGTAAAATCTGTACCAGCGGAAGTATCGAAATCTTGTTTCACGTAAATTCTTTCGAGCTTATTTATGTATTCATTAGCAAACATTTTACTAAAATCGGTGACTTTAGACGTATTAAAATTAGACAAATCTAGTGTTCTAAGTTCTGTAGTATGATCAAACATACGTGACATATCCTTCACATTGCTAGTATCAAAATTTGATAAATCAAGTTCTTTAATATTCGCCATTTCCGCAAACATCTTACTCATATCTTCAACTTTAGAAGTATCAAAATGAGACAAATCAAGACTTGTAGCTCCGGAGCCATAGAACATATATTGCATATGTTTAACTTTTTGTGTATTAAAATGATGAACATCAAGATTTTTTAACTTATGTGTATTCTTAAACATATTACCCATAAACCAGACGTTACTAGTATCAAAACTAGAAAGATTTAATTCCTCTATGCCCCAAGCTTCCATAAACATTGCATTCATATAAATAACATTACGTGTATCAAAGTTGGAGAGATCAAGCTTTGGAGTAGAATTTTTATAAAACATCCTACCCATATTTGTAACATTACTGGTGTTAAATTTGGAAAAATCAATTTCCTTGGCTCCATAAAGGTTACTAAACATATCGTAGGTGCTAGTAACTTTACTGGAATCAAATGGCGTTAAATCTATTTTTTCATAATCTACAGAGGCAAACATAGATTTACAATCAGGATTAAGATAGATTTTTTCAGCCTCACTGTAATAATAAAAAGTTTCACTAGCTTCATCTACCCAGCCTAAGAATGGATAGTCGGAGGTTTCGTCTACTTCCAAATGTACTGTATTAACCCCCTCGGGTGGAGCCACTAGACTACGTTCAAAGTGTTTAATATCACGAGTGGGGGCTAATCTCCATACTGTATTCCTAAAGTCCTCACCTTTTATAAGATTTACTTCGGTCGGATATTCATTAGTAACCGTGGAAAAAATCACTTTGTTTTGATAGGTGCCAGTCGGCAGATTATTCCCTAGCTTGATACCAATAGCAAAACAAAGATCGTCACCCTCAGAATCGGTCGCATTACCAAAGCTAGAGTGGGTATTATGTATTGAACTACTGACTAAATCAAGCGGATCCCAACCTTCGGGTTCTTCGTCTGGACTCTCTTTTCTGCAATCAATACTACCAGCAAAAGTATTTTCACCAATATCGGCTAAGTGTTCGATTACCCGTTCATTGGAAATCATATTAATAGATGCGGTATTTGAAGAGTCATTAATGTCCGTAAAAGCGGTTTTCTCGACGTCAATATATGTCGTCGCACCAGTAACATTGTTGGTTTTCACATTGTAATAATTAGGTATGCTAATCACGTGATTTGGTTTACTTAAAATATCGCTACTATGTAGCTCGATATTCGAGGCAGATAACAAAGAAACCGACAGCGTAGGTGTCGGTTTCAGGGCATAAGATGATTGTACTTCAAAGAATAAATTGGATAATACCAGTGAAAAAATCAGTATCGTGATTTTGAAGAAAGTATCTTGGGAGAGAAAAAGTTTTTCAAAACTGTTAACGAGGAACGAAAGGACTCGAACCCCGGTGATACTTAATTTTTTCACACATGTAATCATAACATAAGTTTAATAGTTTATGCAATTGTTTTATTTACAACAACTACGTCTTCTACTTTTTCTCTCCTTCTTTAACCTTAGTATAGCATAAACATTTTAAAAATACAGGTTAAATTCAGATTATGAGTGGTGGAATTTGTAAGATGAATTTTGTAAGATTGTGGGTATATTTTAGAACTCAACACAACTCTTGAGGCTAGCCGATTTTGCTTTTTACCGAGTTAGTGATAGAATAAAAATAACTTGGCGCCATAGCTCAGCTGGATAGAGCAGGAGACTTCTAAGCTCAAGGTCATAGGTTCGAACCCTATTGGCGCTACCAATTTTTATAAGTATGTTTGACGTACGGCTTGCGAGCGTACGTTTTTTTATCGGAAATTTCGAGATAGGTGAGATAAGTGGGATAAAAAACATTGAGCTTTTCAAGCAAACCAAGGTGAGCATGAAAAGTAGTGACCGGCCCAACTACGATTAGTTTATCGTCATAAGTTTTCAAGGTATGACGACATGCGCCCGAAAAAAGTTTCTTGGTGGGAGAAATAATTCCCTTTTGATTACGCCAAAATTCGTCGAGTACGGGCGGGACAATGCCATTATGCATATGTCCAGATAAAATATAATCAAAAGGCTGCAAAAGAAATTCTATATCTGGGGTCTGGAGATAAGTCGGAGCATGAATGAGAGCGAATTTCAATTTATCGACAGGTGGCTCTGGAAGATTCACTAGGGTTTTCGTAAGATCTTCGAGCTGGGCTTCGGCATTTTCAGCAAAATTCACCCCATCTTCGGTGTAATAAGATTTTTTCTGGGTGTAACCAAAACAGAAAATATCATCATCTTGGTAGATTTCATCATCGAGCAAAACTAGATTTGGCACCTCGCGAAGAGATTTAAGGAATTCCTCATCGCGCACGATATGCCAGCCTTTTTTATTTTCCGGAATGCGATAAAAATCGTGATTACCGAGACTGACAATCATTTTGCGAACAGAAGAAATAGCCGTGAGATTCTGTAGAAAACCAAGAAAACGCTCGCGTTCACTGAGAGAATCTACACACTCCAAAGTATCGATGAGGTCACCAGTGATAAAAATATAATCTGGACGTGCAAGCTCAAATTGTTTGATAATGGCGCGGAGTTTAAGATTTTTCACGAGGCGCGAAAAATGAATGTCGGAAATCACCGCGATTTTCAGAGACTTGGATTGCCCAGAAAAAAGCGGCGTTTTGCGATAAAGTTTGTAGGTAGTTTCTTGAAAAATTTTCACTCGAGAGAATTATTTAGTTTTAATCAATCGGTAGTAAATACTTGGCGCAAAACGCACGGAAGCCAGCGGACCCTGAACAGCTTTTTCGAGCTTGATGAGAGCCTTGGTGCTGAAAATTTTCTTCATGGTACGGCTGCGGAAATTCGAAACAGAGAGTACATCCATGATCTCAAAACCAGTTTTCTTAAAAAGATCTTCGACGTAGGCTGGGTGATAATTATAAAAACCGTCCTTATCAATTTCCTTCAGGTTTGACGGCTGTTTATCGAACGGATTGACAGAAGAGCGCTTGAACCAATAGCGTAACATCTTTGGCAGCGTGCGCTTATTCGCGACTTCAATAACGGCTACACCACCCGGTTCAAGAATGCGATTAAGTTCACGGAGGACCTGTTCGAGATTTTCGAAGTGATGAGTGGCACGCACCATGAGTAGGGCGGAAAATTCACCATCGGAAAATGGAGTCTTATAGATGTCACCTTGAACAGTATGAAGTTTATCACCAAATTCTTCCCTGGCCTGCTCGAGATTAAGTTTGGAATAATCAAACAAAGTAGCACGCTTCGCACGTGGCAAATATTCATTAGCTAGACGACCATAGCCACCACAAATATCGACAAAATTATCCATGTTCTTCGGTAGTAAACGACGAATCGCAGTGCGGTCGGCAAGATCCTCATACTCACGCCCAGAATCTTCCCAGAAAACTTTCTTGTAATTATAGCCATTATAATCAGAGATGACCTTGTGATCAGACTTGGTATTCTTGGTGTTTGCAGAAGCATCCTTGGTGGTAGCAGATTTTTTCATAGAATTAGTATCCTTGGTAGATTTTGCAGTCTTTGCAGTCTTGTTTGATGTCTTATTCATAGTTCCTATTTTACCATTTATTATTTATCTTGTTTCTGATTTTGAGCTGAATTTTCTGATTCACCTTCCATCTCGCTTGGCTTCTCAGGTTTTGGCAACATTTTAACATTCTTAAAAATCAGACTACTCACTTTTTCGAAAATTGGTACCACTTCCGAAAGATTAAATAGGAAACTCGATATTAAATAAACCAGACCAGCAAAAACAGAAATTAAAATGAACTTCGGAATGGTGCTAATAATCGAATTATCAGTGGCGCGCAATGGGAAAAGTTTAGTCATAAAATAGGCAGCAATAGCAGTGAAAAAACTAGCAATCATCATGCGGAAAATAGCCAACCAAAAAGTCTTATCGAGCAGTTGGAATTTGGCACGAGCATTAAGGATGGTGAGAAGAATAATGATTTCAGCTAAAGCGCCGATAGATTGCGCCCAGCCCAGGCCGTCCGGACCAAAACCGGTAATGGCAAAAATAACCGAAAGCGCCATAGTAAAACCAACGGCAAAAATACTAACTACGAATGGAGTTTTGGTGTCTTGTCTGGCATAAAAACCACGCGAGGCAATATGAAAAATTGACTGAGCAAAAATAGCCACAACCAGTGAACCGAGCACACTAGCGATTACTGGATTACCACTATTTTTGATGAAGCTAACGATGTAACCCCGAGCAAAAAAGGCGATAACGGAAACCGGTAAGGAAATCCAAATAATCATACGCAAGGCGTGACGGAAGGTGCCGTTAAATTCGGAGGAATCTTCATTGACTTGCTCGGTGAGTTTCGGGAAGAAAGCCGTAGAAATGGCGACACCGATAAGATTGACCGGCATTTGATGCAGGCTATTAGCCTGCTGGAAAGCACGCAAAGTACCGGTGCCCATACGAGAAGAAAGGTTGGTAGCAAGAATAGAATAAACATAATCAATTCCCTGGTCGAGTGAACGAGCTGGGAGTAATTTCAGAACAGAGCGGAATCCGTGATTTTTCCAATAAATTTTGAATTGATAATCAAAACCGAGACCGAAAAGCCCGACGAGACTAACGAAGATTTGCAGAAGCGCACCGAAGACTACGCCGAGCGCCACCCCCATGATGCCACCCTCGAAAATTTGTACGCCGAAGAGATTAATCCCATTGGTAAAAACGGTAATACCGATGAGAATACCGATATTATAGAGCGCCGGGGCGAGTGAATAAAAGACGAAACGACCAACTGCTTGCTGAACCGAGTTCAGTACTGTGGCAATACTGAACAAAAATGGATTAATGGCGATCACGCGGGTCATGTTAATCGCAAGAATCGTACCAGACTCATCGAGACCCGGACCAACAATATAGCGAATCAAAGGGTCCGCGAAAATCATAATAAAAATACTGGCGATAAAAGTCACTAGCGCCATAAGATTCAAAGTGGAAGTGGAAAGCTCCCAGGCAGATTTTTTATTACCAGAAGAAAGACGCTGATTAAAGACTGGAACAAAGCTGACGGCTAGAGCGCCAGAAGTGAGAATAAAGAACATAAAATCTGGAATCGTGAAGGCAGCAGTATAGGCATCCACGCCAGTCGGATAAGTGTCAAGATAATAAGAGTTGAGTAAGCGGTCGCGGAAGATGCCGAGCAGTGCGGAAATCAGAGTGGAAACACTCAATAAAATAGCAGCATATTTGATACTGAGTTTACTATTCGCCATAGCGACAACGGAGCGAAATTGAATTTTTTTCATCTATAAATAATTATATCGTATTTATGCTAAAAATGACGATATGATTCGGTAGTTTCGCGTTCAGCCATTTTATTGATACGGCGATAACGCTTAGAAAGACGTAGGCTGAAAAATTCCGTAACGGCACAGATTTTGTCCGCGACAGTAACTACCCAAGCTTCACGAGATTTTGGAAAAACCTTGCCGAGTGGGAACATGTGAGACTCGATGATATTTTCTTCTTTGGCATTAATATCGAAGTCGCGCTTAGCGTTCGATGCAGCGATAATTGGATGAATATAGGCGTGGCCTTTCGGCATATCACCGATATTGTGCCAATCATAAAGGAAATAATCGTGCAAAAGTGCACCCTTAACGAGAGATTTATAAGAAAATTTCATCGGGAAAAAGCGGGCAATTTTCACACTCATAATAGCGACGTGAACAGAATGATCATAGGTCGTAAAGCATCCATGCTGGAAAAAAGTGCGTTCGATTTGCATATTTTCCGATTCAAGAATTTTGCGACCATATCTATTAACTAGACGATTCGTTTTACTCATTTAGTTTATTTTATCATAAATTGGATGATTTTGAAAGCGTTTTTGATATATTTTATTTTTTATGTTATAATAAAAATATCAGAGTATTTTAGAATACTCATGATTTTTGTTTTGTTATTTAAAACAAAAAGTTCTTTACCAAAAGGTTTATTCATTGCGATTATGAAAGGGGGTGTGTGAATTGGATTTCGTACATTATGATTTAGGTTTTCTTGAGAAAGGCACAATAGTTGCCGTTTTTCTTGACGCAGCCGCAAACGTATGCATCCTAGATGTTGCCAATTTTATAGGATATAAAAATGGCTATTCGTTTAAATATCTAGGTGGGTATGTCACTCGTAGCCCATATTATTTTACTATCCCGAAATATGAACATTGGCATGTCGCCATTGATTTGGGTGGATATGAAGGGTGTATCGGTTCGAGTATTAAGATTATACCGCCAGAAAAAACTGAAGTCGAACTTACTTTTATGGGTTATCCAGCTATGAAATATCCCAATAAAAAGAAGCCAAACCAATTTACCGACTACTTGTTTGGTGGAGCCAACGGTGTGCCAGATGGACCTGGACACGGTCATGCGATTATTCAAAATTCAACTGGGAATATTGTATTTCTTAGAGAACCAGGCACTAAAGACATTACTATCTGGGACCAAAGTATATGTCCATAATTCTTGAAAACCGCCTTATTGAGGAGTATTTTATACTCCTCTTTTTTATGATTTTATTTCAAAAATAGAATATAGCCCAAAAAGATATTTGAAAATCTCATTATCAGCATCGCTTGTGTTTTCCAAAGTTTCAATTTTTCTTGGGATAGCCTCCAGATTATCAAAACCACACTCGCGATAAAATTTAACTTCAGCCTCGACACCATGATGTGAATAAGTATTCATTAATAAATACTTTTGGTTAGTCAACTGATTTTGGATAACCCAGAAGAATTCACTCTCCCCAAAAGAGCCTTCTTGCTCTACTAAATATCGACCTTCTGGCATTTGATATTTTGAGATAACCTCACTTAATTCGCTTTCAGTCATTTCCCACATATCGATGCTCCATTTATTTACAAGTTATATATTATATAGTACGTCCATCGTTATATTACAAGCTACTGAACTTTATACGACTGGTGTCTAAAATAATTTCTCAAGCGTAAAACTAATACCTTGGCGCGATTTCACGGGAGTAGACCATGTAGGCTTGGCCGCCACTGAGAGATTGGCGGTAGGCCCAGAAGTAGGCGTCGGCCCGGAGAGTGAAGACTTCAGCTGGGTGGATGGAACCTTCGGCGTAGTAGGTGCCGGTTGGTCCGGTTTGAAGTGGATGAGTGCCAGCGCGGCCGCCACCAGTGTGGGAGCCAGCGGTGCGGTTAAGAATGAGTTTTCTAGCAAAGACCGGACCGGTGATAGTGAGTGTTTCGTTACAAGAGAGAGCGTTCGGGTAGTGATTGTCGGAACAGGTATCGATTTGGTTATCGCCATAATCTTCATCGAGAATCAGCCAGGCATCGATGTTGGTGACGTTGCTGGTGATATTGATTTTCTTGGCAAAGATGAGGACTTGTGGGAAATCATCCACGGCATTGTAGGTCTCATGGGCGATATTGATGTTGCGATCGATGGTGAGGGTACCGTCGACGAACATAGCGAGGGTGTTCATGAGCTTCTCACCGGTGGTGTTGCTTCTCGCGATGAGGTTGCCGCCGCGATCGAATTGATAGAAATTGGCGGTACTATTCATGGCGCTGAGGCTGGTGTCTCCCTGGTGATAGAGCTGAGAGAGGCCGAGATAGTTCTTCGCAGAGGTTTCATTAGAGGTGAGACTGGTGATGGTATTGCTAGAATTTCGGATAATAGTATCGCGGAAGCGGGCCTTGAGACGGGCGAGGACGGCGGAACCGATGCGGGAGATGCCGGAATTGCCTGGCCCGTTTTTATCGTTGGCGATAGTCATGTGACTAATATTACTAATGCCGGAAACTACTGAATTCGGGCCGGTGGGACCAATGAAAGTGTAGTAGGCATTCATGATGCCACCACGAGGAAGATTAAAATTATAGCCCTCTTCATAACCCATAGCAGCACCGGAACCGAAACCGAGAACTTTGCCGGCAGCGAGGACGCCAAATTCATCCCAGGAACCGAAAGATCGGGTTTCCGCAGAAGGATAGGCGCCGAGACCACCACCGACGGCTTTTTCCGAAAGAGCAGCCTTGATCGTACCGTTAGTATAGAAACCACCGCCGAGAACTTGGAAATTTGGCTTCTTGGCAAGTGTGACGCAAGAGGCGGCCGAGACATGGTGAAGATTATTACCACCACTCATGGCAGAGCCGGACATATTATTCTCGACAGTATTACTATCTGAATCGTGAGAGGCGGCTGGCCAAATGACCGAGCGAGTACAATATTTCTTGCCGAGGCCACCACCTGGGAGATCGTCTGGGATGGTGCGATCATAGGTGTCGGTATTGAGAAATTCACCAGTGTATTTACCGACGGAATTGATACGGCCGGTGACAGTATCGACTAATTTGCAACGCTCGATACCGGAGCCACGGCAAATGTTGCCATTCGCGACGGTCTGCTCTTGGAGCTTAGATTCTGGGTAATTCTCGTCGACGATCATTTCATAGACCTTGACGGTTTGATCTTCACGGGTATGGGTAGCGTAAGGAGTTTTGGAAACTAATTCGTTTGCACGCGGGGCGACGCCATAATTGGCACCAATGCTAATTCGGGCGCCGAGGAAACCGACGCCGCCTTGGGATGATTCGATATAACTATGGATAGAGGTGTTGAAATTATATGGGGTGTAGACGGAAGATTTCTTTTCGGTTTGGCCGAGGTTTTGCGTGGTAGTACCGACGTGGCTGTCTGGATATTCTTTTTTCCAGTGAGTCACATAAATATATTCTTTTTTTCGTCTTAAACAGCCTCTTTCTGATTCATGAACACAGTAAGATCTTCCAGTTGGAACCTTAACCTCATAAGTACTATTTCCCTGTGAACCCCAAGATGCACCACCACCTCTAGCATCGCCTGCAGAATCAAAACTATTGTATGAATGATGATGAACATTTTCCGCACCATCTCTACCAGACCAAGTGGTATATTCGTTATACCAAGCACGCAGATTGTCATAACGAATACCTTGAGAAATTACCGTACCAACCTCAGTGGTAGAGCCAGTTTTATCGGCAGAATTACAACCGTGCTGATAATCGATAAAGCCTGGAATCTGATAACCAACTGTTAGTTTTGGTGCATACATGCGATAATAATTGGTTTGACAACCATATTCAGAAGAGGCGTTTTGAGTTGGCGAATAAGCAGTAAAGCCATAGTCACTAGTCTCTAGTCCATTACCACTAAACGGACGCTTATTGCCGCGACCAATGGAGTGATAATTTCCATCGTGGACTGGAGAGTCGCCGAATAAATATTGATTATTCTCTGAACCATTCTTCTGGGCAAAAATTTGGAAGTTGCTTTCGCCTGGCGGATCCGCACTACTTACATTAGAGCTACCAGTTTGGATACCGACTTGCTGTATCGGGAAACAGAAAGTCTCATAGAATTGGACACGATCGCCTGGCTTGGCGAAGACGTAGTTTTTACCCTGGAAATTCTTCTGCCAAGAATTATGACCGAGGGTACCAGAGTAGGAATGATTCACTACACCAGTGTCGGCGGAGGTGTTCCCCTTGTAATAGGCGCCAAAAGTACCTGGGATTTGAGAGCAAGTGGTCTGGGCGGTAATGGGTGGATTTTCTGAATCTTTTTTATCATTGATGAGCGTTGGTGGCCAAGAACAGAACCAGGAAAAATCGCCACGATCCCATTCAGCAAGACGCTGAGGATCATCGACGCCGTTATAAACCTTACCAGTGTAATTATCTTTTGCTTCATCCCATGACACTCTATGATTACTGAGTTTTTCATATCTATACTCCTTAGGATCAGACTCGGAGTAATATGTAGAAAAAGTTAATGGCATGGCCATACCACCAGTCGGGGTTTTAGTTTTACGATAGTAACGATTGTAACCAAAAATATAAACACCCTTACTACCCCTAGAAGCACAACCAGTTACGGCATTATCACCCTTCTTGGTAGGCAACGGCTTATTGCCAAAAGGATATTTCCCATTATTCGGTTGGTTAATAAATCTACTATATGGAATACGATCTCTCTGGTTTACTGGTATACCCATTTCGTCAAAATCGTAGTAGACCCAAGAAACACCCGAGTATGGTTGATGTATAGTATAACAAATGTCAGCAGTACAGCCATCAACAGGATGACCAGAGCCACCGTTATGGGTGCCACCTGGATCTTGGACGGTTGGTGGATCTACAGCGAAAACATCATGACTCATGAATCCCAAAGAACATAAAAACAGGAAGAAAAAAGATAGTACTAAGAATATTTTTTTATAATTACCTTTACGACCAATAACCATATGCACCTTCATATTTATATATTAGCATAATAGTTATGAAAATATATAAATATGAAAAAACCACCCGATATTCTTGGGTGGTTTTCAAAAGAGGTTAATTAACTTTCCTCATGCCTGGTAAACCACGTAACTTGTAGTGAAGCAGGTAGGTATAATGCGAATGGTTCTCTGCACTATCGTCCAAATATACACTATCGATGATGGGCATATATTTAGCGGCATCATCGAGACACCAACCGGAAACATACAACGGGCGATTAATGCTAGGATAATACAGCTTCACCGGATCAATGGCGTGGCCGTACTTAGCGTTAAAATCTTCAACGGTCTCATTTGTAGTCAGTCCACTACTAGCGTTTTCCCAGTAGATCTCCTGATAAACACCATACGGCTCTCCGGAGCCATTATGATTCATTGCTCCTGGAACCGTAATTCGCGTACCGCGTGGATAACAATTCTCTGGCTTCACATGAACCCCAACACTCATTTTCACTGGTATATCCACATGCTCAGGATCATCCCTCATGAAAAAAAGTTTATTTTCTGAGCTTGACCTGTGCATTCCCTTTATGGTATACTCACAGTCGTAATAAGGAAGAGCTTCTTCTCTGAGGTCAAATGCATAAATGCGTTTTTCACTCTTTCTTGCAGCAGTATTATCTGCATACTCACGGATGTGCCAATTCATGTTCTCGGCCCAGGCTTGAACCATTAGTTCACCTGTGTCGAAGCGCTGAAAGAGCCTCCAATCGTATTTGTTGAAATTTTTCCCCTCAGCCTTTAACTGCTGAGCTGGGAATTGATACTTCGCAGTATCATACTGTACGCTTTGAACATCCGTGTTCGCTGCGTTAGTAGTATTACCACTCGGTTGCGTCACGCTTTGGTTCGCGCTAGGTTTTAAACCTAATACACCAGCTTCAGCTTCGGTTGCAAAAACATTCGTAGCAAAAGCTACTACAGCCAACATAGTTACTAGAAAAGTCTTTTTCATAATATCACCTCTTTCTAAATGAACTACTCTGGCCAATCCAGAGTAGTAACCATATGTTTCTCTCTGAATATCAGAATCTGGTTGCATTATATAACATTTATGGTTAAATGTCAATATGTCCGTTAAGGTCCAGGACCTTTGCAACAAAATATTGCATAAAAATAAGGTAGCTCTTAAACTTATTTCTAGAAACTAACAATAAACAAGAAAAGGTTACCTTATGTCATATTGTAACGATAAGAACATAGAAATAATAAGAGGAAAAGCTATAAAAATGTAAAATTATGGAGCCAATGCGATGAATAGACAAGAAATTATAGGACGGCTAAGAGGCTTAAAATTACCTAAAAATGAATACTATGTTCTCTCTGGGGCGTCATTAGTATTGCGGGGAATTCGCGAGATATGTTCTGATATCGACTTATGTATATCCGAAGAATTATTTAGTGATGTAAAAGATAGATTAAAGATGACACCCGACAAAATTAAATTCTTGCAATTTTTATCAATTAAGTGATGCATTGGAGATAGTTGTTGATAAAAAAGATCATTTTAATATGGAAGAGGTTGATGAATTTAATCTTGAAGATATCAAAACTATTTTGGCTTTTAAGGAATCACGTAATCTCCCCAAGGACCAGCAGGACATAACCAATATAAAGAAATATTTAAATAAAAAATCCCCGAGCGAAAAAGTAAATCCTCTCGTATCGTAACACTGTAATATAATAAAAATATGAAAATACATGAGATGAATCTGCAGCCAAAATATTTTGATTTCATTAAGGATGGGACTAAGCGAATCGAGCTTCGTCTTTATGATGAGAAGAGACGATCAATTCAACTTGGAGATATTATTGAGTTTGCGAAATCTGATGACGAAAAATTTAAGGCAGAGGTAATTGGACTCTTGCGATATAATTCTTTTGCGGATTTATTTGAAGATTTCGATATTTCTATTCTCGCAGATAGTTCTATGACAAAACAAGAACTCCTAGAGGTGCTTGGAGCAATTTTACAGTGAAGAGAAGCAGGCAGAATTTGGAGTGATTGGAATTCGCATTAAACTAATCTAAGATAGATGGGAAATTTGAGACGATTGTCATGAAAGTATATCTTGCATCTTATGCCATGATGACCATGGAAAAAATTAGCAAAAATGAAGGCGGTGAATTAACCGGAAAAAGAGCTATCTTTATTCCGACTGCTGGGGACTCGTATGAGAATAAGGATTTTGTCGAAGCCGATAAAATTGCGCTACAAAAATATGGAATTGAGGTAACCGATTTAGATTTAAAAAATAAAACGAAAGAAGAGATTGATGAATCGCTTGCCCTGGCTGATATCTTACTGGTTGCTGGTGGAGATACTTTTTATTTAATGAAAAAATTGAAGAAAAGTGGCGCAGATAGGGCTATAAAAAATTTCATTAACAGAGGCGGAATTTATATCGGGTCAAGTGCAGGGTCAATAGTTTGCTGTCCAACAATTGAGGGTGCAGAAAAATTTGACAATCCAAACTTAGCACCAAATCTAGAGAATTTTAATGGAATGGGGATTTTTGATGAAGTGGTTATTCCACACACCCAAAAAGAAAAATATTTCGAAAGAATAAAGGAAACTACAGAGAAACTTACTTCTAGGGGATTTAAGGTACATCATTTAACAGATGACGATGTGCTGTTTTTCGATGGAATTAATTATACGATACTGTAGTTGAGCTATTTTATTAGTAAAGTTTAGCTTCTTTTGGTAGTTTGCTACCTTCGAAAATATCTTTCAAATCATCTTCTTCGAGGGTTTCTTTTTCGAGGAGCGCATTGGCTACGCGATCGAGAATTTCACGGTTGGCAAGCAAGACAGCTTCCGCGCGCTTAGCGGCTTCATCAGTGAAAGCGCGCATTTCTTGATCAATGAGCTCAGCGGTTTTTTCAGAATAAGGCTTGCTGCTGGAAAGTGCATAATAAGAAGCTTCGTCGGCTGGGAAAACTTGATTGCGCGTCTTCGTACCGAGACCCTCGCGCAGAATCATATCCTTGCTGAGTTCGGCAATATGTTTCAAATCTGAAGAGGCACCAGTGGTCACACGATCTTCACCGAAAACGATTTTTTCCGCGATACGACCACCCATTGCACGAGCCATCACATCCTTGAGTTCATAGATATTTTTATAGCTACGATCTTCTGGCGGCAAGAACCAAGTGACACCACCGGTATGACCACGAGGAATAATGGTGATTTTATGCACTGGATCAGAATCTGGCAAAACATGTCCGACCACGGCATGACCAGCTTCGTGATAGGCGGTGAGTTTCTTTTCTTCGTCGTTCATCACCTTAGATTTGCGTTCTGGACCAATCGCCACACGTTCGAAAGCTTCGGTGAGGTCCTTATTAGTAATTTCCTTGTGGCCTTCTCTCGCCGCAGTGATGGCGGCTTCATTAGCAATATTAGCTAGGTCTGCACCCGAGGATCCAGCAGTTTTTTTGGCGAGAGATTCAAGATCAATAGACTCGATAGCTGGTTTATTCTTAAAATGCACCTTCAAAATTTCGAGACGATCCTTACGTTCTGGCAAAGTCACCTCGACATGACGGTCGAAACGACCGGGACGGAGCAGCGCTTTATCCAGCATATCAATACGGTTAGTCGCGGCAATCACGATAACGCCGGATTCATTGTCAAAGCCATCCATCTCGACGAGAATTTGATTCAAAGTTTGCTCATCTTCACGACCTGCCCCACCACGAGAGTCACGCTTGTGGGCTACGGCATCAATTTCATCAATGAAAATAATACTTGGGGCGTTTTTCTTTGCTTTACTAAAGAGGTCACGGACACGAGAAGCACCCACACCGACGAACATTTCAGCAAATTCAGAACCGGAAATACTAAAGAATGGAACGTTGGCCTCACCAGCGACGGCACGGGCCATCAAAGTTTTACCAGTACCTGGATCACCAGCGAGCAAGACACCGCGAGGGATTTTGGCACCAAGTTTTTCGTATTTTTTAGGGTTCTTGAGAAAATCGACGATTTCGGAAAGATCCTGTTTGGCGGCTTCGTTGCCAGCCACGTCAGTGAAAAGGACGCGTTTTTTATCTGGACCGTAAAGTTTGGCACGAGATTTACCGAAGCTCATACTTTCTTTATTAACGCTTTGCGCTTGGCCAAGCATGCGACTAAAGAGAAAGATTGCGATAGCAATTGGGATGAGGAGAGAGGCGATATTGAGAATGATGCCAAGAAGATCGATATCATCAGAATAGGTGATGTTTGGGTATTTTTTCAAACATTCGGTAGCCTCATTTCCGGTCTTATCGGTACATTTGACCGTGAGGCCCTGATCATATAGCGTGCCGGCGCCATCTTTTTTGGAATATTTTTTGGCTTTTTGATCCTTATAGGTGATAGTAAGGTTATTGCCGGCAACATTAATTTCCTGAATTTTACCATTTTCCTGGTTAGCCTCAGCAATCACCTCGGAAAGCGGCACTTCCTTATGAGTGTTTTCACCATTACCAGTAAGATAATTCCAAAAAGCAAGCGATAAAATAATTAATAAGAAGGTAGAAAAGAGCGAGCGAAAGGTGTTCGAAGGGCCATTTTTCTTCGATTTGTTATTATTTGATTTCACAAATTTGATTTTAGGACGATTCGAATCAGTATTTGAATTATTCATATCTATAATTTTAACATATTTATTGCATAATTAACGGAAATGTGGTAGATTAAAAGAGTAGTGTTTCGGGGCGTGGCACAGTTGGTAGCGCGCGGCGTTTGGGACGCTGAGGTCGCAAGTTCGAGTCTTGTCGCCCCGACCATTATGAAAAGAAAAATGATCCTTTGGGGATTATTTTTGTTTTCATATGTGTTGAGATAACAAGACGAGAACGTAGTTCGACTGGACGACGAAGCGAGTGAAAAATGAAAGCTTGCTTTTATTTTTTTGAGCGAGGAGTACCAGAAGGATTTTTGTAAAAAATCCTAGTCTTGTATGCTTTTTGCGATAGCAAAAGCTTACCATTATCATATTGCGACTATTTGTATGGTCGTTTTTTATTTGTGTTTAATTTTTAGAACTTAAGTTCACGTATATCATCCAAATCTATTCCCCGCTCTAAATATAACGATTTAATATCGGTAGTGATAATTTCATCTTCATCAAAACCTAAAAGTTCTGCGCAGTTTTTTACATCCTCAACTTTTTCAGATTCGATTTCGAGAAGATAGCCAAGTTTTGGCCAATGATCTATTGAGATTTTGGAGTCGCCTAAAAGGAATTCATCCCTGGTATTTTCTTGGTAGGTTTTATGCGACAGACCAAGTTTTTCGAGAATCATCAAAGCTTCATCAAAATCATTTACCGTAACTTCCCATTCGTTGGTACCAGAAAGCGAGTCATCAACAATCTCTTTTACGGTTAAAGTTGTTTTCTTACCGTCCGTTCGGAGTCTCCCCCAACGAGCGTTGGATTTTGGAATTGAATCAAAAGTATATCGTTTAAAATTATAAAAACCTAATGGCTTGGCGTTTAATTCTAAGAGTTTATTTTTGGTTTCTTCTGGATTAATATCGATGATTCTACCTTCAATTTCTATAGACATAAATATTCCTAATTACATACTAAATATAACATTATTAGAAGAAAAATAGGCCCCTATTGAGACCTATTGTTTTGAAAATGAAACTAAACAAAACTTACCGATAAGGTTATTATAGTCGTTGTAGTATAATGATAAAATTTCATCACAAAGTTGCGACGAAAAGAATGAATCATACGGTGCAGTACGCTCCATGCGCATAATGCAAAATCCAATATAGTAATTATTTTCTGCGTCAATATAGACTCTTGGTCCAGAAAAACCCTCTACGCAATCGGTTTCAGAATAAGGACAACCAGAACAAGCATTATCAAGGATAATTCGTCTTATTTTTTTGTTGACTATTTTAACACCATTTTTGACTTCGTACGTAATTCGCTCATCGGATACACCGGCAATAATTTTACGTTCAATTGGTGTAGTCCCAACACGAACCAATAACTCCTCTATAGCAGATTCAGATTCTTTAATATTACTTAAGTCAGGTTGAATTTCAATCTGTAGACTATTTTTGTAATAGTTAATTAACTCTATCGCTTTATTGATTGACAAAAAATCGGAAACCACGATATTAGCTGCAACATATATACCCTCTTTTATAGCTAAATCTATTGCCTCATACATGCGTCGTATTTTATTCTCGTAAAATGACTTGTCCAGATGATAATTATTTTGAGTTCTTTGAAAATCCTCTGCAGTTAAACCTAATATGCTAAAATTTATTCCGTCGATTCCAGCATCAATAATATCCTTTATTCTGTCGCCACCAGTTTCACCATTAGATACCATTTTGACTGTGAACCCTAAACCTTTAAGCGTCGCAACAATATCTTCGGCATGCATATTAAGCGACGGCTCTCCGCCAGTGAGATGGACATCTTCTACGTCAAGCCTATACTTTGCTTGCTTAAAGAGGCTTAAGAAATTATCATCCACAGACATTTCTCCAGGATATAGCGTGCAATGGTTCTTCTTTGAAAAAATTGATACCCTATTCGAGTCAGCCCTCCGCACCAATGTTCCCTCATTGTGACAGAGACGACAAGAAAGACCACATTTATCAGTGATTTTTGCTCTTATTGAATTATTAATAGTGACTATAGTTTTCATTTTTCCCCCTTTTTCAAAAAAATACTAAGAAAATCTTAATGTGATTACTTCTAACTAGATAATATACAAATTAAGAGAAAAAGCAATATTTAATATTCGCTCACATAAGATGTCATTAGGCGCAATAAATAATCGCGAGAGTTTCGGCGACACGAAAACTAGTAATTTTGGCTTGATGGGATTTTAGCCATTCATCGACAGCACGGGCGGAACCTGGTAATTCTGGATTATTATAATCATGCACAATAATTACGCCACCTTGCGACATTTTACTAGAAACGAGATTCAGACTGGTTTTGATCGATTGGTATAAATCACCATCTAGGAAGGCATAGGAAATTTTTTCTGGTATATCATATATGATATCAAGGTCATCAAAAAAGGCTTTCTTGATTTTAGGGAGTTTAAGCCCCATTTTTTTAAATTTTTCGATAACTTCACGCTTAGTAACAAGTAGTTCCCCGGCCTGAAAAGCGTCACCAGCTGCCGAATTGTCTTCGCGGGTTTTAGCAGGAAGTCCTTCAAAAGAATCGTAGAGCCAGAGTATTTTTTGGCTTGACTGATTGGCTTGATTTTCTGGTTGGAAGGCGCCGCCGTGGCCCATCGATTCTAAAAGTTTTTGATAAAGGACAGAGGTATCTGCCTTATAACAACCAAATTCCACAACGTCACCTGGTATATTATGGGTTAAGGTTTTTGTAAGTTCCTGTAAAAGAATTTCCGTTTCACGCGCGGTGACTTGCTGCATATAATCCTGATTTTTGGAAGAATTTTTGGCTTTCATTTGATGAATTTATTTTAGACTTTTCGACTGAATTTAATTTTTAGAAAATTATTTTTTACGTAAGAAAAAGGCAAAAATTATGCCCCCGATACCAGCAGAAATTATATCACCCATGGTATCGCTGACGCCCGGAGCGTTTAGTTCCTGCATATGACCACCACAAAGTTGATCATAGGAAAATTCAAAACATTCCCAAGCAGCGGCAATGAAGAACACGAACGAAACGATGAAGAGGAAGGCGAAAGCAGTGGAATATTTCTTAATTTTTACGGCTGAGGTACTTGAAGTGGAAATGGATTTTACGGCAGAATCCTTGCCGTCATAGACATTGTCGAGAATTTCTTTGGCGAGAAAAGCGGAAAATACACCCGATAAGGTGTGGACGATTTTATCATAGCTCGGAAAACCAAAAATAATCAGAGTTTTATACCAATCGAGGTCAATGCCAAGTACCATGGCGATAACCAAAAAAGAACTATAAGCAAGACGAAGTTTGGTGGAAGTATGAAGATTGATTTTCTCAATTAAATCCGGGACGAAAGGTAGGATGATTGTCACGAGATAGCTTGGTAACTTATGCCAGATTACCGGATCGATAAAATGCATAATAGTAAGTGCGACACCAGAAATGACAATAAGGGATTTGATACTCAAATCTAGCTTGGTGAGATTGGAAGTTTTTTGGAATTGTTTAATAAATTTTTTCATAATGAACTCTTTAATTTGCTTTATTTTAGCATATATGTTGTAAATACAGAACACCCCGCCGGGGCGGGGTGCTGTTTTTAGTGCCTTATGTATTTAGAGATTCGAGATTTAATAGCCTTATTTGTCGACGACTTCACCTTCGACTGGTTCATCTGGGTTAGATTTGCCAGCTTCTGGATTGGCCTGGTCGGCAGAGTTAGCTTGGTAAAGTTTAGCACCGATTGGCATTACTTTATTAGCTAATTCTTTAGCGGCTTCTTCGTATTTAGAAGCCTCGGCATTGGTGTCTTTTAGGACTTCCTTAGCTTCTTCGACTGCCTTCTTGATAGTCTCTTTATCTTCATCAGAGATTTTATCCTTGAACTCATCAGGCATTTTTTCGTATTGATAGATAGCTTGTTCTAGGTGATTCTTAGCATCGATAGCTTCGCGCTTTTTCTTATCTTCATCAGCGTGGAGTTCGGCGTCTTTTTGAGCTTTTTCAATGTCTTCTTTGGACATATTGCCAGAGTTTTGAATAGTAATACTCTGTTCCTTTCCAGTTCCCTTGTCACGAGCAGTAACGTTTAGAATACCGTTAGCGTCGATATTGAAGGTAACTTCAATCTGAGGGACACCACGTGGAGCTGGAGCAATACCGTCGAGTACGAAGCGACCGAGAGATTTGTTATCGGAAGCCATTTCGCGCTCACCCTGCAAGACGTGAATTTCTACCTGTGGCTGATTATCAGCAGCGGTGGAGAAAGTCTCAGATTTTGAGGTAGGAATCGTAGTGTTGCGGTCAATAAGCTTGGTGGAAACACCGCCCATAGTCTCGATACCGAGAGAAAGTGGAGTCACATCGAGCAAGAGAACATCCTTCACATCACCTTGAAGCACGCCACCCTGAATAGCAGCACCGACGGCTACGACCTCATCTGGGTTAACACCTTGCATAGGTTCTTTACCGAAGAGTTCCTTAACCTTTTCAACTACAGCTGGCATACGAGTCATACCACCAACCATCACCACTTCATTGATATCACTAGTGGAAAGTTTAGCATCCTTGAGAGCCTTGTGAACTGGGTCAGCGAGACGTTCGATAAGTGGGGAAACTAATTCTTCCATCTTTGAGCGGGTCAAAGTATATTCAAAGTGTTTTGGACCATCAGCATCGGCAGAGAGGAATGGAAGGTTAATTTCGGTTTCCTTAGCGGAAGAAAGTTCCTTCTTAGCCTTTTCAGCCTCATCCTTAATACGTTGCATGGCGGCAGCGTCTTTTTTGACATCGATACCAGATTCTTCTTTGAATTTATCACAGAGGAAGTTAACGATGAGGTTATCAAAGTCTTCACCACCAAGGTGAGTATCACCGTTAGTAGAAAGCACTTCGAAGACACCGTCACCTAATTCAAGAATGGAAACATCGAAGGTACCACCACCAAGGTCGAAGACTACGATTTTTTCTTCGCTCTTCTTTTCAAGACCATAAGCGAGAGCGGCGGCAGTAGGCTCATTAATAATACGCTTTACTTCAAGACCAGCAATCTTACCAGCATCTTTGGTAGCTTGGCGCTGAGAGTCGTCGAAGTAGGCAGGGACGGTAATGATAGCTTCGGTAACCTTTTCACCAAGGAAGGCCTCAGCATCAGCCTTGATCTTGGAAAGAATCATGGCAGAGATTTCTTCTGGGGTATATTCCTTACCATCCATCTCTACGGCCACACCGTTACCTTTTTTAACAATCTTGTATGGCATAATGTCGAGGTCGCGTTGAACTTCTTTATCATCAAACTTACGACCAATCAAACGCTTAATACCATAGATGGTGTTCTTTGGGTTAGTAACACGTTGACGTTGGGCAACTTTACCAACAAGGCGATCACCTTTTTTAGTCACAGCCACGACAGATGGGGTGGTGCGATCACCTTCAGCATTGGTGATAACTTCCGGCTTTCCAGCTACCATGTAGGCGAAAGCGGAGTTAGTTGTACCAAGATCAATACCAATAATTTTACTCATAAATACTCCTTGTTTATTATTTTTGGCACTTTAGCGGTTATTCTGCTAATTTGTCTTAAGTATAGCTAATTAGCACTCTAATGTCAAGACTGCTAATTATTAAATTAACAGGGGTGGATGAGAAAAATTAAAAAGATTTTTGAGATTTTTGCCTATTTTTTGATGAAAATTTTCTTCACAAATTCGATTAATTCGACTCGGAATTGGAATAGTAGAAGACCAATACCAGCTACTGAAGAGCCGATGATTGCCGTAGAGCCATTAAATTGCTTGGGCGTTTTTTCAGGATCGCCAGTTTTTGGTACCTCAAGCTTATCGGTGGCACCGGTATTTGCCTTTTGCTTGCGACAACGATGAGTCTCCGGATTTCGCTCATAACCTTCTTTACAAGGTGCAGGAGTTTTTTCGTCTTTTGAGTCAATTTTCTTGCAACGGTTAGTAGCTGGATTTAATTCTTTGCCCTCCCCACAAGTTTTAGGAGTCTTTGGTACTGGGATTTTTACACAACGGCCGCTCTTCGGGCTGATTGTTTTACCCACTTCGCATGGTTTCTTTGCATTTCCTGTAGGACTAATCTTTTTACAACGATGCGTCTGAGGGTTAAGGTAATAACCTGTCTTGCAGATCTTTGGTTGATTTTCATGAGAGTTCTCCTTATTACAGCGATGAGTAGCTTGATTTAAATAATATCCAGGTTTGCATTGCTTTGGTGTATTTGGTTTTGATATGGCGATTTTATTGCAACGATGAGTTTCCTGATTTCTGATGTAGCCAGACTTACAGGGTTTATTCGCGATATTTTCAGTTGGCTTAGGCTGATTAGGTTTAGTAGGCTTATCAGGTTTTGGTTGTTTAGGTTTTTCCTGAGGAGCTTTTGACTCTGGCGTCTTCCCCGATTCTTGTGGTTTTTTGGGTTTCTTTTTATGGCGTTCATCATAGGTTTTAATACAACGATTAGTTAACGGATTACGAATTTTCCCCTCTGGACAAGGCTTGGATTCCGGCAAAACACTACGGTGTTCAGCATCGGTAGGTGTCTCTGCAAGAATAATTTCAGTCTCAGAATTCCCCGCCAGAGAGCCAAAACTGACAGATCCAAGTAGCTCAGCTCTCTGTGGAACTTTACCGATATTATAATAATTTTGGGGACTTCCATCTCTTTTTAGACTTAAAGGATTCCAAGCGTCATCCTTTTTGACGCTGAAAAAATCTAAAGATAAGATGGACAAAAATAATAAAAATAGACCGGTGGCAAAATACCACATAATCGGCTTTTCTGGTCGCTTTCTGAATTGTACTTTTTTCATATTTACCTCACTTAATTTGTTTGACTGCAATTTAGCAAGTTTTATTAAAAACAAGAAGCATAAGCGGAAAGATTTTTGATTTTATAGATAGAAAGAAGCCTTAAAAATTTTTAGCATAAGCAAGTTATAAATTATCATAAGCAAGATATGATTGACCATAAGCATGATATAATATAGCTAAATGGAGGTTCAAACTTTATTATTGACTTTCGGGGTGATAATTTTGAGCGCCCTAGCCCAGTCTTCCATGCAACTAAGCACGGGGGTGTTTCTTTTGTTATACCGAGAAAGTGCCGGAAGATACTTGAAGAAGAAGACAAAAAATCTACTCTCAAACTACATCGTGGGTTACATATTTTTGACCAGTTTACTCCTAACCTCTATCTGTTACGCGCTAATGGTGTTATTCGGTGGTAATTTGACTATTTTATGTTTAACGATTTTAATTTGTTTAATTTTTAGTCTTGCAATTTGCGTGTGGTTCTTCTACTATAAAACCAACAGATCCACGGAACTTTGGTTGCCAAAGTCAATCATCCGATACATCAGCAAACGCGCGGCAAACTCATCTAGTAATATCGAGGCCTTTTCGCTAGGTGTTTTGTCGGTGGTGGCGGAACTACCATTCATCTTAGCTTTAATGTTGGTTTCAGCCGATAGTTTTTTGAAGCTACCAGCGCTTTGGCAGATTGTAATGATTTTAACCTATACGGCTATTTCGGTAATGCCGCTAGTAGTGTTAAAATTCAGCATTCGCCACGGTAAGACGGCTGCGGAGATTCAAAAGTGGCGTCTAGATAATTTAGATTTCACGAAACTGATTTCAAGTATTCTCTTTATTACTTTAGGGCTTTTTCTGATCGCTTTTAAATTAGTGGCAGGAGGTTTTTAGTGCGTAAGAAAAATAGCGAAAATCTACCAGTAACAGATGAGTTGATTAAAAAGATCCTAAAGACAGAATGTAAAATTGAAAATATTCCAGAACTAGATGTGCAAACTGTCGAGTTTATCGTAAAAAAGGTAGTGACTTGGGCGGAGAAAAAAACCATTGTAACCCAAAGTGAATTTGATAAGAAATTAGCGAGTGAGGTGAGAAAATTTAACACCGACCTGGGATTCATGATTGAGCAAAGAAACAAACTGGTTTAGAGAAGGATGAATGATGAGTGAAAAATTTGATTACGATTTGATAATTATCGGTAGTGGTGCGGCAGGAATGTCGGCGGCAAGAGCGGCAGCAGCTAATAATATTCGCGTAGCAATTATTGAGAATGAATTGGTTGGCAGCAAATCCGATATTTACCGTGTGGCACAACTCTCGGCTTCTGATATCGCAAATCAATACTATGATGCGAAGAAGTTTTTACAGCTTAGCAATAATCAAGACACTCTGACCTATAACTACCCTTCCCTTTTTGAGACCATCCAGAAGCGGGTGAAAAAATATATCTTAGCCAAGAAAAAATCTTTCGCTAATTTTAAGATTGATTTGATTCATGGCGATGCTCATTTTATTTCACCTTATGAAGTAGCTGTAGCGAATAAACGATATTCAGCGAAACGTTTTTTGGTCTGCACTGGCAGAAGTATGGATCTTAGTGCAATTTCAGGAATTGAAACTACAAACTATTATTTGCCGGAAGATATTTTCATGCGTGTGAAAAAATTACCAAAAATTGTTTTAGTAGTGGGGGCCGGGAAAAAAGGAATTGAAACTGTGGAATACCTGGCGAAGATGGGATGCAAGGCAATTCTAGTAGAAAAGGAAGAAACGATTCTAGAAGGTTACGATAAAGAAGCGGTGGAGGTAGTAATCAATAAATTAACGTCGGGACTAAAAATTAAGATTCTCACCAATACAAAGGTCGTGGCGATTCAGAAGGACAAAAATGAAACAGTCTCAAATGGACGTCGGGTAGCCACTGTGAAGGTAACAATGAAGCGCGGCGCTGACGAGAAGACGGTACGCGTGGAAGCGATTGTTTTTGCGATTAGTAACCGACCTAATACAGAGCTCGGTCTGGAAAATGCAGGTATTAAATTCAGCGAACAAGGTATCGCAGTAAATGATCAGCTCGAAACTAACGTAAGTCATATTTTTGCGGCCGGAGATGTGGTCGCGAATCCTTTGAAACAATCAGTGGGCTATTCGACGGAAAAGGCTGCTTACGAAGGAACTCTGGCAGTAAATAATATCTTAAAGCGCAATAAATTAACCCTAACCTATCGCCACTTCTCAACCGTATTAAATACGACACCTAAAATCGTAACCGTAGGCCTAACAGAAAAAGATTGTTTGTCACGTGGCATTAAATGCAAAATCGTAATTGTACCGGAAATTGAAACTACCCATTCCCTGATTGCGGGAGAGAAATTAGGATTTTTGAAGTTAATTTGCGACAAAGATAAGAAACTTCTAGGTGCGACAATCGTAGCCAAGAATGCCGATCTTGCAGTAATGGAAATCGTGGCTGGCATGTATGGTGACTTAACACTCTTGGAACATGCTTCAATGCCACATATTAATGAGAGCTTCTCAGATATTGTGAGAATAGCTGCTAAAAATTTGATGTAAAAACTACAGATACGAGTAGGGTTGTATCTGGATTTTACTCTGAATATAAATTTCAGATGAAAGATCTAAATAAAAAAAGAACCTGATGGTTCTAAAACTTGGTGGCGGGGGTTCGATTTGAACGAACGACCTTTTGGTTATGAGCCAAACGAGCTACCAGGCTGCTCTACCCCGCGACGTATGTAGCTATTATAATCTACAACGGTTTTTCTGTCAAATATTAACTGATTAGTTCTAATTCTATCTTAATATCCTGAAGTAAATTCTGGATTTGAGTCTCTTTTATTTGAGTCCAATAAGATTTATCTACGATGTAGCCACAATTATCAAACAATAATTCATCTGAAATTTCTACGTTGCCTGATATTTGTTTGTAAATTCTGTGCACAATTTCTGCGTGTAAAATTTTCGATTTAAACTCTTGGATGTTTTGCTCTAGTGCGGTTTTCTGCAATGGTTTTTCGTAGAACACTTCTTTTTGTAGGCCATAAAAGTCTTCATTAGCTGAAAAATCAGAATAAGTATCATTACCGAGCAAGAATACGTTCGAATTGTCTGTGTATAAAATTTGATCTAAAATCAAAGACAAATAGCGCAGAAGACAGGTAGCCAGTGGAGTTAATTCCTTAGCGATATTATGAAAATACAAAATAACATTCAGACTATCCGAATTCTTTCGTCTTTTGACAGAAAAATAATTAACTTCATCCGAAATTTGCCCCTTTCGAAAATCCGAGGTGTGTATATATGAATAAAGTTTTGTTTTTGTACTGTCTGCTTTCTCATTGTTTATTTTAAATTTAAGAAAGATTCGCTTGATGGCTCGATTAATAGATTCATCACTTATCATTGAATCATCCAAAAATTTTCGCATATCAAAAACCAACTTTTCATGCTTAGGTTTAAATTTGAATACAGAGATATTTTCATAAATATCTGCATGATATTCAAAATCTACGCCTTCGAATAATCCAAGCTCCGCGGTTTTTTTATAAATCAAATCGCTAACGTAGTGAATGTACGCATTAGCAGTAATTCTATCTTCTGCTTGTTTGATTATTTTCTGTTCATTCATATCTAAGATGGTTATTCTGGATTGGCGTAGTCATCATTTTCCAGATAGTCAGGACAGGTGTCCTTGTCGCCATCTTCCATATACCAACAGTTTTTGGTGGTATAGAAAGTTTTACGGGTGACATTGTTTTTATCATCGTTTAACTGAACGGCGAATTCTGGGTATGGGAAATAATTATCAATCAATTCGACGCGAGCCTCGATACGGCGATATAAAGTATTGGCACGACCAGTGGAGTCGACCTTAGCTTGCACGCCGGTAAAATCAATTGGATTGCGCTTGGCGTCGTAAAGTGAAATGGCAAAATCGGTATCAGGTGCGCCATAAGGCAGTGACAAAACTAAGAAAGTAGCACCGGTATTGCGATCATTAGAATTATGGAAAGTGTTTGGTACTTCAAAAGTCAGTGAACAGAAGAAATTACCTTCCTGACACTTTACATAGAAAAGTTCATTCTTGTGTTTATCAAAAGTACGAGAAACTTCACTGGCACGAATTTCATTAGTACCGTTCTTGCTTGGTCTTAGATACATCGTTCCTTGGTCGGTGGAATTATCGCCACTAGCCGTAATCAGATCACTCATCCTAAAATTACGATCAGCTTGATAAAATGAGGCATTAATTAGTGGAGGCACCAAGGAATATTGACCAGATGGAAGAGAGGCATTTTCACTCCAAGATAGCTGATGGCCGTTACTTAAAAGCTTGGCATAATTAGTGTCAGAAAACCACTTAATATTGACGTATTTTAATTCTTTAATTTTGTCACTGCGGATTGGTACAATGCGGAGACGATTTTCACTGCTGAGTGAGGAGCGATAGTCACTAAGGTCTTCCTGAAGCGTTACACAGGTATATGCCTGCATCATATCAGCACCACGACCCTGGTCGAGATTCTTATTCTTTACTTCTTGGATGGTTACGCCTTTTTGCTCATCAGTGGTACGACTGAGGACATTGGCGACAGTGTTGCAGTCTTGATTTTTGATACCGTTTTGCATGGCTTCGATAATTTCTTTGCAGTTGGTATCGGAGCCACCCTCTTGGTAGCGGTTCAAACATTCATGATATTTAAGAAGTGCAACCTTGGCATCTTCTACGCCAGCAAGTGCGGAATCGTAGGCGGATTTGGAAAGGTCAGAATTACTAGTTTGGCCAGCTTCAGAAAGAGTGAGGCGCACAAAACCAACCACAATAATGCTAAATAAAAGCATGGCAAAAATTGTCACAATAATGGAAGTAGAGCCGCGTTTAGTGATTAATAGTTTTTTCATTATTCCTCTCCTTTTCTATTTTGACCTGATGTCCTAGCGGAAAAATTAAATTTATTGATGGCGCAATAATTGAAGCTAGAAGACAAGCCCATTTCTGGTGGCGTCTTGCAAAATTCGCCGGTGCCAGTGATATCCACATTGCCACGCAAGGTAGCTAAAATGAAAGTACCACTATAAAAATGCTGCATGGTGAGAGCATGTTCGGTCGGCGTGAAGATGGTGAAATCATACAGCGCAATATCTTCGTTATTCTTTTTCATGACCTCTTTATATTCAGCGCCAGTGAGCCTATAAGTTGGGGCGATGTCGGCCACTTGATAAACACGATTATTATTAGCGGCAGCTTCCATATGAGAACGACAAATAGCACGATCGGAATCTTCAATTTTAATTAAACGATAATCGTCAATTTCCGTATCGCCATTACTGAAAGTAGCACGACTACCGCTCATAATTTCGTAATCCGTGGAATTTAACACATAACCAGTATTCCAGAGATAGGTATAACGGCCAGAACAGAAGACGCCAGAAAGCGGCACACTCTCGAGAATCTTGCCAGTTTGCTTGGCCTTGATAGTGCCATAATTTTGCTGATAAACATATTTTCTCGCTTGATCCTGTAAGCATTTATTCATTTCATTAGTATTTGAGGCATACTCGACACGGCAAATATCAGAGAGGGAGCGGGCGGGAGCCGTAGCAATCCCGCGTTGAAAATCATCCACAAGTAGGCGCGAAGTGGAATTAATTGCGTTCATGGTATTTCCCTTTTGGTAGATGGTGGAAAGATGTACTGCGACAAAAATTACCGAAAGTAGAAGAATCGAAATAAACATCAAGGAGAGAGTCACTTCGATAATAGTAAAGCCAGAAAGGGGTCGATTGCTGATTTTTGATCGTATAGTTTTTTGACGCATAAATTAATCTAACCTCTCTTCATGTAGTCCGGATTATATAAACGAATGATTGTACCAATAGTGGTCGGGACAGTTTCTCCTGGACCATACCAACAGGTGCGAATATGAAAATCATAAAATTCTGGAGGGTAATTTTTATCCATATCTTCACGATATTTGGCATCAAAGTGTGCACTGGACGGAACGTTAGTAAAGTCACGAACGGCGACAATCCAAATACCTTCGGCACGATAGAGGTTATTAAAAACTGGAGTGGTTTTGTAATTAGTACCGTCATTAATTTCATTAAGGTTGGTGGTTTCGGTATCTTCCCCGTTCGAAGTACCAGCCGTAGAAGTTGAGGAAAAAACTAGGCGAGGAGAAAGTGGAGATTCTTGAAAAATTTCTGGATGATCTTTGGCAGAAAGAATAGTATTTTCTGGATCGGAAGCTTTGAGCTTACGAGTATTTAAAATAAAAGCTTTATCGGTAAAGATATTATGATTATCACCCACGATATTATTTTTATCGTAATACTCAGAACATTTATTGGCTTCAAATTTAGAAATTTCAGTTGGACTATTCGACATACCATTGTTAAAGCTAGTCAAGCGATCCCAAATCGCACGATACTCTTGCCATTTACCAGAGTCGTCCTGGCCGCTAGTTTTGACCAAAGCACGCTCAGAAATATAGGACTCGTGAATAAAACGCAGCGCCTCGGCTTGGGCATCAATTTCATTGCGCACCGTGGTAATTTGCAAGGAATTTTGGATTTTTGCGTAACTACGATTCATCATAGAAACCGAAATGGCGGAAACCAAAATAAAAACCACAAAACAGAAAGTTACTTCGATGATAGTGTCACCACGACGACTAATGAATGGCTTTAACTTCGACATGGGTTTTCCTCACTATCAATATCGATTAACTCAATAGCCGTGGAATTACTACCATCGGCGTGAATACGAATAGCCCGACGACCGATACTATTTAGAGAATGATTTTCTGAGCCAACGCAAATATCGAGATCTTTTTTATTCTGAAGCTTGGTATTTTCGAGATAAAGACCTTTGGCATCAGTGCGATTGAGGGTGCCAAAAGCCGGATAGAGTCCAGCGTCTGCTACCACACTAGTGACGGAGCCAATACCACCATATTCACAGCTACCATTACCGACATATTCATTATTCACTTTTCGCATGAATTGATTAATGTTAAAAGTTTTGCCTTTTTCATCATAAATATAGGTATGGACAGTACCAGAAATTGGTGAGCGAGTAACGAGAAATGCCCCGACGAACGGATCATGATTTTCGGTATTCTCAATACGGGCTTGCCAAAGCGGCTCATAGACATCGTGATTCCCTGCGGTAGTCATACGACAAGTATTGGCTTCACTTTTCATAGTGACTACATTAGCGCCAATACTCCTTAATGAAACCAGAGCGTTGTCGCCAGAGGCATTTTCAATGTCGAGATTTTGGGTATAAATATGACCGATTACATCATAAATATGGACATTATGATCAGGCTGATTAGTCTCAGGATTGGTCTCGCCAAAAGTCACTAATTTACCATAAACAGCACAGCGAGTACGTCCTGGAAAATTATCCGAGGCAGAATTAGAAACTAACCCACCATTTTCATTCCACATAGTATTAAGCGTGCAATAAATACTGCTACCCTCATCGGCTTCACGGGGATTTTTTACATTAATTACCGAAGAATAGACCGACTTAAGCGTAGCAGAAAGTTCATTATAAGAATCGATGTAACGGCGATTATTAATATTGCCGGAAAGAAAACCCATGACGGAAACCACGAGCAGACCAGTAATCGCCAACACAAGCGTTACCTCAATAATCGTAAAGCCTGACCTCCACCAAGTTTTCTTTTTCATAACTAAATTATAGCATAAGAGGTTATAATATATAAAAGAAAAATACCAAATTAACCTGGAGCTTTATGGCGGAATTTCCAAATTTTAATCGAATTGAAAATAGGGGTCACGAAGAAAACCCTTTTGAAAAATTAACCAATCTTGAAAATCAATTTAATCCAGAATTAGCACGCGAAAAATTTGAGCAGGCGAACCCGGAAAACAAAATTGAGACGACAAGAGAATCTGTTTTTAATAATTCTGAAAATACAGCGGAAAAATTAAAGGAAGATGAAATCTCAGAATTGATCGCTAGTGCGGATCTCACAGTTTATGAACGCCTAAACCCGACTAACGCCAAGGAAGCGAAAGAAGAATTTTTAAATAATCCTGACCTGATTCATCCGAACTATGAATACGGAAATTTAAATAAACAAGAGATTGAAAACAATTTGGCTAACATAGAAAAAGCAAAAGCGGAACTCGAGAGCGCAGAATTATCCAGCGGAAAACGTAGATTGCTGGAATATTTGGCCGATGACTGCTTTAAGAAAAATGACTTTTTAGTGGCTAATTTAGCCTACAATACAGTCACGCAACCAGAGACAAAGAAACTGGCGGCAGAACATCACAAAGAGGCCAATGAAGCACTTTATGGCAAGCCAGACGAGGGGACTTTTTACGCACTACTAAATGAAAAGATTGATCAAATTAAGGCACAGGATTTAACTGAAGAGCAAAAACAAAGTTTTGCCGAGCTGCTTGATAAAATTGGACCAATGCCAAAAACCAGAAGCGAAAGATTTAAGCCGAAGCCAGAAACCATTGAACGTTTCGCGGAAATGACAAACGAATTTTTTGGTAGTTTCCTGCAACATATTCCAGAAGACCAAGAAAAATTTAGCTCACAAGAAATGGTGAATATCGTTAATGAAATTATTGAAGACGAGCTAAATGAGGATGGCAGCAATCCATACCGCGCAGAAATCAAAGCTGGGGCAACCAATGCTTCAGCAGATCATGAGGAACGCCGGATTTATTTTCCAGAAGACAAGACCTATAGTGCCAAGCGAGCTCGCGGTCTAATCGTGCATGAATTAGGCACCCACGTACTGCGTGCGGTTCCCTATGTGGATCACGAAGTGGAAGCATTTTCGACCGGTTTTCCGAATAACGAAGAGTTTGATGAGGGGGTAGCAAAAGCGGTAGAACAAGCCATCAATGGCGAATATGAAGATTCAGGAATCGATCATTATATCAATATTGGTTTAGCTAATTTTAAGGGCAAGAATTTTCGTGAAGTTTATGACATTCAATGTAAATTACGTGAACTAACCGGTGGTAAAATTGAGCCAGTTTTCAATGCGGTACAGCGATGTTTTCGTGGAACGGGTGAGCTACCAAATAATAAGGATTTGGCATATTACAATGGCGCGAATCGAGTTTGGAAACATATCGAAGATCACATCGATGATATTGAATTGTTTGACCAACTTTTCTTGTCGGGAAAAATTGATTACCAAAACAAACAGCAGGAACAAATTTCTTACGAAGCTAGAACTAAAGGAATTTAAGCAGAAAAAATACCCCGGATTCGGGGTATTTTAAGTTAGGAAAAATTACCAAAAATTAAGAGTGCTACACAAATAGGTATTGATACGGCAATTAAAACAATGAATGCTAAATTCAGAGTACGCATTGTGGTGGCCCATTTTCTTAGAAACCGATCTGATGCGTGAAAAACCATATATAGATAATCCATCGCAAAGATAAGGGTACCAAAGAAAATAATTGCCATCGTGAATTTTGAAGTAATCCAAACTTCGAACCCAGCAATAGCAAGCAGAGTTACCATGCTGGTAATATTCGCGTAATAATAATTACCGTTAACTTCCGGGTCGTGAGCCCACTCAAAATCTTTTTCCGGTAATCGATCAAGTAGTACTACTGAGATGCCGGCCATTAAAATTGAGCCCATAGTTAGAACCATAAAACCAAAACCATCTCGATAAAGAAGATTGATCGCCATAAGGATTGGCGTGCCAATAATTCGGAGCAAATTAGATGCGTCGAAAAGATCGAGCTGTTCCTTCAGCTTTTCGGCCTGAGTTTTCTCTTCATCATAACGTAACTTTCTTAAATTCTTGAATTCATCAATTTCTATCATTTTTTCCTCCCCCTATGTAAAAATTAAAAGTGAATTAAAAACAAGTTGCACCTGATACTTTGTGGTATTTTTTCCTCCTTTCAAGGTGCGATTTTATATAAATCAATAAGTAAATTTATATAATAATATCGATATATTATACATTAAAATGCTTATTCTGTCAATGAAGATGCTCGGCTTATTTAATCTGATTTAAGAGTTTATATTGATGTTTTTATCATATATAAAATATGTTATAATATTAAATGGAGGTTGCACTTTAACAGGAGGTGATAATAATGAAGGATATTAATATTCTAATCATTCCAGCGGAGGGTGACTCTGTGGATACCGAATCATGGTATGTAAACGATGTTTCTTGTCATTATGCCACTAATCAGGTGCAAATTTTCCAGTATAACGGTAATCGGTCCGTTATTGACGGTATACGGGAGAGTGTAGCTGATTTCTTTGATAAACATGAAGGAAAATTTGAAATTCACGCTCAAGGTGGTTTTGGCGCCGCTGTCGCATATGAGATGGCTTTGTACCGGCCAAGTCAAATTGCGAGAATATTTTTTATAGGCGGAGCACCCTGCACTGCTATGCGGTTTATTCAACGAGTGTTCCATAGGTATTTATCTCATTTATGGCATATTAGCAAAATTCCGTTTTTTGCTGATGACCCAAATCCGAACAATAATGAAGTGATAGCTGCAATTAAGAAGTCTTCCACGGCTTGCATGAGAGCAGATCCGCTACTGTACTGTAAACAGCTCAACCTAATTGGTGAATGGAAACCTAAAAAATGCCTGAAAAATATTGAGGCATATTTTATTCCAAATGGTGATTCCCTTCGACCGGACTGGTGGGATAATAGTTATGATAATAAAAAGGCAGCTCAAATATGGGAGAGCTATGGCGTTGAGCCTCTACCAAAACCAGGTGGAGGATTTAGCTTTTACAGCCTAATGCCATCCGAAGAATTATTTAAAGTATTAGATACTGTCAAAGACAATCATTGCAATTAACCTCCAAAAAAAGGCTGCACTAAGCAGTCTTTTTTTATGATTCTCGCCACATAAAGTTATTTGATATAATCTATAATACCCTAACTATTATCCGTAGTTTTTACATAAAAAATACCCGGACTAAACGCCCGGGTACATCGGTAATAAAGGAAGTTTTTCTCAATTAGCAATCAGAGTGAAAGTTCCTTTACGATTTTTGGCATCATAATATGCCGAAAACCGACTATACCTATAGCGATAAGTATTATCTCCTCGAAGAAGATGATCCTTATCCACATCACAGTAACCTTTTAGAATAAAACTTTCTCCAGAACCGTCTTCGTGTTCGATTCCGGTTATCTTAATATTGGTCACCGGTAAGAGTAAATGCAGTTTAGTAGCATCATCACCGTGGTTTGAACATCCTTGTGAGATACCAAAATTTACAGCAATTTTCGCGTCCTTACTATAGACGTACATACATGCATCAAATAAAGCGCTCTTACTCGGACCACTAAAGATCTCATAATGGTTAGTTACGTTCTTGCTTGTTGAGTTGTTCATACGAACCTCCTTTAAATGTGCTACCCAGATACATTCGTAAAATGGGTTGGACTATCTAATCCACTATTGAATTAGTTCTTGTATTCTATCATGTTTATGTTATTTTGTCAATGTGTGTTACAGCCAAGCATCACTTTGTCAAAAAGCACTCGTGGAGTATTAATAATAGGTAATGATACAATAGAATTATGCAGCGACTTTTTACGGTTGATCTAAAAGATTATGATTCGAGTTTAGAAAAGTTTTATCGCCCGTCGGTGCGCGGGATTATTTTGGATCAAAACGGTAAGGTGGCAATGATTTATAGTGAGAAATATCATTTTTATAAATTTCCGGGTGGCGGAATCGAGGATAACGAGACGCATCTTGAAACCTTGAAACGAGAAATTAAAGAAGAGACCGGCATGATTTTGAAGCCGGAATCAGTGCGAGAATTTGGCGAAGTTTTGCGAACACAAAAGATACAAAAAGATGGCAAGGATGTGGTTTTGGTGCAATATAATTACTATTATTTGTGTGAGACCGAGAATGAAATCGGTACACAAAGTCTGGACGACGGCGAAAAAGAGTTGAGATTTGTCTTAAAATTTGTGCCAATAGACGAAGCTATACGAGCAAATAATAATTTCCAAGGCGAAGCGATTGAAAAGAATACAGTCGAGCGAGAAAATCGTGTTTTGGAATTGGTGAAAAATTTATAACGCGATTTTAGATTTCGGCATAAAAAAATCGGCCAGGGATGCCGAAAAGTTATGGTTCGTAAGTTTGCCGTTCCAATTAATCTCTACCAGAGGTTAATTAGTACGTCTTCCTTGCTCACTAGGTTCGCAAGTTTACCGTTCCATAAAGTTCCACAGGAACTTTATGGTATGTTTCCTTACTCACAAAAGTTCGTAAGTTTGCCATTCCAATTAATCTCTACCAGAGATTAATTGGTGGGGGCGGTTGGGCTCGAACCAACGACCAAGCGGTTATGAGCCGCCTGCTCTAACCCCTGAGCTACGCCCCCAAGGTAGTTTTATTTTATCATAAAATGCTATAATAGGGGAAAGGATTAGGGTGGCACCAGATATTCTTGAGAATTCTAATTATGAAAACAAATAACAAAATTCAATTACATCTGAAACTCAATCAGTTGCGTTACTGGGTAAAACACTCTTTGTTCAATAAAGAGCGAATTATGTTTTTGTTATTGCCGGCAATGTTCGTATTTTTGCTTTATTTTTCCGTGCAATCGATTACAAAAAATTGGAACCTGCAGCAGACTTTGAATACGAAATTGCAAGAAAAACAACTAATGGAACTTAAGGTTTCGAATATGAAACTGGAAAACCAGTACTACGCTTCCGAAGAATATCAGGAACTGATGGCGCGAAAATTACAGGACAAAAAAGCTAGCGGCGAAACTATGGTGATGTTGCCGATTAATAGCGATATCGCGAAGCAAAAACACGCTAATCAGAAGTTCAGTTCAAACAAACAGGAACAAGACAACTCGAATTTCCATCAGTGGATGAGATTTTTATTTAGGATTTAATAGCCTAAAATACATAGCCCGCAATAAGAGCGGTTGACTCCGAGTATAAATACAAATAGAATTTTGCGAACAAAAAGTATCTTGATTCTAAATTTAGAAAAAACCGGCTTGGAGGGACCGGTTCTTTCAGGGAAATATTTTGTGATATTTTTTATTTTACGACCACAAGTAATCTAGGGGGCAGATTTATAAGTGAAATAACCTGGCTTACCATTACTTGGGTCGTCGATGCGAGCGTATTCTTTACGCATATATGAGTTATTATAGGTAGTACCTTGACCACCTACGAGTTTACTATCATCCTCAAACATATCTTTATCAGGGATAGAAGGATCAACAATAAACTTTTCAGATACATATATCGTCTTAATATTTGGTGCGGTCTCAAATAGATAGATAACAGTAGTAACACCAGAAGTGTCGAAACCAGAAAGATCGACTATGTCCATAGTGCTGGAACCAAAGGTCTCTTCAAGCTTCTTCAGTTTATTCGAGGTTTTTGTTCCTGAAAGGTTAATTGTTTGAAGCTTCCGACAGTGAGAGAAGGTATGCGTCATATCCACCATAGATTCAAGATTTTTATTTGAGAAATCAAGATTTTTAATTTTACTGTCACGAAAAGCATAGGCCATGGTAGTGAGACTTCTTGTATCGAAGCTAGATAGATCAACCGTCTCACCGGTAAATCCATAAAAGGCATAACCCATATTTTCAAGTTTTTCGGTAGTAAACGGAAGGTGCATAACATAATTTTCGTCAAAATCGACAGAATTACTAAATATACCATATATATTAGTCAGTTTTGGGGTATTAGTATTGTTCGGGAAGGAAACTTCCTTAATTTTAGCTTTTTCAAACATACGTTCCATAGAAGTAAGTTCGGGTGCATTAAAGTTAGCGAATTTAATCTTTTTAGCACCAGCTTCACCAAACATACGATAAGTTTCTGTAGTTTTATTAAAGCTAAATTGTGAGCCAAAGTTAAATTCTGCTTCTTTACGTTCTGCACCAGCTTGGAAGAAAATTTCTCTCATACTAGTGATATTATCAGTATTAAAATTAATTTCACTGATTTTCGAAAGATAAACATCGTTAGAAAAGAGCTTCGTAATATTAGTAAGTTTCGGGGTATAAATATTATTCGACAAATCAACTTCTTGAACTGCACTAGAGGCGAACATGTATTCCATATCGGTGAGCTCCGGAGCATTAAAGGACGAGAAGCTGATTTTTTTTGGACGTGAACCATAAAACATAGCATTAGTCTTAGTTACCTTGCTTAGGCTAAACTGTGGACCAAGTGTAATTTCCAGCAAGCCAGTACGACTACTAGACGCACTACGGAACATATCTTCCATTGAAGTAACGCCATGTGTATCAAGGTTAATTGGGCTAATTGATTCAAGATATTCAGCCAAATAAAACATACGGTAAACATTTTCAAGCTTACCAGTATGAACTTCGCTCGGCAAACTAATTTTACGCACTAAAGCCTTTTCAAACATATGACTAAGATCAGTTACTTCTGGTAGATTAAACTCTGGAATACTAATCTCTAGGGCATGTGATTCTGCAAACATGTTTGCACCAGTTGTGTTTTTTGGTGCATTAAAATGCGTGAAGGTAATCTTTTTACCACCGTTTTTATAAAACATTTTTTCTGTAGTAGTAACATTATCAAAACGGAATTTATCACCAAGATTATATTCAGCTTGATCGTAATTCCAAGATGTTGCTTCAAACATACTAGACATATCAGTAATATTTTTAGTATCCAAATTAAATGGATTAATGAGATTAAGGTAGCTACAATTTTTAAACATATTCACAGCATTAGTCAGATTTGGTGCATCACCCATATCAACCGGAAAAGTCAAATCTTTGACTGCAGAAGATTCGAACATACTAGCCATACTAGTTACAACTGATGTATTAAAATTCATACCCAAATCGAGTGTTTTAATACCTGAAGCATAGAACATATGATCCATATTAGTTACTTTATGAGTGTCAAGTTTACCTTTGAAATCAATGGCTTTTAAATATGGGGTAGACGCAAACATGTATTCCATATTTGTGACACTACGAGTATCGAATTTATCACCGATATTTAGAGTAACCAAATCATCCGAATAATCAAACATGTAAGACATGTCAGTAACCTTACTAGTATCAAACTTATCTTCAAGGTTAAGCTCTTTAAGATCCCACAGCTGCTTAAACATTGCTTTCATGTTAGTAACATTACGAGTATCGAATTTGTTACCGAGATTTAGGTGTAAGAGATCATCGTTATTACTAAACATCCCCTCCATATTTGTAACATTTTGAGTATTAAAGTTATTGCCGAGAACTAATTTTTCGAGTGGTTCGTGATTAGCAAACATATAACTCATATCTGTGACATTTTGGGTATCGAAATCATCTCTTAAGATAATTTGGCTAGAAGACCTACTGGTGTCTAGAAAATGAGACATATTTTTTACTTTCGAAGTATCCATACTATTTACTAAGCTACTAGTATTACTAACCTTAGACCCAGCAAACATTCCCTCCATGTTTGTGACATTTTTAGTAGTAAAGCCGTCACCAACAGTCACTTTTGTGACGTAGTTTACTCTATTTTTCCAACTTGGTTGATCAATATCACTGCCAAAAAGATAACTCATATTCGTAACGTTTTCCGTATTAAATGCGGATAAGTCTAGCGGAATTTCCCTTTTAAAATTTGCAAACATTCTAGCCATATTAGTAAGCTTAATAGGGCTTTTTGCGGTGGGTAAATTAAATTTATCTCTGGACCAGTAATCCTGAGTGAAATTTTCATACATGCCTTCGGTGTTGGTAAGTTTTTCAAAATTAGACTTTGAAAAATCCAGAGATTCCATACTTGCGTCCTTATACATATTTTTTGTGGTAGTGGCATTAATACCAAAATCATCAAGATCTTTATAATTAAAACTAGTGGTTGAAGATTCAAATGTTGAAGTTAGATTGGAGCTATTTTTAAGAAAATTCCCCTCTGCAGTAAATGAGTATTTAGTCTTTTTAAACATTGCTTGTGTAGAAGCAGGGCTAGAAGTATTAAGTTTAATATATGCACTATAAATTTTACTTTCTTCATACATGGAATCGAGGTTAGTAGGGTCACTATGTGCAATTAAATTCATCAGATTTCTTGAAACACTTTCAGAATCAGAAGAATTCTTATTTAACTTATAGAAGAAATGTGAAAAATTTTTGACTTTGGAAAAATCAATAAAACGATATTCTTCATTTTTCCAGTTATCAAACATTCCGTTAATATTTGTTGAGATTCCTGAAAACATATACGAAGAATCCTCATTTAAAATCAGGCGATTAGCGGTAGTCCAAATGGTCGGATAATAATATTCATCTTTTTTAACAGTCGAAAGATAGGCTGGAAGCTCAGAATTATCAGTGGAAATTTTCAATGTTTTTATTGCATTTTCTGGAGCTTTATTACTAAAGGTAAATGGCTTAATTTTGGTGGTATTGGAAATTTCAGTTTCTGGATTATCTAAGATTTGCGAATCAATTTCACCCGTAGCCTCACGGAGTGCATGATTAAAAGTGCGGCCATTAACAAAATTGGTGGTAGTTTCCTCGTTGGAAATTAGAGAAAAGGTGAGGTTCCCCTGATAGTTACCACCGAGAGATTTACCGTTGGTATGAGTATAAACACCAAATTCATAGGTAAACCCGTCATCTTCGGTAGGGATACCGGTTTTGATAGCCGTGTAGGTTTTATCTTGATTAAAAAAATATTCAATTAAATCACCATATTCACCCTTACTTCTAGGAGAACAAATTCCCCAAATATTTGCAACATATGGGATAGACCAGTCCCAAGATTGAGTCGGCTGAGTATAGAGAGTTAGCTTCTGGTCAGTTGTTCCTCTAGCAACTAAATCGGTAGCTTCAAGATGCAATTCCCATCCAGCAGCACTATCACTTTTGATTAATAATTTAGAAAGATTTTCTGGTTTTGTTTCATTTTTTTGCATGCCGCTAGAGGTATATGGAATATCTAATGAAATACCGTTTTGACCACCAACTACCGACATAGATGCTGTATGCGCTGAAGTTTGATTTGCTAAATTAAAATTAAAAAATATAGCAAGAATAATTACTGTGAAAATTTTGCGATATTGGCAAAATAGGAGCTTTAGAGCTTCCAGCATAATAAAATCTCTCCCAAAAATTGTATTAAATTGATTATAGCACCGCATAAGCAGAATGGCGGGAGAAAATTTAGGAAATTTATGTTCAAAATATTGAAATTTGGCAGAAAAAATCCCCTAATTTGATTTAGGGGATTTTGTAATCGATTGAAGATTATTTCTTCTTGGAAAGAGTCAAGAAACCGTTACGTGGGTTTTCATTGACAACACGATCTTCTGGAAGATCAACTGGAGTACCCTTAGGGTTGTTCTCAGTCTTGGTGAAGAAATAGATAGTTTGTGGCTTGCCACCGCGAAGGGTTACTTCTGACTTGTGTAGGTAGTAGGTAATTCCCTTGCTGTTTTTATGACTATAGGCCATTTGTCCTCCTTTAAATAAGTATAGTTTTATATTAGATTAGATAAAGATAAGTGTCAAGAGATTTTATGGGGGTGAAATAGGGGTAGGAAAACTTTTATGCTTTTAACGGGGGTGGTAATCTGGAAAATTGATGGGGAGATTTTTGCGGAATTATTTCAAGAAGAGCAAGGCGAGGCGAAGGAAGGCAAAAATAATTAGACGAATCACGATAGTAATGATGATAATGACACAAAATAGAACCGTAATTCCAGAGAGACTTGGGGTCCAAATCGGCGAAACAAAATCATAACGATAAAGTGCGGTCGGTGGTAAATCAGCGGTGAGGCTAGTGGTAAGCTTATCAGTAGCCGGATAGCTATTAATCACACCGGTCATGCAATTGAGATAGCCGGGACTATTCCAACCCCAACCATTACGGATAGCCTGCGGCTTACAGGTTTCCATAGCCTTAGCAAAGATATTACCATTAGGATTACCATCGGGATTTTGACTAAGCTTAGATTCAGCTTCGCGTAAGGCAACGGTGGCCTGGCGGTTATATTGATGTTCCAAATAAATTGGGCCGGTACCGAAGGTAAGAGCAGTACGACCATTTTTTTCGACAAAATTCACGATGGTGTGAGAAGAACTAAAATCTCGCAGGTTTTTCAGAGTAGAGCGAATATTTTGATCAATTTCGGCTTGTGGCAAATCGGTGCCATCGGCAGCCTTACCCTCGTCAGCTTTTTCGACTTGGATTTTTAAGTCCATCATTTTCAAATGATCAAAGCGTAAAAAAGTGGCGGAAAGAAAAAGTAGCGGCAATAAACTCAAAAATAATTGCCAAGTTTTGACCTGTTTTAAGAAGGTCAAAAAGCGCTTTCTCTTGTCTTCCTGACGCTCCTGCTTCAAAACACCACCCATACTGAGTTTAATTATATCATAAGAACTTTTGGCGGAGCCATGGGTCGGCATCACCGGCGGACATCAGAATCACCAGATAATTATCGGCAAGATCTTGGCGAAGCTTGGCACCAAGAGAATCATCTAACTCAGCCGGAGCGCCAATTTCAGGATTATCCAGTGAATTAAGAAAATCACTTGGGGTAAGGATTTTTAATTTAGGATCTTCGCGTGAAAGATAAGTTGGCAACCAATAAAGTTTTTCAATGCCATGAAAGATATCCTGATATTCATCAAAGAATTCATGCTGACGGATATTTTGATGTGGCTGGTAAAGAATCACCACACCCTTTTTCTGCGTGCGCTTGGCTTCCTCGAGGGCGACATTAATAGTGGCGCGAATTTCCTCTGGGTGATGTGCGTAATCCGAATAAAGTCCGTCAGCTAGGCGCTCAAAACGACGTCCGACACCTGGGAATTGATTAATCGCCTCGATAATTTCTTCATGATTAACCTCGCGACCGAGCGATTCGAGGATTCGCTGTACCGCTTTAATAGCGAGCGTGGCGTCGAGACGGCGTGCTTCACCCGGCAACATTAATTCCTTGGCTGACATTAAAACAACATCCGGGTGCATATCAGCGAGAAGTTCGGCGTGGTGAAGATTAGCATGTGGACCAAAAATAAGGTGTTCACTCTGAGATTCGAATTGCAAAAAGGCCTCTTGATATTCAGCTGCGGTAGCAAAAATATCAGAATGGTCATAGGAAACAAAAGTAATAAGTGAGAGCCAAGGATGGAAAGCCAGGAAGTTACGGTCATATTCATCAGCTTCATAGAGCAAAAATTGATCATCTGAATCATATTTGGCAGAAGGGGCAAAATTAAGCGTCGAGCCAACCATATAGGAGGCTTTCAAACCGAGTTTTTGGCTGAGCCAGATTAACATAGAAGTAGTAGTGGTTTTGCCGTGAGTGCCAGCGACTGCCACCATCTTCAGTTGATGTTTTTCAACCAGGGTTTCGATTAATTCGTCACGCTTAGAAATCTTCAAACCCAGCGACTTGGCGCGTTGATATTCAGGATGTGATTCGGTAATGGCTGAAGTATGGACATACCAATCAATCGGAGTCTTCTGATGAATCTCCGCCAGATAATCACCAGTTTGTGGACCGATAGCAAAGGTGAGATTTTTAGCTTTTAGTTCCTTAGTAATCGGGCCTTCGTGAAGGTCGGAGCCAAAAACTTGATGTCCAGCATCATGAGCAAAAAGGGCGAGTGGTCCCATGCCGGTACCGGAAATACCAGAGATAAAAATGTTCATAATTTTTTCCTAAAGAAGTTAGTATCGTAAATTTCGGCGCCGTGGGCTTTGTAAAAATTCTGGGCTACTTCACGGCCATGACCGCAAGTAAATTCGAGATTTTTGCAGCCTTTTTCCCTAGCCCAATCTTCGTAGGCCTGGAAAATGAGATCCCCCACGCCTTTACCACGAGCGCTACTATCTACCACAAAATCTTCGAGATAGGCATTTTTATAAATTCCGGCACCAAAAGTTACGGAAACTGAAGCCATACCGAGAATCTGTCCATCTTCCACGGCAAAAATTAGATCATGATAAGGTGACTGAGCGATTTCCGTGAACCAATCTGGACTGATTTCGCCCTTATCCTTACCACTACGGGAAAGTTGAATCAGAAGTTCACGCACGCGCGTGGCGATTTCTGGTTGATATGCAGATAGACGTTCAATTTTAACCATAATTCCCTTTCTTTATTCAAATACGGTTTCGGTGAGGCGCTCAGCAATGGCGTCAGCAGTTTTTTGAATCACCTCAGCATCGTCACCCCAGATAGTAATGCGCACTAAATCTTCGGTACCAGAGGCACGGATATTGATTGACCAGCCGGCAGGGAGATTTTCGGTTTCGGTGGCAATAAACTGCTGGGCGGTTTCGGTGAGATTACGGAAAGCTTGTTTGGTCTGGCTATCGACTGGCTGATTTTTGATGGTTTGTGGAAGTTTTTGGAAATTTTGACAAAGAGTAGACAAGGTCGGCAGGGTGCGTCCGGAGTTTTCGGAGGCTTTACCAGTTTTTTCATCTTGGATAGTTTGATAGTCTGCAAGCAAAGTATCTTCGTGATTGAACTTATCGCGGGCTTCAGAGAGAATTTTGGTAATCACGAGCGCAGTAAGCACACCGTCGCCCATTGGTTCGCCCGGCAGAATAATATGCCCACTCTGTTCACCGCCCAGAAGAATACCGTCTTCACGCATCTTAGCGGAAACATTTTGGTCACCGACATCGGTCATAGCGATTTTGACGCCGGTTTTTTCAGCCCAACGTAGAAGGCCTTTATTAGCCATAATCGTAACGCAGACCTCAGGAATGCCTAAATAATTAGCCAAAATCACAATCATATCATCGCCATCGATAATCTGACCGTCGTGATCAATCATCAAACAGCGATCACCGTCACCGTCAAAGGCCGCACCGAAATCAAGTTGCTGGTCTTTAACTAATTTAATGAGCGGTTCAAGATGAGTACTACCGCAACCGGCGTTAATTTTTTCACCAAAATTAGCATCTTCATTGATAGCGATAACTTCGGCACCGAGTTCTTCAAAAATTTGCTTAGCTGTAACAGAGGTGGCACCACAAGCAAGATCTAGACCAATGCGCAGACCGGAAAAATCTGGCTTTTGGCGCACCGAGGTGGTGGCTGGACCAAATTGCGCAAGATAAGTACGGAGATGGTCGAGGTAGCGTGAAAGAGCGTCTTCATGAAGATCTTCACGAAATTCTGGACTATGCGTATCGAAACCAGATTCATTTTCTAGAGCATTTTCGATCGCATTGACGCCAGACTGCGAAAGTTTAATACCGTATGGATATTTTTTCACTAAGTGAGAAAGATTTTCACCAGAATCATTAGTGCCAGTGCCGGAAAAAGCTACGCCGCCTGGCATGGTAGCCTCGAGACCACCGATCGTATCACCGCGCTCGAAAATTTTAATACCATTATCAGTGTAGGGATTATGAGAAGCGGTAATATCAATAGCTAGGTCGTAACCCATTTCATAAAAAGCGTAATTAATCGCTGGGGTAGGCAAGACACCCACCGTACCGTGATCAATTCCGACAGTTTCCAGGGCTTCCTCAAAATAACGAATCATCCATTCAGTGGATTCACGTGTATCGCCACCAATTAAAACCCGAGCTGGACGTTCGAGACCACTTTCATCCTCTTTTGCATTACCTAAATAACGCACAATACCGAGAGTAACAGCTTGGATAAAGCCAGGGGTAAAAGCTTCTGCCTTTTGTCTAATACCGTCAGTACCGAAATATTTGATTTTACCTTTCATAACACTCCATTTTCAACTAGTTTCTATTATACATCCGAGAGGTGGACGGCGCAAAGATTAGTGTTTAGCGAGCAATAACATATATTCGATAACTTTCAAGACATCTTCTTCGGTGCTACCACGCGAGAGGTCGGAAATTGGCGCGTTAAAGCCCTGAAGAATTGGGCCGGCAGCCGTAAAGCCACCAAATTGCTCCATGGCCTTATAGAGGATATTACCAGTATTAAGATCGGGGACAATTAAGGTGTTGGCGAAGCCAGCAACTGGAGAATCTGGGGCTTTTTTCTGGCCGATGCGCGGATTGATCGCGGCATCGAGTTGTAATTCGCCATCGACTAGGAGTTCAGGGTGAGAAATTTTCAGTTTGGCGATGGTTTCTTGGATTAAATCAATGGTCTCGTCGCGACCACCGGAACCCTTGGTGGAAAAACTAAGAAAGGCGACTTTCGGTGTCGAAAAAATTTTACTCGCGGTTTCAACGGTTTGCACGGCAATATCATAAAGCTGATCAGGGGTAGGATGTTTACAGGCGGCAGCGTCGGCAAGCACATAAGTTTCATTTTCGCGCTCCAGGATGAAGCTAGCGGAAAAAGTCGGCTTCAGGAGATTACGCGGATTTTTCACCCCGATGAGGTCACGACAAGCCAAAATTACATCACGTGAGGAGTAATCGATGCCGGCAATTAAGGAATCGGCGAGCTGATTTTTCACCGCAAGACAGGCATGTTCGAGAGAATCGGCACCGACTAATTCAAAATCGGGAAATTTTTCGCGAGCTTTTTTGATAGCAGATTTAATAATGGGATTTTCTAATTCGGGGAAGACGATGCGTGTTTTCATGTTCTAATTATAGCGAAGAAATGAAAAAAGAGGCTAAAACTTAGCCTCTTTTGAAGTTGTGTGATACTTATTTTGTCATTTTTAGCCAACATTACAACTGGGCTCGCGGCGATAGGACACATCATAATCATCCTCATTTTTTATAGCGGTAATGTGACCATGATTAATGCCGTCTGGATGCCATTGACCACCGTAATAGAGGTCAATTCGGCCCTGCCTAGATACCAGCTTAAAGTCACTACTCGTGGGTACTCCCATCAGGTGGAGCAACTTATCGAGATAAGACTTAATCCTAATATCTTCCGAGGAAGTTAGGCTTTCGATGAAGCTTTTCTTCTTCTGATAGATAGCGTCTTTCTCGCTATATTCCTCCTTTCGTTGGGAAAAGATTTTTTCCCAAGTAATTTTTTCTTGCTTAGTCTCCTCAAACTTCTCCCTAATCCTGCAGAGTTCGGGGTGTAGCTTGGGATTGTAATAAGCCTTCTTCTCGCCGATCATCTGATTTTTTTTCTTGATAAGGTCATCATATTCCTTTTTTAAATCCTGATTAGCTGGGTCCTGTTGTTGACACTCGAAGTTACGTTGAATCTGAGCGATGATTTGGCCGGTTTCATTGTAAAGCTTCGCAGCTTCATCTCCGCCAAAATAGCTCATCGTTTTTCTCAAATATTCAATTTCGGTGTCAGCTTCCTTACACTTCTTCTCGGCTTCGTCCATCAATCTTTTCGCAGATTTGACTTCCTGAAGCAGAGCATCAAGCTCGATTTTCTCTTCCGCTAGAGATTTCATGACTCCACCTCCCCTTTTTTGCGAGTCAATAAGTAACAAATAAGCATATAAAACTCCTTAAAGAACTAGCCGTAGCTAATTTGTCACTAGAGTAACACAGGTATTATATCATATTTTTATAAAAATTCAAAATTTTCGTTAAGGTCCAGGACCTTTGCAACAAAAAAGGCAATACATATTGCCAATAAAAA